>CAJMRI010000057.1:0-1387 GCA_905215905.1 uncultured bacterium | reverse complement strand
GGGTTAAGGGTCAAAAAGTGTGTCCGGAATCGCGGATTTTCACGGATTGACCTGTAGGTTTCCGGAAAGTATATGCTCCGGAAGCATATATCTAGCCCCCGACGGGAAATCCTCGGTGTGGCAGCCGTGATGTGCTATGCGCGGCGTGGTGTGGTGTCGCAATGTCGAAGAACCAACCACGCTGCCACTGCGGCGGTGAAATGAAACGCAACGGCACCACCAGCAAAGGCACCACCAGATGGCGCTGCAAACAATGCGGCGCCTCCAGCGTCAAACGTCGAAACGACATCACCAACGCGGCAGTGTTCACCCAGTTCATCGAGCATTGCACCACCGCAATATCACTCGACGACCTAGCCAAACGAAACGGTGTTAGCCGCGCCACCATGAAGCGGCGCTTCAAGTGGTGCTGGCTCGTTGATGTGCCTGACCCCACCGCCGGCCACCACAAGCGGATCTACGACCAGGTATTTCTCGATGGCACCTACACCGCCGGTGGCTGCCTGATCGTCGCGGCGACCATCGACCACGTGATCGCCTGGCACTGGTGCAAACACGAAACCACCCGCGACTACCAACTGCTGCTTGAACGCATCGAAGCCCCACTCATCGCCGTCATCGACGGCGGCCAAGGCGCATACAGCGCAATCAAAAAGTGCTGGCCGACTACGAAAATTCAACGCTGCCTCATCCACGCCCAACGCGTGGTCCGCCGCTACACCACCACCAACCCACGCACCGATGCCGGGCGCACCATCTACCGACTTGCGCTGAAACTGACCCGGATCACCACACTGGATGAAGCCGCCGCGTGGGGTGTGCAACTGCACGAGTTTTCAACGATCTACCGGGAATGGATGAACGAGAAAACCATGATCAAAGACCCCAAAACAGGTGCATGGACCCGCGTGTGGACCCACCACAACGTGCGCAAGGCCTACAACAGCCTCAACCATCTTTGGCGGTCCGAGATGCTGTTTGTCTACCTCAACCCGCCAGCAGGAGTCCTTGCGCCCGAGCGGATCAAATCCACCACCAACAGCTTAGAAGGCGGCATCAACGCCCAGCTCAAACTGCTCGCCAGAACCCACCGCGGCAGATCAGGCGAACGACAACGCCGCATGCTGGATTGGTGGCTCTACTTAAAAACGGAACTGCCTGACGATCCAGTACGAATCGCCAGGCAGTCCGACTGGGGCCAGGGCCAACTCGCCAAAGTATCCACCCTGACCCAAACCGAGAACCAAGCCGACCACGAAACAGGACGCCCAGCCCTCTACGACAACGCTATCGACACCGACTACACCCACTCAATCGGCATTCAAAAAGGCCAAATCTAACCCCCGCGACACGCCGAGCCAGACACACATTTTGACCCTTAACCCTT
>CAJMRI010000056.1:0-1489 GCA_905215905.1 uncultured bacterium | reverse complement strand
CGCACATGTACGGATGAATGTGGGAGGTGTTCGGATAAAGTTGATAATCAAGGAGATAGAACAACATAGAACAAATCTGCTGAAACGACTTCACCTGTGACAGCTCGCATGCTATAAATAGAACAACATAGAACGATCGCAGGTACGAGCTGTCGTCGTTCGAAACCGCCACACAAGGAGGGACATCACCATGAACGCACACGATCTGGTTCAGGAAATTATCGAGCGCAAGGGCAAGATTGAGAACGTCTTTTGGATTGCCTGCGGCGGTTCGATGATCGACCTCATGCCGGCTAACGAACTGCTCAAGCGCGAGGCGACCACGTTTACCTCGACGGTCTACACCGCGCGCGAGTTTTGCCTGATGGCCCCCAAGAGCCTGGGGCCGAAGTCGCTCGTCGTCGCCTGCAGCCACAGTGGCAACACGCAGGAGGTCATCGACGGTTGCGAGATGGCGTTGACTGCCGGCGCCGAGGTCGTGACCATGACCGACTATGCGGGCTCCAAGATCGACAGCGGCAAGTGGACAACCTGGGTCTATCCGTGGGGCAAGGGCGAGTCGCAGGCCGAGGTCCCGCAGGGCATCGGTGTTCTGATGGCTGCCGAGCTGCTCGACCAGCAGGAGGGCTACGAGGCGCTCGCCGACATGTACGCCGGCCTTAAGCAGATGGATGCGCTGCTGCCCGCCGCCCGCGAGAAGGTCAACGCCGAGCTGGGCGCCCGCTTTGCCGAGCTCTGCCAGCAGCACAAGTTCTTCTATATCCTGGGGTCCGGCCCCAACTTTAGCCAGACCTACGCCATGGCCATCTGCTCGCTCATGGAGATGCAGTGGCAGCACTGCTGCTACATCCACTCTGGCGAGTACTTCCACGGTCCCTTCGAGGCCACCGAGCCCGGCGTGTTCTACTTTGTGCAGCTTGGCGCGGGCGAGTGCCGCCCCATGGAGGAGCGCGCGCTCGCGTTTCTCAACACGCACACCGATACGATTATGGTGCTCGACGCCCTCGAGTACGGCGTGGGCGAGGTGCCCGCCAGCGTGCGTTCGTTCCTGGAGCCGATCTTCTTCTACAACATGAGCTGCGAGCTGCGCGCCGCCCGCGGCAAGGTGTTTGACCACAGCCCCGAGGTTCGTCGCTACATGGGCATCGAGCAGTACTAGGCACCGGGAATTATCTTTTTTGACGGGGTCTGTGCTGCGCGCGGACCCCGTTTTGCATTGTGGCGGCCGGATTCGTGTCTGCGCGAAAACGAAGTCGAATACTTTTCCGCGAAGTGAACGACCTGTTTTGGACCCCCGAAGCATCCACACTTTTTGACGCCAAAACTGCAGGAAAAACTCGGCGAAACCGCAGGAAACGGCGTCTGAAAAGTGTCGATGCTTCGGGGGCTCGTTTTTGCTCGTTCACTTCGCGGAAAAGTATTAGACCTAAATCTGCAGGCATGCTGTTGGGGTCAATAAAAAGCGGGCCGCGCCGATGGGTTTCCGGCG
>CAJMRI010000055.1:0-1520 GCA_905215905.1 uncultured bacterium | reverse complement strand
GTTGCGGCAGCGGCGTCGGGCCAGACCCAGTCGGTAAAGGCCGGGTGATCGAAGCCCTCGTCGCACGCGAACTCAAAAGCCTCGGTGCGGAAGGCCTCCCACTCGTCAATCTGCTCTGCAAACTTATCGGCGTCGACCATGCGCAGCACGTCGGCGGCCAGGGCCCAGCGGTCCATGTTGTTCAGACGCAGCATGTCGAACGGCGTGGTCGTGGAGCCCTTCTCCTCGTAGCCGTGGACGCGGAAGGCGTCGTGGCCGGGGCGGTTCCAGATCAGGCGGCGAATCGTGCCGGCATAGGCGTGGAATGCGAAGAGCACGGGCTTCTCACCGCAGCCGAACAGCTCAGCCCAACGCTCGTCGCTTATAGCCTGGTCGTTCTCGCAGACGTTCTGGATCTTGAGCAGATCGACCACGTTGACGAACCACACCTTAATGCCCAACTCGCGCAGCATATCGGTTGCAGCCAGAGCCTCGAGCGTCGGCACGTCACCGCAGGTCGCAACCACGGCGTCGGCCTCGGCGAGTGAACCAGCGGTCGATGCCCACTTCCAAGTCGCGACGCCCTCGGCGAGCTCGGCGCAGGCCTCGTCGACCGTCTGGAAGGTCGGGGCGGGCTGCTTGCCGCAGAAGATGGCGTTGACGCAGTCGGTGGACTGATAGACGCGCTCGGCCACAGCGAGGGCCATGTTGGCGTCGGCCGGATAGTACGCATTCACGATATGCGTGTCGTTGGCCTTGTTGAGCAGCAGGTCGATAAAGCCGGGGTCCTGGTGCGAGAAGCCGTTGTGGTCCTGACGCCAAACATGGCTCGACAGCAAAATGTTGAGGCCGCTGATGGGGGCACGCCACGGAATCTCGCGCTTGGTTGCCTCAAGCCACTTGCAGTGCTGGTTGACCATGGAATCGACCACGTGGACAAAGCTCTCGTAGGAGCTCCACACGCCGGAGCGTCCGGTGAGCACGTAAGCCTCGAGGAAGCCTTCGCACTGGTGCTCGGACAGCTGCTCGACGACCTTACCGGAGCCGGCCAGCAGCTCGTCGTTGGCCTCGTCCTCGTAGAAGCCGGCATCCCACTGCTTCTTGGTCACCTTGTAGGCTGCCTGCAGGCGGTTGGACGCGGTCTCGTCGGGACCGAAGATGCGGAAATCGTCCATGTTCTTGGCCAGAACATCGGCAGTGTACTCACCAAAGACGCGGGCGGCCTCGGTGGAGCCCCAGCCATGGCCCTTCTCGGCGACGGGGATCTCGTGGGCGTGAATATCGGGGAGCTCGAGCTCGCGGCGCACCTTGCCGCCGTTCGCGTTGGGATTGGCGCCGATACGCAGCTCGCCGGTCGGCATAAAGGCCGTCACCTCGGGGCGCACCTGGCCCTCTGGCGTAAAGAGCTCCTCGGGCTTGTAGGAGCGCAACCACTCGCGCAGTACGCGGAAATGCTCGTGGGTGTCCTTGGCGCTCGCCAGCGGCACCTGATGGGCGCGCCAGGAGTCCTCGGTCTTCTTGCCGTCGATCTGCTTGGGGCA
>CAJMRI010000054.1:0-1624 GCA_905215905.1 uncultured bacterium | reverse complement strand
CAGGTAGAGAATACCAAAGCGATCGAGCGAATCCTGGTCAAGGAACTCGGCAAATTGCTCCCGTGCCTTCGGCATAAGGGAGACCCCCTGCGGTGATGAGCGGCGGGGGGTGGCACAGGCCAGGGGGTAGCGACTGTTTACCAAAAACACAGGAGCGTGCGAAGGCGCAAGCCGCTGTATACGCTCTGACGCCTGCCCGGTGCCGGAAGGTTAAGAGGATCCGTCAGCTTTCTGCGAAGCGGTGAATTCAAGCCCCGGTAAACGGCGGTGGTAACTATAACCATCCTAAGGTAGCGAAATTCCTTGTCGGGTAAGTTCCGACCTGCACGAATGGCGTAACGACTTCCCCACTGTCTCGACCAGGAGCTCGGCGAAATTGCAGTACGAGTAAAGATGCTCGTTAAGCGCAGAAGGACGAAAAGACCCCGGGACCTTTACTATACCTTGGTATTGGCATTAGGCGCGGATTGTGTAGCATAGGCGGGAGGCTTCGAGGCGGGTGCGCCAGCATCCGCGGAGCCGCAAGGTGAAATACCGCTCTGTTCTCGTTTGATGTCTAACCTCGAACAGTCATCCTGTTCAGGGACAGTGCCTGGCGGGTAGTTCAACTGGGGCGGTTGCCTCCCAAAGAGTAACGGAGGCGCTCAAAGGTCCGCTCGGCCCGGTTGGCAATCGGGTGTCGAGTGTAATCGCACAAGCGGGCTTGACTGCGAGATCGACGGATCGAGCAGGGACGAAAGTCGGAGATAGTGATCCGGTGCCGGCGCACGGGCGCGGCATCGCTCAACGGATAAAAGGTACCCCGGGGATAACAGGCTGATCATTCCCAAGAGTCCATATCGACGGGATGGTTTGGCACCTCGATGTCGGCTCGTCGCATCCTGGGGCTGGAGCAGGTCCCAAGGGTTCGGCTGTTCGCCGATCAAAGCGGCACGCGAGCTGGGTTCAGAACGTCGTGAGACAGTTTGGTCTCTATCCTCTGCGCTCGTTGGAATCTTGAGGAGGCCTGCCCATAGTACGAGAGGACCTGGGTGGACGAACCTCTGGTATGCCGGTCGTCACGCCAGTGGCGCGGCCGGTTGGCTACGTTCGGAAGGGATAACCGCTGAAAGCATCTAAGCGGGAAGCCTTCTCCAAGATAAGGATTCCATGCGGCCCCGAGCCGCTGAAGACCCCATGCAGAACACGTGGTTGATAGGCCGGACGTGGAAGCCCCGCGAGGGGTGGAGCCGACCGGTACTAATGGTCGAGAGGCAACCCACATCCACACGCCCGGGAGGCGTGTGGCGCAGGACCCGGCAGGGCCCCGCGAAGGCGCACAGGGAGCACGTCCTCACACGCGCACGATCAGTCAACAGCAACGAATCGCGTCCATTGTCCGGTCCCCGAACCGCCACACGCCGGCGGGAAACCCCGTTTCCCGGCCGATAACCCAAGATTTGCGGCGGCCATGGCCCAGGAGAGACGCCCGGTCCCATTCCGAACCCGGAAGCTAAGACCTGGCACGGCGATGGTACTGCACCCGACAGGGTGTGGGAGAGTAGCACGCCGCCGCACCACACGACAAGGACCCCCGGACGAGGCCAACAACCCCCGGGGGCCCACCCATACCCAAACACAACAA
>CAJMRI010000053.1:0-1647 GCA_905215905.1 uncultured bacterium | reverse complement strand
CATGGTCGTGGGCATCGTCGGCGCGTTCTTCGGCGTGCTGGCGTAAGGGCCCGGCTGCATAGATTTTCGTTGCAACTTGGAAAGGGGATGGAGCAGGCCTATGCCCTCCATCCCCTTTTTGTATAGAAGGAGTTCGTATGTTCGCGAAGGATCGCGAAGCAATGCGCCTGACGCCGGCAGAGGTCAGGCTGATTCTTATTGAGCCCCTGCAGTGGTGCGCCAACAACGCGGTCTACTTTTTGGGGCTTATCGGTGCGGCCACGTATGATCTGGCCGGCACGGCCTTTTTGGTCGCTGCCATTACGCTCGTGCGCAATCTTATGACGTCGGCGGGCAATATGGTGTCGGGCTCGGTCATCGATCGCTTTGGACCGCGCCGGACGTCGTTTGTGACGTGCGTGATTACGGCAGTGCTATCGCTTGGCGTGGGGTTAGCGCCGTTGTCTGTCCCCGGGCTTGTGTTTGCCGCGTGCGTCTTGGGACTTGCGGGCGGCTTTATCAACACCTGCACGCATGCGTTTCCGGGATACCTGGAGTCGACCACCGAGGGCCGTACCCGCGTGAACGGTCTCATGGTGTTCTACAGCAATATCGCCTATACCGCTGGCCCGCTGCTCGGTGGTGCCATCGTGAGTTGTTTTGCCACGCAATCGGTCTATCTGCTCATGGCGGGCATGATGGGTGTGGCGGCTGTGCTCTCCTTGGGCTGTCACGAGTGCGTTGTTCCCGCAAAAGGGGAGAAGCCGAAGGGCGGTATTCTGGGCGGCATGGCCGAGGGTGCGCGACTTACGTTTCGAGACCACGACCTGCGCCTCATCTTTATCTCGGGCTTTTTGGGTTTCTTTGCGTTTGGCGCGTTCGATTCGCTGGAGTCGTTGTTCTACCGTGATGTGCTCAACGTGGATATCGTCTGGCTGGGCTGGCTGTCCTCGGTCGTGGGCCTTACTTCCTCGGTGGGTGCGTTCATCCTGACCAAGCTTTCTGCTCGCCATGTCAACCTGCGATTGCTGCTCGGCGCGCTCATGGCCGTGGGCATTGGGTCCATGGTGTACGTGGGCACCGATATGCTGGGGGTCGCGATTATCGGTCAGGCGATTAACGGTTTGGCCTGGGGATTCCTGGAACCGCTACAGATGATCTTGATTCAGGAGCGCGCCGACATCAAATACCTGGGGCGCATTACCGGCTTTGTGCGTTTTGGCCTGATGAGCGCCGGCGTGCTGCCGCTGCTGGCGGCTCCGTTTTTGGCGGAGGCTTTGGGCGTCCAGGCGGTGCTGTTTGGGGCATCGACCATTATTGCGCTGGTGGGAACGCTGTTCTTTGTCGCACAAGGGAGGCGTCGGCGGTGTTAGCTATACATTCAATTATAATTTAATACCACTCACCAGAGAATTTCGACCGTTCACCGAGGATTGGAATAGATTGATAAGTGGTATTAAAAACACGTTAGGTGTATGTCTATAATTGGTATCGAAAAGAAACGCGATGTATAGATTCGCGTACAGGACAGAAAGGAAAAGCCATGAAGGAAACCGAGAAGATCGAGATCATGCACTTTAGCCAGGAGGGCTACGTCGAGGACGGCAAGAACGTCTACGAGGCCGGCAAGAAGATGACCGCCCTTGCCGACAAGGTCGCCGACGAGGG
>CAJMRI010000052.1:0-1838 GCA_905215905.1 uncultured bacterium | reverse complement strand
CAGGCGGCCGAGCATGGCGAAGCCCATGGCCGGCAGGATGTTGGCGGCAACGCCGCAACCATCGATCACAAAGGACGGGATGAAGTCGAGCAGGCCCTGGATGGCGTCGGAGCCCAGGTAGAATGCGCCGCCGCACAGCAGGAAGTACTCAAGGCAGCCAAAGAGGCCCATGCTCCAATGTGCCGCGTAGATACCCTTGAGGTTGCCCTTGGCAGCGCACTTGTCAGCAATGTCAACAATGATCGAGAATCCAGCATCCGTAATGTTGCCGATCGTCAGCGAAAGGACGGCGATGGGCATGGCGAGCGCGATGGCCGTCTCGGTACCCTGACCGAGCTGAATGGCAAACGCGCAGGCGAGCACGCCGCCGACGGTTTCGTTAGGCGGCACGTAGGCGCCGATGGAGATCGAGCCCATGAACAGCAGCTCCAGGCTGGCGCCAACGGCAAGGCCGGTCTGCAGGTCCCCCAGCACCAGGCCCACGAGCGGGCACAGGACGATGGGGCGGAACGCGTAGAGGGTGCCGAGCTGGTAGTCGAGGCATCCAAACGCTCCGACTAAGCCGACGAGGATTGCTTGGGTAAGCATAGTTCCTCCCAATTAGGAATCTCGAACCGTCGCCACTCCCGTCGCGCGCGTTGTTGATATCAATTCCGGGAGTTCGATTACACGGCTCGAAGCGTACCTGGTGTGCTGCTAACACCCATGCCAGGTACAAATGATTTGATACCAATTATAGGTATGCAGGTTCTTACTATTTAATACCACTCGCTCAGCGGGGTGTTTTTTACCGTAAACGGCAGACGTATCCCATCAGGCGCGCTCTTTGTTTCGATGGCGGACAAGCGCCACCAGAAAGCCATCGCCAAAGGCATCGGATGCCAAGTTGGCTACAATCACCAAAACGATAATCGCCGCGCCCAAAAACTCATTCCAGTGAAAGACCTCGCCAAAGAGGAGCGCCGACCAGCAGGGAGCGAGCACGACCTCGCTCATGCAGACCAAGTTGGCCGCAAACGCGTTGGTGCGCGCAATCCCCTTGGCATACAGCACGCTCGCAAGACCACTGCAAAAAAGGCCATGCACCAGCATGAGCCCCCACTCAAATGGTCTCACGGAGTCTAGGGCACCAGCAAAATAGACGATCGGCAGCATCGAGATACCGCAGGAGATGAGCGAGGACACCATGGGTGAGGCGTCGGGGCGAGAGTTCAAAAAGAAGCACAGCCCAAAGACGGCGCCCGAAATGATGGCAAGCAGGTTGCCGAGCATGCCCTCGGGACTCAAATCACCTAAAAAGAAAAGTCCCATACCCGTAAAAGCAACCACCACGGAAGCAATCTTCGCAGGCGAAGGCAACGTGTGAGTTGCGAGCGATTGATACACGATAACGAAAATCATCGAGGTGTACTGCAGGACGATCGCGTTGCCGACCGTCGTGAGCTGGTTGGCAAAGTTAAACGTGGTGCCCGTCACGAAGTTGCAGACGGCCACAAGGGCAATAAGACGGCTGACGCGGAGGACAGGCCTGCCGACGAGCAGGATAAAGAGTGCCATAAATATTGCCGTGACGGCACCGATCAAAAGAGCTGACTGCGAATTGGCGTGAACGAGGATGCCGATAAAGCTCCACAAGAGCGCTGTGCCAAATAGATACATCGCCCCGCTCACGCCATTATCGGGTGGATTGTCAGATCGAATCACGAAGCACCTCCAGCTAGCTTTCGGTAATAAAAAACGGCGACCGCAATGGGTCGCCGTTTCCCTTGGGGGCAGATAATAGGCCGGGCCCTTACGCCAGCACGCCGAAGAACGCGCCGACGATGCCCACGACCATG
>CAJMRI010000051.1:0-1950 GCA_905215905.1 uncultured bacterium | reverse complement strand
GTAACAAGGTAGCCGTACCGGAAGGTGCGGCTGGATCACCTCCTTTCTACGGAGATTTCAGGCCACTGTCTGGTGGCCGGTGTGTGCCCCCTTGCCCCGGATGTGCCGGGTGCGCGGGGGTTGCTGGTGTGGAAGAGTGGAGTCGGCCTTCGGGCGTGCCGGTCGTGCGGTGCGTCCAGGAGTGGTGCGGGCATGCTTTTGGGTTCCCGGACCGCCACCCCGCGCCGTTTGGCGTGGCTGGTGTTCCGTGCCCCGTGCCGGTCGCCCGTCCCCTGGTGGGGTGGGTGGGCTCGCGTGCGGGTGCGTGGTGGTTTGAGAACTGGATAGTGGACGCGAGCAGGGGACGCCCTTTTCGGGGTGTCTTCTGCTGTTGATTTCGCCGGACTCTTCGGAGTCTGGTGTTTGATCGTTTTGTGTGTGATCATTTGTGTGATGATTTGTGTTGCCAGCGGAGTTTTTGCCGTGGGCTTGCGGTTTCCCGCCGTTCCCGGATGGGTCGTGCGGGTTGCTTGCAAGGGCGTATGGTGGATGCCTTGGCAGACAGTACCGATGAAGGACGTTTGAGGCTGCGATATGCCTCGGGGAGCCGCCAGCAGGGCTTTGATCCGAGGATTTCCGAATGGGGGAACCCGCCGGCCGTCATGGGCCGGCACCGCGTTCGCGCGGGGGGTACGCAGGGAAGTGAAACATCTCAGTACCTGCAGGAAAGGATGTTCCGTGAGTAGTGGCGAGCGAAAGCGGATCAGGCCAAACCGCGCGCGTGTGACAGGCGCCAGCCGTTGCGCGCGTGGTGTTGAGGGAGCGTGTGTCCGGGTCCTGGCGGGCCCGGCCGGAGTGATAAAACGGCGTGTGAGGCGAACCGGATTGAATGCCGGGCCGCAGAGGGTGATGGCCCCGTAGCCGAACGCGCGTCGTCTCCGGATCGTGTTTCCCAAGTAGCGCGGGACTCGTGGAATCCCGTGTGAATCCGCCCCGACCGTGGGGTAAGCCTAGATATACCTGTCTGACCGATAGCGAACTAGTACCGTGAGGGAAAGGTGAAAAGCACCCCGGGAGGGGAGTGAAACAGTCTCTGAAACCGTGCGCTTACAAACCGTCGGAGCCTTTCGGGGTGACGGCGTGCCTATCGAAAAATGAGTCTGCGAGTCAGTGGCACGTGGCGAGCGTAACCCGTGTGGGGTACGCGTAGCGAAGGCGAGTCTCAAAAGGCGTTTGAGTCGCGTGTCCTGGACCCGAAGCGGGATGATCTAGCCCTGAGCAGGTTGAAGCGCGGGTAAGACCGCGTGGAGGACCGAACCCACCTGGGTTGAAAACCGGGGGGATGACTTGGGGTTAGGGGTGAAAGGCCAATCAAATTCCGTGATAGCTGGTTCTCTCCGAAATGCATTTGGGTGCAGCGTCGGGTCATTACGTCCCGGGGGTAGAGCTACTGGATGCTTGCGGGCCCGTATCGGGTACCAACAGCAGCCAAACTCCGAATACCGGTGACGCGTATCCCGGCAGTGAGTCGGCGGGGGATAAGCTCCGTCGTCGAAAGGGAAACAGCCCAGACCGTCGTCTAAGGTCCCGAAGCGTGTGCTAAGTGGGAAAGGATGTGGAGTCGCATAGACAGCCAGGAGGTTGGCTCAGAAGCAGCCACCCTTGAAAGAGTGCGTAACAGCTCACTGGTCTAGTGGTTCCGCGCCGACAATGTAGCGGGGCTCAAGCACGCCACCGAAGACGCGGCAGCGTCCGTTTGGATGCTGGGTAGGAGAGCGTCCCCATCGGGGCGAAGCGGCGGCGCAAGCCTGCCGTGGACCGTTGGGGAGTGAGAATGCAGACATGAGTAGCGAGAGGCGGGTGCGAATCCCGCCCGCTGGATGACCAAGGGTTCCGGGGCCACGTTCGTCGTCCCCGGGTGAGTCGGGTCCTAAGGCGAGGCCGACAGGCGTAGTCGAATGGATGAACGGG
>CAJMRI010000050.1:0-2120 GCA_905215905.1 uncultured bacterium | reverse complement strand
CACGCCGCCCACCTTGATGCCAAAGAGCTTGGCGTGCTTGCGGCCACGCAGCAGCCTGACGATCTCGTCGTAGGTGTCCAGGTTCTCGACCATAATGAACGGCTTATCGGCGCCCAGCGTAAAGAAACCCGTAAAGTGAACGGGGCGGTTGGGGGCGACCTTAATCGCCTGCATGCTGATGCCCTTTTCGGTCATACGCCGAATTAGGCGCTCGCCGTGCTTGCCGTCAAAGGCCTTCTCATCGTTAAAAATCTGGTAGGCACGCTGGCGGCGCGAGGCAACCGGCGTATCGGCACCTCGGTTTTGCTCGATCCAAGCCTGGATGATTGCGATTTCCTCGGCAATCTTGCGGTTGGACATCTCGTTGTGCTGAGTGCGCTGCGGCGCCTTTTTGCCGTCCTTGCCCTCGACCTTAACAATTTGAGTCTGCTGCTCCTTGATCTTAGAGAGCGCCGTAGGCGTAGGGACAACTTTGAGCAGCTGCCTGCCCAAAACGCGGGCAAGGGCAAACGCCGATACCTCGCCGTGGACGGCCGACTCGGGCTGCTGGGTAGCACTATCAGCCGCGGCAGGCTCAGCCTGTGCATGAGGCTTACGCTTGGAATCTGCCCGGGTATTACGTTCCTGCTTGGGCGCAGACGAGCGCTTTTGCGGACGATCGGACTTGGCCTCCTTCGCCGGCTGGCGCTTGACCTGATCCACCGGAGTCTCGGCCTTCTCATCTCCGTTTTGTGTCGCTGTCTTCTCGGCCGCGGCCTCGGCATTTGAGCCACGACCGCCGCGGTGACGACGACGGCGGGGCTTGCCTGAGGCGCTCTCCCCAGCCTGCTTATCAGCGGTCTGTTGAGCTTTGACCTCAGTGTCAGCCGCAGGCTGCGACTCGGAAGGTTGCTGCTCGCGAGCCGCCGGCTCAACGGTTTTCTCGGTTTGTTCGGCCTTCTCGGCCTGAGCGGTCGAAGCCGGCTCGCCCTTCTCCTGACGCCTTACGGGATACGCGCGCCTCGCAAAACCACGCCCGGGACGGCATGAACCCGGAGCCTTCTTGGCAGACTCCTCAACATCGTCTGCGGCCTCGGAAAGCTCTTCAACCTCATGCGCGACATCCTGCTGCGCAGCCTTAAAGTGGGCACCACGGCGACGCTGGGGCTCCTGGGCCTCCACGGGCTTTTGCTCCTTCGCGGGCCTCTGCGACTCGGCAGCAACCTCGTTCTCAACAGCCTCGGCATCCGTCTCACCCTTTCGAGCAACGGCGCGACGGAAGCGCTCCTGCTGGGCGCGACGCTGCGCATCGCGCTTGCCACCCCCGCCAAAACCGCCGCGCCCTGCCTTGGCCGTAAAGGCACGCACGACGTTCTCATCGAGCAACTCATCGGTATCAACATGCTCACGCGGAGCAACTTCTTCCACAGCAGGCACGTCAGCGGAATCCTCGACGACAAAATCTTCGACGGACTCGGCAGGCTGCTCCTGGGCATCGCGGATCTCGACATTGATGGTATAGAACGCCGGGCGCCCGTTAATGCCGCTGCCCTCGATCTTGGTCACGATATTTGCCGCGATAAGCTCATCGCGCATCGCCTTGGTATCGCATTCCTTATCGACGGAGCGGAAAATCTGCGCCAGCGCGCTCGACTTAATCTTGAGCGCCTTGCGGCAGAGCAGGTCGTAGGCAACCAGCTTGGCGCGCTCGGCAGAAAGCGACGTCTGGCTGCTCAGACGCTCAGCCAGAGCATCGACATTGTTTTGATTATCGGAATATACCGTCTTGGCCACGGGGCCCCTTTCATATGCACACATATACGTCCATATGGTACAACGCACGAGCCTATCCACGCAAAACATCTGCGAGAACGCCCTTGCACCACCTGTTATCACAAGAAAAAAGACCGGGTCCGCTTGATTGCGGACCCGGTCTTTCCGAGTCAAATAGATGGGAGATTCAACCCGTCCGACCGACTAGGCCTTAGCGGCCTCGGCGTCGGCAGGAGCTTCAGCGGCAGCGGCGCGACCGTACTCGGCCTTGCCCATCTCGGACCACTCGGGCTCCTCATCAGGCATGGAGCCGGCCTCCTTGCCGAAGAACTCCTTGAGGCAGTTGACGGCGACGATGAGGCCCAGGA
>CAJMRI010000049.1:0-2124 GCA_905215905.1 uncultured bacterium | reverse complement strand
GCCAGACCGGAGGGGCGCCGGGGGCGGGAATCTGGGCGTACACATTTCCTACACAGTTTGTAATTCTCAGCTGTATTTAGCAGTAATAAAGAGGGGACCTCATTTCCGAGATCCCCTCTTTCGTCTATCTATAGAGTTAGGCTTTCAAAGCCTTAGGCCAATAGCTTGCGACCGGACTCCTCAATCGCGTTAAGTGCTGCATCAGCCTCGGCGGCATCCGCGCCCTTTGCGAAGACGTACAGCTTAATCTTGGGCTCGGTGCCAGAAGGACGAACAATACCCTTGTTGCCACCCTCAAGATCGAACTCAATGACGTTAGCCTTCGGCAGGCCGTTCACGCAGGTGTTGTAATCCACGACGGCCTCAATCTTGGAACCGGCGAGCTCCGCGGGCGGGTTCTCGCGCAGACCAGCCATGATGCCGGCCATCTTTGCCGCACCCTCAGCGCCCGGATAGCTCAGCGAAATCGTCTTGTTGTGATAGTAGCCATACTTCTCGTACAGCTCGTGCATCGCATCGGCGAGGTTCTTACCCTGGAGCTTGTAATACTGCGCCATCTGGCAAATCAGAAGTGAAGTGCTCACGGCGTCCTTGTCGCGCACGTGGTCGCCGGCCAGATAGCCGTAGCTCTCCTCGAAACCAAAGATAAAGCGATCGACCTCGCCAGCATCGGAAAGAGAAGTAATGATGTCGCCGATGTACTTGAAGCCCGTCAGGCAGCGGCGGAGCTCAAAACCGTACTCGTCGGCCAGAGCGTCAACCATGGCGGAAGAAACGATAGTAGTAACGGCAACCTTCTTAGTGAGGTCCTCACCGCAGGCAGCACGGGTCTTGCAGATATAGTCGAGCAGCAGAACGCCCATCTCATTGCCGGTCAGTAGCAGATAGTCATCGCCATTCTTAACGGCAACGCCAACACGGTCGGCGTCGGGATCGGTTGCAAGCAGCAGATCGGGGTGAACCTGCTCGCAGAGATCGATGCCCTTCTGCATGGCCTGACGGATCTCGGGGTTAGGATACGGGCAGGTCGGGAAATCGCCGTTAGGCTCCTTCTGCTCGGGAACAACCGTGACATCGGTGATGCCAGCGCGCTCGAGCACCGTCGTGACGGGAATGAGGCCGGTGCCGTTGAGCGGAGTGTAGACGAGCTTAAGCGGAGCGCCAGCGATCTCCTCGGCAGAAAGGTTAGTCACGCCGCGGGCGAGAACGGCGTCGCAATAACGCTCGAGGCACGAGTCATCGATCCATTTGACCAGACCCTGCTCAAGAGCCTCATCGAAGTCCATGGACTTCACGCCGGTGAACGTATCGGTCTCGGCGATAGCCTTAGAAATTGCATCGGCGGCCTCGCTGGTGATCTGGCAGCCGTCGGGGCCATAGGCCTTATAGCCGTTATAAGGCGCTGGGTTATGGCTAGCGGTCATGCAAATGCCACCGGAGCACTTAAGGTCGCGGACGGCCCAGGAGAGCGTCGGCACAGGAGAAATCTTGGAATACACGAGGGCAGTCACGCCGTTTGCTGCAAGAATGGCAGCCGTCGTCTTGACGAACAGCTCACCTTTATTGCGGCTATCGCGAGCGATGGCAACCGTCGGATGCTCAAAGGTCGCATTGAGATAGTCAGCGAATCCCTGGGTCGCACGACCGACCGTATAGATATTCATACGGTTAGTGCCCGCACCGATAGTGCCGCGAAGACCGGCAGTACCGAAGGCGAGATCCTGGAAGAAAGCGTCAGTGATGGCGTCCTCATCACCCTGCTCCTTCATCGTGTTAAGCTCAGCGAGGAGCTCCTCGTCCTTGACATTGGCAATCCAAGTATCAAGCAGCTCATGAACATCTGCCATGTGAGTCCTTCCGTCACAATCAATAAAACGACCCGTGTAAAACAGGACAAGCGCAGCAGTGCGCTAAAGCAAATATTAGTCCATTGAGAACAAAGAACCGACCAAAGAACGGTGAACGTCTATATTCAGCGGTGGATGATTAAATTGATTTAATTGCATAAGGAATGTTGCCCGTAAACGCAAAAAAGGGGGAGGCCGCGAGGCCTCCCCCTTCTAAGTTCGATGACGGCTCGGTGCCGTCCACCGGTCAGCGGCGCCCTGGCCTCCCACGGGCTGG
>CAJMRI010000048.1:0-3671 GCA_905215905.1 uncultured bacterium | reverse complement strand
CCGAGCCGAGCCGAGCCGAGCCGAGCCGAGCCGAGCCGAGCCGAGCCGAGCCGAGCCGAGAAAAAGTTGCTGCATTTCCATTTGCCATAGTCAAGTCCTCCTTCCATATTGTAATTCTCCACGTACGATTGATTTTACCAGCCAATTCAATCATAAGTGGAGGATTACAAAAGCCGAAAGGGAGAGGACTTCCTTACGAAGCCTCTCCCTTTCGGGGCCTTCTTTGTTAGAGGAATTCGCCGACTCGGTGGACTTCTGGTTCTAGGTCTACTCCGAATTGGTCTTTGACGGTTGCTTGGATGTGGCGGATGAGTTCGTCGACGTTGGCGGCGGTGGCGTGATCGGCGTTGACGATAAAGCCGCAGTGCTTTTCGCTCACCTGGGCGCCGCCGATGGCGTGACCGCGCAGGCCGGCGTCCATGATGAGCTTACCGGCAAAGTAGCCCTCGGGGCGCTTGAAGGTGGAGCCGGCGCTCGGCATGTCGAGCGGCTGCTTGTCCTCGCGGCGTTGGCGGTAGTCGTCCATGTCGGCCTTGATCATCGCGGCGTTGCCCGGGGCGAGATTGAAAGTGGCCGAGAGCACGATAAAGCCGTCGTCGGCGATGCGGCTCTTGCGATAGCCCAGGTTGAGCTCATCGACATCGAACTCGATGATATTGCCGCTACCGCGGGTGCCGTCGTCGAGCTGGCGAGCAGGTTTGTAGACGCGCACGGACTCCAGTACATCGGCCATGCAGGCGCCGTAAGCTCCGGCGTTCATGTAGCAGGCGCCGCCGACCGATCCGGGAATGCCCGAGATGGGTTCCATGCCGGTAAGACCAGCCTCGGCTGCCGCTGCCGCTACGTCCGAGAGCAGCGCGCCGGCTGCTGCCGTAACATGCGTGCCATCGACGGTGATGTTAGAGAGGCCTTCGCCCAGCGCCACGACGACGCCGCGGATGCCCTTGTCGCCGACGAGCAGGTCGGAGCCGTTGCCCACGATGGTGAGTGGCAGATCGCAACGGTAGCAGGTATCGAGCGTGGCAATGAGTCCCTGCTCGGTGTCGGGCGTGACAAAGACGTCGGCCGGGCCGCCGATCTTAAACGTGGTGTGCTCGCGCATGGGCTCGCTCATGAGCACGTTGTCCTCGCCGGCAACGCCAGCGAGCGCGCAGAGCAGGTCCTCGTTAAAAAAGTCATTCTCGTGCATACGTATATCCGCCTTATGGTGGTCGTTTTCATCAATCGAATGCAATATACCCCACCCGGATGGAGTTGGTGCAAAGCAACCTGACCCCAATGCATCACATGGTGCAAAGGGGTCAGGTTGCTTTGCACCAATCGCGGCGATAAAACAGCCGTCTACCGGATTGGTAAAGTGTTTATCATCGAGGTAGAGGGACGGTCGCTATACTTTCAAGAGATTGCGCGAATACTCGGAAGGAGCGAGATGGGCAACAAAGTTACTCTCAAGCAGATTGCCCAGGAGGTGGGGCTTTCCCCCTCGTCGGTCTCGCTTGTTCTCAACAACCGGCCTTGTCGCATCTCGGAAGAAAATCGCAAGCGCATCAAAGAGGTCGCGGCGCGCAACCACTATGTTCCCAACCAGATCGCGCGCAGCCTGGTCATGCGCGAGTCGCGCACGCTGGGCCTTATCGTTCCCAACATCGAGAGCCGATTTTTTGCCTCGCTCGCTGGCAGTCTGGAAAAGCGCTGCCGCGAGGACGGCTACGCGCTCTTTATTACCAGTTCGGGTGGAAGCGCCGAGGACGATCTAGAGCTCCTGCGCCAGCTGGTGACGCGCGGCGTCGATGGTGTGTTCTTGGTCGTGGGCGACGAATTCTCGGACGACCGCGCTTTGCGCGAAGAAGTCAGCCATCTGCCCATTCCGGCGGTAATGGTTGACCGTGCCATTGAGGGACTCGAGTGCGACAAGGTGATGTTCGACCACGAGATGGGCGGCTATATGGCCACCCGCTATCTAATCGAGCAGGGCCACCGTCGTATTGCCTGCTTGGTTAACGCGCGCCGCTCCAATACGGGTCGCAAACGACTTGCCGGCTATGAGCGCGCACTACGCGAGGTGGGGCTGCCCATCGATGCGCGCTTGGAGTTCGAGAGTGAGTATTACATTCCGAGTGCCTACGAGGCCTCGGAGGCGGTGCTCGCAACTGACGCCACTGCTGTGTTCGCAAGCTCGGACAACATTGCGCTGGGCCTGCTCAAGCGCTTGCACGAGATGGGGAAGAGCATTCCGGGCGATATCTCGGTGGTGAGCTATGACAACTCGGCGGCCGACGTTCTCTTTGAGCCGGCGTTGACCGCGATCGAGCAGGACCCCGGCGTGCTCGCCGAGCATGCTTTTGGCTGCATGTCCAAGCGTCTTGCCGGTAGGGGCGGCAGGCGTGCCGAAGAGGTCGTTCTGGAGCCGGCGCTTATCGTTAAGGACAGCGTGCTCGAGCTTACTAAACACAACTAAACACGTTTATCAATTCATGCAGATTGAATGTGGAGTACCTGTGACAGACAATGCCGCAGGTGAATGTCTGCTTTTGCCTGTCCATATGGCAAATCAGGACGGTAAAACGTTTTTTCACCATGATAAAACGTTTTAGCAAATATACTAGTCCCAACGAAAGGTTGCCGTATCGGAAGGCGACCGCGCAGCGAAGGGACATAAACAATGGCTAAAACACTGGGAACGCCGTGGCAAAAACTGGGACATGAGGTTCCCGCTTCCGAGCTCGAGGGTGTCGACCTGTATTGGCGCGCCTCGAACTACCTGTCCGTCGGCCAGATTTACCTTCGCTCCAACCCGCTGATGCGCAGCGACTTTGTCGACGAGAAGACCGGCGAGACGCGCGATTTTGGTCGTCCGGACGTTAAGCACCGTCTGGTCGGTCACTGGGGCACCACGCCCGGTATCAACTTCCTGTTCGGTCATGTCAACCGCCTCATCGCCGATCACAACCAGAATGCCATCTTCTTGATGGGCCCGGGCCACGGTGGCCCTGCTGGCACCGCCCAGTCGCTGCTCGATGGTACCTACCGTGAGATTCGCCCCGACATCACCAATGACGAGGTCGGCCTGCAGAAGTTCTTCCGCCAGTTCTCCTATCCCGGCGGCATCCCGAGCCACTTTGCGCCCGAGACGCCCGGTTCCATCCACGAGGGCGGCGAGCTCGGCTACACGCTCAGCCATGCTTACGGTGCCGTCATGGACAACCCGAGCCTGCTGGCCGTGGCCGTGGTGGGCGACGGTGAGTCCGAGACCGGTCCGCTTGCCACCTCTTGGCAGTCCAACAAGCTCGTGAACCCGGCAACCGACGGCATCGTCCTGCCAATCCTGCACCTCAACGGTTACAAGATCGCCAACCCCACCATCCTCGCCCGCGTGTCCGACGAGGAGCTCACCAAGTTCTTTGAGGGCATGGGCTACAAGCCGCACTTCTTTGTCGCCGGCTTTGACGACGAGAGTCACGCGAGCATCCACGAGCGTTTCGCCGCCCTGTTTGAGCAGGTCTTTGACGAGATCTGCGACATCAAGGCCACCGCGCAGGCCCAGGCCGCCGCAGGCGAGACCGTGGTCCGCCCGGCCTACCCCATGATCGTGTTCCGCACGCCCAAGGGCTGGACTTGCCCCAAGCAGATCGACGGCAAGAAGACCGAGGACTCCTGGCGCGCCCATCAGG
>CAJMRI010000047.1:0-3827 GCA_905215905.1 uncultured bacterium | reverse complement strand
GTAACAAGGTAGCCGTACCGGAAGGTGCGGCTGGATCACCTCCTTTCTACGGAGAATTCAGTCGGATGTTCGTCCGACGGTGTGCGCCCCGCGCGTCGCATGGTGCGATGGCGGCGGGGTTGCTGGTGTGGAAGACGTCGTTGGCTTTGCCCTGCCGGTCGTGCGGTGGGTGCCGGGGTGGTATGGATGCGCTTTTGGGCTCCCGGATCGCCACCCCAGGCTTTTTGCCTGGCGCGATTCGATGCCCGTCGTGCCTGGGGGCCGGCCGTGTGCCGGCGCGATGGCGTGGCGGTGCGTGGTGGCTTGAGAACTGGATAGTGGACGCGAGCAAAACAAGAGTTTTTGAATCTTTGTTTTGCTGTTGATTTCGAATCGAACTCTATTGTTCGTTTCGATCGTTTTGTGATCATTTTTAGTGTGATGATTTGTCGTCTGGGAATTTGCTAGAGGAATCTTGCGGCCATGCACTTTCGTGGTGTGTGTTGCTTGCAAGGGCGTATGGTGGATGCCTTGGCAGACAGGACCGATGAAGGACGTTTGAGGCTGCGATATGCCTCGGGGAGCCGCCAACAGGGCTTTGATCCGAGGATTTCCGAATGGGGGAACCCACCGACCGTCATGGGTCGGTACCGGCTTCGGCCGGGGGGTACGCAGGGAAGTGAAACATCTCAGTACCTGCAGGAAAGGATATTCCGTGAGTAGTGGCGAGCGAAAGCGGATGATGGCCAAACCTTGCGCGTGTGATACCCGTCGGGGGTTGCGCGCGGGGTGTTGCGGGATCGCGTGCGCCGGCTCCGACGGGCCGGCCGGCAGTTGCAGAAAACCATGTGTCAGGGGAACCGGGTTGAATACCGGGCCGCAGAGGGTGAGGGCCCCGTACCTGAACGCGCATGGTCTGCCGATCGCGTCTCCCAAGTAGCACGGGTCCCGTGGAACCCCGTGCGAATCCGCCCAGACCGTTGGGTAAGCCTGAATATTCCTGTCTGACCGATAGCGAACGAGTACCGTGAGGGAAAGGTGAAAAGTACCCCGGGAGGGGAGTGAAACAGTCTCTGAAACCGTGCGCCTACAATCCGTCGGAGCCCTTTTGTGGGGTGACGGCGTGCCTATCGAAAAATGAGTCTGCGAGTCAGTGGCATGTGGCGAGCATAACCCGTGTGGGGTATGCGTAGCGAAGGCGAGTCTTAAAAGGCGTTTGAGTCGCGTGTCCTGGACCCGAAGCGGGATGATCTAGCCCTGAGCAGGTTGAAGCGCGGGTAAGACCGCGTGGAGGACCGAACCCACCTGGGTTGAAAACCGGGGGGATGACTTGGGGTTAGGGGTGAAAGGCCAATCAAATTCCGTGATAGCTGGTTCTCTCCGAAATGCATTTGGGTGCAGCGTCGGGTCATTACGTCCCGGGGGTAGAGCTACTGGATGCTTGCGGGCCCGTATCGGGTACCAACAGCAGCCAAACTCCGAATACCGGTGACGCGTATCCCGGCAGTGAGTCGGCGGGGGATAAGCTCCGTCGTCGAAAGGGAAACAGCCCAGACCGTCGTCTAAGGTCCCGAAGCGTGTGCTAAGTGGGAAAGGATGTGGAGTCGCATAGACAGCCAGGAGGTTGGCTCAGAAGCAGCCACCCTTGAAAGAGTGCGTAACAGCTCACTGGTCTAGTGGTTCCGCGCCGACAATGTAGCGGGGCTCAAGCACACCACCGAAGACGCGGCAGTATTTTGTACTGGGTAGGAGAGCGTCCCATGAGGGGCGAAGCGGCCGTGTGAACGCGCCGTGGACTTCATGGGAGTGAGAATGCAGACATGAGTAGCGAGAGACGGGTGAAGATCCCGTCCGCTGGATGACCAAGGGTTCCAGGGCCACGTTCATCGTCCCTGGGTGAGTCGGGTCCTAAGGCGAGGCCGACAGGCGTAGTCGAATGGATGAACGGGCTGATATTCCCGTACCGGCAGCGAACCGAAACAACCGAGGCCTGGGGCGCTAACCTCCGGGTCCGTGCCGTCTCCCCTTTCGGGGGGTCGCGGCGCGGGCGCGTTGGGATCCCCCCTCGTAGTAGGTCAGCGCAGGAGTGACGCATCAGGGCAGCCGGCCGCGGAGGTGGTTTTCCGTGGTCAAGCGTTCGAGCCCGTCCCGCAGGCAAATCCGCGGGGCGTCGGGGCGAGGCGTGATGATGGGGGCCTTACGGCCCGAATCCGGTGATCCGTGGTGCCGAGAAAAGCTTCGGCGTCAGGCGCGTTGCCGCCCGTACCCCAAACCGACACTGGTGGTCAGGTAGAGAATACCAAAGCGATCGAGCGAATCCTGGTCAAGGAACTCGGCAAATCACTCCCGTTCCTTCGGTTTAAGGGAGACCCCCGATGGTGAACACACTTGCTGTGGGAGCTTTTGGGGGTGGCACAGACCAGGGGGTAGCGACTGTTTACCAAAAACACAGGTGCATGCGAAGGCGCAAGCCGCTGTATATGCACTGACGCCTGCCCGGTGCCGGAAGGTTAAGAGGATCCGTCAGCCTTCGGGTGAAGCGGTGAATTCAAGCCCCGGTAAACGGCGGTGGTAACTATAACCATCCTAAGGTAGCGAAATTCCTTGTCGGGTAAGTTCCGACCTGCACGAATGGCGTAACGACTTCCCCACTGTCTCGACCAGGAGCTCGGCGAAATTGCAGTACGAGTAAAGATGCTCGTTAAGCGCAGAAGGACGAAAAGACCCCGGGACCTTTACTATACCTTGGTATTGGCATTCGGTGTGGATTGTGTAGCATAGGCGGGAGGCCGAGAGGCGCGGTCGCCAGATCGCGCGGAGCCGTAAGGTGAAATACCGCTCTGTTCGCATTGGATGTCTAACCTCGAACAGTCATCCTGTTCAGGGACAGTGCCTGGCGGGTAGTTTAACTGGGGCGGTTGCCTCCCAAAGAGTAACGGAGGCGCCCAAAGGTCCGCTCAGCCCGGTTGGCAATCGGGTGGCGAGTGCAAGTGCACAAGCGGGCTTGACTGCGAGGACGACGGTCCGAGCAGGGACGAAAGTCGGGACTAGTGATCCGGTGCCGGTGTACGGACGCGGCATCGCTCAACGGATAAAAGGTACCCCGGGGATAACAGGCTGATCATTCCCAAGAGTCCATATCGACGGGATGGTTTGGCACCTCGATGTCGGCTCGTCGCATCCTGGGGCTGGAGCAGGTCCCAAGGGTTCGGCTGTTCGCCGATCAAAGCGGCACGCGAGCTGGGTTCAGAACGTCGTGAGACAGTTTGGTCTCTATCCTCTGCGCTCGTTGGAATCTTGAGGAGGCCTGCCCATAGTACGAGAGGACCTGGGTGGACGAACCTCTGGTATGCCGGTCGTCACGCCAGTGGCGCGGCCGGTTGGCTACGTTCGGAAGGGATAACCGCTGAAAGCATCTAAGCGGGAAGCCTGCTCCAAGATAAGCATTCCGTGGAACCTTCGAGTTCCTGTAGTCCCCATGCAGAACACGTGGTCGATAGGCCGGACGTGGAAGCCCCGCGAGGGGTGGAGCCGACCGGTACTAACGGACGAAAGGCAACACTAACATTCCAACCCCTGGCGGTTGGACCGCATCTTCCTCCTGCAAACGACACCAGACGGCAATGAGCATTGTCTGGCCACAAGACGAAACATCGACATATCCGCGTCCGCTGTCCGGTTCCCAGGCCGCCACAGGCCGGCAGACCCCAGCGTCTGACCGTACAAGAGAAGATTTGCGGCGGCCATGGCCCAGGTGAGACGCCCGGTCCCATTCCGAACCCGGAAGCTAAGGCCTGGCACGGCGATGGTACTGCACCCGACAGGGTGTGGGAGAGTAGCACGCCGCC
>CAJMRI010000046.1:0-4790 GCA_905215905.1 uncultured bacterium | reverse complement strand
CCTTGATCCCGCAAAACAAAAGGCAGGATACCATCACCACGATGATACCCTGCCTCTGTTCGTTCCTGTTTGCCGTTCCGAGTAGTCCTTCCGCAGAATTTCCGATAAACAAAAAACGTACCCGAACCCTTTCTCGTAAAGAATCGGGTTCGAGTACGAACTGAATGCTGGATCAATAAAAAACCACCAGAAAGGTGCCCGTCCCATTTGTGGTGGTTTTGGGTCAGTCCTAGAGCGTGTGGCCGTAAGCGTCGGTGGCCTTGATGGCGGCGGCGAATTTTTCGTCCGTGAAGGGCTCGGGGTTTCCCTGCTTCCACTCGTTGGTGGCGTGCGCGTACTCGCACAGGGCAGGGATATCAGCCTCGGAAAGCCCGACCTGCTCAAGCGTCACGGGCAGGCCCATCTGATTGTTAAAGGCGGCGTAGCGCTCAAGGTTCTCGGTATCGCCCGTATAGGCGAACAGTACCAGCACACCCAGGCTTACGACCTCGCCGTGCAGGTAGGAGCCCTCGCGCGGAATGCTGCAGGAAGCGTTGTAGAACGCGTGCGCCACGCTCGAGTTGTAGTAGTAATCGTTTTGGTTGGTCAGGTTGGAGACGTAGCCCGTGTTGACCACGATGTCGAGCGCGATCTGCTTGACGGCATCGGTCGACTGGTCCTGGCGCACGTCCTCAAGACCCTGGACGCCAAAGGTAAACAGCGGCTCGGAGCAGGTGTGGGCGAGTGCTAGGCCAAGGCCTGCCGTGTGCTCCAGGTTGCCGGCGCTCGTGGCGTACTCGACCTCGGGCTGCTTGGACAGGGCATCACCCACGCCGGCCCAGAAGTACTCCGCCGGAGCCTCGGCGATGATCTTGGGGTTGATGAAGATGTGCGCAGGTCGGTTAGGGTACGAATAGCCCTCGAGCGAGCCGTCGTCGTTGTAGACAACGGCAATGGCGGTCGCGGCGGAGCAGTTGGAACAGATCGTCGGTACCGTAAAGACAATCTTCTTGAGCTCGATAGCTGCGGTCTTCACGGTGTCGAGCGCCTTGCCGCCGCCGCATGCGATAAGCACGTCAGCTTCCTGGCAGGCAGGGGAGTTTACGACCTTGGCGATATTTGCGCGCGTACTGTTGGTGCCGTAGACGCGCGTCTCCAGAATCTCGACGTCGGTACCTGCCAGCGCAGCTTCGATACCGGGAAGTGCTGCGGCCAGTGCTCGTTTACCACCAATGATGGCGACCTTGGTTGCTCCGTACTCGGCCAACGCGCCGTGCAGCTCGTCAAAGCAGTCTTCGCCAACGGTATAGTCGCTCATTCCGATCGTGCGCATAGCAATCTTCTTTCGTTCGATAAAGTGCTTACAGGTATTTTGCTCCAAGAGAAGGTCCACGGCCGCAAGAAATTTCGAACGTATAAAACCAGTGTTGAGGGTTTTTCGCCGGTGCGGAACGTGCTAGCATACTCCGCATAAGCGTTGATGGGGACGAGTAGTCGGCCGTCCGCATGCTACAGAGAGCGGGGAGCGCTGAGAACCCGTGCATGCGACCGATGAAAATCACCCCGGAGCTGCGGTCCCAACGGACGTGCCGCGCAGGTTCGTCTTAGTAGACATCGCCGAGATGGTCGTCGATACAGACCAGCCGAGTAACGGATGCGAGCGCGCGAATACGCGGGCGAGGGCATCTAAGCTGGGTGGTTAAGCGAAGAGCTTTTGCGGGCGTGCAGCCCGTTTGTGGCGCTTCGTCCCAGCTTGTAGGGACGGGCGCTTTTTTGGTGCCCAGAGGGCGTGCGCGCCCACGACATGAAAGGGGTACCGTGGCAAACGAGTACAAGCAGACGATGAATCTGCCCAAGACCGGTTTTCCCATGCGTGCCGGTCTTTCCAAGTCCGAGCCCAAGCGACTCAAGGACTGGCAGGACAACAAGGTCTACGAGCAGGTTCTGAAGAAGAACGAGGGTCACAAGAAGTTCGTGCTGCACGACGGCCCTCCGTACGCCAACGGTCCGATCCACATCGGCCACGCCATGAATAAGATCTCCAAGGACATGATCAACCGCTACTGGATGATGCAGGGCTATGAGGTTCCCTACGTCCCCGGTTGGGACTGCCATGGTCAGCCGATCGAGCACAAGGTCGAGGAGAAGCTCGGCACCGAGAAGTTCAACCAGACCTCCACGGCTAAGATCCGCGAGCTCTGCAACAAGTTCGCTGTCGAGAACATCGAGCTGCAGAAGGCCGGCTTCCGTCGCCTGGGCGTGCTCGGCGACTGGGACAACCCCTATCTGACGCTCTATCACCAGCATGATGCCGCCGACATCGAGGTCTTCAAGGCCATGTTCGATAAGGGCATGATCTATCGCGGCCACAAGCCGGTTCACTGGTGCAAGCATTGCCACACCGCACTCGCCGAGGCCGAGATCGAGTATTCCGACGAGACGAGCCCGTCCATTTTCGTGCGCTTTGAGATGACCTCCAAGCCCGCCGGCCTCGAGAACTTCGACGGCCCGGTCGACTTTATCATCTGGACGACCACGCCGTGGACCATCCCCTCCGACCAGGCCGTTTCCCTTAAGCCCGGCGCCGCCTATGTCGCCGTTGAGCACGAGGGCCGTGCCGAGGTCATGCTCGAGGACCTGGCTCCTAAGTGTTGTGAGGAGTTTGGCTGGGAGTACACCCCGGTCATGGTCGATGGCAAGCCCTACGTGGTTTCCGCCGAGACCTTCCACCACATCCACTACAAGCAGCCGATCTTTGACGGCGTTGAGGGCGTGGCGCTGCTGGCCGATTACGTCGGTGTCGATGACGGTACCGGTATCGTCCACAACTCGCCCGGCCACGGCGTCGACGACTACTTCGCCTGCCTCAAGGAGGGCATCACCGACATCTGCATGCCGGTCGATGACGACGGCAAGTTCTACACCGGCGAGGAGTTTGGCACCGGTGGCCCCTTCAGCGGTATGGATACCGACGAGGCCAACCCTCACATTATCGAGTTCCTGCGTGAGCGCGGCACCCTGGTCCTCGAGAAGAAGATCACGCACAGCTATCCGCACTGCTGGCGCTGCAAGCACCCGGTGCTCTTCCGTGCTACCGACCAGTGGTTTGTCTCGATGGACAAGACTGGCTTGCGCGAGCAGGCTGGCAAGGAGGTCCGCGAGAACGTTAAATGGTATCCGGCGCATGCCGCCAACCGCATTGGCGCCATGGTCGAGCAGCGTCCCGACTGGTGCATCAGCCGTCAGCGCAACTGGGGCGTGCCTATCCCCAGCTACACCTGCGCCGACTGCGGCGAGAAGGTCATGAACGACGCCACGCTCGACGCCGTCATCAAGCTCTTCCACGATAAGGGCTCCGACGCCTGGTTCACCGACGCTCCCGAGAGCTACCTGGGCGAGGCCTGCGTCTGCCCCAAGTGCGGCGGCCATCACCTCAAGGCCGATAAGGACATCCTCGACGTGTGGTGGGATTCCGGCGTTTCCTGGAAGGCCGTCTGCGAGTACCGTCCCGAGCTGGAGTATCCGGCGGATGTGTACCTCGAGGGCTCCGACCAGCACCGCGGTTGGTTCCAGAGCTCGCTGCTTACCTCGGTGGGCGCCAACGGCCACGCTCCGTACAAGGCGGTCGTCTCGCAGGGCTTCACCCTCGACGGCCAGGGCCGTAAGATGTCCAAGTCGCTTGGCAACGTCATCGACCCCAATAAGGTCTGTGACGAGATGGGCGCCGACATCATCCGCCTGTGGGTCGCCTCGGTCGACACCAGCTCCGACGTTTCCATCGACCACGAGATTCTCGCTCGTACGTCCGATGCCTACCGTCGTTTCCGCAACACGCTGCGCTTCCTGCTCTCCGAGCTTGAGGGCCAGTTTGAGCCCGAGACCGACGGCGTCGCTTTTGCCGACCTGCTGCCGCTCGACAAGCTCATGGTTGCCCGTCTGACCCAGGTCCAGGCCGAGGTCGACGATGCTTACTCTTGCTACGAGTTCCCGCGCGCTTACCGTGCGCTTTACGACTTCGTGGTTACCGAGCTTTCCAACGTGTACCTCGACGCCCTGAAGGACCGTCTGTACTGTGAGAAGCCCGGCTCGCTCGAGCGTCGCAGCGCCCAGACCGTGCTCGCCGAGCTCTTCTCGATGCTCATGCGCGACCTGCAGCCGATCTTGTCCTATACGGTCGACGAGGCCATGGCCTATGCGCCCGCCGGCTGCGTCGATCACCAGAAGTACGCCGCGCTGCTCGATTGGTACAAGTCGCCCATCACGGTCGACGAGGCCAACGAGTTTGAGGGCGTGCTCGAGGCTTCACTCGAGCTCCGTAGCGTCGTGACCAAGGCCCTTGAGGATGCCCGCTCCGCCGGCACCTTCACCAAGAGCCAGCAGGTCCGCGTCAAGGCGGTCGTTCCCGCCGAAATGTATGCGCTGCTGACCGGCGACAAGGCCGTCGACCTGGCCGAGTTCTACATCGTCTCCGATGTTGAGCTTACCCAGGGCGAGGAGCTTTCTGTTGCCATCGATGCTGCCGAGGGCGAGTGCTGCGACCGTTGCTGGAACTACCGCACCACCGTCGGCGAGTACAACGGCCACGCTCACATTTGCAAGAGGTGTGCGGACGCCTTGTAGTTACGCGGTTTTACCAAACCGCGTAACCGGTTGACGCTGCAAACCCGCCAGAGCGGCAATCTGCCTTTCAACTTCGGCGGCATGACCAAAAGGTCAATGCCGCCTCGTTTCAAGGCACCTTGCTCGCTCTGGCGGGTTTTCGCTCATATGACCCAATCCGCTGTCAAGAGCCACAATGGCCCCGCCGACCG
>CAJMRI010000045.1:0-4902 GCA_905215905.1 uncultured bacterium | reverse complement strand
AACTGCGGGAGCGTGCCGTCAGCTCAATGTGTTCGGTTGAGATCGGAAATCAACCTTCGGTTGCAGCATGCTGTGATTACTTGCCGGCAAAGTCAATTTAACATAAACTGTTAAAAAGTAACCTGAGTTTTTTAAATTCTTCGGAGGTTATTATGAGTTCCGACAATCGCACTCCCCGGCTTCATTCCTTCCGCATCGCATGTGCGATAGCCTCTGCGACCCTTTGCGCCACCGCCATCGCACAAGTGGCGTTCTCCTTAAAGCCAGCAATCGAAGTGCTCGACAACCCTGTAATTGCAGACTCCCCCGCGTATCCAGCCCTTGCGATCTCGACATTGGTCCCTGCCGTCATCGGTATCGCTACGACCATCCTCAGCGCCGTTCTCGTGTGGACGATCAAGAGCGGAGACCACTTCAAGAAAGGGTCTGCGACATGCTTGAAGGTGCTCGGCATTCTCTTCGTTGTTCAAGCTGCCACCAGCCTCTACGCCGGCTCACTCAAAACCTCCGTTTCGATGTTTGGCGGCGAGGGGGCCGTCGGCGCCCAAGAGATCGCTTCATCATTCGATTGGACCTCTCTGGTTCTCGGCATCGTCCTGTTCATGCTTTCCCAGCTCTTCTTGTACGCCCGAGAGCTGTACCTCGACTCCGACGAGATTGCGTAAGGAAACGCCATGCCCGTAATTGTTCGCCTCGACAAGATCATGGCCGAGCGAAAGATTTCCTCGAACGAACTTGCCGAAAGGATTGGAACCACGCCCGTGAACCTGTCCCGTATTAAAAAAGGGCATATTCGCGGCATTCGCTTCAACACACTCGAGCAGCTATGCCTCGCCCTTCGTTGCCAACCCGGAGACCTTCTCGAAGTCATGAGCGAAGAGGATGCCCGAAAGGAGTTCGGACTCGATTGGTCCGCCGAGGATTAGAGGGCGGTCGTACTCGCCCTGCACACGGGGATGCGAATCGGCGAGGTCTGCGGCCTTCGGTGGTGCGATGTGGATTTCGAGACGGGCCTGATCTCGATCGGACACTCGGTGGCGTACGCGAAGGGAATGGGTTCGTTCATCAAGGACACCAAGACCCATGACGCCAGGGGTATCCCCATCGACCCGGTCGGCCTACTCCCCTTCCTGAAGGAGACCCACGAGATCGACTGCGGAAAGCTGCGCTTGCGCGGCCTTACCGGGGCGGTCGAGATCGGGGACTGCTACATCCTGTCGGAGCCGGGCGCGACCTTCGCGACGACAAGCTATATCCGCAGGGCGTTCAAGACGTTCTCGGAGACCAACGGCCTCATGGGCACCAACGACGAGCTGATCACGTTCCACGGCCTTCGCCACACGTTCGCAACGCAGTGGATCCGCCAAGGCGGCGATATCAAGGCGCTCCAATCGATCCTCGGCCACAAGGACGCCATGGCGACGCTCAACGTCTACGCCGACATCGAGCCCATCTCCAAAATCCATAACATGCTGCACGCCACGCCGTGCCTTTGGCGCGGGCACCTCGGGCCGAGGGTCGATCCGGGTCCCATGTTCCAACAGAGGATCCAGGAGTCCATCGAGACGCTCCAGGCGTTCGGCTACGGCATCACCGAGCCGGACGACCGAAATATCGCCATACGCGCCGTGAAGACGAACAGTTGGCTCTAGCTCACCGAGTACGCGGCAGTGCTGGGCCCATCCCAACTGAGGTCACGGTGGTCCGATAGGGGCGCCGCCCGCGGCATGCGCCGCGGAGCGGTATCCCCTACCGAAGGGCGAGGATGCCCTCCGCTTCCAGTTCGGAATCAGCCGTCGGAGGCGTTCGGCTGACTGCGGGAACGGCCTGTCCGCTCAATGTGTTCGGCTGAGATCGGAAATCAACCCAACACGAGCCGGACACGCGCCAGACGGCTCTTCCCCGTACGGCCTTCCCCCTTACGCTCATGTTGCAGGCATGTAACGCCGCAGCGAGCGCGCCTTTTTTGCGCCAGACAGGTACAATGATGAACACTGTACCGTAGCGGAGCGCCCCGCGCGCGCCGCAACCACGCGAAAGGGTTTCCCATGGCCGAGATCTCGTCCTCCCGCATCGTCATCACCGTCCTTGGCAAGAACCGCCCCGGCATCGTCGCCGGCGTCACCCGCGTTTTGGGCGAGGCCAATGTCGACATCCGCGACATCACGCAGTCCATTATCGAGGACATCTTCACCATGACCATGCTGGCCGACACCGCCGAGTCCAAGCTCGACTTCGCCGAGCTGCAGAAGGCGCTGGCCGAGGCCGGCGAGCTTTCGGGCGTCAACGTGTCCATCCAGCGCGAGGACGTCTTTAACTTTATGTACCGCCTGTAGCGAACAGGCCGTACGGGAACAGGCCGGCGCATCTGCACCCAAGCACGCCGCCCCCCATACGGCCCCGAGAGGAGCGCGCATGGCTTACGACGCCAAGAAAATCTACTACCGCTTCGATGACCATCTGAGCCGCCTGGTCTTGGATTATGAGGCGAGCCGCCAGATTTCGCCCGAAAGCGAAAACCTCTACCACGGCCTGCCGACTGATCCGTACGACGAGGGTCTGTTCGTCGAGCATAACGTCAAGCGCGGCCTGCGCAATGCCGACGGCTCGGGCGTGGTCGCGGGCCTTACCCGTATCTCGGACGTGCACGGCTACAACAAGGTCGACGGCAAAGTCGTGCCCGACCAGGGCAAGCTCACGCTGCGCGGCTATAGCATCGAGGATCTGGTCAACAATGCCCAGTCCGAGAATCGCTATGGCTACGAAGAAGTCGCCTATCTGCTTATCACGGGCTCGCTGCCCAACAAAGAGGAGCTCGACGGTTTTTGCGAGCGCTTGGGCGCCTTTAGGCATCTGAGCGACGAATACGTCAAAGAGTTCCCCATGACCACGGTGTCGTCGAGCATCATGAATGTGCTCCAGCGCGCCGTGTTGCTGCTTTACGCCTTCGACGCCGAGCCCGACGCGATTACGCCCGAGCATGAGATCGACGTCGCCATTTCCATGCTCGCACGTCTCCCGCGCATCGCCGCCTTCGCACACATGGCCTCGGTCGCCAAGCTTCGCGGCTCCGAGGTTCACGTGCCGCACCCCACGCCCGGTCTCTCCACCGCCGAGACCATCCTACAGGTCCTGCGCGGCGGCATGGCGTTCACCCGCGATGAGGCGATGCTGCTCGACGTGATGCTCATGCTGCATGCCGAGCACGGCGGCGGCAACAACTCCACCTTCGCTTGCCGCGTGCTGTCGTCTTCGGCCACCGACCCGTATTCCGCCTACGCCGCGGCTATCGGCTCGCTCAAGGGCCCGCGCCACGGCGGTGCCAATGCCAAGGTCGTGTCCATGCACGAGGACATCCGTGCGCATGTCTCCAATTGGGAGGACGAGGACGAGGTCGCGGCCTACCTGGGCAAGATCCTCGACAAGCAGGCCTTCGACGGCACGGGCCTCATCTACGGCATGGGCCACGCCGTCTATACGCTCAGCGACCCGCGCGCCGAGGTATGCCGCCGTTACGCGCGCACACTTGCCGCCAAGAAGGACCTGGGCGAGGAATTCGCACTCATCGAGCGTATCGAGCGCCTGGCACCCCAGGTCATGCGCGACCACGGCATGACCAAGCCCATCTGCGCCAACATCGACCTGTACACAGGCTTTATCTACAAGATGCTCGGCGTGCCCGAGACGCTCTTTACGCCGCTATTCGCCGTCGCCCGCATGGCCGGCTGGTCGGCGCACCGCATGGAAGAGCTCTTCTGCGCGCACCGTATTATTCGCCCGGCCTATCGTCCGGTGATCGAGCCGCTGGAGTACAAGCCACTCGCCGACCGATAGGACGCGGACCGTTATAGATCTTGAGCGTGGCCAGGGACCCAAGCCCTTGGCCACGCTTTTTTGCCAATAGAAAGGGCTGCATCAAATGATTGTGTTTTCCGATATGGACGGAACACTGCTGACGAGCGATAAGCAGATGAGCGACGCCACTTGGGCAATGCTCGACGAGCTCGCACGTCGTGGCATCGAGTTTGTTCCCTGCACGGGGCGTCCGCTGTCGGGCATCTTTGAGCCCATTCTCGCCCATTCCGCCGTACACTACGCGGTCTGTGCCAACGGCGCCAGCGTCTGGCAACTCGACGACGATGTGCCCACCGACGCCTCGTGCGCCACGCGCATCTTGAGCCGTCCGCTCGATTGCGGCATTGCCCACCGCATCCATCGCATTGCCGCCGGCCACGATGTGACCTTCGATATCTTCGCGGATGGACAGTGCTTCCTCCCCCGCTCGCTTTACGGGCGCCTGGATGAGTTCTGCGGCGGCGACCCCCACATCGCGGCTTCGCTCAAGCGCACACGAACACCGATCGACATGGATATCGACAGCAAGATCGACGAGGTCGAGACGCTCGAACGCATCGCCATGTACTGGCACGACCCGGCCGATCGCGACGCCATCGCGGCGGCGCTCGACACGCTCGGAGGCATTGAGATCACGCGTTCTTACGCCATGAATATCGAGGTCATGGGTGAGGGCGCCACCAAGGGGACAGCCCTCACGTGGCTATGTGAGCATCTGGGCGAGCGTCTCGCCGACGCCTGGGCGTTCGGCGACAACATCAACGACATCCCCATGCTGCAGGCAGCGGGCCACGGCATGGCCATGATCAACGCCGAGTCCGAAGACCGCGAGGCCGCCGACGCCATCACCGAATACGACAACGACCACGACGGCGTCGCCCGCACCATCATGGCCGCCCTCGCCTAGTCATTGGCCAGTCACTGGGGATGTTCTTAAGACTAGTCACTGGGGACACTCTTCGCAAAAAGCTGCAAGGACTGTCCCCCACTGTCGGCAGAGACGATATGAGCAGGACATAAAACATTGAGAGCCCCTGCTGCATGAAG
>CAJMRI010000044.1:0-5966 GCA_905215905.1 uncultured bacterium | reverse complement strand
TCGACACCGCCGAGTTCGCGATCCCCGGCCTTGACGACGAGTTCCGCGTCATCGTGTCTCCGTGGATCCTCTCCTCGCTGATCACCGATCGCCTTGCTGCTTACTACGAGACGGTCACCAAGCACAACCTCAACTATCGCCGTTACTATCACCAGTTCGACTACTAATCGGTGACAAATAAGCTACTGATCAAGAAGCACCCTGCCCGGGCGCATGCGTCCGGGCATTTTTATGCCGAAATTCGCAAGAAAGGGGAATCGAATGAGGCAGTTTATCGTGGCGTCCCATGCTCATTTCGCGTCTGGAATCGTCGAGAGCATCGGCCTGCTCTCCGGCGAGCGCGAAAACGTACATGCGCTGTCTATGTATGTCGACGGAAACGAGGACCTGGCCAAGGAGGCTGCAGCGATTCTGGACGGCTTTGCCGCGGACGATGAGGTCGTCGTTTGCACCGACCTCTTTGGCGGCAGCGTCAACAACGAGTTCACCAAGATCGTCCAGACGCGCCCCAACACGCACCTGGTGACCAATATGAACCTGCCACTCCTTATTCAGCTGCTGTTCGTGCCCGACTCCACCCCGATCGATGAGGCCATTCGCCAGATCGTCGAGGCGGACGACACCAAGGTCAAGTACGTCAACGACCTGCTGGGGCAGGCCGAACTCGATGAGTTTTAATCGTTAGGAGCACATCATGATTCAGATGATTCGTGTAGATTATCGACTGCTGCACGGCCAGGTTGCCGTTAGTTGGACCTCGGCTTTGGGTGCCGACTGCATCCTGTTGGTGAGCGACACGGTCCTCAATGACAAGCTTCGTCTGCAGGCCCTGTCCCTTGCAAAGCCGGAGGGCTGCAAGGTCGTCGTCAAAAACACCGAGGATGCCGTCAAGGCGCTCCAGAGCGGTGTGACCGATAAGTACAAGCTCTTCGTGGTTTGCGAGACGATCCAGCAGGCCGGTGCCGTCGCCAAGGCGATGGGCGTCAAGAAGATCAACCTCGGCAATGTTGCCTTTAGCGAGGATGCCCGCCAGGTCTCGACCAGCGTATTTCTCACGCCCGAAAACGAGGCATACGTCAAAGAGCTGCTCGGCGAGGGCTACGAGCTGTTCATTCAGATGATTCCGGCAGATGCGAAGACTGACGCCGCGAAGGTCATCGGTTAGGGGCCATCATGGTTATCAAGACAATCCTGATTTTCCTGATCGCCCTTTTGGGCTATTCCGAGTGGCTGACGGGCACGAGCTACCTCCAGCGCCCGATCGTGCTCGGACCTCTGGTTGGCCTTGTCATGGGCGATGTAGTGACCGGCACCATTATGGGCGCCACGATGGAGCTTGCCATGGTCGGCGCCATCTCGGTCGGCGCCTATAACCCGCCCGATACGATTTCCGGAACCATCCTGGGTGTGTCGCTTGCCATGCAGGCCGGCGCGGACGCTTCGGCGGCCCTGACCCTGGGCATTCCCATCGCAACGATCGTCCTGGCGCTCGATACGGCCCTGGGCCAGCCGGTCATGCTGCTGTTGGTGCACCGTATCGACAAAAACGTCGAGGACGGAGACACCAAGGCCATCACGCGCAACATGCTCATCGCCGGTTATGCGCAGAGCTGGTGCGGCCTGCTGATTATTCCCCTGGCATTCTTCTTTGGCGCCGATGCCGTCGCCAGCCTGCTCAACATCATCCCCGATTTCGTTCAGACCGGCATGGATGTCGCCGCCGCCTTCTTGCCCGCACTCGGCTTTGCGATGCTGGCGCAGATGATTATGAACAAGACGGTGGCGCCGTTCTTCTTCGCTGGCTTCTTCCTCGTCGCCTACTTTGGCATTAGCACGACGGGCGTGGCGATCTTTGCCGCGATCATCGTCGTCGCGATGACGGTTTTGGGTGACAAGAAAAAGGCGGAGCAGCCCGCAGTGGCAACCGATGATCCTGCGATTGGGAGTGGGTTCGATGAGTTTTAAGTTTGAGTCTTCTTACGACGGGCTGATTTCCCGCGCAGACCTTAAGAAGCTGTTCTGGCGCTCGATTCCCTATGAGCATTCCTGGAACTACGAGCGTATGGGCCATATCGGCTTTATGTGGGCCCTTATGCCGATCCTTCGCAAGCTGTATCCGCAGGATGCGGACTTTAAGGCCGCCCTCAAGCGCCATATGGAGCTCTATAACGTCACGCCGTACATTTCGACGCTCCCCATGTCTATTGCTGCCGCAATGGAAGAAGTCAACGCCACCGAAGATAACTTTGACACGAGCGCGATCTCTAATGTCAAGCTTGCTTTGATGGGGCCGCTGTCCGGCGTGGGCGATGCCTTCTACTGGGGCACACTGCGAATTTTGGCAACGGGTGTCGGCACGTCGCTGGCGCTGCAGGGCTCTATTCTTGGCCCGATTTTGTTCCTGCTCGTGTTCAACGTCCCTCACTACATCATCCGTTACCTGCTGACGTTTGTGGGATATCGCTTTGGCTCGGACATGATCAGCAAGGTCCAGGAATCGGGCATTATGGACACGATCGTCAAGATGGCCTCTATCATGGGCGCCATGGTGATCGGAGCTATGACCATGGAGATGGTCACCGTGGACATTCCGCTCATGGTCGGCGCGGGCGATGGCGCTCAGACGCTCGCCGAGCTGCTCAATGGAATCTTCCCGGGCTTTGTCACGATGGGGCTGTTTGGAATCGTCTATCTCATGCTCAAGAAGAAGATGAATCCGCTGGTCATCATGCTCGTGATCCTGCTCGTGAGTATCGCCGGCGCGTTCTTTGGAGTGCTTGGTGTTCAGTAGGGCATCCGTCATAATGAGAATAATGTAAGAGGGGGCGTCGCGCACACTGTGCTGCGGCGCCCTTTTGCCGAAAGGTGGACAAGATGGAGTATCCGCAGCTTGCCGTCATGAATATCAGCCATCGTTATTTTGACCTTGAGGAATTCTTTTCTTCGGCAGCGGCCTCGGGCTACACGTGTTGCGAGCTTTGGACCGGGGCGATGCATCTGTATGTCGATTGCCATGGATACGATTCGCTCGAGCAGGTGCGGGAGCTGTCACAGCGGTATGGGGTTCGGATTGTGGGGCTTTGTCCCGAACAGAACAACCCCAAGCCGTGGAATATCGCGGCGCGCGGGAATGAGGCGCGCGCCCGCACGCTCGCGTACTTTAAGAACGTTGTGGATATCGCGGCGGAACTTGGAGCCGAGCAGGTCATGGTCTCGAGCGGCTGGGCATTTTTGAACGAGCCGATCGAGGACGCGTGGGGTCGCAGCGCCTCGATGCTGCGTGCGATTGCCGAGCATGCGGGAGAACGCGGCGTGCGACTGGTGCTCGAAGCTCTACAGCCGGTTGAGTCGATGATCGTGAACTCGGCGGCCGATACGAAGCGCATGATCGAGGCAGTTGATCATCCGGCACTTAAGGCGTGTCTGGATATGGGCGCCATGGCGGTGGCGGGGGATACCATCGACGATTACTTCGATCTGCTTGGCGATGATGTCGCCCACGTGCATTTTGTCGATGTTGCGGCAGATGGCACGACGCATCTTGCCTGGGGTGACGGCGACCGCGATATGCGCGCTGACCTGGATAGGCTGGTGGCGCGTGGCTATCGCGGAGTTGTTTCGGCCGAGACCTATGACGGGCGCTATTTTGCCGACCCCGCAGCTGCCGATGCGCAGGTAATGGCAGAGTATCGTCGTGCGATTGGCGCCTAGGTGGGGTTGGGCTGCGGCAATCTGCCCCATGTTTCCAAATGAATACGGTGTGAGCGGCTGCGACGGATTTCCCCCGCAAACACTCTAGTATGCTAAAGTACCCAGAAGACCGGCGGAGCTATGCCGGTCTTCTGTTCTATACGAAGCACAGCATGAGGAGGCTCACCAGATGACGGCCACACCGTGGGGATTCCGGGACATATTGCCCGAGGAGGCTCAGGCACGCGAGGAGATCGCATGTACGGTGAAGGGCTGCTTTAGGGAGCATCATTACCTGCCGGTCGAGACGCCGCTGCTCGAGGACAAGGGTTCGCTCGAGGAAGGTGGCCGCATTGCGGACACGCCGTTTAAGCTCTTTGACGATGACGGGCGTTTGCTGGTGGTCCGTCCCGACAACACGTTGCCGATCGTGCGCTTGGTTTCGACCCGCATGCGCGCGGCCGATTTGCCGCTGCGCCTGCGCTACGAGGCACCGGTGGTTCGCGAGTGCCAGCGCAATGCCGGCGGCTCGCGTCAGTTTACGCAGCTGGGCTTTGAGCTCATCGGCGCGGGCGACGCCGCGGGCGATGTCGAGATTGTCTCGCTGGTAGCCGAGGCTGTGCGTAAGCTGGCACTGCCCGATGCGCGCATTATCGCAGGTAGCGTGCGTCCGTTTAAGGAGCTGCTTGCGGCCTGTGAGGATCGCGAGCTGGCTGCCGAGGCCCTGCGCTGCGTGCACGCCAATGACTTTGTGGGCCTCGATGCCCGCGTGGCGGCAAGCACCGAGTCCGATGCCGTCAAGGCCGCCATTAGCGAGCTGCCGCGCCTGCACGGTGGCCCCGAAGTGCTCGACCGCGTGGACGCGCTGCTGGAGGCCGCCGGTATCGTCGCGCCGCTCACGCGCGAGCTGCGTGCCCTGGTCGAGGGCCTGGCGCCCGAGGACGCCCAGGTGCTGTCCTTCGACTTCTCCATCATGAACTCGTTCGATTACTACACGGGCCTGGTCTTTAAGGCCTATGCCGGCGGCCTGCCCGATCCTGTCGGTTCGGGCGGTCGCTACGACTCTATCTTTACCGGTGCATTTGGCGACGGCATCGAGGTGCCGGCGGCGGGATTTGCCTTTTCGCTCGAGCGTCTGGAGGCCGCGCGCACTTCGGCTGAGGACGCCGCTCCGGACGGCGATCATGCCGCGGGCCGTGGTGCCGAGGGCCCGCTGCGCATCGCCGTTCCCAAGGGCTCGCTTAAGGCCGACACGCTCGACGTGCTCGAGGCCGCAGGCCTGGACGTCTCCGAGCTGCGCGACCCCGGCCGTCACCTGATCGTGCGCGGTCGCGATACGCGTGCCGGCGAGGGCGCGGTCGGAGATATCGAGTTTGTCATTGTGCGCCCCAGCGACGCGCCCGCTTTTGTGGGTTGTGGCGGTGCCGACTGCGGCATCTGCGGCTGGGATTCGCTTATCGAGGCCGACCTCAACCTGCTGCAGCTGGTCGACCTGGGCTACGGCCTGTGCACCTTTATTGAGGCGGAGCCCGCGTGGCGCGCTGGTCAGGCCGAGCGCAACTATGCCCGTCGCGGCTCGCTTCGCGTGGCAACCAAGTACCCGCGCATCGCGAGCGCCTGGTATGCCGGGCGCGGCGTGAATGCCGACATCGTTTCGCTGCACGGCAACATCGAGCTGGGCCCCATCGTTGGTATGACCGACCGTATCGTGGACATTACTGCCACGGGCGCCACGCTGCGCGATAACGACCTGGTTATTACTGGTCGCATCATGGACTGCACAGCGCGCTTCTTTGTCAATCCGGGTGCCGCGCGCCTGGATCCGCGCGTACGCGATCTTGCCGATCGCCTGGCTGCTGCCGTGAAGGACAAGCATTTTGAGCCCGTTGCGGGCTCGGCACAATAGCGCGAGCACGAACGGGCGCCCCAACGTACGGGCTGCGGGCCGATTGGTGCCGCTGCCCGGCGTCTCGTTTTCCAAACGCAACCTCGACCGATAGGGGATACCGAAATGAAGACCATCAAGCTTACTCCCGGTGAGCGCCTCGTTACCAACCAGCTCAACCGCAAGGGCGTGCTGCCGCAAAACATCGTCGACGCCGCCCGCGACATCGTGGCCAACGTGCGCGCCAACGGCGATGCCGCGGTGCGCGATTATTGCCAGCGTTTTGACGGTGTTGAGCTGCAGAGCTTCCGTCTGCCGCAAGAGCAGATCGATGCTGCGCTCGAAGGCCTCGACCCGGCCTTTGTCGCCGCGCTCGAGAAGGCTGCGCGCC
>CAJMRI010000043.1:0-5978 GCA_905215905.1 uncultured bacterium | reverse complement strand
CAGGCGGCCGAGCATGGCGAAGCCCATGGCCGGCAGGATGTTGGCGGCAACGCCGAAGCCGGCAAGGACAAAGTCGGGGATAAAGTCGAGCATACCCTGGATAGCGTCAGCACCCAGATAGAACGACAGCGAGCACAGCAGGAACGCCATGATGCAACCGGTGGAACCGATCAGGAAGTGCATCGCATAGACGCCCTTAAGGTTGCCCTGGCCGGAGAAGACATCGGCGCGGTCAACCAGAATCGGCAGGGCTGCGTTCAGGATGTTCTTCATGGCAAGGCACAGCGTGGCGATGGGCATGGCGAGCGCGATGGCTGCCTCGGTGCTCTGGCCCAGCTGGATAGCGAAGGCGCAGGCGAGCACGCCGCCGATCGTCTCATCAGGCGGCACGTAGGCGCCGATGGAGATCGAGCCCATGAACAGCAGCTCCAGGCTCGCACCGATCGCGAGACCAGACTGCAGGTCCCCCAGGACCAAGCCCACGAGCGGGCACAGGACGATGGGACGGAACGCGTAGAGCGTACCGAGCTGGTAGTCGAACTTACCAAATGCGGCGATAAGTCCGATGAGGATTGCTTGGGTAAGCATACATCCCCCTTTCCATATAGGACACTACGAAGAGCTCAGACTCTTCGAATTCAAACGCCTAGAGCACGCTGGCGCAGTCAACCTTGGGGTCATCGGCCAGGGGTCGAATCTCGACCTCAACGCCACGATCCAGCATCTCGCGCACATCGGCTTCCTCGGTCGCGGTCAGGAAGATCTGACGAGAGACCTGACGAGCGTCGGGACGCTTCTCGTCCTTGGGCTTGGTGTTGCCCAGGTTGACCGACTTGATCTGCGGGCAGCCCTCAACAAGCTGCTTTGCCTCAGCAATAGTGGCGACGCAGATGATCATCTTGTACTTGTCGGTCACGCCCGAGTTGATAGCTTCGATGGCATGCTCCATATCTTTGATGACGAGCTTGCAGCCGGCAGGCTTGCCCATCTTGAGCGTCGTCTTCCACACCGGGTCGTTGGCGACCTTATCGCCCACGCAGAAAATGCAGTTGGAGCCGAGGCCCTGAACCCAGGAAACTGCGACCTGGCCATGAAGCAGGCGATGGTCAACGCGAAGTAGCTGAATCATAATGTGACCCCCCAAAGGTCTTGCGCCGTCTTACGGCATGTCAATAGGTGCTGCGGATTAGAACTCTTCTTCCTCGTCGTCATCGACCAACAAGTCGTTGACAAACTTCACGCGCGTATCGTCCGCAGCGACGATGGCGCGAATCGTCTCCTCAACCGGCGCCGACTCGTCAGAGAACAGCAGCTGGATGAGCAGAGGAAGGTTCATGTTGGTAACGAGGTACGTGCGGGGACGCGTCTGGACGATCTTGGTGAACTCGTTGTTGACGCTGCCGCCAAAGAGATCGGTGCAGACAACGACATCATCGTCGGCAGACATGCCCGCCAGCAGTTTTTGGGCCTCCTCGGCCACGTCCATGCGGTCATCGACGAACATCGAAAGATCGTGGACGTTGTCGCGCGCGCCCGAGAGCAGCTCGACGCTCTCCTTGATGCCGGTAGCGAAGTGCGCATGGCTGGCGATGATGTACTGTCTCATTCTGTGTTCCTCTCAATAGCCCGGCACGTTCCCGCACCCGTTTTCTTTAGTAGTCGAACTGGTGATAGTAGCGACGATACTTGAGGTTGTGCTTGGTGACCGTCTCGTAGTAGCGAGCCAGGCGGTCGGTCACGAGCACCGTCAGAATCCACGGGGAGACGATGACGCGGAACTCGTCGTCAAGGCCGGGGATCGCGAACTCGGCGGTGTCGATGATGTTGATGTCGGTGTCGCCGGTCACGCCGCGGGTCAGGAACGCGCGGACGCGCTCGTCGAGCTTGCGGTTCTCGTCCTCGCCCATGAACAGGAAGACGGGGACGCCCGGCTCCACGAGCTCGAGGGTGCCGTGGAAGAAGTCGGCCGAGGTGATGTAGCGGGTGCGCTTCCACTGCATCTCCTCCAGGATGCACATCGAGAACAGGATCGTCTCGCCCCACAGGGCGCCGGAGCCGATGAACATGGTGTAGGGGGCCAGGGCGTACTTCTTGGCGAGCTCCTCGGCGCGCGGCTCGAAGCGCTTGCGAATATCGAGCATGTCCTTCCAGATGTCCTTGGTCTGCTCGATAAACAGGTCGAACTTGGGGAAGCAGCCACGGCGGTTGAGCAGGCGCAGGCCGAAGCAGTCGGCGAGGTAGTAGCCCTTCTCGCAGCCGCCCGAACCATGGTCAGAAGCCATGGCGACGCAGTTCTCGGCACCCACAGCCTGGCCGATGAGACCCTCGGGCTTGGTCATGGCGTAGACACGAATGCCCTTTTCCTTCATCTTCTTGACGGCCTCGAGGACCTCGGGGGTGGTGCCGGACTCGGAGGCGGTGAGCACGACGGACTTCTCGGTCATGCGCTTGTGGCCCATGACGTTCCACTCGGCGGCGTGGATCAGGTAGACCTCGAGGTCGCGGTCGCCGAACTTGTTCATGAGGTACTCGAGCTGCATGAGCTCGTCCCAGGTGCCGCCGACGCCCATCAGGAACACGGCGTCGTAGCCCTCGTCGGCGACCTTGTCGGCAAGGGCGGTCATCTTCTTGCCGGCCTCGTAGAGCGCCTTGCCGTCCTCGAGGTAGCCCTCCTGGTCGAAATGCATGATCTCGATCTTCTCGGTTTCCTTCATTTGTCTCTCCTTTCTGGGGTTGTCTCTACATCCCCCATGCCAACGGGCATCAAAACCCGCTTACATTCCGTAACACTCAGCCGCTTTGGCCTTAAGCGCATTGACCGACTCTTCGTAGCCCTCCGCCTTGACCTCCATCTGTTTGGAGACGGCATCGAGATACGGGTGTACGTCCCATGACTTCAGACGCTCGGCGATTATTGCCGCAATCGTCTGGAAGAACACAAGATTGGGAATTGCGCTGAGCAGCGGAGCCACCTGAGGCACCGCAACCTCGTGAGCCCTACCCTTGGGATGAGCCGTGAGCAGCACCGTTTTTGTCGTAACGTTCGATAGCGCATCGGCGATATTCGCAAGACGCTCCGACCCTTGCGGATCGTCGACGATAAACACCAGATAGCCTGGGGTTATCTGCATCTCGGGACCGTGGACGAACTCCTCGCCCTCGTGATGCATGGCAGGAATCTTGATGGTCTCGCTCAGCTTGAGGGCCGCTTCTTCGGCAACGCCATAGTTGGGGCCGTTGCCGACGACCATGGCGGGCATGCGCTCAGAAAGCTCGAGCATGTGGTCTTGGACATATGCCTCGGCGATCTTGCACATCACGGCATTGGCCTGGATAGCCTCGCGCAGGTCGTCAAGACGCTGGGCAACGCCCTTGGCGTCAATCGTTCCGCGCGCCTGACCACAATAAATACCAAAGAGCACCAGGTACTCAACGAGAACCTCGACGCCCAGAGTCACAAAGTCCACCGACTCGACACCCACACCGTAGTCAAGAACGATGTCAGCGTGTTCCTTGATGGGTGCCTCGACGTTTGCCGTGAGCGCAACTGCAGCCATATCGTGCGCGCGCATGTAATCGAGCGCCGCGATCGTATTGGTCGAATAGCCGCTCTGCGAAACGGCAATGTTGAGCGCATGCTGCGGATAGGTGTGTTCAAAATCGACGAAGGCCTCGGGCGTCACAACGGACACCTGCATTTGCAGGGCATCTTGCAGGTAATCGCGGGCGCAATCGGCGGCATGGCGCGACGAACCCGAAGCAACGATGCGCAGCGCGTCAAAAGAACCGGACTGGAAAATATCAACGAGCTGCGCTACCAGCTCAGACGAACGCTCGAGGTTCTCTGCCATGCGCACATGGGCAAGCTGAACGTAATCGAGCATCTTCATCGTCTCACCTCGTAACAAATCATTAGTATTTGATACCAATCACAGTTACAGGTTACGGCTTTTTGATACCTCTTTGTTGATTAATTTATCCCCATCGGCGAACGGTCGATTTTGAGCCATGTAAGGTTGTATATGCAGTCTGCTCAACGAATCAAAATTCCGTCAGCTTTTCAGCCTGTTATGCAAAAAACCAGCTAGTACGTATAGGTATATCCACCCGCATCACCGCGGTTAAACGACTTGACGTACTCGATCGCCTGGCCGCTCGCATCGAAGCTCACGCACTCAAGCGTCAAGGCAAGATCGCCCTGCTCCAGTCCAAGCAGGCCGGCATCTCGCGCGCCCAGCGCTTCGATATCGAGCTTTTCCTGTGCCATGACCGGCTTTCGGCCCAACATCTCATAGGTCTCGTACAAACTGAAGACCGACACGTCAATATCTTCGATTGTGGGAAACAGCAGGCACGGGATGAACGCCATCTCAATCGATACGGGATCGCCGTTGACGCAGTTCAAACGCCGAATCGAATACAGTAAATCGTCCTCGGCAATGCCAAACAGGTTGGCATAATATGGACCCGCATAACGCTTGGAACGCGCGAGGATGCGGACGGACGGCTCGCCGCCCGAAGCGCGAACCGATTCGCGAAAGCCTCCCGTTCGCTCGTAGGCAACGGGCACTTTCTGTGCCACAAACGCGCCCTTTCCGCGGACGCGTCGAATCTGCCCACGCCGAACCAGCTCATCGACAGCGCTTCGGATGGTCAAGCGCGTCGTACCAAATTCCTCGGCGAGGTCTTTTTCGGACGGAATCATGGAACCCGTGGGATATATACCGCGCTCGATACGCTCCTCGATGCGGCGTCGAATGCGCATATAAACCGGGGTGGCATCTACTGTTTCAGCCATTGTTCACCTGCCACGCTCCTCATGCCGTTCTTCTCGCCGTTATCGGCAAAGCGGAACTTTGTGGGCAAAATCACCGATTTGCAATGCTCCACAAAACGCATGTCCTTATCAAATTCTATCGTGCTCTCATAGAACACCGGCGTTCCCTCTTCTTGCTGGAGCAACTCGGCCTCTTCGGCGTTCAAACGCGAGATGGAGATATGCTCACGTCCATGCTCAACGCGCACGCCACCTTCTTTGAGCAAGACATCGTAAAGGCTCTCACACTCAAAATCGTGATCGGGAAGCGAGGGGCACAGGGACAGGTTAACGTGAGCCGTCTCGATTGACGCCGGCTCACCCTCAATAAGTCGAACACGCTGCATGCGGAGCAAAGGAGCGCCTACAGCAACCCCAAGCTTGTCGGCAAGCGCCTCATCCGCCTCGATGGCCCCGGTGGAAACCAGACGAGAAGAGGGGTGCAGGCCGGCAGTCCGAACAGCATCGGAGAAGTTATACGTTTCCTGAAAGATATTGAGCGGTTTGGGAGGACACACATACGTACCCGATCCGCGACGGCTCTCGAGCGTTCCACACGAGATGAGCCGCGTGATACCGGCGCGCAACGCCGTACGCGAAACGCCAATCTCTTCGCACAGCACGCGCTCGGCCGGCAGGCGATCGCCGCCGGCAAGCTGATGGTGCTGGATATGCCAAAGAATCCCCTCAACAGCACGATCTTTGGGGGGAATTGCATAAGATTCGCCTGCCATTGCACAGACTCCTCGTTCAGAAACGTATGTCGCCAAAATTAGGCCAGACCACCCATGGCATCAAATTCGGCCTTGATCTTCTCGGCGACATTCCGATACGACTTATACAGGCTTGAATCGCGTTTGACTTCATCGGTCATAACGGGAATCTCTAGTTTGGAAACCTCGTCTTTTCCCGTCTGAACCGCCACAACAACGCCCATACCAAGACACATATTACGCTTGGCTGCGTTCATTTTTGCCGCCTTAGCGGGATTTGCCAGAATACGCTGGGCAAATTCCTGTTTAGAGACCGCTTCATCGGCCTCCGGATCGCCCGCCTCGGCCACTTCGCACTGCAACACGTCCGCATAGTCAAAAATCTTCGGCTCGCCGCCGCGCTGATGCACGGCCCACTTGCGACGCGTGGCATCCTGGTAGATAGCCGG
>CAJMRI010000042.1:0-6560 GCA_905215905.1 uncultured bacterium | reverse complement strand
CTGAGGCTGTTGCAATGAAGATGAGAATCAAGGAAAAACTCTTTTCAAAATTCTTGAAAATTGGGGCTTGCATCGCGTGGCGTTCCTTGCAATAATAGTCGAGCGCGAAGCGCACAGGACACGGTGGGTGTAGCTCAGTTGGCTAGAGCGACGGGTTGTGGTCCCGTAGGTCGAGGGTTCGAGTCCCTTTACCCACCCCAGTTCTTGCTTCGTGTTGATATCGGGTCGTTAGCTCAGTTGGTAGAGCAGGGGACTCTTAATCCCAAGGTCCAGGGTTCGACCCCCTGACGGCCCACCACACGATATCTCCTCTAAAGTCCGCCACCACGGACTTTAGCTTTGGGTCGTTAGCTCAGTTGGTAGAGCAGGGGACTCTTAATCCCAAGGTCCAGGGTTCGACCCCCTGACGGCCCACCCAAAGTATGTTAAAGCGACTGGCTTAGGCTGGTCGCTTTTTTGTTGACCTCGCATGGGGTCGAACCCGTCGGGGCGCGAAGCTGAGGAAATGCGTAAGCATTTACCAGCGCAGCGCGCAAGGCGCAAAGCGCCGAAGCGGCCGCCTGCAAAGCAGGCTGACCCCCTGACGGCCCACCAAAGCATGTTTAGACGGTCAACGAAAGTTGGCCGTCTTTTTTTGTTAACAGTACATGGGGTCGAACCCGAAAGGGCACGGCCGCTTTCACAGATCGAGTCTACCCTGGGGATCGGTAAAACCGTCAGTACCTTCCTTGAGTTTCTTCTCGTCTGCCTTCACGCGACGCTCGAGCTTTTTTGTATCCTCGGCAGGTGGCAGGTTCTCGGGGACAATTCCGCGGTCGATGAGGCTGCCACGCACGCTTGTGCTGTTCTCGACGTGCTCTTGCTTGATCTGGTCCAGACCGTACAGGTCGTGTTCCTCGGCGTTGAAGGCCGTCATCGAGTTCGTAAGGTCCTTTGCTTTGATGAGGACATCGGCTAACCTGTCCGCCAATGCCGCGCTCTTGGGTATGCCGAGCTGCTGCTTCATTTCCGCCGTGCTTCTGCCGCCGAATAACGCTTCGTCGCCCTTCGACTTGATGATCGCGAATCCTTTGGAGTCCACGCCGCGTTTGAACGCAATACCCGAGAGCTGTTTCTCTGAATCGGATAGCGAGTGGCGCGCCTGTAAGCGCTGAATCTCTGCGAAGCGCTGCTCTATGAGCTCTTGGCGGCGCGTCTGCACGGCAAAGTATGCCTGGGCGAGCGCGATCTCTGGCTTGTTTGAATCTCCGTTTTGGGCGATTAATAGCATGCATAGCGCGTAAGCTTGTAGTCTTTAACCGCGCGAGCGGCGACACCGGCAGTTATCATTTTCGTGGTGTCACGAAAATGGGAATCAACTGGAGTTTTGTTTGTTTCGCACGAGACTTTTGCCCTCTTAACAACTTCGGCGAAGTTCTCCCATCGAGTGTATCCCATGGGTTCCATTAAATCGCGTGCGAGCCAATACTCAACGCCGTCTTCCACATTGGCGTAGCTATCAAGTTCGACACGCCACTTCTCGATATCACTACTGTCCATATCTCCTCCTCGCTGATCTATTGTCTATGCGCGCTTTGCCCGCTCTGTACTCAGAATAAGGATACGCTGCCGTGCGGACACGAATGGGCCCCGTGCCACTTCGAGGTCACGGGGCCCATAGATATCGATTAGTTGTGCTCTGCTCTAGATAGGTGTCCAGTTTAATTCGATCGATAGTGCGAACCCAGGCTTTCGGTCCGCTTGCGCATGGCTTTGACCATCTCCGTTGCCAGCTGATTCTGCGATTGCAGGCGGGCGAGGGCTGCGATCTCGCTGTCTTTGGCATGCGGCTTGCTCAGCGCCGTTGCCTCGTCTTTCAGGCTTTCAAGCTGTTGCAGGGCCTTGGATAGACCTGCTTCGGTCCTGTTGATCATGCAATAGGTACTCATCGTGTGCTTAAGGCTGTGTGTCAGGCGTTCGGCATCTGTTGTGGCAATGCCATACTGAGGGAGGGCGATATCCATCGGAGCGGCCGCCTCGGGAGCGTCCAGCGCTGCTTGGGCTGCCGATGCGCCCGCGATGCGCCCAAACACGATGCCGTTGGCGCTTGACAAGCCGCCGATGCGGTCGGCGCCGTGCATGCCGCCTGTTGCCTCACCGCAGGCGAAGAGGCCCTCAATGCCCGTGTACGCGGTCATGTCGATCTTGATACCGCCGTTAGCGGCGTGGGCATACATCGCAACGCGCATCTCGTCAGTCGGGGCGATGCCGTGCTCGTCTTGCAGCCAGGTGGCAAAGGTCTGCACAAACTCTGGGACATCCTCGCGAGGGAAGTCGTAGTGGAGTGCCAGGCCTTCGACACTTGTCTGATCGATGACGAGATCGATAGCGCGGGAGGCCAAGCGTGACGTGAAGGGACCATATCCAGAGCGCTGCTCGAGCAGGTCGTCCAGCTTGTCGTCGGCAATATCTACCGGCTGGTCTACATGTACGTAGCGCCAGGTTTTCTCGTTGAAGACCAGGTTGCGCTTGGGCTCGATGAAGCCGGGCATCATCTGCATGAACTCTATATTAGTAAGTGTTGCGCCGTGCGCCAGCGCGATGGCCTGCGAGGAGCTGAGCACATCAGCCGACGTAAGGCTGCGCTCGAACAGGCCGCTTGTGCCACCGGTTGCGATGATCGTGGCCTTGGCAGCAAAGGGCACGATTCGATTTTCGGTGAGGTCGTAGAGCACGGTTCCGGTTATTCTACCGTTCGTGTCCTCAACAAGGTCGATAAGCTCATAGCGGGGGAGCAGGCGAATGCCGAGTGACTCGATTCGGGTCGTCAGAGCGTCCTCAAGGGGTTTGCGGGTGAGGCCGCGCCACATGCGCGTCTTGTGGTCAAAGCAGGGGATAAACTGCTTTTGCTGGGCGCTCTCGGCGCTTTGCGGACGCTGGAGCTCAACGCCCAGGTCTTGCTCGAGCCATTCAATTGCCTGGGGAATGCCGTGGACAAACGTCTGGACAAGCTCGGGGTCGGCGACGCCGCCACCAACGGTCTGGATGGTATCGATGAGGTCTTGTTCGTCGTCTTCGTTAACGGGTCCGATAAGTCCCAGGCCCCAGGTTCCGGGGAAGAAGCTCGATCCACTCATAGTCTTGCCGACGCTTGCCACAGCGACGGTTGCGCCCGTGCGTGCCGCTTCGATGGCGGCGCAAAGGCCCGCAATGCCAGATCCAATTACCAGTACATCAGTCGATTCCATCGGATTCCTTTCTCGTCCGGCGCATTGTCGCATGGGTGATCGGCAATGGGGCCGCAAAGACTCGGCAAATCGGTAAAGGGCAAATATGGCAGGTGGGCGTCATGGACGTTCTGACGCTCCGTCTCATCACATCTCGTATTTCGCCCCAACTGATATATCGGCATTAGCTGCCCTGCGACAGCGTAAACAAAAAGAGCCGCTACCCCGAAAGGTAGCGGCTCCAAAGCTCAACTATGTGAGCATCGCGCGGGCGCGACTAGGCCTTGAGGGCCTCCTCGACGGCGACAGCGCAGGCGACGGTGGCACCGACCATGGGGTTATTGCCCATGCCGATGAGACCCATCATGTCGACGTGCGCAGGCACGGAGGAAGAACCGGCGAACTGGGCGTCGGAGTGCATGCGGCCCATGGTGTCGGTCATGCCGTAAGAGGCAGGGCCGGCGCCCATGTTGTCCGGGTGCAGGGTACGGCCAGTGCCGCCACCAGAAGCGACGGAGAAGTACTTCTTGCCAGCCTCGAGGCGCTCCTTCTTGTAGGTGCCAGCGACGGGGTGCTGGAAGCGCGTGGGGTTGGTGGAGTTACCGGTGATCGAGATGTCGACGTTCTCGTGCCACATGATGGCAACGCCCTCGCGGACGTCGTCGGAGCCGTAGCAGTTAACGGCAGCGCGGGGACCATCGGAGTAGGGGATGGTCTCGACGACCTTGAGCTCGCCCGTGTAGTAGTCGAACTGGGTCTTCACGTAGGTGAAGCCGTTGATGCGGGCGATGATCTGAGCGGCGTCCTTGCCCAGACCGTTGAGGATAACGCGCAGCGGCTTCTTGCGAGCCTTGTTGGCGTTCAGAGCCAGGCCGATAGCGCCCTCAGCGGCAGCGAAGGACTCGTGGCCAGCCAGGAAGGCGAAGCACTCGGTGTCGTCGGAGAGCAGCATAGCGCCCAGGTTGCCGTGGCCCAGACCGACCTTGCGGTCCTCGGCGACGGAGCCGGGAACGGTGAAGGCCTGGATGCCCTCGCCGATGATGGCGGCAGCCTCAGAAGCGGTCTTGGCGCCACGCTTGACAGCGAGAGCGCAACCGAGGGTGTAGGCCCACTCGGCGTTCTGGAAGGCGATGGACTGGGTGTTGTTGACGATCTCACGCGGGTTGAAGCCCTTGTCGGTGCAGATCTGCAGAGCTTCCTCGAGGGAGGCGATGCCGTTGTCGGCGAGGCACTTGTTGATCTTGTCAGCGCGGCGCTCGTAACCTTCGAACGTAACAGTCATAGTCATTTCCCTCCCTTTCTACTCGTGAACCGGGAACACGCTGGCGACGGAGTGAGTCTCCTCGTCGGTGCGCGGGTCGATGTACTTGGCAGCGTTCTCCCACTGACCATAGTGGCCCATAGCGCCAGCGATGGCCTCCTCGGGGGTCTTGCCGGCCTTGACGGCGTCGGTGAACTTGCCGAGGTTCAGGAACTCGAACGCGATGATCTCGTTCTTGTCGTTGAGAGCCATGCGGGTGACGTAGCCCTGAGCGAGCTCGAGGTAACGAGCGCCCTTGGCCTTGGTGCCGAACATGGTGCCGACCTGAGAGCGAAGGCCCTTGCCGAGGTCGTCGAGGGAGGCGCCCACGGGCAGGCCGCCCTCGGAGAACGCGGTCTGGCTGCGGCCGTAAACGATCTGCAGGAAGATCTCGCGCATAGCAACGTTGATGGCGTCGCAGACGAGGTCGGTGTTGAGGGCCTCGAGGATGGTCTTACCGGGAAGGATCTCGGAAGCCATGGCGGCAGAGTGGGTCATGCCCGAGCAGCCGATGGTCTCAACGAGGGCCTCCTCGATGATGCCGTCCTTGACGTTCAGCGTGAGCTTGCAGGCGCCCTGCTGAGGTGCGCACCAACCCACACCGTGCGTAAGACCGGAGATGTCGGAAATCTCCTTAGCCTGGACCCACTTGCCCTCCTCGGGGATGGGTGCGGGGCCGTGGTATGCACCCTTGGCAACGGGGCACATGTTCTCCACTTCCTGTGAGTACTGCATGCCTCTCCTCTCTATCGTGTTGGCGTCCCGTCTGGGGGTCGTGGCTGGCGATTGCCGGGCGACCCTTCGAAAGGGACATGACATGCAGCCCCTATAATACCGCGAAATGCACGGAATATTCGGCGAACGGCTCAGTTTTCGTAGCGAGAAGTCCGGAAGTTTTAATTGAAACGGTTTAACTCTATATTCTGTGGTCGTGAACTTTTGTAGAGGGGGTTCGTCTTGGGCAAGCTTTTGGTCAGCTCTTGTAAGCGTTGCAGGGGCTGACCTGTTGCAACGGTGCCGTTCGCCGCCTGTTTATTGCCTTTGGCCGCGCGAATGTATTGTTTTGCGTGAATGTTTTGGTGGCACGCTTCAATCGTGTTGTATTGGATGGCAAGCAGATCCAGGCGAAGGGAGCGCCATGCAGCGCGTTTGGAGAACAGTTACCGGCTTTTACCATGTTTGTGCCCGCGGTACGGGCAAGCAGCTCATCTTTGAGGGCGATGAAGACCGGTGGGAGTTTTTGGAGCTGATGCGCGAGTGCTGCCGCGAGGCGGGCGTGACGGTTATCGCCTGGTGCCTTATGGGCAATCACGTGGATCTGGTACTCTCGGATTATGAGGACACGATGAGCGCGGCGATGCAACGACTGCTTTTGACGTACGCTCGTCGGTTCAATAAACGCACGGGGCGCACGGGCCATCTGTTCCAGAACCGTTTTGACCGGCGCTCGCTCGATACCGACCGTTATCTAATGGCCGCCATTCGCTATGTTCATGCTAATCCGCAGGAGGCGGGTATCGCCCTGATCGAGCGCTATCCGTGGAGCAGCTTTGCCGAGTATCTGCGAGCGTATGACAACGATATGACGAGGGGATTTTCGGACCCTTCTTGTGTGCTCGAGCTCTTTGAGTCTGTCAGGGGGTTTCTGGATTATTCTCTGTTAATGCCCGATGGTTCCGATCCGGTGATTCACGATATGGATGAGACAGAGTGGGAGCGGCGTGCGTTTGCCGACAAGATGGCGAAGCGCCTGGGTGTGCCGCTCAACAAACTCAAGACCGTAGCACCCTCGCGGCGAGACGGAATCATTTTCGCCCTGCACGATGGCGGCTACACGGTGCGCGAGATCGAACGGTATACGGGAATCAGCAAGAGTACCGTCTCTCGTATCGTGCGCGCTTATGCGCGGGTGAATGCTCAGGCTGAGGGCTCGGAATAGAAAATGGCCGAACCACTCTTGTCAAGCGATTCGGCCAACAAAATTCTTAAGATTTAATAGAAATTTTATATCTGATTTTTGATTATCCGCATAAACACTATACTTTCAAGCATTT
>CAJMRI010000041.1:0-6806 GCA_905215905.1 uncultured bacterium | reverse complement strand
CGGCTCAGGGCGATATACGCCGTGATGCGCGACCGGGTGCCCTACCGGGAGTAGCGTCGAAGGTTGACAAAACTATAGGAACACCCAATGAGTACCCAATGAGTAAGCAAAGGGTGCGACGGAATGGCTCCCCTTGGCAGCTTGAAGCCGTCATGCAGGAACCATTCCGTCGCAGCCTAATGAAAGGGACTGGGTTGTAAATGTTGGAGAAGAGCCGTTAGCGCCCGGGGGCCAGGATCACCAGCGCGTCGTGCTCAAAGGGATGCTGCGCCACGCGCACGGTGCCGTCACCGTTGTCACGGACGGGCAGCTTGGCGATGCGCTTGTCCTCCATGTCGAGGACCGTCGCCGTCCAGCCACGCGCGCCGTCGAGCTTAAACTTGAGCGCCGTGGTACGCGGCAGGTACGCGACGATGCGATCGCCAACGCGCGCCACACGGATGGACTCGCGCGCGTCGTCGAGGAGCTCCTGCGCCGGAACCACGGCAAGTGCATCGTCGGCAGCCGTAGCGCCTAGGGCGGCAAGCACGTGCTCGATCGCGCCAAAGTCCCACACACCCGCAAACTGCAGGCACTCTTGCCAGCGGAAGGGCATGTCAAAGCCCTCGCCCAGGACCGAACCCCGGCTGCGCGATGTTTGCCAGTTCCACACGCCGTGTGCGCCATAGGTCACGCCGGCACTGGCGCCGGCAAGAATCGACGACCATACGCTCGCGCGGCAATCCTGCGCGGTAAAACGCCAGTAGACGTTGCGCGACGCACCCATCTGCTCGTAGCAAGGCTCGGAGTTGACCATCGGCTTTTTGGGATAGTTGGCGATAAAGTCCTGCGGCAGACGCCATGCCTCGGGCTGGCCCTCGTAGTTGTGGCCGGGCTGGAACATATAAAAGTCCAGACGGTCCAGATACTGCGCCGGAATGGTGCGGTTACCGCGGTTGATATGCATGGTGCGCAGTGCCTCGGGCGCGCGCTTGACGACCTCGTCGAGGGCGTCCTCGTAATAGGCGATCGCCTCGTCGCCGGCAAAGTCGGTATCGCCCGCCACCACGTAGACGGGGTCGAACTCGCCCAGGTTCTCGACGACGCGGGCAACGTGGGCGCGAACCTCCTCACGCGGCATAATCTCGGCACCGCAACGCTCGGCGATCTTGGCACCCCAGGTACCGGGCACGTAGTTGCACCACATGAGCACGAGCGCCGGACGAATGCCGTGCTCGACGGCCGCGCGGCACATGGCGGCGGCACGATCCCAATACGCCTGGTTGGGGCAGGACCAATCAAAGTGCACGCCATCCTCGCTGGCATAGGGCCAAATGCCCAGGTCGGGACAGCAGCGATCCCACTGCGGCAACGTGTTGATCTGCAGCACGTTCATGCCCTGCTCGGCACGGCGGGTCAGGTAGTAATCCCAGTCGTTCTCGGCGATGCTCGTAAATGCGCTCCAGCACGTATCGGCAAACCAGAAGAACGGTTTGCCCTCGCACAAAAAGCCGTCCTGGCGACCGTTGGCGGTCAGCTTTCCCAAACTCATCTGCATGTCCTTTCGTTTGATAAAGGATTTGCGAACCGCCGGGGGCTTTCGCGATAACCCCGCGCGAAAGCCCCCGGCGCTTGGCAAACCCTCGCGGGCGAATCTCACCCGCCTCCATCAGTCTACCTTGCAAGAAGGGCCCCGCCGGGCTTACGCCTGACGGGGCCCTGTCGTGTAGGTGAGGTCTTATGCGACCGAACGGTTTGGCCTTAGGCCTCCATCTCGGCGAGCTCCTCCTTGGAGAAGCCGGAGACAAAGACGACGGCAGCGGCGATGACAAAGGAGATTGCCATACCAACGATAGCCCAGACGGTGTTCATCTGGCCACCCTGCAGGTAGTTGGTGAAGACCAGGAAGTTGGAGGCACCGCCTGCGAGGTAGTAGGTAACACCCATGAGGCCGGAGAACACAGCGCCGATAGCACCGCCGATGAACATGCCAAACATGGTGCGACGGAAGCGCATGAGGATACCGAAGAGCGCGGGCTCGGTGACGCCGCCGGCGATGGCGGAGATGACGTAACCGATGGCGAGAGACTTCTCGTCGGGGTTCTTCATCTTGAGGAAGGCACCGAAGGCGCAGCCCCAGACAGCGGCCATAGCGCAGTTGGTGGAAACGAAGACGAAGGGATCGTAACCGGCAGCGATGATCTGAACCTGGGCGAGCAGGATGACGGGCATGTGCATGCCGCAGACCACGAAGAGCTGCCAGAAGGCGCCGAGGATGGCCATGACGATCAGGATGCCGATGCCGCCAAGGTCAGCAAGGCCGAAGAGGGCGTTGGCGATCAGCGTACCGATCTCGTTGCCGATCGGAGCGAGGACGATGAAGGCAATGGGGATCGTGACGATCATGGTGCAGAACGGCGTGAAGACCGTGGACAGCACGTCGGGCATAACCTTCTTAAAGAACTTCTCGATGAAGTACAGGACGGGCACCGAAAGGATGATCGGCAGGACGGACTGCTGGTAGTTGGCAGCGGCGATCTGGATGCCGTAGACGGAGATGATTCCGCCGCCCTCCTGGGTGGCGACGCTCACCACGGAAGGAGCCATGAGGGCGCCACCGAGCAGCATGCCGAGCACCGGGCTGGCGCCGAGCTTCTTAGCCGCGGCATAACCCAGGTAGATGGGGATAAAGGTGAACGTGGCCTCGTACAGCGTGGTGTAGAGGAACGTATAGGTCGGGTCGTCGGCCGAGAGCACACCGAGCATGGTGGGGCCGAGGACGGCCGCGATGGTACGGAACAGACCGCCGGCCATGAGCAGCGGGATGAGCTGGGTCATGGAGCCCGACAGATAGTCGAGGATGATATTGGGCAGGTTCTTGAGCTCGAACTTCTCCTTGGGAGCATCGAGGTTCTCGTTGACGGCCTCACCCTGCTTGACACCGGAGATGGCGACGAACTCGGCGAGCACCTTGGGCACGTTCTGGCCGATGATGACCTGGAGCTGGCTGCCGGCAAACTGGCAACCCAGAACACCCCTGACCTTCTTGATCTTCTCCACGTCGGCCTTGCTGTTATCCTTGAGCGTCAGACGCAGGCGCGTCATGCAGTTGGTGGCAACGGAAACATTCTCCGCACCGCCCACGAGCTCGAGGACATCGGTGGCAATCTGCTTGTTATCTACTGCCATGGGACCCCTCCCCATATCTTCGTGTGCCAGTCCCCTTGGGCTTAGGCACGCCTTTGGCCCGGCGACTATAACCCCTTACGGTTGCCGGACCCTTGGATACGCTTTTGTAAACAAGGTGTTTACTGAACGTTTACGGGCTTTAGTTTACACGGAGCGCCGAATTTATGGCAATTTTGCCGTCTACAGTCCGGTGAACGGTAGGAAATCGGGGGTGAACGTATTTGAATGGCGGGAGATGGTCTCTTTGACCCTCTATTGATATATAGCCATTTACGTGGGATTTTATTTTGATGAACACCTCACTGATCTGTTAACTCATCAACAGAATCCCTGCTAGAAGCTAGTAAACATACGTTTAGTAGTTCACGACGTGTTCAATTTTGCCGTTTACCGAGTTCATCTTGTTATTCTTCAATTCTAGATTACACTAAACATGTTTAGTTTGTATTGCCGCAGATGCCAGGCATTCGCGGCGCAAGGGAGACAGCTCATGGAACTCAAATTGTGTACCTACGCAACCGTCACCACCTTGGGCGACTTTGGCCCCTGGATCAGCAAGGTCGTACTCGACCTGCCCTGCACCGTGCGCGCCAACGACATCGACGCGAACACCTTCCATATATATGTAGAGCGTCACGAGCGCTCGGGCGATGTTCTGATGCGCAAGGAACGCGGCGCCGACCATGCCGCGCCCTCCGTGGGTTACATCGACATTCTCGCCGCATATCCGTGCGACGAGAACGGACGTAAGCTCGCCGTGGGCACCCATGTGGCGCTCGAGGTCGCCGAGCAGCGCCTGACCAAAAAGATCGAAGGCGGCGTCATGGGCTCGCGCATGCTCGATGACCAGTTGCACATCACGCAGCTCGCGGCTCTTCCCGGCAACGACGGCGACGATCCCACCTGCGGCCTGGTCTTCGACACCTGCCGTGGCGATATCTGCCCTGCGCTCAAAGGCTGGAGCAACGACACGCAAAAGACCGCCGTCGACGGTATCGCGCTCGAATACGGCTTCTTTGAGCCCAGCTTTAAGGCCGAGGACTCGGCATGCTTCAACCCCTTTGCGCCCGAGGCCACGGCCGTGCCCCAAAAGGCACCGCTCGTGGTGTATCTGCACGGCGCCGGCGAGGGCAAGGGCGCCACGCAGGGCGAAGGCGCCACGCGCGCCTATATCGGCAACCGCGTGACGGCCATCAGCCAGGCGCAGATCCAGCGCTACTTTGGCGGCTTTGCCTGGGTGCTCGTACCGCAGTCGCCCACGTTTTGGATGGACAACGGCGTCGAGCAGCTTGGTCACTCCAACCAGAGCATCTACTCCCCCGTGCTCAAGGCACTTATCGATGAGTTTGTCGCCGAGCATGCCGACCGCATCGACACCGACCGCATCGTGGTCGCCGGTCTTTCCAACGGCGGCTTTATGACCCTGCGCCTGTGCGCCGACTACCCCGATTTCTTCGCCGCGGGCCTTCCCTGCTGCGCCCCGTGGTACAACGCCACGGACGAGGACGTGGCCGCGCTCGCCAAGACGCCGCTGTGGTTTACGCACTCCAAGGGCGACGAGCTCGTGTCACCGCAACAGACCGTGCTGCCGCTCACGGCGCGCCTGCGCGATGCCGGCGCCAACGTGCACCTCACCTACTTTAGCCATGTCGAGGACCTGACCGGCGTGTATCGCGAGGCCGACGGCTCGGCCAAGAAGACGTTCAACCACGGCGTGTGGATCCACCAATTCAACGACCTGTGTTATCAAGACTTCGACGGGGGCAACGTACTCATCGACGGCGAGCCGGTGGGCTGCTGGGAGTGGTCGGCCAGGGTCGACCGCTAAGCCCTCCCATCGCGGGGACCGGGGTTTAGTCTTGCCTTGCGCGTAACTGGCTGAATTGATTTTGATTGGAGCTGTTCCTATGTCCCAGAAGTTGACTCGGGTGATTGTTACCACTGATATGGAAGTCGATGATATGAACTCACTTGTTCATCTGGCTCTGTATCTCAACTTGCTTGATGTTCAGGCTGTGGTGTATACGGCTTCGCAGTATCACTTTCTTGGGGATGGGGTTCATACGCTCGGCGAGGTGAATTCGCATTGGCGGACCAAAGGGCGGCGCTCTTATGAGTGGGCTGTTGCGCCTCATGAGCCCGATCCGCTAGCCGGCGAGCTTCGTGAGTATCGGCCGTTTCCCGAGCATTGGATTGAGAGTCTCTGGAGTAATGAATATGCCCAGGCTTGGCCGCAGTTGCAGGCAAATGCGGCCGCTGCCGGTGAGCCGCCGTTTCCCACGCCCGCCCAGATGATCGAGCGCACCTTTGTGGGAAATGTTGCCTTTGAGGGTGATGTGACTGAGGAAACTGAGGGGTCTCGCGTAATTGCGCAGGCGATTCTGGATGATGATCCGCGTACGTTATGGTTGCTCAGCTGGGGTGGTATGAATACGATCGTTCGCGCCCTCATGAGTATTGCCGAGCGCTATCGCGCCACGCCCGAGTGGCCCGCCGTGCAGCAGCAGGTCTATCAGAAGGTGCGCGTGATGGGCGTTGCCGATGGCGTGGGACAGGACAACTCGTGGCTCGACCATGGGCGCGAGCTCTTTCCCGAGCTCATCTTTTGGCGTACGCCCTATATGTATGGCAACTATTTCGACGCCAAAACAGCTCAGCCCGATACGCTGCCGCTGTTTAAGGCTCCCTGGCCCGAGCAGAATCTCACGCAGGGCAACGGCCCCCTCATGGCACGCTATATGCTCTATGGCGATGGTAAGGTCTACGAAAACGAGCCTGAGCGCTTTCAGTTTGGCAAGCATGCCCGTCTGGATTGGGGCCTGGAAGGCATGCCCGCGATGCAGTTTGAGCGCGGCGATTTTATGGCCGAAGGCGACAGCATGACCTATATTCCGCTGCTGCCGTTTGGCCTGCGCGGTATCGACGACCGCGGCTTCGATACGCTGCTGGGACGCATGTTTTTTGATGGGCATCCCGATGCGAACGCGCCCGCCGGTTTTGCCTCCATCGGCACGCCCGCAGACGACAATCTCAATCCCTATCTGCGTGCCTATCAGGAAGACTTTGCCGCCCGCGCGCAATGGTGTGCCCATGATCCGGCCATCTGCTCGCATCCGGCGCATGTTGTCGAGGTCACTGCCGACCGCAGCGCCACAGCCGGCGAGCGCGTCAACCTTACAGCGACCATCGTCGACCCCGACGGCAAGGGCTTCGATGCACATTGGGATGTGGCCGTAGACCCATCGAGCTATGCAGGCGTCCAGGATCTGTCGATGTGGCAAGAATGCACGGTAGACACCGCTTTCATCGTGCCCGCCGACGCGCGACCCGGCGACCGCCTTGTGCTCACCCTCACCGTCCAGACGCGCGCCGAGCGCCCCTGCACCCGCTACGCCCAAATCGCCGTAACCGTGGCATAGCAAGGGCGGCGCCCACATTCGGCAGCCGCCGCATTCGGCAAAGAGTGTCCCCAGGCGTCAAACGAGCGGGGATTTTTGGACACCCAAACAACGAGAGCGGACAATCTCCCACTTTGAGCCCACAAGCAGGCCAAAAATGGGAGATTATCCACTCTCGTTCTGCGAGCACTCATTGGGTGTTCCTATAGTTTTGTCAACCGTCGGGGCTACTCCCGGTAG
>CAJMRI010000040.1:0-6807 GCA_905215905.1 uncultured bacterium | reverse complement strand
GCGTGCAGGGCGTTTTTGGCCTTCTTGTACTGCACGTCAAAGACCGCCGCCTCAAACGAGGCCGCTAGGTCGGGCAGGTGAATCGTGCGCCCGGCCTTGGTCTCCTGCTCGATGTAGAGCGTCACCGCCGTCTTGAGGCCCGAAAGCGAGAAGCGATAGTCCCCCCTGCTGTTAAGCGCACGGGGGAAATCGATCGCCTTGGGGTTGCCCGTCTCGGCAAGCTTGGAGATGATAGGGCCTCCGGGATAGCCAAGACCCAGTGCCTTTGCCACCTTGTCGAAGGCTTCGCCCACGGCGTCGTCGAGCGTCTCGCCAAGCACTTCATAGTCGCCCCATGCCTTTACGTGCACGAGCATGGTGTGCCCGCCCGAAACGAGCGTAAAGATAAACGGGGGCTTGAGGTCGGGCTGCGCCAACAGGTTGGCAAACAGGTGGCCCTCCAGATGATTGACGCACACCAGCGGTTTGCCGGCAGCATACGCAAAGCCCTTGGCAAAGGCGACACCCACCACCAGGGCACCCACCAGGCCAGGACCTTGCGTCACGCCCACAGCGGCAAGCTCACTTGGCGCAATGGCTCCACCCGTAAGGCCCAGCGACGCTGCGGCATCCTCGAGCGCCGCATCCACGACACTCACAATCACCTCAACGTGTTTGCGCGAGGCGATCTCGGGCACCACGCCGCCAAAGCGGGCGTGAAAATCAATCTGTGTCGACACCTGGTTGGCCAGCATATTGCCATCCGCATCGATAATCGCCACGGCCGTCTCGTCGCAGGAGCTCTCGATAGCGAGTACGAGGCGGCGGCGCTCAATTTCGGCACGCTCCCCCTCGGAGCGCCCAGGCGCAGGCAGCGGCCATACGCGCTGCTCTGCCGCCGTCGGCTCGGGCGAAGCATTATCGACCGGAAGCACCAGGGGCAGCGGAGCCGTCATGACGATGGCGTCCTTGCCGGCACCATAGTAGCCGCGGCGACGGCCAGCCTCGGTAAAGCCCAGAGCGTTATAAAGCGCGGTCGCTCCCTCGTTACCGTCCTCGACCTCGAGCGAAGCCGTAGTGCAGCCGAGCATCTGGGCATCATAGCTCACATGCGACAGCAGCTTGCGGGCAATGCCCTCACGGCGATGTGCCGGGTCGACGGCGACATCCAGAATCTGCACATCACCGTCCACGACCATACCGCCGGCAAGGCCCAGCAGCTTGCCGTCGTCGTGTGCCACCCACCAACTACGCGGCGCAGCGACGTCCTCGCCCAGTTCGGACAGGAACATGCCCGGCGTCCATGCCTCGTGTCCGGCACCTTCAAAGCAGGCAGCCTCCAGCGCGCTTGCGCCCTCGGCATCCGCCGCGCCCATGGGACGGAACTGCAGATGACGACCGGCGAGCTCATCGGCAACACCCGTAATTTCGCTCTGCGCACTCTCGGCAAGACCAAGACGCTTGCGCTCGTTTTCCTCGGCATCCGAAAGGCGCGTGTAAATCGGCAGGACGCGGGCCGGATCGCCGTCACCCGCAGCGTGCGCGAGCAGCAAGCCCTCGCCCGAAGGCCACCACAGGTCGCGCTCCACGCAGCGGGCGGCCTCGTCCTCACCCAGCAGCTTGCCATAGCGCACTAGACCGTCACCGGTCAGCTGAACCTGGCCCCAGTCCGCTGCTTGGCGCCACTCATCGAGCGCCACGGCGGCCTTGACCACGTGTTCGCGCTCAAATTGACGCTCGGGACCCTCATCGACCAGCATATACAGCGCCGGATATACCTCACCGCGCATAGCATCGGCCAAGATACCAAGCTTGCCGCGCACGCCAGCCTTCCACGCCGTCCAAGCGCAAGCGTCGAGCGTCGACACGCCCAGCAGCGGAACATTGGCACCACGCGCGAGGCCCTTGGCAGTGGAGATGCCGATGCGCACACCCGTAAAGGACCCCGGGCCGCGGCCGACCACATAGCAACCAACATCGCTGCGATCCAGACCGGCTTGAGCCAGCACGCCATCAACGGTATTCACGAGCTCAACGTTGGCGTGACGGCGACACATGTGGTCGCCACTCACGAGCTTCGTCTCACCCGTCTGCCCATCAATCCAGCTTGCCGCGCAGGCAAGCATGTCAGTCGAGGTATCGAGCGCCACCACCAGCGCGTTGTCGTTATGCAAGCTCATCTTGTACAGCCTTATCAATCAAATGGGAAAGCTCCATTGCGCGGTCACCGTGCGCCTCGAGCGTTATCGTTCGCACGTCGCTGTCGCCCTCATCACGCCTGAGCGTCACCGAAAGATACTCATCCGTCAGCTCGTCCTGGAATTGTTCGCCCCATTCCAGCAGGCAAGCACCCTCATAGCCCAGCACATCGAAAATGCCCGTATCCTCGAGCTCGTAGGCATGCTCCAGGCGGTATAGATCAAAGTGAAACAGCGGAATACGACCTTGATCGTGAACGGCCATGAGGGCGAACGTAGGGCTCGTAACCATATGCCCATCGCCCAGCCCGCGCGAGACGCCCTTGGTAAAGTGAGTTTTGCCCACTCCCAGGCCACCGGTCAGGATGAGCACATCGCCGTCCTCAAGGCACGGTGCAATTAGCTCGCCAAAGTACTCCGTATCGGCAGCGCAAGTCGTTTTGTAAGTACCTACCCCCAGGCGCTCCAGGGACATACATGCTCCTTATTATTCCGAGGCGTCCTCTGGCGCGGGATGTCGCTCCAGATAGTCGCCCAGCATCTTAAAGTCTTCCTCCAGCAGCTCCTGCCACGCCGGATTGCGCAGCGCTGCTGCCGGATGGAACGTGGGCATTACCACAAAATGCCCCATCTGGTGGAACCTGCCGCGCAGCTTAGTAATGCCAATCTCGGTCTTTAGCACAAAGTGCGTCGCGGGGTTGCCGAGCGTCACAATAATATCGGGCCAGATGCTTCGAATCTGCTCACGCAAAAATGGCGAGCAAGCCAGCACTTCCTCGGGACGCGGATTGCGGTTTCCCGGCGGGCGGCACTTAAGCACGTTGGCAATGTAGACGTCTTCGCGTTTGAGCCCCGCCAGCGACAAAATGCCGTTGAGGTCCTCGCCTGCCGCCCCCACAAAGGGCTCGCCCTGCAAATCCTCATTACGGCCCGGCGCCTCGCCAATAAACATCACGCGAGCGCGGGGGTTTCCCACGCCAAACACGATGTTGTGGCGCGACTGGTAAAGCTGGCAAAGGTGACAATCGCCCAGAACGGCCTCGATCTCCTCGAGTGCGACCTCACGCGGCGCCTGATGGCTATGGCCGGGAATGTGCATGACGCCCATAGCGACTCCTACACGTAGACCTTGTCGAGACGCATACCAAAGCCGCAAGCGACCTCGTAGTTAATCGTGCCGCGTAGGCGCGCCATCTCGTCCATGGTAATCTCGGCATCTCCATCGCGGCCGACAATGATCATCTCGTCACCATACTCGGCCTCGGGAATCTCATGCGCCGGGTTGGACTGAATGGCGACCATAAACTGGTCCATGCAGATATTGCCCACCTGACGCACACGCTCGCCGCGATACAGCACGTCCATACGATTGGAAAGCGTACGCGAAAGGCCATCGGCATAACCGATCGGAAGGGTGCAGATCTGAACGCGCGTGCGCGGTACGCGGTAGGTAAAGCCGTAGCCCACGCCCTCGCCCATCGCAGGATGCGCCACGCGCGTCACACGCGCGTGGACGCTCATGACGGGATCAAGCTGCATCACACGACCACTCAGCTCACATGGCTGCAGACCATACAAACCGATGCCGGCACGAATCATGTCAAAGTGCATTGAAGAATCGAGCATCGAGGATGGCGTATTGGCACAATGCACGATACCGCATTCAAAACCTGCGTCCTTAATGGCCTGAACGGCCTCGGTAAAACGCTGGCACTGCAGCTTGTAGTCCCAACCCGAAGGTTCATCGGCCGTGGCAAAGTGCGTAAATACGCCGTCGCACTGAATACCGCGATGGAAGCTGATGCCGCGGACAAAGTCGAGCACCTGTGTGTAGTGAACGCCGATACGATTCATGCCCGTCTCGATGGCAAGATGGTACTTGCCCACCTTGCCCGCCGCGACGGCGCATTCGCCATACGCGAGAGCAAAATCGGACGTATAGACCGAGGGCATGATATCGAACTCGAGCAATGCAGGAATAGCCTCGATAGGCGGCTCGCTTAGAATCAGGATGGGCTTAGTAATTCCGCCCTGACGGAGCTCAACGCCCTCGTTGACCGTCGCCACGGCAAACATGTCGGCACCAGCCGAATACATGATCTTAGCGCACTCAACAGCTCCATGACCATAAGCATCGGCCTTGACCACGCAGCACAGGCGCTGACGCGGATTCAACAAGTTCTTATAGGCTCTCGTGTTGCGACGGAGCGCCCCGCGGTCGATCTCGACCCAGGACCAGCGCGTCAAATCGGCTTTATTCATGATTAGTCATCCGACCCTTCGTCCATGATTCCCAGATCTTCGAGCGCATCCTTTGCCGCCAGCTCCATGGCAGGACCGATCAAGTCGATAAGATCGGTCGCGATAACGCTCTTCTCACCATACTCCGTCGCCGCGGCAAAACCGGCGTAGCTGTGAAGTGCGACGGCGTACGAATACAGCAGCTCCCAACGATCCATCTCGTCGCGCATGGTGGCAAGCGTGCCGGCCAAAATACCCGCGAGAACATCACCAGAACCGGCAGTTGCCAGAGAAGCCGGACCCGAGAGTGGCAGCAGCACGCGCTCAACACCACAGATAGCCGTCGTCGGCCCCTTGGCTATGACCACCAGATTGTCGGAGCCTGCAGCCCAGACAACCTTCTGCGCGGCCGCAATCGCGGTACCAAGGTCGTTCACCTCGTCACCGGCAACCAGGCGCGAAAGCTCACGATAGTGCGGCGTCATAACCAACGGCTGCTCGCGGCGATACATCTCGGGGTTACTATCAATACCGTCAATGGCAATCTTAGCAAGGCAGTTGAGTGCATCGGCGTCCAAAATTAGCGGTACATCAAGCTCGAGCAAGCCCGAAACCACCTGCATAGCGCCGGCAGACGTCGTCATACCGGGACCGCACAGCACGCAGCTGTACTTCTTTGCGATCTCGCACACCGTCATGCGCGCAGCGGCGCCAAAGGAGCCGCGGGAATCAGACGGAATAGCAAAGACAGGAATCGAAGGAAGTGCCATGCGAATGAGATTGGCGCAGGCGTCAGGAGCCGCGACTGCCACGTAACCAGCACCCGCGCGAGCTGCAGACTTGGCCGCCATAATGGCAGCACCAGGATATTGCGCAGATCCGGCGACAATAAGCACAGAGCCACGGGAATACTTATCGATATTCGATGGTAGCGGAGCAAAGTAATCAACTAAGTCACCGGGCTCGACAATCTCGGCGGCGTGGTCGACATCATCGATGACCTCGTCAAGACGGTCGTAAAGATTGCCGCAGATCAAATCGCCAGCATACTCAGGACCATCAGCGCTATACAGACCAATCTTGGGCGCAATCATCGTCACCGTGCGCTCGGCACGAATGCAGTCGTCATCAACAACGCCCGTCTCGGCATTCAGGCCCGAGGGGACATCAATGGATACGACACAATCGGCGCATTCATTGACCGTAGGAATCCAAATGGAGAACGGCGCACGCAGATTCCCGTGGAAACCGGTACCAAAAATGGCATCGACAACAACATCGGCCTTATCGATCAAAACCTCGAGTTCGTCACGCGAGGGACCGACGCAAACGTGCACATCGCGGCCGGCAGTTCGACGAGCAACATGACGTGCCAGAGCAGCAGGAATCTCATCCGGCTCAACCGGAGAAACGATATCCACGTCCACACCCTTGTGGCTCAGGATATCGGCGGCAACCCAACCGTCGCCGCCATTATTACCAAAACCGACCAGAACGAGAACCCGATCGGGATTGAGCTTCAAGACCTCGTTGGCGGCAAACTCACCCGCTAGCTCCATAAGCTCGGCCTTCGAAGTCCCTTCGCGTTCGATGATATCCTCGAGACGAACGACTTCTTCGGTACTCAAAACCGGTTTCATCTATGCTCCTAGCGTATCTTGCGAAGCATCGCCCAGGTGCTCCGTCAATGCTGAATTCTGCAGCTGCTCAAGCTCATCTAAAACAGAGCGAGCCTCTTTAAATGTCTGCGCAACGCGTTTCTTGTTGCTCACTTTTTCTTCCTTAGGCTTAGGTCGAGCATCCTCGGTGATTGCAATGGCATTAGCGACAGCCAAGTCACCCGTAAGGGTAATAGAAAGAGCGACCTCGACAACACCCAAATCCTGGGCGATTTCGAAAGCACGACCAGAAAGCAGAGCCTTCGGTTTGCCGAGTTTATCACGCTTTACCGAAACATCCTTGCGACCCACACCTTGACTAAAACCCGTGCCGAGAGCTTTAAGTACCGCCTCGCGCGAAGCAAAGCGGCTGGCATAGTGAGCAGCGGGACGCGACGATGCATCACAATACGCACGCTCTTCTTCGGTAAACACACGCCGAGCAAACGACGGCGTCTTTTCAAGAATTGATTTCATGCGGGAAATCTCGACGATATCAACGCCGATACCAGCTTCAGCCATGTTCACCTCCATATCGCACAGACTAAGTTATTGTAGCCCGTTCACAGAAGATGCGACAAACGAGGGTTATAAAACACAGCTACTATGTGAGACAAATTGCCCGAGATACAAAAAAAGGGGGAGGCCACGAGGCCTCCCCCTTCTTCAGTTTCGTTGACGGCTCGGTGCCGTCCACCGGTCAGCGGCGCCCTGGCCTCCCACGGGCTGGC
>CAJMRI010000039.1:0-6813 GCA_905215905.1 uncultured bacterium | reverse complement strand
CCAGGCCCGATTTTGCCTCTTGACAATGTCCTGCTCATATTAAAAGGAACGTCCCCAAGTGCCGGCACGAGAAAGACAGCGCCACGGGAAACGATCCGCAGCGCTGTCTTTCTTTATGCAAATACGATCAAGTTATCCCTGTGTATCGCGGGCTTCTCGGCCAGGTCTGCGAGCAGGCGGTTGCTGGCGATCTGGTCCTGGCGGCGACCGGCAGCAAGCTCCAGCACGTCCGAATCGGCCTCGGCGATACCGCGGGCGACGACCATACCGCTCGGATCGCACACATCGAGCACATCGCCCTCGGCAAACTGGCCATCGACCTCGCGAATACCCACCGCAAGCAGGGAAGAGCCACGGCTGACCAGCGCCTTCGCAGCACCATCATCGACCGTCACCGAGCCATGTGCCTTGTCGCCCAGCGCGATCCACAGCTTGCGGGGTGCGATGTCCAGACGCTCCGCCGGCGGATCGAACAGCGTGCCCACGCTCTCGCCGCGGGCGAGACGCACGAGCGCATCGGGCTCCTCGCCCGAGCAAATCACGCTCTGAATGCCCGCCGTCATCAGGATGCGGCTCGCGCGGATCTTGGTAATCATGCCGCCCGTGCCCACCGATGTGGAAGAATCGCCCGCCGAGGCAATAATCTTGGCATCGATCTTATGCACGACAGGAACAAACTCGGCCGTGGGGTCTTCATGCGGATTGGCAGTATAGAGACCATCGATGTCCGAGAGCGTCACGCACAGATCGGCAGAAACCAGGCAGCTCACAAGCGCCGCCAGCGTGTCGTTGTCGCCAAACTTGATCTCATCGACGGTGACGGTATCGTTCTCGTTGACGACCGGCACCACACCCAGCTCCACAAGGCGAAGCAGGGCGTCGCGCGCGTGCAGGTAGGACGTGCGGCGCGCCGTGTCGTGACGCGTGAGCAGCACGAGCGAGGTGAGCAGGTCGCGCGCATGGAACTCCTCGTCGTAGGCCGATGAGATGATGCACTGACCGGCCGAGGCGCAGGCCTGCAGGCTCGGCAGGTCGCCGACCGGCTTACGGTCGAAGCCCAGCACGGGATAGCCGCAGGCAATGGCGCCCGAGCTCACCACGATCAGGCGCCAGCCAAGCTCGCGCAGCGCTGCGGCCTGGTCGGCAAGCCCGCCGATAAAGGCGCGGTTGACCTTGCCGTCGGCGCCCACCACCGTGGACGAACCGATCTTTACCACCATCGTTTTATAAGAAGTCGTCATACGTCAAACCAATCAACTGTTCAGCGAACGGCCGAGGCGGTGGCCAGGGAAGCGTGACTCGCCCCTACCGCCCAAGGAATTAGTGAGCCCAGGGAAAGGCAGAGGCCGCGGCCATGTTCTTGCGCACGAGCTCGTCGCGCACCTGAGCCAGGCCCTGCTCCATACCCACCACATAGGTCTGCGGGTACAGGAAGCGCTTGAAAGCTGCGTCCAGATGGTCGAGCGCCCAAGCACAGCGCTCGCGCGCGTCCTGGATGCTCTCACGCGGAGCCACCGCACTGCCATCGCGCACGATCGGCACCAGCAGCTCGCGATACTCGAGTTCGGACACGTCGGTCACCAGGGCGGCATCGTTCACGGCCACAAGGGTATTGCCGCGCGCGGCGCCCTCCCCTGCCAGATGATCCTCGTCATAAATCATGTCGCAAACCGGGCCGCCAAAGCCGTCGTAATAGCGTCGTACGCGCTGCACGCCGGGGATCGTGCGCTTGTAGGGCTGCTCGGAAAGCTTCACCACCGGCGTCCACGGCTCCGCGTCGCTCGCACGACGGGCCGAAAGCTTGTACACGCCGCCCAGCGCAGGCTGATCGTAGCAGGTCGCGAGTTTGGTGCCCACGCCAAAGCTGTCGATGGGCGCGCCCTGGTCGAGCAGGGACTGAATCGTGTACTCATCCAAATCGTTAGAAACCGAGATCCCCACATAGGGCAGGCCCTCGGCATCAAAACGGCCGCGCACATACTTTGAGAGCTTGGCGAGGTCGCCGGAGTCGATGCGAATGGCCGACAGGCGCTCGCCCACCGCTTCCATCTCCTTGGCAACCGTAATGGCATGTTCACAGCCCTCGCGCACGTCATAGGTGTCGATGAGCAGCGTACAGTTCTTGGGGCTCGACTTGGCAAAGGCGCGGAAGGCCTCGAGCTCGGAATCGAAGCTCATCACCCAGCTGTGCGCATGCGTGCCAAAGACGGGAATACCGTAGCGGCGGCCGGCGAGCACATTGGACGTAGAGGAGCAGCCGGCAACGTAGCTCGCGCGCGCGACGGCCAAGCCGCCATCGGGACCCTGAGCGCGGCGCAGGCCAAACTCGGCAACGGGACGGCCGTCCGCCGCCAGCACCACGCGCGCCGTCTTGGTGGCGACAAGCGTCTGGAACCCAACGATGTTGAGCAGCGCCGTCTCGAGCAGCTGGCACTCCAGCGCGGGGCCGGTGACGCGAACCATGGGCTCGCGCGGAAAGACGAGCTCGCCCTCGGGCACGGCGTCGATGTTTACATGCGCGCGGAAGTTGCGCAGGTAGTCGAGGAATGCGGGCTTGAACATCGCGCCGCCGGCCGGGGCCTGGAGTGAGGCGAGGTAGTCGATATCCTCGGGCGTAAAGCGCAGGTTCTCGACCAGCTCGGGCAGCTCGGCGGTGCCGCACATGACGGCATAGGCGCTGCCAAAGGGATGGTCACGGTAAAACGCGGTAAAACAACCCTGCTCATTGGCCTTGCCGCTCTCCCACAGGCCCTGGGCCATAGTGAGTTCGTACAGATCAGTGAGCATTGCAATGTCGGTGGGATGCGAGATGTCGGTCAAAGCCATGGGGCGACCTTTCGGATGCGTTGTGCAGAGGTTGAGGGTTGGCGAGGCGGGCGTGCGGGCATGGAGCCCAGCGCGAACAGGCTAAAGCAGGCCCATGCTGGTCAGGATCGTGTAGCCCATAAAGATGACAAACGCGATGAGGGCAAGGACAATGATGATTTTTTGAGCCGGCGCCATACCGGGGATCTCGTTCTCACCCGCAGGCTCCTTGGAGGTAACCATGCGCTGGGCAAAGCTCATCTCGTCACGGCTCGGCTTGGGATCGACGGACTTGGGACGAGCGGCCTTTTTAGGCTGAGGTTTGGGCGCGGCAGGTGCAGGCTTCGCAGCAGCGGGCTTGGGTGCGGGCGCGGGCTTGGGCTCGGATGCAACCTTCGCAGCGGCCTCCTCGGCCTTCTCGCGCTCGGCACGCAGGGCGGCCAACTCCTCACGCTCGCGGCGTGCCTCTTCCTGGGCCTCGCGACGAGCTTTCTCGGCGCGGAGCTCTTCCAACTCGGCGCGTTCCTCGGCAGACAGTGGTTGGGACTCAAGCTCGGCCATGGTACAGCCCTTTCTTTTAAAAAAAGCCGCCGACACAATGTCAGCGGCTTATCAAATCCAAGGGTGGAGACGAAGGGAGTCGAACCCTCGGCCTCTGCCATGCGACGGCAGCGCTCTCCCAACTGAGCTACGTCCCCAGGACAAGTCGATATTTTACCTACGGCTCGCCAACTGTCAACGCCCAATAATCAGTCTTTTTGGGGCGCGGCTATTTTGACAACTTTTCGAGCAGGCGATCCTCTCGATGATTTTTCTGGGACGGGGATTAAAAAACATTGTGTACCGAATGATTTTTTAATCCCCGTCCCAGAAAAATCATCGGCGAATGCGTTACTTTGTGCTGGTAAGGACGCCGGTGGTATCGAAGGCTGGGGTGAAGCTCTCGTCTACCGCGCCGCCCTCTTGCCAGAACATCGTCGTAAAGCCCAGGTCGTCGGCATGGTCGAGCACCTGCTCATACTCCTCGCGCGTCACGGCGCGCGCCAGGTCGCCGCCTTGTTCGCGCATGAGCGCATTGGGCGTGTACTGGTTCATGACCGAGATCGGCACGTCGCCCACCGTCTGCCACACAAGGTCTAGCACGCGGCACGAGTCATCCGCATGCCCCGGCAGCACCAGGTGGCGCACGATCATGCCGCGCTTCATGAGCCCATTCTCGTCCACTAGCTCTCCCCCGCGGCGCTCGATCTCGCGTGCCATCTGCGCTAAGCCCGACACGGCCACACGCGGGTAGTCCTTAATGTGGGAGAGCGACTGCGCAAGCCCGGCATCGGCATATTTAAAGTCCGTAAGCCACACGTCGACCAGGTCGCCCAGCGCCGCCACGGCACTCGCGCGCTCGTAACCACTCGTGTTGTAGACAATTGGGATGACCAACCCGCGCGTCCGTGCCGCGGCAATCGCGGCAGGCAACAGGTGCGCATAGTGCGTCGCCGTCACCAGGTTGATGTTATTGGCGCTCTGGTCCTGCAGCTCCAGCATAATCTCGACCAAACGCTCGGGCGAAATCTCAAGACCGAAATTGCCCGTCGAGATCTCGTGGTTTTGGCAGTAGATACATTTGAGCGAACAGCCGCTAAAGAAAATCGTACCCGAGCCGGCCTCGCCCGAAATGGGCGGCTCCTCCCACATATGGAGCGCCGCACGGGCGACCTTAAGCGTGTTGTCGGCGCCGCACACGCCACGCGCGCCCTCGTCGCGCGCCGCACCGCAACGGCGCGGACACAAATGGCAGGCGGGCGAAAAAAGTTCGGTCAACGACGTCGGCATAAAAACATGCTCCAAAACAATGATTCAGCAGCTCAAACGTAAAGGGACCAACCGCACAGACGGCTCGAGCCCAAGGCGCCGTAATCGTCCGACACGATTTTTATAATGTCAAGACTGGAATCGACAAAGTGCCGCTTTATGATGTAGGTATTCCGCCCCCCGCGGAGCAACTGGGTGAACCGTCGCGTTTATTTAGGGAGCCCACACAGTCGTACCTAGTACAGGTATCCTTCGTTGTTAAGGACGCTGGAACAGTCGATGAGGGCACCCACCTGTTTTAGGTGGGTTCATTTTCGTAACGTGGGGGGTGGTTTTCATTTGCCGAAAACTACCATTACAGCCCATATGGATCCCCGCCGGTATCCCGACAAGCTATCGACAATACCCTAATATCTGGTAAGCGCGTGATTATCGCTGCGTGCAATTCCATGCACCCCCCTTGGTCGAGTATCATGGTTCGGCTATGCCCTTTGCGCTTAGCAACCTTTGACCTTTTCCTTCGACGCTTGGCGGTTTTTAGATTCATGGCTTCATCCCCGAGCTACATACCGTATCTATGCGTGGCAGCAGCGGCCTTCATCACGACCTTCCTCACGGTGCCCCTGGTCAAGTGCTTGGCAATTAAGCTCGACGCCGTCGACTATCCTTCTAAGCGCCGCATCAACACCAAGCCCATCCCGCGTTTGGGCGGAACGGCGGTGTTTTTGGGCCTGGTCGTTGCCTGTATTGTGCAAATCCTAGGCACCTGGTACCTGGGTTGGCCGCCCGTTTTGGTGCCCCACCCCCGTCTGCACATCAGCTACCCCATACTTGCGCTTTCTTTTACCGTCATCTTTGCGACCGGCGCTATCGACGACGTCTTCCAGCTCAAGCCCAAGCAAAAGCTGGCCGGACAGGTCCTCGCCGCGCTTATCGCCTGTATCGGCGGCCTACGGATCGGCGTCATCGTCAACCCGTTTGCCCCCGGCGAGATCATGCTCGGATGGCTCGCCTACCCCATCACCGTGATCTATCTGGTGGCATTCACCAACATCATTAACCTCATCGACGGCCTCGACGGCTTGGCCACGGGCATCTGCGGCATCGCGTCGTTCACCATGTTTTCGATGGCCGTTCTCTCGGGCCGCATCGACGCCGCCGCGCTCTCCATTGCGCTCTTTGGCGCCTGTCTGGCCTTTTTGCGCTACAACTTCAACCCCGCAAGCATCTTCTTGGGCGACTCGGGGTCGCTGCTTCTGGGCTTTGCGCTGGGCTCCATCTCGCTGCTCAACGTGAGCCGCACCGCCGCGCTCACCTCGCTTATCATTCCGCTCATCGTTGCCGGCGTGCCCATCATCGACACGTTTAGCGCCATCGTGCGCCGCAAGCGCGCCCACATTAGCATCGGGCAGGCCGACAAGGGCCACATCCACCACCGCCTGATCCAAGAAGGCTACAACCAAAAACAGGCAGTGCTCCTCATCTACGCCTGGTGCATCATGCTTTCGGCCGGCGCCGCCGCGATTAACCAGGTCGAGGTGCCCATGCGCGTGCTCATCTTTACCGTGCTCGCCATTGGTTCGGCGGCCTTTGCCAAGCATCTACATCTGTTTGAGCCCGTGCTGCGCCACCATTACAACAAGCGCACACACGAGGATGAGCTCGTCACCCCCGACGACCCCGCCTTTAAGCAGGAGGAGCAGGCAGCCGAGGAACGTAAGGAAGAGCGCCACCACAAGCTCTAGGGTAAGCTGCCGAGGAAGCGCCCAGGCGCCGCCGGCCAAACGCGCAGCCATGCCGCGCCCATCGCACATGCCGCCGATCTCCCGCCCCTCGCCTACTTACGACCCGCCCCTCCAATAAACGCGTTATCATCTTGACCAATGAACATACGTTAGGAGCAATCATGCCAAACGAGAACAGCTACGAAGTCGCGCTGCAAAAGAGCAACGCCATTCGCGAGGGCCTGGCAAAAACGCCCGAGAAGTTCACCATGCTTACCGGCGACCGCCCCACCGGCCGCCTGCACCTGGGTCACTACTTCGGCACCCTCAAGGGCCGTGTGGAGCTGCAGAACATGGGTGCCAAGACCAACGTACTCATCGCCGACTACCAGGTCATCACCGACCGCGACACGACCGAGCACATCCAGGACAACGTGTACAACATGGTCATGGACTACCTTGCCTGCGGCATCGA
>CAJMRI010000038.1:0-8444 GCA_905215905.1 uncultured bacterium | reverse complement strand
TTTGAGCCGCCCGGTGGCTCTGTGTTTGCACAATGGCAACGTTAACATTTGGGCGACAAAAGCCGCTCGGTGAAGCAGAATTGTCGGTGAACGGTAGGTTTTGGGTGGTAAGCGTATTGTGGGGGAGACGTTGGATATACTTAAAGGCGTTAAAAATGACTGCGCAAGATGCTGTCAATGGCATCGTTGACATAGAAAGATCGACCCATGGCCGCTGTTAAAAAATCGGTATCCGTCAAAGACGTGGCACGTCTCGCGGGCGTCTCGGAGCAGACGGTCTCGCGCACCGTGCATGATTCGCCCAGCGTGCGCCCCGAGACCAAGGAGCGCGTGCGCGCCGCCATGCGCGAGCTTGGCTATCGTCCAAACTTTGCCGGCCGGTCGCTGCGTCGCGGCAAGTTCAAGACGGTCGGCGTCGCCATGTTCAACATTACCGGTACCGGCAACCTCGACCGTATGGAGGGCTTTGCCGCCGCAGCCGACAAACACGGCTATGCCATCACCCTTACTAAAGTAGATGGACACCCCTATACCCTCGAGAGCGCATCAACGCGCATGAGTGCGCTTCCGGTGGACGGCATGGTTGTGATCATGAACCGCATGCCGGCGGACTTTGGCACCTTTGAGCCGCTGCCCGGTATGCAGACGGTGCTCGTTACCATGCTGGAGCACCCGCTGTGCTCGACGGTCGATAACGACCAGTTGGATTGCTCGCGCCAGGTTGTCGAGTACTTGCTGGAGCAGGGGCACAAGACCGTGCACTTTATCTCGTGTCCTGAGCGCTCGCTTTCGGGCATGCAACGCGAGGAGGGCTGGCGTGAGACATTGCGCGCGCATGGTATTGAGCCGCCGCGACTCGTTCGTGGCGATTGGACGGCACGGAGCGGGTATGCTGCCGGTCAGGCTCTGGCGGACGATCCGACCTGTACGGCCATTTATGCTTCCAACGATGCCATGGCCTACGGCTGCATTCGCGGGCTCGAGTCGTGCGGAAGGCGCGTGCCCGAGGACGTAAGCGTGGTGGGTGTTGACGATAGTTTGGGCGATATCGTGCCCGATCGTCGCCTGACTACGGTGCGCTTTGACAACAAGCGCGTCGGCATGTGGGCGGTCGACAAGATTGCCGGCGCCGAGGGCGCTGCACCCGGTGTGGAGCACATGCTGTTTCCGGGTGTGCTCGTCGAGGGCGATACGGTGCGCTATGTACGCTAGGGTGCGGACCTGTTTGGGTTGCCGCTAACTGTGTTCGATATTGTTCGTATTGGTTTAAAAACCGTTCACGGGCGAAAATTGACCGTTCATAGCTCGAAACTACGTTTTGCGCTGTTCTTTTTTGTTTGAATGTTATTGTCTCTGTCATACACAGCGCAGCGCGTATGCCCGGACGCGATGCTCTCCATTGGTTCATATGTGAAAGGAACGCAACATGGCAACCAAAGAAGAAATCTCGATGGTTGGATTCGAGATCGTCGCATACGCGGGTGACGCCCAGACCGATCTGCTTGCAGCGCTCGATGCTGCTCGCGAGGGTGACTTTGAGAAGGCCGAGCAGCTGCACAAGGATGCCAGCGAGGCGCTCATCGGCGCTCACGACACGCAGACCAAGCTGCTTTCGCAGGAGGCCGGCGGCGGCGAGATGGAGATGACCTTCATCATGGCTCACGCTCAGGATACTCTCATGACCACTATGATCCTGGAGAAGCAGACTCGCTTTACCATCGATGCTTACAAGCGCATCGCCGAGCTCGAGGCCAAGCTCGCCTAACGAGCTCGCACAACCTCGTCCCCTTCCAAAAACCCTGCCGCTACCCGCGGCAGGGTTTTTCTGTATCCCACCTATCTAGGTTGCGGCGAAATAGGGGCCGACAGCCCCAAATGATCCGCTTTTCCCGTCCCCGGAGGATCGGTTGGCAGCGCTCGCCACGAAACTGGCTCATCTACTACGTTTAACCCGATACCCTCGAACACACCCGTGTTTCATGAAAAATCACAGGACTTCTACCTGCGGTTTTGTTTTTTCGCTTTGTGGCATGGTCGGGGATGGGCGGTTAAACGTAGTAGATGGGCCCATTTCATGGCGGGCGGGTCATGCAGCAGCCTGTTGCGCCTCCTGCCGTTCGGTTTTTCGATGGGTGGGTATACTTTCCACCGCAATACAGGCCGGACTGAGGAGGTATCCAAATGCCGGACAACGGATCGATTCAAAAGAGAGACGCGCACGAGATGGCTCATGGGCGTCCTGTCCAGATAACCGAGCACACGACGGTAACCGAGCTGCAACCCAGCCTGTCCGATGTCGTGTGCGCAAACAAAAAGCTGCAGATTGGCTTTATCGTTGCGCTCGTGGTACTGGCGCTGCTGTCGGGCTTTGTAGCTCGTCCGCATTTTGCCGATACCAAGACTTGGGACTCCACCATCGAGGTCATCGATCAAAAGAAGGGCAATGTTTTGGCGCTCACGACCTCGTGCGTCGCCCTATCTGCGGGTATCACTGCGCTGCCGGGCGATACGGGAACGCCGGTTGCCGAGCAGCTCGCACAGCTTTCGGGTAACCTGGGCATCGTGCTTGCCGTGCTATACCTTGAGAAATACTTGCTCACGATTTTGTGGTCGGTTGGCTTGGGCATCTTAATCCCGTTTGCGTTGGTGCTCTTTGCGGTGTCGCTCGGCATTCACGGGCGCTGGAGCACGAGCGCCGTCCTACGCCGCGTGGCGACTCGCGTGCTGGTGGTCGCCATGATCGGAATGGCCTTGGTGCCTGCAAGCGTATGGGTGTCGCAAAAGGTCGACGAAACGTATCGAGTGAGCATCGAGCAAGCCGAGCAAAAGGCGGCCGACGCTGCGGGTGCGGCAGATAGCGACAGCTCCAAAGCAAGTAAGAAAAAGACCGAGTCCACAGAGTCCAAGAATGTGCTTGAGCAGCTTGCCGACGGCGCCTCGGGTCTCGTCACATCGGTGACCAGCGGTGCCAAGCAGATGACCGATGAAATTGTGCAGCAGGTGACCGATCTGATCGAAGGTGTCATCGTGATGATCGTAACCTCGTGCGTGATTCCACTGTTGGTGCTCGCGGCGTTTTTGTGGCTGGGGCACGTGCTACTGGGGATTGATATTTCCGGCCCGGCGAACTATTTGACGGGTCGCTTTCTGAGCGCTCCGTCCAAACATGCCAAGAAGAGCGGACAGTCCGAGTAGCTAAAACAGCTGTATATACCGGGGAATACCGCCGAAGGGCGGCCGAGACACGTTCTCGGCCGCCCTTTTGTTTGTTGAACACATGGTCGCTACGTCCGCACCGGGTCCAAACGGTCGGCAACCTTCCGTGAACGGTATTTGTTCAAAAAAGAACAAAGATAAACAAATAGTTGTTGCAGTCGATGTTCGAATGTGTTCAAATAAACATGAACAGTGAAGAACCGCACATTCAGATGCCCGGACCTGAACGCGATTCAACACTTCCAAACAGAAACTACGCACCTGCGTATCTCTCAAGGAGGATGTCATGAGGGTTGTAATCGCTTCCGATGCCGACGGTATGTCGATGAAGGAGTCCATCAAGGAGATGCTCATCGCCGACGGTCACGAGGTCGTCGACTATTCCGAGACCCCTGCCGCGGACTTTGTCGATTCCGCGACCGCCGTTGCCAAGGACCTGCTGGAGCACAAGGATTCCCAGGGCTTCGCATTCGATAAGTACGGCGTCGGCTCCTATATGGCCGCCGTCAAGATCAAGGGCATGGTCGTCGCCAACATTTCCGACGAGCGTTCCGCCTACATGACCCGCGAGCACAACGGCTCGCGCATGGTTACCATGGGCCCGGGCGTTGTGGGCACCGAGGTCGCCAAGAAGATCGCCCGCGAGTTCCTGCGCGCCCAGTACGCCGGCGGCCGTCACCAGATCCGTGTCGACATGCTCAACAAGATGGCCTAACGAGAGCCACCGAGAACTCGAACTTCTACCTCAACTTGTGAATTCAGACGAAAGGACGTTCTGATGAAGAAGACCATCGCAATCGGTTGCGACCATATCGTTACGGACGAGAAGATCTATCTGGCCGACCGCCTGGAGCAGGCTGGCTACAAGGTGCTCGACTGCGGCACCTACAGCCACACCCGTACGCACTATCCCATCTACGGTAAGGCCGTGGGCGAGGCCGTTGCCAGCGGCAAGGCCGACTTTGGCGTGGCCCTGTGCGGCACCGGCATCGGCATCACCAACGCCGTCAACAAGGTTCCCGGCGCTCGCTGCGCCCTGGTCCGCGACATGACCTCTGCCCTGTATGCCCGCCGCGAGCTCAACGCGAATATCGTGGGCTTTGGCGGCAAGATCACCGGCGAGTTCCTGATGGCCGACATCATGCTTGCCTTCCTTGAGGAGCCCTACGAGAAGACTCCCGAGCACGACGCCCTGATCGCCAAGATCGACGCCTGCAACAAGGCCGACGCCGAGGCTCAGGCTGACCCGCACTTCTTTGACGAGTTCCTCGAGAAGTGGGACCGCGGCGAGTATCACGACTAAGGGGTTCCGGCGTTCTACCGAACGCCGGACCGGCCGACGCTGCGAAGCCATCTGGTGGGCAATCTGCCGTTCAGCTTCGGCGGCATGACCAGAAGGTCAATGCCGCCTCGCTTCACGGCACCTTGCCTCACCAGCTGGCTTCTCGCTGACGTTGAGGTGAACTGTGGGGTTTATCTCTGTTGTTTAGAGGCAATCCGGCGGGCGAGCTGCTCCGATAACACGTTTGCTTGCTGAGCTTGTGTGCTTCGTTTTGGCGGTACCCGGCATTCTGCAGCTTTTCAATTGACGGCTCGCGTTTCTGTGAGGGGGCGCGGGCCGGTTTTCTATCAGCCCCACTGACTCGGCGGGCTGGCGTACGAAAGGGAAGGCTCCTATGGAGTTTGTTCTTGATAACGGTTCTATCCGCGTAGCACTGAGCACGGAGGGCGGCTCGTTCACCTCAATTGTGGCCGACGGTCGCGAGTATCTGTGGCAGGGTGATCCTTCGGTCTGGTCGGGCCAGGCACCCATTTGCTTTCCGATCTGCGGCGGCCTTCGTGACGGTCGCGCAATGACCATGGGCGGCCGCGAGGTTAAGCTCGCCCGCCACGGCTTTGCACGCAAACAGGAGTGGAAGCTCGAGGAACAGAGCGACAACATGGTTGCGCTGAGCCTAAGCTCTGCCGACCATGCCGAGTTGCTCGAGCAGTACCCGTATCCGTTTAAGATCGTTGCTCGTTACACGATCGATTCGGAAAAGGTGGCCGTGTCGTACGAGGTGACCAATGAGGGCACCGAGGACATGCCGTTCTTTGTGGGCGGTCACCCCGGCTTTAAGTGCCCGCTCGACGAGGGCGAGTCCTATGACGACTACGAGCTTCGTTTTGAGCAGCGCGAGGCCACCGAGCTCTGTACTGCCGTTCCCTCGACGGGGCTGATTGATGTTGAGCATCGCAGCAAGAACCCCATGATCGGCCAGAACCTGCCGCTGACCCACGAACTCTTCGACTTCGCGGAGACCATCTTCGACGTGCTCGAGAGCCGCGTGGTTACGCTGACCAAGAAAACCGAGGACAAGGGCGTGCGCCTGACGTTCCCCGATATGCCGTACCTGATTGTGTGGAGCAAGCCCGAGGGCGACTTTGTGGCCGTGGAACCGTGGGGTGGTCTGTCCACCTGCTCCGACGAGGACGATATTCTGGAGCACAAGCGTGGCTGCCTGGTGGCCAAGCCGGGGGAGACCGTCACCCGCGGCTTTGAGATCGAGATCCTTTAACGAGCTATCGTATGTTTGGGGTGGGTCATGCCGCCCCGGAACAGGAGTTCAACATGATTCTGACCGTTACCATGAACCCGTCGATTGATACGCGCTATCAGCTCGACAAGCTGATCATCGACGATGTTAACCGCGTGACGCCCGAAAAGACCGCTGGCGGCAAGGGCCTCAACGTGAGCCGCGTGCTGCTGCAGCTGGGCGACGACGTGCTCGCGACCGGCCTGCTCGGCGGCCACATGGGTGCCTATATGGCCGAGCTTATGGATGCCGACGGCGTCAAGAACGACTTTGTGCCCATCGCCGGCGAGACCCGCATTTGCCTGAATATCCTGCACGAGGGCAATCAGACCGAGCTTTTGGAGAGCGGCCCGCAGATCGCTCCTGCCGAGCTCGAGGCCTTTACGGCCAAGTTTGCCGAGCTTGCAGCGAAGGCGGACGTTGTGACGCTTTCGGGCTCGCTGCCGCGTGGCGTCGATGCCGGCTACTATGCCGAGCTCGTCAAGATCGCCGAGGAGGCGGGCGCCAAGGTGCTGCTCGACACCTCGGGTGCATCGCTGGAGGCTGCGCTGGAGTCCGACGCTAAGCCTGAGCTCGTAAAGCCCAACCTGACCGAGATTAACGGCCTGCTGGGTATGTCCTTTACGACCGATGATGTCGATGCCCTGCGCGAGGCGCTTGCCGCCGATGGCCGCTTTGCCGATATTCCCTGGGTTGTCGTTTCGATGGGCGCTGCCGGTTCGGTGGGCTTCCATGAGGGTCGCGCGTTCCGCGCCAAGACGCCCGCGATTGCGGCTGTGAACGCGACGGGTTCCGGCGACTCGACCATCGCCGGCTTTGCGCATGCCATTGCTGCTGGTGCCGACGACGTCACGGTGCTCAAGACCGCCAATACCTGCGGCAAGCTCAACGCCATGGATCCCAAGACCGGCCACCTGGTTATGGACCGCTGGGACGAGATCTACAACAGCGTTGAAGTAACGGAGCTTTAATAGTTACGCGGTTTTACCAAACCGCGTAACGGCTCGACGCTGCAAGCCCGCCAGAGCGGCAATCTGCCTTTCAACTTCGGCGGCATGACCAGAAGGTCAATGCCGCCTCGTTTCAAGGCACCTTGCTCACTCTGGCGGGCTTTCGCTCATATGACCCAATCCGCTGTCAAGAGCCACAATGGCCCCGCCGACCGCTTGCAATCGGTCGGCGGGGCCTGCCGTTAACCCGTCCCGGTCCGCCCCCGGCATGTCATCGACGCCTTCGGCTCAGTCTCATATCCGCGGATACCGTTCTGTCGGCCCGCACTCCATTCCTTCGGCGGGGTTCCCCAAGTCTGTCGAGGCGCATGCGGAGGGCTCCGCGCGCACAGCGAAATAGGGGGTATCCCCGAAGGCCGCCCGGCTCGCCGGGACGGGGGCTATGTCTATTCCGCGCCCTCCCGGCACATCATGCCGAGGGCCCAGAGCCACCTCACGAGCTCGGCCGCGGTGGCCGCGTTGGCCTTCGCCGCGGGCATGCCGCGGGCGAGCATCTCCTCGCGCCGCCGCAGGAGCCGCTCGGACCCCTTCCTCCCGTGCATCCTTATCTCGAGGGGCACGCCCGTGTCCCTTGGCATGAGCTTCGGCTGGTGCCGTGCCGCGGCGTAGCACCATGAACCCTCAACGGCCAGCTTCCTCACGAGCGCGTTGCCCGCACCGCTGATGCCTCCGAGCCGCACGGAGTCGCCACTCGACCTCTGACTCGGCGCGAGGCCGAAATAGGCCGTGACCTGCCTTCCGGAACGGAACCTCGTGAAGTCGCCGACCTCGGCCGAGAAGGCTGCGGCCAGCGCGAAGGCGCAGCCCTTGATCGACTGGAGGGCGGCCACCTCCGCGGCGATCGGGCTGGCATCCACGGCTGCCCTGTACTCGGAGAGCAGGTCCGCCCGGGCCTCCGCCGCGGCCTCGACCTCGTTCCTCAGGGCGGCGAGCGTCCGAACCCCGCCATCGTCCTCCGGCCTGACCTTGTCGAGCCACCTCAGGAAGTCGTAGGTCCAGTACTTCCTCGGGTTGCCGGCGGGCGTGGTGCCGCCGTAGGCGAACCCTCGCTTTGCGAGGAAGGCGAGCAGCCGCTGCTTGGCGGTCGCCAGGCGCGCGGTCGCCCCGTCGTAGGCGCCGGCGAGGTCCCTGATGCCTTCGACCTCGGGGGAGGGGACCCATACGGGGGAGATGTCGTGGGCGAGTATCGCCTTGGCCATCCTGGCGGCGTCGTTCCTGTCGTTCTTGGAGGCCGAGTCGGCGGCCGACCTGGGAATCTTCGAGACCGCGGCGACGACGCACTCGACGCCGAGCCCGGCGAGCTCCCTCTGCGGGGCGAAGCCGGGGTAGCCGCTCTCGTAGGCCGCGAGCGACGGCCCGGGGAACCCATCCATCCACCCGGCGATCTCGCCCCAGGGGTTGCCGGGGAACCTCCTCGTCACGGCCTCGCCGGTGTCCGCGTCGAGGGCGCAGACGGTGGTCGACCTCAGGTGGACGTCCATCCCGAACGCGGTAGAATACTTTGGCATGGGAGCCTCCCAACCTCGTTGCGGCGCGGCTGCGCCTATGGCACTTCAACATCATTGTCGCAGCCCCGACCCGCGGTCACGAGTGGGGGCTCCTATCTTTTTAGTGCCCTCGGATTGGGTCATAGTGTCTGTCG
>CAJMRI010000037.1:0-8859 GCA_905215905.1 uncultured bacterium | reverse complement strand
CCCGCAGAATGAGAGTGGATAATCTCCCGTTTTTAGCCTGTTTGTGGGCTCAAAGTGGGAGATTATCCACTCTCGCCATTTGGGCGTCCAAAAATCCTCGCTCGTTTTGTCTTAGTCATTGGGGACGTTCTTAAACGACTAGTCGCTGGCGACGTCCCTCGCCGTCGGCGGATTTTGGGACATGTGGCCCGCTTTTTGGGCCCGCCTGTCGGTACACTAAAAGCACTATGGGTACCCGCGAGCGACATATCGGCCACGCGACCGCCCGATCCGCGCCCGTGGCGGATCTTAGGGGCGGCAGGCTCTTCGCCATGCCGCGATTCCTTGTTGGAATATCGCATGGCGTGTATCGCCACCGCGTCTTTGTTATCGCCGGCGCCATTACCGCGCTGTTCCTTATGCTTTTGGCAGTCTTGCCGGCACTGTTTGCCTCCGACCCCAAGCTTTCCAACACCGTGCCCGCCTATAGCGAGGTGTCCGAAGAGGTCGTGGATGCGCTCGTCCACTCGAGCTCTCTCCCGCTGCTTGTCGCCGCAATTGCATTTTCAATCTGGGGTGTGTTGGCGTACCTACGCTGCTTGGACTACGTCTTGCGCCGCCGCCTTGTTGCCATCGCCGCCATTTGTGCCCTGTGGATGATCGAGGTCATCCTCAAATATAAGTCGTTCACGCCGTTCTATGCCACCGTGCTGTGGTACCTGTACTACGTGCCCATGACGCTCATTCCGCTGATCTACCAGCTGTGCGGTCTGCGCCTCGCGGGTTTGGAACAGCATCGTATGGGGCGTCGGTACCGCACCGTTTTGTGGGTCATGGCTGTCCTGCTTATCGGCTTTGTGCTTACTAACGATGTTCATCAGCAGGTCTTCCATTTCGATCGATCGAGTGGAACCTGGAGCAACGATTACACATATGGTTGGGGCTACGGTACCGTTCTGGTATGGACAGCCTTTAACTTCGTTGCCTTTTTTATCCTGGTGGGCCGGTCCTCGTCCTTTCGCATCCAGCGTTTCTCGGGCACGGCGGCGCTCGTACTGCTGGGTGGCGCATTCTTTGCCATCTCGTATGCTCTGCGCGTGCCCTGGGCATGGAGGCTCAACTTTTCGCTCGTCTATTGCGTCCTGTGCGTGGTGGCGATGGAAATCTGTCTCGATTGCGGTGTCATTCCGTCATATCACGACATTGCTGGCATCTTCGATACCTTGCCGCTCGACCTCAAAGTTCTAACGCGCGACCTGCAGGAAGTCTATGCCACACCGGTGTCAAAGCCAATGCCGGCGGGCGTGTGCGAAGAGCTGCGGGCCCAGGAACACGGGCATGCCCATGCCTTTGCCGTGGCGTCCGATCCCGATGTAATGTACCGTGCCTTTCCACTGCTGGGCGGATCGGCCCTGCTTGCCCAGGACGTCTCGGAGCTCAACGAGCTCAATCGCGAGCTGGCGCATCGTCGCATGGAGCTGCAGCGCCAAAACGAGCTGCTCGCCGCCGACTACGACCTTAAGACGCATCTGGCAGACCAAGAGGCCGAGACCTTACTGGTCCAAGACGTGGACCAAGCGCTTGCCCGTGCGCTCGAAGGGATGTACGACCTGTTGAGCTCGCTGCCGCCGTTGACCGATGAGGCATCTTCGCACGAGCGTTACCGCATGCTGCAGCGCGCCAAGATGCTCGTCGCCTATTGCAAACGCAAGGGGTCGCTCACGTTGGCACAGCACGGGGAGAGCGGTTTTGACCGCGACCGCATTCAGCTCATCGCCAACGAGCTCGCAAGTGACCTGCGCACCATCGATGTCGATTGCGCCTCGATTATCGCCATACGGCGCCCGATGCACGCCAGTACGGTAAGCGCCCTGTACGACTGCGTGTATGACTTTGCGTTTTTTGCCTACACCACCGACCATCCGGCGCTTATGTATCACTTGGGCGACCATGACCGGTGCAGTGTCGAGCTGCGCGCCACGCTTTTTTCCAACGATGATGAAGATCTTTCGCAGACGCCCGCTGCGCAAGAGCTCGAAAGCGCTCTGCAAGGGCGCAACGTGGCATACCGCCTTGAGGGCGAGCCCGGCCAGCTGCGCATGATCGTCTTGATGCCGAGGGCGGGTGAGTGACGATGCAGATTTCGTTCATCCTTCCCCAAATCGTTGCGCTCGATGTTATCTTTGCCCTGGCTGCGTGTCTGCAGATGATCCACGTCCCGCTCATCGCATCGCGCCGCTCGTCCTATAACCGTAAGGTGATTTGCGCCTACGAGACGAGCCTTGTGCTTCACCTGATGATTTCGGCGCTCATCTTATTCGCGTCGTCTGGCTCGTATCTGGTGGCGCCGCTTGACGTTTGCGCCAGGGCAATGGGCGGAGTGCTGTGGCTCAATGCCGCGATCTTTGCCTATGGCGTGGTCCTTATGGTGCACTATCGTCGCCCTGTCATGCTGGCCGAGCTGCTGCTTGTTGGCGCCGTGACACCGCCGGTGGTTTTTGCCATGGGCTCGGTGTGGGCCGTTGTCCTTATCGCAGAGGGAGCGTTCTTCCTGTTCCGTTCCGTCGCGGCGCTCTTGATGGACGTCCGTAACCGCCAGGAGGATATCACCGCGTTCTCGACGATCGAAACCATCAACGTGATTCCCGTGGGCATCCTGTATCTGGACTCGAGGGGCCGTCCACTGCTCATGAACCGCTGCATGCGTAAAAACCTGGTGGAGCTTCATATGCCCACCGACCTAGGCGATATGAGCGGTACATGGAACGACCTGCGCAAGCTCAGCATGCAAATGCCCGAAGGCGGTAAGAACCGCGTGCGGATCAACCTGGACCGCTTTGGTGAGGCGCGTGCGGTGGTCGAGGTTTCTCCCGCCGAGATTCGCCTGTTTGTGTGCGATGGCGTTATGGTCTCGGGCCGTTCGTTCGAGCGCATAATCGGTCTGGATGTGACAGAGTATGCGCATGCGCATGACCGCCTGGCGCAGGCCAACCACCTGCTTGAGCTTGCGGGCCAAGAGCTCCAGGCCCAGATCGAAGAAGTCAAAAAGGTTGCTGGCAATGCGGCCTATCTGCGTATGCGCGCCCGCGTGCACGACGTGATCGGGCAGCGTCTGTCCATCCTCCATTGCTATTTGGAGGAGGGGCGCTTGGACGACGAGTCGCTCGAGCAGATCGACCCGCTGCTGCGCTCAATCGCTGCCGATCTGCGCAGCGGGGGCGACACCGAACCGGCAGAGCAACTGGGCGATATCGTCCATGCTTTTGGCCTGGTGAGCGTGCAGATCGATGTTGAGGGTGCGCTGCCTGAGGACGCGCGTGTCGCCGCTGCCTTTTTGCAGATTATCCGCGAGGCCTCGACCAACGCCACCAAGCATGCGCAGGCGCATCGGGTCCATGTGCGCTTGTGGCAGGAGAGGACGGATGCTGACGCCGTCGCGCACATGACGATTTCTAACGACGGGTCCCCGGCCCCCGTATCGTATCGCGAGGGAACGGGAATCCCAGGTATGAGGCATGTCGCGCAAGATCTGGGTGGCAGCCTAGAGGTCCACGCCACCCCGCCCTTTACGCTTACGGTATCCATTCCGCTTAACGCCAACGACACGTCCCAAAGGAGAAACTCATGATCCGCGTGTTAATTGTCGAAGATCAGGCCATCCTGCGCGAGAGCCTGGCGCGCTCCGTTGGCGACCAGCCCGATATGACCGTCGTTGCCGCGATCGCCGATGCCTCCGAGGCCTTGGGTGTCGCGCTCAAGGAGCGCCCGGACATGATACTGATGGACGTGTGCACCGAACACGATTCAAACGGCATCGTGGCGGCGGCACGCATCAAGGAGCAGCTGCCCGAGTGTCGCATCATTATCATGACAGGCATGCCCGAGATCACCTTTGTCGATCAGGCCCGCGAGGCGGGCGTCGATAGCTTTGTGTACAAGAACGTCGGTATCGACGAGCTGTTCGCCGTGATGCGCTCCACGTTGGCTGGCTACTGCACGTTTCCCAAGCCGCCCGAGAGCATTTTTTCGGGTACAGCAGCCCTCGACGATGTCGAGCTATCGATTTTGCGCCTTGCCTGCGAGGGCAAAAGTCGTCGCGAGATCGCGGCCGAGCTGTTTATGAGTGAGGGCACCATCAAGCGCCGCATCTCGGAGATCCTGAGCAAGACCGGCTACGACAACATCATGCGCCTGGCCGTGCATGCGGTGACCGAGGGTAGCATCGTTCCCAACATGGAGCGCCCGTAATCGACGCGCTCACCCGTGTTCCGGCACCGCAAGGATAGGCCGCCCACCGTTTCGCATCTAAAAACGGCGGGCGGCCTGCTTGTATGGGCAGTGCTGTCGGCATAAAGCGACGGGGCCGCAGGATCATCTCCTGCGGCCCCGTCTGGTGTGCGCGGATGTGTCCGCCAATCCGCGGCTGATGTTACGTGCCGCTACGCGATGGTTGCGCTGTAGGAGGCGACGTCCTCGTAGGAATCGGTCAGGTAGGCGTCGATGCCGATGGTCGTGTTGACTAGGCTGTCGAAGCTGTCAAGCGTGCCCTTCGAGAAGGTGAACTCTTCGGTGGCGTTGGTGCCGGGCATCAGGTGGGCCGAGAACCAGGCTTCCTTCATGGTGCCGTTGACGTTTGTCTTGCCGGTGGGGGCGTAGAAGGTCAGGTCCTTGTCGCTCTTGTTGGTGATGTTGACGACAAAGCCGATGTCGCCCCAGTCGTCCTGGAACTTCTCGGTGATGGTGATGGTGCACAGGTCGTCATCGGCGACAGTGACGGCGGGGGAGATTTCGACGCTCTGGACATCGCCGTCTTCGACGGCCTCCTCGACTTCCTCTTCCTTCTCGGCGGCCTCGCGATCCTTCTTCACGGTACCGGACAGATCCTTATCGGACTTGCTAAAGATGAGCTTGTCCTCGCCGTCCTCAAGGACAAGCTTGCCGTCCTCGAGCTTCACGTCGGTCGTCTCCTTGTCGACGGTGATACTCGCGGTGGTAGCGTCCTTGGCCTCCCACTTTAGGTCGGAAACTTCGGAGAACAAATCGAGGCTGCCCGTGCCGTCTTCGTCCAGGACCAAGATGCAGCTGATGCCCCATTCCTCGAACATATCCATATACTCATCGGTCAGCTCTTCGCCCTCCGTGGTTCCACCCGAGAGCTTCCAGCTGCCGACAAAGTTGGCCTTGGGGTCTTTGCCGCCGCTGCAGCCCGTCAGGGCAAAGGCGAGCGCCAGGACGCATGCCAGAAATGCGAGTACGGACTTTTTGAACGTTGTCTTCATGGTGTCCTCCTTTATCGAACGAAACCCATAGAAACAAATGCGGGGGTGCGGAACCCCCGCCAATTACCAGATAGAGGGGCTAGGGCCTGGGCGTTCCGCAGTTGCTGCAGAACTTGCCGCCGTTTTCGCTGCCGCAGTTGGGGCAGAACCACTTGGCCGGTGCCGGGGCGGGTGCGGGACTGCCACACTCGGAGCAGAACTTGCCGGTGTTGGTGGCGCCGCAGCTGCAGGTCCACGTGCCGGCCGCAGGTGCGGCGACAGGAGCCGGGGCGGGTGCCGGAGCCGGCTGCGGGGCAGCCTGCTGCTGTGCCTGACCGGCGGCGAACAGCTGGCTAGCGTTCATGCCGCCCATGCCACCTGCCATGCCCATGCCCATAAAGCCTGCCATCGCGCCGTTGGGGTTGGCCGCTGCCGCGCGCATTGCGTCGCTCTGGGCGCTGGCAATGTTGGCTGCCGCCATGGTGGGATCGCGCATGACTGCGGCCTTCTGCAGGTCCTTGATCATCTGCTCGTCTTCTTGCGAGGCTGCGATGGAGTTGACGCCAAAGCTCACGATCTCGACACCACGCAGGTCGCGCCAGTCGGCAGAGAGGATCTCGTTGAGCGCACGAGCGAGCTCGGTGGTGTGGCCGGGGATGGCGCTGTAGCGGATGCCCATCTCCGAGATCTTGGCGAAGGCGGGCTGCAGGGCGGTGAGAAGCTCGGACTTAAGCTGGCTGTCGATCTTGTCGCGCGTGTAGCTATCGGTCACGTTGCCGCATACGTTGGTGTAGAACAGCAGCGGGTTGGTGATGCGGTACGAATACTCGCCGTTGCAACGCACGGAGATGTCGACGTCCAGACCAATGTTGTTATCGACCACGCGGAAGGGCACGGGCGAGGCGGTGCCGTACTTGTTGCCGATGATCTCCTTGGTGTTGATGAAGTAGACGCGCTGGTCCTTGCCCGCGTCGCCGCCAAAGGTAAAGCGGCTGCCGATATTGGCGAAGGTCTCCTTGATGGAATCGCCCAGGTTGCCGCTAAAGACGCTCGGCTCGCTGCCGGTATCGAAGACGAACTCACCAGGCTCCAGCGCGACTTCGATGATCTTGCCGTTTTGCACCACGAGCATGCCCTGGCCGTCGTTGACGGCGATGACCGAGCCGTTGGAGATGACGTTGTCCTCGCCGCGCGTGTTGGAGCTGCGGCCACCGGTGCGTTTGCTGCCCTTGCAGGCCAAGACGTCAGCAGGCATCGATTCGCAGTAGATAAATTCCTTCCACTGGTCGGCCATGACGCCGCCGGCAGCTCCCAATCCAGCTTTCAAGAGTCCCATGGTGATCTTCCTTTCTCGTCAAAGGCCGGGTGGTATTGGTCGGATTGCTTAGTCGTCCTTGTCGTCTTTCATGACAACGGTGGTCTCGGTGTGGTTGAAGGTGTCGTGCTTCTCGGTCAGGTCGAGCTCGCCGCAGTACTCGTCGGCGTGGGTGGCCTCGTTGGCCGTCTTGAGCTGGCCTACCAGTAGCACGTCTCCGATAATCACGATGATCAGCGGCGCGACGATGTTGATGAGGATGCCCTCGATATCAAAGGCGAGGTAATCCGGATCGAAGGCGTTCTCACCCATAAAGAGAATCTGGGAGAGGATAAATCCGATCACAAAGAACAGCACCGAGGCAATAGCGAGCTTGGGCTTGGAGCAGGGGAGCTCGCCGACCAAGCGGCCGGTCTGGCCGTTCATGGCAAACAGGTAGCTCTTGCCGTTCCACGAGGTGGAGAGCATCCAGACGGGGAACAGGGCGTAGTCGCTGTCTTCCCAGGTGTAGTCGAGCTGCTTGCTTTCGACCGTGGCATCGTCGTATTCGTCGACGACAGTCTCGCGCAGGGCCGAGATCGTGCTTTCTTCCATACGGCGCTCGGCGCGCGCCTTGCAGGTCTCGCAGTCCTCGTCGTAACGGTTGGCGATGTAGCCGGGCATATATGCGACCGAGAACGGACGCAGCGCGTCGTAGTCAAACGGCTCGATGGCGTCCATGTGGCCGTCGGGCATCTTGGACGATCCGTCGACGGGCACGCGCTTAAACGAGATATTGCCCTTGCGATAGGCATCGTAGTGGTCGGTGGTCGTGACGGTGCGGTCGGATTCCTCGGTCACGGTCTCGTTGGTCGCGTCAAAGTACACTTCGCCGTCCACGCGGGCGCCGTAGAGCCAAAACGGCACGTAGACACCTTGGACCTCGTCGATGTGGTTGCCGGTGACAAAGCTCTTGGGCAGCAAGATCTTGCCCTTGTAGTGTTCCTTGAGTGCGGCCGTGACGTCGTCGCGCCCGAGCTTAAACGGAATCACCAGGTCGGGCGAGAAGTCGCCAGAGAGCTGGCCGGGCGCCACGGCGGAGTTGCCGCAGTACGGGCAGGTGGTGACGGCGACGGTGCCGTCGGACACGAGCTCGGCACCGCACGACGAGCAGATGTAGCCGGCGTTTTGGGCGAGCTCCTGCACGGCATCGTCGGCAGCAGGTTTGGGAGCTGCGGCTGCGGCATCGGCTTTGGCATCTGCCTTGTCCTGGCGCTCGCGATAGAGGGCCTCGACTTCTTCGACTTCAAAGCGCGAATCGCAGTAGTCGCAGACGAGCTTTTGCTCGGCACTGGCAAAATGCAGGGGACCACCGCAGGCAGGGCACTGATAGTTAACGCTCTCGAAGGCCATGATCGGTCCTTTCCGTGCCGGAGACTATGCGCCGATGGCGCCGCCGCAGTATTCGCAGCGCCCACTGGCATCGGGAATGGTGGTGGCTCCGCAGAAGGGGCAGGTCACCGCGGTCTTGGGGGCCTTGGCGGCCACGACGCTGTCGCGCGTCTCCTGGCGCAGCTGCACCAGCGCGTCGCGGACCTCGGTTGCCTGGCGCTTGGCCTCGCGGTATTCGATGGAGCCGCGCTGATCGATGGTGGAGTCGTTTACGCGCAGGTTGATCTCGGTAAAGTACGGCGTGTTGACGTGGATGGTCAGATTAAAGTCGTAATCCAGGTCGTAGCGCGGCGGGTTGTAGCTCTCGCGCTCGCCGTCCTTGGTCTCGCGATAGATTTCGGTGCGATGCTCGTCGATATCCATATCGCAGCCGAGTACCTGCGAGAACTCGATGATGTCGGGATTGGCGTCGCGCCAGCGGCTCTGCGAGGTAATGATCAGCAGGCCCGCGTCCTCGTCGAGCATGATGTTGGTGCGCCCGGCAGAAAGCGTGCGCGTGGGGTTGAACGACGCCAGGCGCTCGGCATTGGCCTCGCGGTAGGCGAGCTGCTCGCGGATATCGTCCGCGGTGCTGGAGCGATAGCCGTGAAAGTAGGGGGAGAGCTTGCCGGCGCACTCTTTGCACAGGTAGCCTTCATTGATTTTTGTCTTACCTAGAAGTCCCAGCTCGGTACCGCAAATCGCGCACTCTTTCTTCTCGAACATCTTGTCAAAGAAGCCCATGGCTGCCTCCCATCAACTGGTAGCGTGTGTCACTTTTGATGATGGGGGAGTGCGCAGCCTTTCACGATACCCAGACGGCTCAACGAGTCTCCACAACTGGGACACATGGCCCATTTTTCCTACTCATTGGGGACGTACTTAAATGAGTGAAAC
>CAJMRI010000036.1:0-9786 GCA_905215905.1 uncultured bacterium | reverse complement strand
GTGCCGATCATGAGCTTGGCGCCCTGGCCGTTTTCCTCGCTGGGCTGGAAGACGATGCGGATTTCGCCGTGGATGTCGTCGGTCATATGGCGCAGGATTTGCAGCGTGCCGAGCATCATGGCGATATGGCAGTCGTGGCCGCAGGCGTGCATGCAGCCCTCGTTGACGCTGGCGAACTCTTCGCCGGTCTGCTCGGTGACGGGCAGGGCGTCGATGTCGGCGCGCAGCAGGATGCGGCGGCGTGGCGTGCCGTCCTCGCGATAGGCGTCGGGCGCGGTGCCGCGAAGGGTTGCCACAAGGCCCGTCTTAAGGGGACGCTCGTAGGGGATATTCATGGCGTCGAGCTGGTTGGCGATGTCAGAAGTCGTGCGCTTCTCGGCAAGGCTCAGCTCCGGGTGCTTATGGAAGTGGCGGCGCTGCTTGATGATATAGGGTTCAAACTCGGTAGCGATATCTTTGATGGCTGCGGTGACGTCGTCAGCCGCACGAGCCTCGGTCGCCGCCATAATCTGCTGTGCCTTGGTCTTCGTCATGGTCGATTTGCTCCTTGCTGGGTTGATCGCAAAATCGTACAGGCTCTCTCCAGTATGCCACCTGCCGCTAGGGCTGGTAAAGTTGCCGTTTGCCGCTTGGGGTTTTGTTGCAAGGGCGGGGGAGTACACTCGGGGGTGTTGAATTTCCTGCCAGAGATGGGGATGCCCATGCAACATATCGATCGGATTATCCGCTCCAAGAACGTCTTTACCGCGCAAGACGGCATCGATACTGCCCGCGAGCTGGCGATTGCCATCGCAGGCGACCGTATCGTCGCAGTCGGCAAGCCCGATGACGTGATCGCCGCCGCTCCCGCCGCCACGTTGGTTATCGACTACGGCGAGCAGTTTGTCTGCCCCGGTTTCCATGACGCTCATCTGCATTTCTTCCATACCTCGGTCGGCTCCTCGCCGTACATGCTCATGGATATGGGCACGTCCGAGGCGGCGCTGGTGCAACACGCGCTCGAGTTTTCCCAGGACCTGCCCGACGACGCTTGGGTTGTGACTCAGGGCTGGCGCGACTACCGTTGGGACCCGCCCGAGCATCCTACCAAGGCGTCGCTCGATGCGGCATTCCCCGATCGCCCCTGCGTTATGTATTCGGGCGACGGCCATACGCTGTGGCTCAACAGCCGCGCACTCGAGGCGCTCGGCGTCACGCGCGACAGCGAGCCGCCAGCGGGCGGTGGCTACGACAAGGACGCAAGCGGCGAGCTCACGGGCATTGCTCACGAGGCGGCTGCCATGCAGCTGCTACCGCGCTGCCTTGAGTGGCTGGGGGAGGATCGCATTGCAAGCGCTTACGCCGATCAAATGAGGCGTATGGCCGAGCAGGGCATCACCTCGATATGCGATATGTCGCTCATGCCCATGCCGGGCTGCGATTTTATCCGCGACGATGTCTACGGCAAGCTACAGGCAGCCGGCAAGCTGGGCATCCGAGCCCATCTGTTCCCCACGTTGCTGGATGACCAATCGCGCTTAGAAGAACTGCAGACCCGCTACGCGAACAACGCGCTGCTCTCGGCGCCTGGTTTTAAGCAGTTCTTCGACGGCGTCTCGAGCGAGCACACGGCATATCTCACCGAGCCCTATACCAATCCGCGCTTCCCGGGCGATCAAGGTCGCCTGACGGTTCCTGCCGAGCGCATGCGTAAGCTGGTTCTGGCGGCTGCGGAGCGCGGCCACACTGTGCGTATCCACGTCATCGGCGACGGTGCGATTCATGCCGCGCTGGATATCTTCGAGGAGGCCGCCGACCTGTACGGCCTGCCCCAGCACGGCCATAACACACTCGAGCATCTGGAGAACCTCCTGCCCGAGGACATCGACCGCCTGCGCAAGCTCAACGTGGTCGCCTCGAGCCAGCCCTGCCACATCACGCTCGATCCGGGTGGCCCAGAGCGCGACCTTGGCCTGGAGCGAAGCCGAATCATGTGGCCGTTCGCAACCTATAAGCAGCGCGGCATCCGCCAAGCCTTCGGTACTGACAGCCCTATCACGTCCGTTACCAGCATGAACGTGCTCTACACGGCTATTACGCGCCAAGACCCCAAAAGCCACTGGCCCGAGGGCGGCTGGCTGCCGAGCGAGCGCATCGATGCGGCAACGGCCCTGCGCAACTACACCCTGGGCAGCGCCTACGCGGCAGGCGACGAGCAAAACCTCGGCAGCCTGGAACCCGGCAAATACGCCGACCTGGTAGTCCTGGACCAAGACCCACTCACCATCGACCCCCAAGAGCTGCAAGCCACCAAGGTTCAGGCCACCTACCTGGCGGGCAACTTAATCTACGAGCGCTAACCTCATACCCCACTCATAAGGGGCACGTTTCAGCAACGTGTCCCTTTCTTATTCGCACCATCCGCATCGCCATTTTGCTGCACTGACTTTTCTGAATGCCGGGTCCGAATTAGTTAACCTGGCTCCCGTGTGGCTCCGGAGGGGCGGGGCATAAGGTTTATCGCGAGTTCCGCACGAGCCGAAGGCCACTTAATGTGGCCTTCGTGCGAGCAGGACTGCCCGAGCAGGAAACCTTATGCCCCGCCCCTCCGGAGCCACACGGGAGCCACTGCTAAGTTATCCCCCGGCATTCAGAAAATCTAAGTGCCAAAAAATAAGATTTTTTGACTCCGTGTTGTATAACCCGCCATTCGTGGGTACCATTCAACGCGTACGCAAACAAAAAGGGTTAATTCGCGTGGCATAACCACGCGGCCCAAAAAGGAGGAGACAAGCATGTCGTCTTTGAAGCCGCTTGCAGATCGTGTTCTGGTCAAGCCCGACGAGGCCGAGCAGAAGACCGCTTCTGGTCTGTATATCGCCAGCAACGCCCAGGAGAAGCCGCAGCGCGGCACCATCGTTGCCGTTGGTGCCGGCAAGGTCAACGACAAGGGTGAGCGCATCCCCATGGACGTCAAGGTCGGTGACGTTGTCATCTACGGTAAGTTCGGTGGCAACGAGGTCAAGGTCGACGGCGAGAAGTATCTGCTGATGCGCGCCGACGACATCTACGCTGTTGTCGAGGCCTAGTCTCGTCAGAATCTCTGATTCGTCTTTGAACGCGCCCGCCGCATAGGACTCGGAAGCGGCGACGCGAGTCACGTTTCTTTTGGAGGATTACCTACCATGGCAAAGAACATTACGTTCAACACCGATGCCCGCGCTAAGCTCGCCAAGGGTGTCAACACTCTGGCCGACGCCGTTACCGTCACCATGGGCCCCAAGGGTCGCTACGTTGCTCTGCAGCGCACGTTTGGTGCCCCGACCATCACCAACGACGGCGTTTCCGTCGCCAAGGAGATTGAGCTCGAGGACAACATCGAGAACATGGGTGCCCAGCTGGTGAAGGAGGTCGCCACCAAGACCAACGACACCGTGGGTGACGGCACCACCACCGCAACCCTGCTCGCTCAAGCCATCGTCAACGACGGTCTGCGCAACGTCGCCGCTGGCGCCAACCCGCTGGCCATCCGTCGCGGCATCGACAAGGCCGTCAACGCCGCCGTCGCCGAGATGAAGAAGCAGGCCAAGCCGGTCGAGACCAAGGAGCAGATTGCTTCCGTCGGTACCATCTCCGCCGGTGACCCCGAGGTCGGCGAGAAGATCGCCGAGGCCATGGAGGTCGTGGGCAAGGACGGCGTCATCACCGTCGAGGATTCCCAGACGTTTGACATCACCATCGACACCGTCGAGGGCATGCAGTTCGACAAGGGCTATGTCTCCGCTTACTTCGTCACGGATAACGACCGCATGGAGGCCGTGATGAAGGATCCGTACATCCTCATCACCGACCAGAAGATCTCCAGCGTCCAGGACATCATGCCTGTTCTCGAGGCTGTCCAGCGCGCTGGCCGTGGCCTGCTCATCATCGCTGAGGACATCGATGGCGAGGCTCTGCCTACCCTGGTCCTCAACAAGATCCGTGGCGCCCTCAACGTCTGCGCCGTCAAGGCCCCGGGCTACGGCGATCGCCGCAAGCGCATCCTCGAGGACATCGCCGTCCTCACCGGCGGCCAGGCTGCCCTGGACGAGCTGGGCGTGAAGGTCGCTGACATCACCGCCGATATGCTCGGTACCGCTAAGTCCGTCACCATCTCCAAGGACAACACCGTCGTCGTCGGCGGCGCTGGCTCCAAGGAGGCCATCGACGCTCGTATCGCTCAGATCAAGGGTGAGATGGAGAACACCACCTCTGACTTCGACCGTGAGAAGCTCCAGGAGCGCCTGGCCAAGCTCTCCGGTGGCGTTGCCGTCATCAAGGTCGGCGCTGCTACCGAGTCCGAGCTCAAGGAGATCAAGCACCGCGTCGAGGACGCCCTGCAGGCAACCCGCGCTGCTGTCGAGGAGGGCATTGTCGCCGGTGGCGGCGTCGCCTTCATGGACGCTGCTCCTGCGCTCGACGCCGTTGAGCTCGACGACCCCGAGGAGAAGATCGGTGTCGACATCGTCAAGAAGGCTCTGACTGCTCCGGTCGCTACCATCGCCAAGAACGCTGGTTTTGAGGGCGCTGTCGTGGTCGACAAGGTTGCCGAGCTGCCCGCCGGCCAGGGTCTCAACTCTGCCAACGGCGAGTGGGGCGACATGATCGAGATGGGCGTCCTCGACCCCGTCAAGGTCAGCCGCGTCACCCTGCAGAACGCTGCTTCTGTCGCCAGCCTGATTCTCATCACCGAGGCTACCGTCTCCGATGTGCCCAAGAACACTCAGCTTGAGGACGCTATCGCTGCTGCTACCGCTGGTCAGCAGGGCGGCGGTATGTACTAAGGCCGACAAGGTCTAGAACTCCCACCGGGAATCCGGGGGCGTGACGGGGGCTTCTCTCCGGAACGTCCTCGGACATGCAAAGAGGCTCCGCATCGCGCTTCGCGCTGCGGAGCCTCTTTGCGTCCTGCGGAATGTTCCGGAGAGAAGCCCCCGTCACGCCCCCGGATTCCCTGCGTTTACGGCCTTGAGGTCGGCGGGAGAAGGACGTGGTCGATAGGGATACGTGTCCCCTTCGCTGTTTCGCGCTTTGCGCGAAAGGCGCGCTACTTTGGGATGGATGGGGAACGTGGTTGTTGCGGTGGCTTTTCCCTTTTGCTGTTTCGCGGCTTTGCCGCGAAAAGCGCAGCACTTTGGGATGGGCGGGTACGTTATTGTCGCGCTGCTCTGTCCCGGCCGCATTTCTAGAGCGTTTCCCCCGCCATAAATTACCCTCGGCATACTTGCGCGAACGATTGCTCGTGCTACACTTGCAAGTGCTGTTTCAGGGCGGGGTGGAATTCCCCACTGGCGGTAAATCGGGCGGTGCCAAAGGGGTGCCGCGGAGCAGGCGAGGCGTCTGCGACCGAGCCGATGAGTCCGCGACCCGAGCGTGTGTTGGTTCGCATGCCGGCTGAACTGGTGAGATTCCAGTACCAACGGTTAGAGTCCGGATGAAAGAGGCAGGTGATCTTATGTCTGAACAGTCGCAGCATATCCATTTTGAGAACACGAATAGGTGGAGCACCAAACAGCTCGTTACCATGGCGCTCATGTGTGCCCTGGGCGCGCTCTTTATGTATGTGCAGCTGCCCATCCTTCCTTCGGCGCCGTTTTTGACGTATGACCCGTCGCTGGTGCCGGCGATGGTGTGTGGATTTGCGTATGGCCCTGGCGCCGGCACTGCTGTTGCCGCCATGGCGATCGTTATCCATGCGCTCACCACGGGTGACTGGGTCGGCGCGCTTATGAACCTGGTTGCCACGCTGGGCTACATTCTGCCCGCGGCTATCGTCTACCAGAAGATGCATACCTATAAGGGTGCCGTGATTGGCCTGGTGCTCGGCGTCATTGCCGCTACGGCGTTGTCTATGGTCGCAAACCTTACCATTGGCGTATGGTTCTGGTATGGCTCGGTCGATGTGATCGCCCCGCTTATGATTCCTGCCGTGCTGCCGTTCAACCTTATCAAGACCGTGCTTAACTCGGTGTTGACGCTAGCGGTGTATAAAGCAGTCTCCAACCTCATCACGCCTAAAAAGGACCAGGTCAAAGGCCGCGCATGATTGAGTGTCGGGGCGTTTCCTTTAGCTATGACGGTGCCGTACCGGCACTCGACGGCGTCGATCTGAACATCGAGGACGGCGAGTTTTTCTGCATCCTCGGTGGCAATGGGTCGGGCAAGTCGACGTTTGCCAAGCATCTGAATGCGCTGCTGCAGCCCGATGCGGGCACGGTACGTATCAACGGTATGGATGCGTCCGATCCCGAGCTGGTCTACGACATTCGTTCGACCGCAGGCATGGTGTTCCAGAATCCCGACGACCAGCTGGTGGCAACGCTTGTCGAAGATGACGTTGCGTTCGGTCCCGAAAACCTTGGCGTGCCATCGGCGCAAATTGCGCAGCGCGTACGCGAGGCGCTGAAGGGCGTGGGCCTGGTGGGCTTTGAGCGCCACGAGACCCACGCGCTCTCGGGTGGCCAAAAGCAACGCGTGGCGCTTGCCGGCGTGCTCGCCATGGAACCGCGCGTGCTCATCTTGGACGAGGCTTCCTCGATGCTCGATCCGCGTGGACGCAAGGGCCTCATGAAGGTTTGCCGCGTGTTGCACGCTCGCGGCATGACCATCGTGATGATTACGCACTTTATGGAAGAGGCCGCCGAGGCCGATCGTGTCGCGGTGTTTCGGGCGGGGCGCGTTGCCATGCTCGGTACGCCCGAGGAAATCTTGACGCGGGCGGACGAACTTGCGCAGCTCAACTTGGATATGCCGGCGTCGTGCTGTCTAGGTAGGGCACTTCGTGCGAAGGGCGTACCCGTTTGCGCGCAGGTGCGTGAGGCGGATATGGTCGCCGAGATTGCGCAGGCTTATGCCGAGCGGAGTGGGGTAGACATCGTGGGGCGGCCCTTTGAGTCCGATCCTCGTATGCTCGACAACGCATCCTCTGCAAACGATGGAACAGCAGCGTCGGAGCCCGTCATAGAGCTATCCCATGTTTCGTACAGTTATTCGCTCAGTCCGCGCGAGCGCCGCCGCTGGCATAAGCGCTCGGTCACTGCGGGCAAATCGAGCAAACAGGCTCTCTGGGGAAACGACCCCAGCAGTCCGTGGGCGCTGCGCGATGTATCGCTGACGGTGCGTCGCGGCGAGTTCCTGGGCTTGGCAGGTCATACCGGTTCGGGTAAGTCGACGCTGGTCCAGCATCTCAACGGTTTGATTCGCCCCCAGGAGGGATCCGTTCGCGCGCTGGGGCTCGACCTATCAAACAAGAAAGACGCCGCTGCGGTTAAGGCCAAGGTCGGCGTGGTATTTCAGTATCCTGAGCGTCAGCTGTTTGCCGAAACCGTGGCGCAGGACGTGGCGTTTGGTCCGCACAACCTTGGCTTGCCGCAAGATGAAGTCGACCGTCGTGTCGAGTCATCACTCTCGCGCGTGGGCCTCGATCTTTCCACGGTCGGCGACAAGAGTCCCTTTGAGCTTTCGGGCGGTCAGCAACGGCGTGTGGCATTCGCCGGCGTGCTCGCCATGGAGCCCGAGGTCCTGGTGCTCGATGAACCCATGGCGGGGCTCGATCCGGCTGCGCGCAGGGATTTCCTTGAGCTTATCGGTCGACTTCACCGCGATGGCCTGACCGTTGTCATGGTTTCGCATAGTATGGATGACCTGGCCAATTGCTGCGACCGTATTGTCGTGATGAACGAGGGCGCGGTGTTTGCCGAGGGCACGCCCGCTCAGGTTTTTGCGCATGCGGATGAGCTCAAGTCGATCGGCTTGGGCGTTCCCGCCGCCCAGCGCATGGCGTTGGCGCTCGCGGAAGCGGGCGTGCCGCTGCGCTTTGACGGCCTCTATACGGTTGAGTCGCTGGCAGACGAGTTGGTGGACCTGCTAATCGGTCGCTCGGGCGGTCCTTCTAACGTCGCGGACATTGCTAAATCCAAGACGGTTGCGCGAGAGGAGGGCTGCTAATGGAGGCGTTTTCGTTTGGCAGCTACTATCCCGGCGATAGTGCGATCCACCGCCTGGACCCGCGAACTAAGTTGCTCTTGGGCTTTGTGTTTCTGATCACGACGCTCACGGTCAGCAGCTTCCGCGGACTGGCCCCGGTCGCAATCTTCGTTGTCCTGATCTATACCGTGTCCCGGGTGCCGTTGCGCCGGGTCCTATCATCGATGGCACCATTGCTGGCGATTGTCGTGGTGGTCGCAGTGCTCAACCTGTTTTCCGACCAGAGCGGGCGCATTCTGTGGCAGCTTGGCTTTTTGCAGATAAGCGAGGGCTCGCTGCATTCCGCCGCCTTTATGGCGTGCCGCCTGAGCTTGATGATGGCCGGCATGAGCGCCATTACGCTCACCACGCCCACGCTCGACCTCACCGTGGGCTTTGAGCGTCTGCTCGCACCGTTTGCGCGTGTGGGACTTCCTGCACACGAGCTCGGCATGATTATGGGTATCGCGCTGCGCTTTATGCCGCAGTTTGCCACCGAGATGAAGCAGACGGCCGATGCGCAGGCGAGCCGCGGTGCGCGCGTGACGGGAGGCCCGCTCGGCGGCGTGCGTATGCTCGGCAGTGTGGCGATCCCGCTGTTCACGGGTGTGTTCCGCCATGCCGAGACGCTGTCTGCTGCCATGGATACACGCTGCTATCACGGCGAGCAGGGCCGCACGCGCCTGCATGCGCTTGCATTTCGCCGCGGGGATGCGCTGACTGCGGTGGTGACGATGCTGCTGTTTGCGTGTGTCATCGTCGTCAACCTTCAACTTGTTTAGGCGCGATTCGAGCGCAAGAAAGGGGTCCCTATGACCGACAACGACCGCACAGCTCAGCTTGAGCGCGCCTGCTCGTATCTCAGGCGCATTCCGGCGTGGTATCTGGCCACGACCGATGTGGCCGACGGGCATCAGCCTCGCGTGAGGCCGTTTTCGTTTGCCATGGTCGATGAAGGTAAGCTGTGGTTTTGCACGTCGCGCGACAAGGATGTGTGGGCGGAGCTGAGTGCGAATCCCAAGTTTGAGCTCTCGGGCTGGAAGCCGGGGGAATGCTGGATCGTATTGACCGGCGAAGCCGCACTTGAGGACGACGCAGTTGCGAGCGACAAGGTGCGTCAAGCGGGTTTTAAGCACATGGTGGGCATCGGCGAGGAACACGAGAGTGCCAACGACGGCCGCCTTGCTTTCTTTTCGGTCCGCAACATTGCCGCGCGCTTCTGTGATATCGACGGCAGCGAGGAGCGCCTGGAGCTCTAGCGCGTCTCAAATTAACTACCCGTTCCGAATTAGCTAGCGCCAGGAGGACACATGGACGGATTGAATACGGTGTTGGAGTATCTGACGTCGGTGCCGGCATGGTATTTGGCGACGAGCGTTGACGGACAGCCTCATGTGCGTCCGTTTTCGTTTGCGCAGATCCAGGACGGCAAGCTGTGGTTTGTAACAGCGCGCACCAAAGATGTGTGGCAAGAACTGCTGCAAAACCAGCGCTTTGAGGCCACGAGTTGGTGGCCGGGCCATGGCTGGCTCATCTTGCGCGGGCGTGCCGGCTTGGATGACCGGGCTTTAGGCGAAATGCGCGAAGCTGGGTGGAAGCATCTAGAGCGCCTGGGCGAGCACTATGAGGGGCCTAACGACCCCACGCTCGTCTTCTTTAGCGTCGAGGATCCCGAGGCTTTTATCTGCAATCACGACGAATGGGTGCCGGTCGAGCTCTAGCCAGCTGGTTCATCCTAACAACTTGGTTTTCGCATGGGCGGGCCCCGTATTGCCCGGCGCCGTTAGGAGCGCCGGTCAATAC
>CAJMRI010000035.1:0-13733 GCA_905215905.1 uncultured bacterium | reverse complement strand
AACTGCGGGAGCGTGCCGTCAGCTCAATGTGTTCGGTTGAGATCGGAAATCAACCAGCTAATTAGGCTACTTACAGATTGTCGGTATCGAGGACAATGGTGAACGGGCCGTCGTTGACCAGGTCGACTTTCATGTCGGCGCCAAAGATGCCGTGCGCCACGTGGTCGACGTCCTGGGCGACGAGCGTCAGAAAGTACTCATAAAGCTCGTTGGCGACATCGGGCGCGCCAGCATCCGTAAACGACGGACGACGGCCGTGGCGGCAATCGGCAAACAGCGTAAACTGCGACACCACGAGCACCTCGCCGTCGACATCGGCAAGCGCCAAGTTAGTCTTGCCGTTCTCGTCCTCGTTGATACGCAGCCCGCGGAGCTTGCCCCATAGTTTATCGGCCTCGGCACGCGTATCGCCATGGCCCACACCCAGCAATACCAGATAGCCGCGCCCAATGCGGCCCACGCACTCGCCGTCGACCGTCACACCGGCGTTGAGCACGCGCTGCACCACCGCACGCACGGCCTACTCCTCGCCCGTGAGTTTGGCGGACAGGTGCTCAAGTGCATGGAAACGATGGCTGATGGCGTTCTTCTCGTCCGCTGTGAGCTCGGCCATAGTCTTGCCCGGCGTATCGACCGGCAGGAACAGCGGGTCGTAGCCAAAGCCGTGGTCGCCGCGGCCCTCGTGTGCGATAACGCCCTCGCAGGCGCCCTCACCATAGGTGACCAGGCCGTCTTGGTCGATGAGCGCAACGACACTCATAAAGCGTGCGGTGCGATCCTCGTCTGCCACGCCTTCCAGATTAACGAGAAGTTTGGCATTGTTGGCGGCATCATCGCCGTGTACGCCCGCATAACGCGCGCTATACACACCCGGCTCACCGTCCAGCGCGTCGACGACCAAGCCGGAATCGTCGGCGATGGCCATAAGGCCCGTCTCCTCGACCGCAGCCTGCGCCTTGATGATGGCGTTCTCCAAAAACGTCGTGCCGTTTTCCTCGGGGTCCTCAAAATCGCCCAGCTGGCCGAGCGCCACAAAGCGCACCTCGGGCATGACCTTGCCCAAAATGGCCTCGATCTCGGTGAGCTTATGGGCGTTACCCGTGGCCACAACAATGGTCGCCGCCGGGTCGAGGGTGTCGATATCAATCTTCTCAAGTGCCATAGATGGCCTCCTTGTCTCTTATAGCAATGCCGTGTAGAGGACAACGAGGGCCTCGGCCTCTCCCCTCTCAATCAACGGCAGTCTTATACTTCGGCGTTTTCGCAGATTAAACCTGCCAAAATCAACATCCCCTTTTGGCAGGTTAGGCGAGGGCTTGACGCTGAAGCTCGATGAGATCGGCGATGCCCTTGTCGCCCAGATCGAGCAGGGCGTTGAGACGCTTGCGGTCGAAGGGCGCCTGCTCGCCGGTACCCTGGAGCTCGATCATCTCGCCAGAGTCGGTGGCGACGAGGTTCATGTCGACCTCGGCGTGGCTGTCCTCGGAATAATCCAAGTCGAGCAGGGTGTTGCCGTCGACGACGCCCATGGAAATAGCGGCAACCTGACCGGTAAGCGGAATGCGCTCGAGCTTGCCCGCCTCGACCCACATGGCAAGGGCGTCGTGCAGCGCCACCCAGGCGCCGGTGATGCTCGCCGTACGCGTGCCGCCATCGGCCTGGATCACATCGCAGTCAACGGTAACGGTGTACTCGCCGAGCGCCTTCATATTGACGACGGTGCGCAGGCTGCGGCCGATCAAGCGCTCGATCTCCATGGAACGGCCCTTGCGGTTGGCATGTTCGCGCTTGCAGCGCTTGCCGGTCGACGCCGGCAGCATCGCATATTCCGCCGTTACCCAACCGGCCTTAGCGCCCTTGCGCCAGCCCGGAACGCCCTCCTCGATGGTGGCGGCGCACAGCACGCGCGTGTCGCCAAACTCTGCCAGGCACGAGCCGTGGGCGTGCTTCATGACGCCGCGGGTGAGCTTAACGGGACGCAGCTCGTTTGCGGCGCGGCCGTTGGCGCGGTTGACCTGCATATATTCCATGGAACTATCCTTTCGGCAAAAGATGTGGCGAAGACTCCGGCGACATTGTGTGCCTAACCGAGTTCGTCGATATCGACATGCTCGATGCTTTTGAGCGGCTGGCCAAAGATAAAGCTGCCCGCCACCGCAAACTCGGCAATGTTGTCGGACGTGGTGGCAAAGCGATGCTGCGGCTCGGCGGTGTTGCCCGCCAGCTGCTCACGGCGCGTGAGGATATCGGTCAGCTCGCGGGTGGTCTCCTCGGCGGAGCTCACCACGCGCACCCCGGGCCCCAACGCATGACGGATGGGGCCCACCAGCAACGGAAAGTGCGTACAGCCGAGCACCACGGTATCGATGCCACGATCGTGCAGTGGCTCGACTGTGGCGTTGACCAGCGCGCGAACGGCTGGCGTATCAAAAATATCCTCGTTCTCGAGCCACTGCTCCTGCAGATGCGCGCCCGAGGCGAGCTCGTGCTCGACAACCTCGACAAAGCTCGAGGCAGGGCAGCCATACACGTCCACGCCGGCATCCAAGTCCTGGATGGCGCGCGTGTAGGCGCCCGAGCGGATGGTGAGGTTGGTGGCGAGCACGCCCACACGGCGCGTGCGGGTGCTGTTGATGGCAGCACGCGCGCCCGGCGCGATTACGCCAATCACGGGGACATCGAGCACCTGCTGAGCCAGGCGAAGCGCCGCTGCCGTCGCCGTATTGCAGGCGATGACCATGATCTTGACGTCGTGTCTCGAAAGCCATCGCCCCGCCTGTAGCGCAAACGAGCGCACCTCGTCCTCGGTGCGGGTGCCGTAAGGGCAGCGCTTGGTATCGCCAAAGTAGTAGACGGACTCGTGCGGAAGCGCCGTCGCAATCGCGCGCGCAACCGTCAAGCCGCCCAGGCCCGAGTCGAACACGCCGATGGGGCGCGTATCACCGGCCAGATTCTCGATATCGGACATTACCTCACCAGATTCTCTCTCGAAAAGATATGGCCAAGTGTAACGGCACTGCGCTATGAACGGGCCGCGACGAGCAGCTCCGCCGTCGCCGCCCAGCCGTCAACGATCCTGCCGCGCGTGACAAAGGCGTTATCGCAGGACGCAAGAAACTCGGACGCGCCGGCGCTGGTCAGACCGTTCTCGACCAGGCAGAACGTGCCCACGTGGTCGGCCATGTAGAAATCAGACTCGGAGTCGCCGAGTGCCAGCGTCTCGTCGCGCTCGATGCCCAGATGCTCGCAGAAACGCGCGACCGCCACGCCCTTGTCGAGACCCGACGGATTGATGTTAAAGGCACGACCGTCCTCGACGCGATCGAGCTCGAGGGTCGTCGGCTTGGACAGATGAGTCAAGTGGCCGTTGCAGGCCCAGACCAGACCGCAGCCGGCCTCGTCGAGGATGGCCTGCGCCTCGTCATCGGGAATATCGCCGCGCATGCCGACGGTGACCTCGCGGTACTTATAGCCAGTCGACATGTCGTTGTGGTACTCGATCTTGTGCGGCCAGCGAGCGAGAATCTTCTCGCACACGCCGGTCTGCTCAATCACCTGGTGCGGCGTAAGGCCGCAGGCGGGGTCGTAAGGCATGTCGCCGGTCAGATACTCCCAGTCGTTGGCCTTGAGGTCGTACATGACCAGGCCACCCATCTCGCCAATGTAGGAGTTGAGGCCGAGCACGCGGGCATCTTCGTGGATCATGGTGCGGTTGCGACCCGAGGTGGGAATTACCTGGATGCCAGCGCGGGCAAGCGCCACGACGGCCTCGACGAGCTTGGTCGAGGGATTACCGTCGTTGTCGCGCAGCACGCACGAGCCGGGCGCGAGCATCGTGGCGTCCAGATCGGTAAAGACGTACTTGACCTTGGCAAGGCGCTCGCGCATCTCGCCCGAAAGCTCGGCAACGGTCGGCAGGGTATTGTGGGACATGGTCACTCCATTACGTAGAAGGGGCTTCTGGTCTTAGGCGGCGCGCCTCGCTTGAGGGGAAACGCGCTTGCAACGGCAGCGCGCTCGGGACGCCGCCCTCATCGCAGTTCATTAGTCAAACTGGGTAACATCGATTAAACGATTGGCAAGCGAAAGATCGCTCTCGATGGGTACGAACTCATCACCCACGTGCATGAGCTCCTCGTCGCCCTTTGCCAACAGCAAGACGATGGTGGGCGCATCGGGGCTGACGTATTCCTCGCGCGCCGCCTTGAATGCCGCGTGCACAGCAGCCTCGCGATCGAGGATGATCTTGTTCGGGGTATCGTCGGGAACATGCTCGGCAAGCTCGCGACAGACCTTCATCGGGTCCTCGTGAGCCGGATCCTCGTTGGTAAAGATCAGCAGATCAGAATATGGTGCGGCCTCGCGCGGAAGCTGCTCACGGCGCTCCTGCGCCTTGCCTCCAGCAGCACCAAACAGCGCAATGACCGGACTGGCGGGAAACGCGCGCTTGACCGACGAAAAGAGCGAGCGGAACGAAAGTTGGTTGTGAGCGTAGTCAACAACGCAAACCACGCGTCCATCCTTCGACTCCACGACCTCCATGCGGCCCGGCACACGCAGCTTGGAGAGGCCCTTCTTGATGGCATCGATTCCGATGCCAATCTCGCGCGCGGCAGCGATAGCGACCAGCGCGTTCTCCACGTTAAAGTCTCCCGCGATACCCAGCAGGATCTTCTCCCCCGCCTCGGACTCGTCGGCACACAGGCCATGCAAGTTGAACTCGATGCTAAAGCCGACCATGCGTACGTCGCTCGCCCACAGGCTTGCCTCGGGATGCTCGACGCCAACGGTCACCAAGCGCTCGGCCGTCGACGCTGCCTCCAGCACACGGTCGACCTCTTCGGTGCCCAGATTCACCACGGCGGTCTTTGCCTGGTCAAAGATCCTGAGTTTGCTCTCAAAATAATCCTCAAACGTAGGGTGTTCGATCGGCGAGATATGGTCGCGGCCGATGTTGAGGAAGCACGCCACGTCAAACGGCAGATTCTCGACGCGTTGGTACTTGAGCGCCTGGCTCGAGACTTCCATGACCATGGACTGGCGACCGGACGTGCGGCAGTTGGCGATATGGCGCCAGACTTCGGGGGCCTCGGGCGTAGTATTGGTGCTCTCATAGCACTCGATGCCATCGTCGGTACTCACCGAGCCGATCATGCCGCAGGACTCGCCCGCCGCTTTGATGATGGACTGGAGCATAAAAGCGGCCGTGGTCTTTCCCTTGGTACCAGTGATGCCCACGATCTTGACGTCGTGGTCGGGACGGTCGTAGACCTCCGGCGGCAACAGGGCCATGGCTGTGCGAACGCTATCAACAACCAGCATCGCAGCACCGCTCTCCTGCGCCAGCGGCTCCAGAGACTCGACCAGCGACTCTTCGCACACAAATGCGACGGCGCCCGCATCGAGCGCCATGCTCAAAAACGCGGGCTTAAAGGCAGCGCCTTTGCAAAAGAACACGTCACCTGCCGAGACCGCACGCGAATCAAACGAGCAGCCGGTCACGGCACGCTCGTCAACCTGCTCTGATGCGCGCAGCTCGCCGCACACATCGAGAAGCTTGGCAAGCGTATCGACCGTGGTCACGGTCGCGGAATCCGAATGGTGCATCTTTCGCCTTTCTCAGCCATTTGGCAGGGACGGTTTTTATAGTAACTGAAACGCACCCACGCAAAAACGGCTCCCGGAGGAGCCGTTACGCGCAGGCGTTCGTAAGCCGAGGCTAGGCAGCCTGAACAGCGGGCTGGTCCTCGTCGATAAAGAAGCGCTTGTACCACACCAGGAACACGAGCGGCGTATAGATCTTGCGCTGGAAATCGCCCTTGCCCGCAAAGTGCAGATCGAGCAGGTGCATGAGCTCGTCGGTATCGAAGAACTCGCTTGCCCACGGCGCGGTGAAGTACTCCTTGACATAGTCGTACCACTTTTGCTCGCGCAGCCAGTAGACAATCGGCACCGGGAAGCCCACCTTGGGACGGGTGGCCCACTCATCGGGCAGCGACTTGTTGGCAGCGTGGCGGAGTACCTGTTTGTTGCCGTTCTCGTTGATGCGGTAGCGGTCGGGAATGTGCTCGGCGAACTCCATGACTTTGCGGTCCAGGAAGGGCACGCGCAGCTCCAGCGAGTGCGCCATGCACATCTTGTCGGCCTTGAGCAGAATGTCGCCCGGGAGCCACATGTTCATGTCCAGGTACTGCTTCTTGACCAGCTCGGGCTGACCCTTCACGCGCGCATAGATGGGAGCGGCAAGCTCGAAGGCGCCATCGCCGGTGTTGTACTCGGGCTTGAGCACGCCGTCGACCTCGCGCTCCGGCCATACCAGAGCCTGTCCCAGGAACGACTTCTCGGGGATCTCGGCACCCTTGACCAGGAAGTTATGTCCCTTGAAGTACGGCATATGCAACGCCAGGTTACCGAGCGCGCGACGGATGGGCAGTGGCACCATCTTTTTGTACTTGCGCACCGGAACCGTGTCCTCGTAGTAGGCGTAGCCGCCAAAGAGCTCGTCGGCGCCTTCGCCCGAAAGCACGACGGTAACATCCTTGCGCGCCATCTCGGCCAAGAACCACAGCGGCACAGACGACAGGTTGGACTGCGGCTCGTCCATGTGATACTGAATGTCCTCGAGTGCGCCAAAGAACTCGTCGGCGGTGATCATCTTGCGGACATTCTCGACGCCGAGCTTGTCGGATAGCTCCTTGGCGTAGTTAGTCTCGTTGAAATTCTTGTAATCGAAGCCCACCGAGAAGGTCTTGTCGGGCATGAGGCAAGCGGCGATGTAGCTGGAGTCGACGCCGCCGGAGAGGAACGACGCGACCTTGACGTCAGCGATGCGATGGGCCTCGACGCTCTCGTGCACGACCTCATCCAGCTCGTCGACGTACTCCTCGAACGGCTTCTCGACGGCAGAGTAATCGCAATCCCAGTAGCGCTCGATGTTCATCTTGCCGGTCGGGATATCGACGGTAAAGTAATGCGCCGGCGGCAGCTTGTAGACACCCTCGAAGAAGGTCTCCTCGGTTGCCGAATACTGCAGCGTCATGTACGGACGCAGGGCCTTTTTGTTGACCGCCTTGTGGAAGTGCGGGTAGTCCAGGAAGCTCTTGATCTCGGAACCGAAGAGCACGCCCGGAGCGCCGTCGCCCGCATCGGCCATGGGATAGTAGTAGAGCGGCTTGATGCCAAAGATATCGCGGGCGCCAAAAAGCTTATTCTTCTTCTTGTCCCAGATGACGAAGGCGTACATACCGCGCAAGCGATCGAGTACTGCCTCGCCCCACTCCTCGTAGCCGTGCAGGAGGCTCTCGGTGTCGGCGCCGCAGTGGAACTTGTAGCCCTTGGCCTCGAGCTCGGAACGGAGTTCTTGGAAGTTGTAGATCTCGCCGTTGAAGACAATGACGACGCTACCGTCCTCATTGGCCATGGGCTGAGCGCCGGCCTCGGTCAGGTCGAGGATCGACAAGCGGCGGAAGCCGAGGGCAACGCGGCCGTCGATAAACTGGCCGCCCATGTCGGGACCACGATGGACGATGCGGTCCATCATCTTGGTGAGCACCTCGGATTGGTTATCCGTCCCACCGACAAAACCGACAAAACCGCACATATACTATCCCCTCTGCTGTTGCTGGGTATCAAATCGAATCAGTAGCTTTTGAGTATACCCGAGGGCGTAAAGAGGGGCGGAATGTTCAGGCAATCTCAACTGAATCAGCTCCGCGCCGACACGCGCCGGTTACCTTTAATGGATATGAGATGAATGAGGCGATTGTTTTGCTATACTCTCTCCGCACGGGCGATTGGCGCAACGGTTAGCGCAGGTGCTTTACACGCACAAGGCTGGGGGTTCGAATCCCTCATCGCCCACCATTGAATTGGATACGGTCCTCGCAAGGGGACCGTTTTTGTTTGGGCCCAGCGCATGGGATTCGAACCCGACAGGGTGCGAAGCTGAGGAAACGCGAAGCGTTTTCCAGCGCAGCACGCGAGGGCCGCAGGCCCGAAGCGAAAGCGGGCGGCGTCAGCCGCACGCGACATCCCTCATCGCCCACCATTGAATTGGATACGGTCCTCGCAAGGGGACCGTTTTTGCTTGGGCCCATTTCATGGGATTCGAACCCGCAAGGGTGCGGAGCTGAGGAAACGCGAAACGTTTTCCAGCGTAGCACGCGAAGAGCGGAGCGACGAAGCGGGGCGCGGGCGGCGCCAGCCGCACGCGGACATCCCTCATCGCCCACCACTGAATTGTCAGGCCTCCAGCGATGGAGGCCTTTCTTTTTTTCAGGCCCAGCGCATGGGATTCGAACCCACCAGCACGTCTGTCACAAAGGCCGTGGCCAGAAAATGGCAAAAATGAGTACTGCTACCTTGCTTACAACATATCAGAAGATAATATTTGCTTAAGTTACGCAACATATGTCCATTATAAGGACTAACAATTGGATCAAAATCGTACATTCATCGCCATTTCGACTAGCTATCTGGCCTTATTAGTCCAAAATTGCTGCTACCAAATCGATAACAGTACTCATATTTGATGTTTTTTGACCAGCAAGTCTCCCCGCCTTAGCAAATCTAAGGCAAAACGGGCTCCAGACCGCTGAATCATGCCACATAGGGCACGTCCGCAGTCCGGAACCCGGTCAAAGTTAAGTTATTTCGCTGTGTTAGGCCAAAACGTCCGACAGGATCTCGATCAGACTGTCCACGTCGGATTCCTCGCAGACGAGCGGCGGCAGGAAACGCAGCGTATGGGCACCCGTAGCGTTAATCACGGCACCAGCCCCCAATGCACGGGCCACAACGTCGTGTGCATCACCCACAGTATCGTCCAGATCGCAGCCGAGCATCAAGCCGCGGCCACGCACCTCGGTCACGTTCGGCAGCTTGGCGAGCTTTGCCTCCATATAGGCGCCTACCTTGGCAACATGGTCGGCATAATCGCCGTGCACGAGCGCGGAGAGCGTCGCGGCACACGCCGCGACGGCCAAGCAGCTACCGCCAAAGGTCGAGCCGTGGTCGCCCGGCTTAAACACGTCGGCAATCTCCTTCTTTGCTACGACGGCACCCATGGGCACGCCATCAGCAATGCCCTTGGCAAGGCTCATGATGTCGGGTTCCACGCCATAGGTTTGGAATGCAAACGGCTTGCCGGAGCGGAAGATGCCGCACTGGACCTCGTCGGCGATAAGCACGGCGCCCACTTCGTGTGCCAGGTCGCGCGCTGCCGCCATAAACTCCTCGGTCATGGGGTGCACACCGCTCTCGCCCTGGATCGGCTCGAGCATCACGGCACAAATTTCGCTCCCCAGCTGCTTAAAGATCGCACGCAGTTCATCGATATCGTTGGGCGTGCAGGCCACAAAGCCACCCGGCAGTGGGCGGAAACTATCCTACAGCCAATCCTGCATGGTGGCGGCAATGGTCTCGAGCGTACGGCCGTGGAAGCCGCCGCGCATGCACACGATGGTGTTGCCGCCGTTACCGGCACGCTTGGCGTACAGGCGCGCGAGCTTCATCGAGCCCTCGTTGGCCTCGGCGCCGGAGTTGGCAAAGAAGGTCTCCCACACCTGCTCGTCCGCAGCCGGGGCACCAAGAGCAGCTGCCGTAGTCTCATCGCCGGCGGCAATGGCATCGGCAAGCACGCGCGCACCATCTGCGTCGTCGTTAGCAAGCTTGGACAGCAGCGCCGCGACCTGTCCGCGCTGCTCAATGTAGAAGTAATTGGAGACATGCATGAGCTTTTTGGTCTGTGCCTCAAGTGCCGAGAGCACAGCCAGGTTGCCATGACCTAGGCTGCACACGCCGATGCCGGCAAGAAAGTCGAGGTACTCACGGCCATCGTCGCCAGTGAGCTTCATGCCGTGACCCTCGACAAACTCGACCGGAGAGCGGCCAAAGGTATGCATAACGTAATTGGATTCAAGCGATTGCTGAGCTGCAAGTGACATGGAATGCCTTTCGTTGAGCGCCGGACGGCGCAGGCCTATGGGTGCAGGAATTGGGCGGCTGCGGTCAGCTAGACCGTCTGGAGCTTCTCGACCTCGTCGAGGTTCTCGGCCAGACGCGCCGCAAAGGTCGAAAGCGGATGCGGATGCGTATCGAACTCGTAGGCCGTCTCGGTGGAATGGATCACGGTGCCGACGCCGGCATCGGTCAGCAGCTCCAGCAGCAGCGAATGCGGCGTGGTGCCGTTGATGATGTGGGCACGAAATACGCCGCCGGCAAGCGCATCGACGGCCGCGCGCAGCTTGGGAATCATGCCCTTATCGACCTCGCCGCCGTAGAGCATCTCATTGACCTCGTCGAGCGTCAGGTTGGAGATAAGTGAATCCTTATCGCTAAAGTCCTTGTACAGGCCGTCGACATCGGTCAAAAAGATCACCTTATGCGCATGGAGCGCCGCCGCAACGGCACCGGCGGCGGTATCGGCGTTGATGTTGAAGAAACCGCCGTCCTCCCCCGCCGCGACGGTAGCGATGACGGGGATGTACTCGCTATCGAGTAAGCGCTCGATATAGTCGGTGTTAACGTGCGTCACTTTGCCCACTCGACCGAGCTCGGGGTCGAGCGGCTCGGCGATGAGCGTGCCGGCATCGCTGCCCGACACGCCCACGGCCAGGTTGCCGTGGTGGTTGATGGCAGCAACCAGCTCCTGGTTGACCTTGCCGCCCAGTACCTCGCGCACGATATCCATGGTCGCCGGCGTGGTCACGCGCTGGCCGTTCTTAAACTCGACGGGAATATCGTAATGGCTCAGCGCCTCGTTGATAGCCTTGCCGCCACCATGCACGATGACGGGACGCATACCGATGATCTTGAGCAGGACGATGTCGCTCATCACGTCGCGGCGCAGCTGCTCGTCGACCATGGCGGCTCCGCCATATTTGATAACAACCGTCTTGCCGGTCAGGTTCTTAATCCACGGCAGCGCTTCGAACAGCAGCTGCGCGGTTGCTTCGTTGGATTCGCTCGAACGACAATCGCGTGCGAATTTCATAGTCTGCCTCGTCTTTCGTATCGTTATCGCGCCGTGCTCCGCTGTCCGCAATCGCGGCAAGATGCGCAGCGTGCCTGGAATCTAGGAACGGTAGTCGCCGTTGATGGAGATGTACTCATGCGTGAGGTCGCAGGTCCACACGGTCGTTGCCGCGTCGCCTGCGCCCAGGTCGGCCGAGATCACGATCTCGGGCGCCTCAAAACGTCGTAGAGCCTCGTCCTCGTCAAAGGGAACAGTCAGACCGTCGCGACAGACAGGCATGCCCATCATGTCGATGGAAACGTCTTCCTGATTAAACTTCACGCCGCACTTGCCAAGCGCCATGGCAACGCGGCCCCAGTTGCAGTCGTGGCCGGCGATGCAGGTCTTAACGAGCGGCGAGTTGGCAACGGCACGGGCGGCGATATCGGCCTCCTCGTCGTTAGCGGCGCCGGTAACGTTGACCGTAACAAGCTTGGATGCGCCCTCACCATCGGCGGCGATATTGCGCGCCAGGCTCTCGCACACCTCGTGCACGACAAATGCCAACTCGTCAAAGGCATTGGAGCCCTCAACGATAGGCTCGGCATCTGCGGCAGCGGCGCCGGAGGCAAGCATGATGCAGGTGTCGTTGGTCGAGGTGTCGGAATCGACCGTTACCTTGTTAAAGGTCTGCTTGACGGTCGAGAGCAGCAGGGCATGAAGTGCCGCAGGCTCGACGGGGGCATCGGTGGTGATAACTGCGATCATGGTGGCCATGTTGGGCATGATCATACCCGAGCCCTTGCACATTCCGCCTACCGTATAGACATTGCCCGCATGACCCGCAGCCTCACTGACGTAGGATACGGCGTACTCCTTGGAGTGCGTGTCGGTCGTCATGATGGCGCGAGCGGCATCGGCGCCACCGTGGGCGGAGAGCGCCTCGTAGGCAGCAGGAATGGCGGTCTCAAACGTGTCGATCGACAGAATCTGGCCAATCACACCCGTGGAGGCAACCAGAATCTGCTGGGGCTCGCAGCCGATGACCTGCGAGGCGATGTTGCACGTCTCGCGCGCGCAGGCAAGGCCCGTCTCGCCCGTGGCGGCATTCGCGTTGCCGGAGTTGATTGAAACGCCGGCGATGATGCCATAGCCCTTGCCCACACCGCCCAGGTTGGCGCGGCTCACCTGCACAGGCGCTGCGCAAAAGCGATTGGTCGTAAACACGCCGGCACCGGGACAGGGTTTATCGGGCACGACGAGCGCGTAATCCAAGCGCTCGGGATTCTTGCGAAACCCAGCGCGGATGCCTGCGGCTTTAAAACCAGCCGCAGCCGTAACGCCACCCTCGACGGCGCGAATCTTGATATCAAACAGCTCGGTATTCATCGTCTTTATGACTCCTTATGTCAAACAAAAAACGGACATCGGTTGGTGCGCCATGCCAGTCGTGATCATGAGACCAGCTTAAGAGTGGCGCCCCACTCGATGCCCGACTACCAAATCGTTAACAATCGAATGTGCTACACCGGGCACGCCACTGTGGGCAAGCCTCGTCGCTCGTCAAAGCCAAAGACGATATTGGCGCACTGGACCGCTTGGCCCGCAGCGCCCTTGCACAGATTGTCGATGGCGCCCGTTGCCACCAGCACGCCCGCGCGCTTGTTGAGCGCGAGGCCAATCTGGGCAGCGTTGGTGCCGACGACCGAAGCCGTCTTGGGCTGCTGGCCGGCATCGAGCACGCGCACAAAGGTGCGACCGGCGTAGAACTGCTTGTAATGGTCGACAACGTCCTCAAGGGTCAAGGTATCGATAGCCTGCGGCGCGAGCGGCAGCGTCACCGTGGAGAGCAGACCGCGCTTGAGCGGTGCCAGGTGCGGGGTAAAGACGACGCGATCGGTCAGGCCAAGGATTTGCTCAATCTCGGGCGTGTGGCGATGCTTGCCCACGCCGTAGGCCTCCAAGTTCTCATCGGCGCTGCAAAAATGGGTGCGGGCGTTGCAGGACTTACCGGCGCCCGTCACGCCGCTAATGGCATCGACAATCACGGGACCGTTCTCGGCCACCCAGCCCGCGCGCACGGCGGGCGCGGCGGCAAGGCTCGTTGCGGTGGGATAGCAACCGGCGCAGGCGACCAGCACGGGTTTGCCGTCGGCATGGTCGGATGCGGCGGTCTCCAAGTCCTGGCAGAACAGCTCGGGCAGACCGAAGGCACGGGTCTTGAGCAGCTCGGGGCTCGTATGCTCGGCGGCATACCAAGCCTCAAAAACGGACGCGTCGTTCAGACGGTAGTCGGCCGAAAGATCAAAGCAGGAGACGCCCGATGCAAGCAGCGCGGGCACCTGTGCCATGGCAGCCGTGTGCGGCACGGCCAAAAAGACCGCGTCGCAGTTCTTGAGCTCAGGGGCATCATGCGTCGTAAAGACAAGATCGCTTACGCCGGTGAAGCTCGGGTGCACCGCAGACAACGGCTGGCCGGCATCGGCGTTGGACGTAATGGCAGCAAGTTCAAACTCGGGATGACCGAGGACGAGGCGAATGAGCTCGGCTCCGGCATATCCAGCCGCGCCGACGATTCCAACCTTCAAAGACATATCAGACTCCTTGTCTGCGATTTATGCACCGATGCGCATTTCGCAGCGGTCGTTATGAAGTGGGTTGAAACTTTAGCACCAAAAGATGCATGAATACGTAAATGGCTTGCATATTCATGCATTGAAACATTCCCGACACATTCGCTTGAAGGAATTGACAAATGGAGCGGGCCCCGTATTGACCG
>CAJMRI010000034.1:0-14047 GCA_905215905.1 uncultured bacterium | reverse complement strand
AGCTGCGGAAACGCGGGGCCCGTTCAGGCTGTTGCGTTGAGATTGAAAATCAACCGAAAAGAGTTTTTCGAGCCCGTTTCGAGCAAATCCCACCGGTTCCATAGGAGTAAACTTGCTCCACCCAATGCTCGAAAGGATAGGCATGAAAGAACTCTCCAACCGCACGGCGGCGTTTACCGATTCGGTCATCCGCCGCATGACGCGCATCTCCAACAAGTATGGTGCCGTCAACCTGTCGCAGGGCTTCCCCGATTTCGATCCCCCGGCGCAGATGCTCGATAGCCTCAGCACCATTGCCACCGACCCCAAGCCGCTTTACCACCAGTACTCCATCACCTGGGGCTCCCAGGCCATGCGCGAGGCGCTTGCCGCCAAGCAGGAGCACTTTATGGGCATGCCGATCAACCCCAACGAGAGCATCGTGGTCACCTGCGGCTCCACCGAGGCCATGATGGCCGCCATGATGACGGTCACGAACCCCGGCGACAAGGTCGTCATCTTCTCGCCATTCTACGAGAACTACGGCGCCGACACGATCCTTTCGGGTGCGGAGCCTATCTACGTGCCGCTCAACCCGCCCACCTTTGACTTTGACCGTGAGGTCCTGGAGGCGGCCTTCCGCGACAACGATCCCAAGGCGATCGTTCTATGCAACCCGTCCAACCCCTGCGGCAAGGTCTTTACCCGCGAGGAGCTCACCCTTATCGCCGACCTGTGCAAAAAGTATGACGCCTACTGCATCACCGACGAGGTCTACGAGCACATCGTCTACGCGCCCCACGAGCACGTGTACATGGCCACGCTGCCCGGCATGTTTGAGCGCACCATCAGTTGCAGCTCGCTATCCAAGACCTACTCCATCACCGGCTGGCGCCTGGGCTACACCATCGCTCCTGCCGAAATCACCGAGCGCATCAAAAAGGTTCACGACTTCCTCACCGTGGGCGCCGCCGCTCCCCTGCAAGAGGCCGTCGTCACCGCCCTCAACTTCGACGACAGCTATTACCAGGAGGTCCTCGACCTCTACACCGCCAAGCGCGACCTATTCTGTCAGGGACTCGACAGCATCGGACTCACGCACAACGTGCCGCAGGGCGCCTACTACGTGATGATGGATATCTCGGAGTTTGGCTATAACAGCGACCTCGACTTCTGCGAGGATTTGGCCTCCAAGGTGGGCGTGGGCGCCGTGCCCGGCTCGAGCTTCTTCCGCGAGCCCGTCAACCATCTGATTCGTTTCCACTTTGCCAAACGAGACGAGACGCTTAACGCGGCACTGGAGAACCTCAAGTCTCTGCGTGATAAAATCGAACCGCGCGGGTAAGGACGGTCAGTAACTAAAGGCACTAAAGAAACCTCGTGAACCCGTTGGGCCACGAGGTTTCTTTTTATAGCGACCTCATTTATTTTTTTGAGCGCTATACTTTAGTCACGGAGCAACTCGTCCCAGAGAGGAATACTATGGCAGAGCAGCTTATCGGAGCGCTCGAGGCCGGCGGCACCAAGATGGTCTGCGCCACGGGCTATGCAGACGGTATGGTCCTGGAGTGCGAGCAGATCGCGACCACGACCCCGCAGGAGACCGTCGAGGCCGTCAACGCATGGTTTGCGAACAAGGGCATCGCCGCGCTGGGCATCGGCGCCTTTGGCCCCACCGCAGTCAACCCCGCCTCGCCCCAATACGGCAAGATCCTGGAGACGCCCAAAACGGCATGGCGCTACTTTGACCTGCTGGGCACCATCCAAAACGAGCTCAATATTCCCTGCGGCTACGACACCGACGTCAACGTCGCCTGCCTGGGCGAGGTCACCTTTGGTTGCGCCCAGGGCCTCACGGACGTGGTGTATCTGACCATCGGTACCGGCGTGGGCGCTGGCGTGCTCTCGGGCGGTAAGCTCGTGCACGGCATGATGCATCCCGAGGCCGGTCACATCCTGGTCACGCGCGACCCGCGCGACACCATTGGCGAGCACAGCGCCTGCCCCTTCCACGACAACTGCCTCGAGGGCCTCATCGCCGGCCCCGGCGTTAAAAGGCGCTGGGATGGCAAGAGCGCCGGAGACATGGCCGATGACCCGGAGGCCATGGATCTGCTCGCCGGCTATCTGGCGCAGGCGCTCATGACCTACATCCTGTGCTATGCGCCGCAGAAGATCGTCATCGGCGGCGGCGTGGCCGACCACACCCCCATCGTGCCGCTCGCGCGCAAGAAGTGCGCCGAGATGCTCAACGGCTATATCGTCACGCCCGAGGTCAACGACATCGATACCTACATCGTCAACAACAGCCTCGAGGGCAAGCAGGGCATCATGGGCTGCCTGGCCCTAGGCGCACAGGCGCTTCAGTAACAGACGCACCCACAGGGCGTGGCGCACCCGGCAAATCCGACCTATGGAACGACGCCGCCACACCTCATATAAGCCCTCCAATAAAAAAGGCCGCCTAGGACCAAACAATGCGTCCTTAGGCGGCCTTTTTGGCGCACATCAGCGACCGTAAGAGATATCGGAGCACAACGCCCGTTGCCGCACCACAGCAGTCGATCATCACATCGGTGATCATGCCGGCGCGTCCCGGCACAAAGAGCTGAATCGTCTCGTCGATCGAGGGAATCAGCAGCAGGAACACCGCCGTGGGCAGCAGCACGTCAAAGGTGCGCCGGCCCTCAAAATCAAAGGCGTGCGTTGCCAAGATGCCGAGCACCATATACTCGGTAAAATGCGCGCACTTGCGAACAACAAAGTTGGTCACCCATTCATATGGAAGTCCCACGCCGTGCAGGAAACCGCGGATAGCTTCCATGACCGTTAGGCTCAGCGAGCCCGACCCCGAGCCGGGAACCAGCGAATTGCCCCAGATCAAGAGCGCCATCAGGCAGGTCACGACCGCCCATTTTCGATTGATCTTAACCATGCAGAAGTTATGCCTCCGCACGGAGCGGCGCGAAGCTGGCGGTACCGCCCTCGATAACGCTCAGATAAGCACGGCCCGTACGCTTGGCGGTAGAGGACTGAAGACGCTCGATCTCTTCCTCGAGGATCTGATTGACGCGCTCGTGACGACGATTTTCCATAATGCCGGCGGCAATAGCCTCGGCCCGCTCGATGCTCTCACGCGAGATACGGGCAGTATCCTCGGGGAACACAGCGCTGTGACGGCCGACATAGGCGGGGGCAGCAGGCTGAGGGGCAGCGACGGGAGCGGGGGCTGAAACAGGAGCAGGCTCGTCAATCTCATCCAGAATCGCGGTGGCGGCGGCCCACATACCCTCGTGGCCCGAGTAATCGGCCATGGGGACATCAACCTCGAGCGAGGCGTCCGGAAGGTCGCCGGTGTCGATGCGATCTTGGGCATCAATCGATGCGGTGATGGCTGCAGGCTCATCGAGGTCATCGAGATCGATGCCCGCGGCACCGGAGATGATAGGCATGCTGGCGAGGTTTGCATTGTACGGCGCAGCCTCAGCCGCCTGCTGCTGGGCAGGAGCGCCCCAAAGCGAGCTTTCGGCGGCACGGCGGGCGGCAACAGCCTCCTCGTCCGCGGTCATGGCTTCATCAACGTACGAATTATCGGCAGAAGCGTTCGCGTCCGCCGAGGTAGCGCTGTAGGCGTTATTGACCGCCGCATTGGCAACGAGTGCCACGAAAGCCGCCGTGCTGCCCGCAGGGGCGGCCTGGGAGCCCGACACGGCGCGAGCCGCGGCGGCGATATCATCGCGATTGAAGGAGCCGGTCTGCCCGCCGTTGGTGAGCTCGTCGATGGCGACTTGATAGACGTCGCGCGAGCGCGCAGGGTCGCAGCTCACCGGCGAATCGTCGTCGAGCATGCTGTCGATCATGGACCAAGCCTCGGCCTCGTCCATAGCATCTGCGGCTCGAGCGATGGTAGGGACACCATCATCGGCATGACGGCGCTGGAACGCACCAGTCAGGCCGGAAAGGAATGCCGAGGTAGACTGCTCCGACTGAGCCTGAGAAGCAGAAGCCGCAGCGTACGGAATCGCATCCTGCTGCTGAGCTGGAATCGAGGCGGTCTTGAACTCGCTTTGATGCTGATTGAGATTGGCGGCACCGCCCATGGCATCGGGCTGGAACAGACGCTCTTCACGCTGCGCACGATACTCGGAGATACCCAGCGAGGCGGCATAGATACCCACGCCCGCCACCGCGCCCACGGCGAAGGGAACTGCACCCGCCACGACCGTCTCGTTCACCGACGAAAACGGCAGCGTCGCGGCATACATAACCACGGGAGCGGCAAGGCCGATCCCGCACGAAAGTCCGGCAAGGACTGCTCGTTGTGTTGCATCAGAAGAAGCCATGAGCTCTCCCCATCTTCCAGCACCCAAATCGCATCATTCAGTTGGCTGCGCGAGAGAAGATGAAGCGGGGCTATGCCCCAAAGCAACGGTATATGGTTCGTTTCATCTGCGTTTTCCGTCGCGAAGCTTAAAAGTTATTATGCGAAACCGTCCTGTCGATTGCAAGTGACGATGTCGGATTGAAACGGGAAACCTGCTGCTCGTCGGTCTTACGGTCAAAAATAAGCGCGGAGCGGCGCTATAGAAAAGGGCCGAGGCTCAAAGCCCCGACCCTTTATCGCATTGATGACTATCGCTGCGCGTGGATGACAACCTAGAACGTCTGCTCGTAGTCGCTGTGTTTTTTGGCCGAACGCACCAGGAACTCCTGGTTGGTGTTGGTGCCCTTAAGACCCTTGATAAACGATGCGGCTGCGCGCTCGGTGTTGTTCATGCCGGCAAGAATGCGACGCAGACCAAAGACAAACGGACGCATCTGCTCGTCGACCAACAGGTCCTCGTTACGCGTACCGGAGGCAACGGGGTCGATAGCCGGGAAGATGCGGCGGTCGGCCAGGTCGCGGTCGAGCTTAAGCTCCATGTTGCCGGTGCCCTTGAACTCCTCAAAGATGACTTCGTCCATCTTGGAACCGGTGTCGATGAGGGCAGAGGCCAGGATGGTAAGCGAGCCACCGTTCTCGATATTGCGGGCTGCACCCAGGAAGCGCTTGGGCGGATATAGGGCCGCCGAATCGACGCCGCCCGAAAGGATGCGGCCCGAGGCGGGCGCCGCCAAGTTGTAGGCGCGGGCGAGGCGCGTGATGGAGTCGAGCACCACCACGACGTCGCCACCCAGCTCTACGATGCGCTTGGCGCGCTCGATGACGAGCTCTGCCACGCGGGTGTGGTTGTCGGCAGGCATATCGAAGGTCGACGCCACAACCTCGCCCTTGATGGAACGCTGCATATCGGTGACCTCTTCGGGGCGCTCGTCGACGAGCAGGCAGATGAGGTGCACCTCGGGGTTGTTAATCGAGATAGACTGGCAGATCTTCTTGAGGATCGTGGTCTTGCCGGCCTTGGGCGGGGACACGATCAGGCCGCGCTGGCCCTTGCCGATCGGTGACACGATGTCGATGGCGCGGCCGGTAATAGAGTCCTTGCCGTGCTCCATGCGCAGCGGCTCGTTGGGATAGACCGGGGTGAGGTCGCCGAACTTGGGACGGTTGCGAATCTGCTCGGGGTCCAGACCGTTGACGGTCGTGATTTTGGCGAGGCCGGCGCGCTTGTCGCCGCCGCGCGAAGGACGCAGCGAGCCCTCGATGACGTCGCCCGTGCGCAGGCGCGCGGAGCGGATGAGGTAGGCGGGCACGAAGGCGTCGTCGTTGGACTTCATGTAGCCATGGGCGTGGATGATGCCGGAGCTGTCCGGGCGAATCTGCAGAATGCCCTTGATGTCGCGGAAGCCCTCGGCCTTCGCAGCGGTGACGTAGATTTCCTCGACGAGCTCGGCCTTCTTCTTGCCGGTCGTCTCGATCTCGAACTCCTTGGCCTTCTCGCGAAGTTCGGCAACCTTCATGGCAGCGAGCTCCTCGCGCGAAAGCGTAGGCTCGGTGGGAGCGGCATTACGCTCCTTGTTGCGTTGCTTGCGATCGCGCTGGCGGTTGCGACGGTCGTTGTTGCGCTCGTCCTTGCGCTCGTTGCGCTTGTGCTGGCGACGGTTGGGGCGGGCGCCGTCTTCGCTCTCGGCGGGGGCGGCACCATCGGTTGCGGTGGTGTCAACATTGGCCGCAGCGGCGTCATTGGCCTCGGCGCCAGAATCAACCTGCGCTTCGACATCAGCATGCTGCTCGGCGGCCTTGGCCTTAACGGACTTCTTGCGACCGCGCTTGGGCTTCTCGGATGCAGGCTGTTCGACGTCCTGGGGCTCGGCGGCATCAGTCGATACATCGGCGGTCGTCTCGGTGGAATCCTCGGACGCGCCCTTCTTGGCAGCCTTAGCCTTGGACGTGCGCTTAGCAGCAGTGCGACGCCTGCGACCGGGACGGACGTCGGCGGGCTCGGCATCGGCAGAAACGGCCTCGGAAGTCGTAGCATCCTGGACGGGTTCATCGGCAGCAGTTGCAGACTCGGCGGTCGCCGCAGCATCCCGAGCGGCGGCGGCTGCGGCTGCGGCCTTCTCTGCCTCGACAAAGGCCTTGGGCTTGCGACCGCGACGGTGCGGGCGCAAAGCCGGATCGACAACGGGAACTTCGCTGGCCTCGACAGGCACAGCGGGCTCAGCAGGCGATGCGCCCTCCCCTGCCGCGGAACGGACCGAAGCCTCAGTGAGCTCGGGGGCTACCTGTTCCGCAACTTGCTCGGCCTTAGCAGCCGTGCGGCGGCGTGTGCGCGGTGCCGGCTTCTCGGTCGGCAGGTCGGCGGCAGGGGTCTCGATGGCGGCAGGCGTCTCGGGCACAGACGGAGCTGCAAGCTCGGTCAGAGCCGCGGCCTCGCGCTCGGCAGCACGACGGCGGGCGCGCACCACCTGAGCCTCGCTAATCTGCGTCAACGCACGTGCCTGCGCGACCTCATCGGAAATCGGCACCGAGGAGTCAGCTGCAACGGTGCGCTTGGCGCGCGTCGTGCGCGTGGTACGGCGCTTGGGCTTGGTGACCTCCTCGCCGTCAGCGGCAGGCTTGGCCGTGCGGCGCGCGAGCCTGGGCTTTGCCGGAGCAGCCTCCTCACCAGTTGCAGGCGCAGGCGTCGAAGCAGCCTTAGGCGTCTCGGGAGCCGAGGCTTGCGCGGGCGCCGCGACCTGGTCCGACGCAACCGGTGCAGCGGGAGCGGCTTGCGTCGTCGTTATTTCGATTTCTTGCTGTTGATCAGACACAGTGTTTGCTCAACTTTCTTTTCAAGCCCTGTGATCACATGCTCCCTGCATAAACCTTCAGGGCGGCTAAACAGTCTAGTTCCGTTCAAAACGACGGACATCATTGATCTGTATCGAGATGATTGCGTCAACTACGCAGCGTTAGTGTAACACAACCGCCGCCACCTGCAACTTAGTCATTAGGGGCGTTCTTAAACGACTAGTCAAAAGGGACACTCTTTGGTCTACCACCCACAAATCAGACTGCCTCCGCCAAAACTATGGCGGTTTACTACGACGAATCGATCAACCGCGACCACTCCGAAACATGTTGAACTAAAACCGCAGGTAGATGCCTTGCGCTTTTTTGCGAAAAGCCGGCGTGGTTGGAAATTCCCAATTCATCGTAGTAAACCGGCATAGTTTCGTATTTCCAGCAGTTCCAAATTCGTCAATACGTCGGCATTTGCGAAAAAAGCCCGACCTCCGTGGGAGATCGGGCTTATAGGGCTCAGTTAAACCAAACCTACACGGTCAAATGACCCGCAGGTTACATCTGCTCGGGCGCGGAAACGCCAACGAGGGTGAGCACCAGGGCGAGCGTCACGCGGACGGCATCGCAAGCGGCCAGACGGGCACGCGAAAGCTCGGGGTCGACGGGACGGCCCTCGCTCGGCAGCACCTGGCAGGCAGCGTAGAAGCTGTGGAAGTCACCGGCGAGTTCCTCGGCAAAGTGGGTCAGACGGAACGGGGCGCGATCGCGAGCACAGCTGGCGATCAGGTCGGTGAGCTCGTTGAGCTTGCGCGAAAGGGCGAGCTCGGTCGGGTCGGTCAGCAGCGAGTAATCGACGTTCTCACCGATGGCCTTGGCGGCAACGGCCTTCATGCCCATCTCGTCGGCCTGCTCGGCGGTAACGTCGGCGGCACGGCGCAGGATGGAGCACACGCGGGCGTGAGCATACTGCACGTAATAGACCGGGTTGGAGTTGTCGCGCTTCTTAACGGCCTCGATGTCGAAGTCGACCATCTGGTTGGAGCTCTTGGAGATGAGCGTGTAGCGAGCGGCATCGGAGCCAACCTCGTCGACGAGCTCCTGAAGGGTCACCATGGTGCCCTTGCGCTTGGACATACGGACGGGCTTGCCGTTACGCAGCAGGTTGACGAGCTGGCCCAGTAGAACCTCGAACTTGCCGGGGTAACCCAGAGCGTCGCAGACGCAGCGGACGCGCTCGATGTAACCGTGGTGGTCGGCGCCCCAGATGTCGATGACGTGGTCGACGCGCTGGAACTTATCCCAGTGATAGGCGACGTCGGAGGCGAAGTAGGTGTACTCGCCGTCGGACTTGATCAGGACACGGTCCTTGTCGTCGCCCAGATCGGTGGAGCGGAACCACAGGGCGCCGTCCTTGGTGTAGAGGTAGCCCATCTTGTCGAGCTTCTCAAAAGCGCGGTCGACGGCGGAGGTGCCGGCGGTCTCGCCCTCGGTGTCCTTCACATACAGCGAGCGCTCGGAGTACCAACGGTCAAAGTCGCAGTTGACGGCGTGGCAGAGGTCGCGCATGTTGTCGACCATCTTCACGTAGCCGCGCTCACGGAAGCTCTCCATACGCTCCTGCGGATCGGCGTCGACCCACTTGTCGCCGTCGGTGCGCCAGAACTCGGCGGCCTCGTCGATGATGTAGTCGCCGCCGTAAGAGTCCTTGCCCAAGGTCTCGGCAAAGTTGTCCTGATACGGATGGGTCTCGGGGTGCTCGTCGTTCTCGTCGGCAACAAAGGCGTCACGGTCGGCGATCAGCAGCTTGTGAGCCTCGTCGATATCAACGCCCTGCTTGGCGATGATGTCGGCAAGCTGCATATAGCGCGTGCTGATGGAGTTGCCGAAGGTGTTCATCTGAGAGCCGTGGTCATTGATGTAGAACTCACGCTGGATCTCATAGCCGGCGTGGTCCATAACGCGGCAGAGCGAATCGCCCAGCGCGGCCCAGCGGCCGTGGCCGATGTGCATGGGGCCGACGGGGTTGGCGGAAACGAACTCGACCTGGGTCTTCAGGCCACCACCGACGTTGGACTTAGCGAAGTCCATGCCCTTCTCGCGAGCCTCGCCAAAGATGGCATTCTTGACGGCAACGGAGAGGTAGAAGTTGATGAAGCCGGGGCCTGCGATCTCGACCTTCTCGATCGCGGGGTCCTCGGGCATATGGGCAACGATGACCTCGGCGATCTTGCGCGGGGCGCAGTGGGCCAGCTTGGCGGACTTCAGGGCCATGGTAGAGGTCCACTCGCCATGAGAAGTGTCAGCCGGTCGCTCGATAGCGCAATCGTCAAGTTCAAATGCGGAAAGGTCGCCGGCCTCCTGGGCCGCAGCAAGCGCAGCGCGTACCAGCTCTTCAATCTTCTCGGGCATAGATCCTCCTTGTGTTAAAGCCCCCGAGCTCTTGGTCACTCGTAGGGCAAAAGCCAGAGTTTGTAGCACTCTATCACAAGCGACGGGCACTGTCGCAGGGTAAAGCTAATAGATATTGCATATGCACAAAAATGACTACAGCTTGCATGGAGTCACTCAAAGATGCCGGTCTGCCTGCAGATTATGCAGGCGTTGAAAATGCATAAAGGTGTGAATGAGCTGCGTCTGTTATCGAATACTCTTACCTATCAGAATTGTGTGCTTTTCCTGCATAAAGTAAGGGTTTGCGCACGTCAGCGTGTTATTCTAGACATACGTAAATTCGTATAAGTTGGAGGTAGCATGTTCTCAATCGGTCAACACGTCATTCATCCGGGTCAGGGAGTCTGCACCGTCGTCGGTTTTAGGGACGACACGCCGCAGCCCATGCTGTTGCTCGAGACCAAGCAGGGACATGCGCAGACGATCCTCATGTACCCCGTGGCGCAGGCCGATCGTTTGCATGCCGCCATCTCCCAGCAAGATGCCGAGCACCTGCTGAGCCACTATGACGAGCTGGAGTGCGACACCTTTACCGAGCGTAACAGCTCGCTTGAGGAGACGCACTTTAAGCAGCAGCTCAAGCTGGGCGCGCCCGAGACGGTCCGCGTGGCAAAGACCATGATGCACCGCATTCGCCAGGCCGAGGAAGCTGATAAAAAGCCCAGCTCTTACTACATGCGCGTACTCAAGGAGGCCAAGCGCCGCTCCATTGAGGAGTTCGCCGTGGCCCTGGGCGTCACCGAAGAGGACGCCGAAGCCCGCCTAGCCCAAGCCGCCCTCAACTAACCCATCCGCGCCAAAAACCACCACAAAGGGGACAGGCACCTTTGTGGTGGTTTTTTCGTTCTAGTCGTTCTAGTAGTATTCATTCTTAGCGATACCTACGAGCACAAGGAGCCTCTTATGGCAGAGCCACTTACCGCCGGAATCACCCGCGACCGTGCGTTCGAACTGCTCAACGAGCACAACAAGGACCCGTTCCACATCACCCATGGCGAAACGGTCGAGGGCACCATGCGCTACTTTGCGCGCGAGTTCGACCCCGAGAACGAGGAGTTTTGGGGCATCGTCGGCCTGCTGCACGACCTGGATTGGGAGGAGCATGAGGATGACCCCATGAACCACACCATCTATGCGGCCGAGATCCTCGAGGGCGAGGGCGCCTCTCCCGAGCTCATTCGCGCCATCCAGACGCACACGTCCGATTTCAACACCTCGCTGCCCAAGCCCGAACTGCAGATGGAAAAGATACTGTTCGCCTGCGACGAGCTCACCGGCCTGATCGGAGCCGCCGTCGTCATGCGCCCGAGCAAGAGCGTCATGGACTTTACGACCAAGTCGCTCAAGAAGAAGTTCAAGGACAAGCGCTTTGCCGCCGGCTGCTCGCGTGACGTGATTTCGCAGGGCGCCGAGATGCTGGGCTGGGAGCTTCCCGAGCTCTTCGACCGTACCATCGCGGCCATGCAATCCTTCGCTCCCGATCGCGACACCTTCCAGGCCTAACCGCCCACGCCACCTATAACCACCGCAAAGGGGACAGGCGCCTTTGTGGTGGTTTTTCGTTTGCAACAGGTTTAGGGACGGACCTGGCCGGTGCCGCGGAGCTTGTATTTGTAGGTAGTGAGGGCCTCGGCGGCAAAGGGGCCGCGGGCGTGGAGCTTTTGGGTCGAGATGCCGATCTCGGCGCCCAGGCCAAACTCGCCGCCGTCGGTGAAGCGCGTGCTGGCGTTGGCATACACGGCCGAGGCATCGACCGCGTCCAGGAAGCGCTCGCAGGCATCCTCGTCCTCGGCAACGATGGCCTCGGAGTGCATGGTGCCGTAGCGGTTAATGTGCGCGATGGCTTCGTCCTCGTTCGCCACGACCTTCACGCTCATCTCGAGCGCCAGATACTCGCGGCCCCAGTCCTCCTCAGTCGCGGCTACATAGTCGTCGCCCTCGGCAAGCCCGGCGGCAGCGCATGCGGCGCACGTGGCCTCGTCGCCGTGAATCAGCACGCCGTGGTCGTGCAGCACGGCAACGACCGCCGGCAAAAACGAATCCGCCACGGCACGGTCGACCAGCAGCGACTCGGCGGCATTGCACACGCCCACGCGCTGCGTCTTAGCGTTGACGATAATGTTGAGCGCCTTGTCAAAATCGGCGGATTCATGCACGTAGATGTGGCAGTTGCCTGTGCCCGTCTCGATCACCGGCACAAGCGACTCGCGCACGCAGCGCTGGATCAGGCCCGCACCGCCACGCGGAATGAGCACATCGACAATACCGCGGAGCTTCATGAGCTCGCCGGTGGCCTCGCGGTCGGTGGACTCGATCATCGAGATAGCTTCGCGTGGAAAGCCCTGGGCCTCAAGCGCATCGGCCAGCAGTTCGGCAATCATGGCGCACGAGTGATAGGCCAGCGAACCGCCGCGCAGGATGCAGGCGTTGCCGGTGCGGATGCAGATGCCCGCGGCATCGGCCGTCACGTTGGGGCGCGCCTCGTAGACCATGGCAACCAGGCCCAGCGGCACACTCACGCGCGTAAGGTCCACGCCACTCGCAAGCACACGGTGATCGAGCACGCGGCCCACGGGATCGGGCAGCTCGGCGAGCTTCTCCAGGCCGGCGGCCATGCCCTCGACGCGCTCGGGCGTCAGCAGCAGACGATCGAGCAATCCGACCGAGGTGCCCGCATCACGCGCAGCGGACATATCGAGCTCGTTGGCGGCGACGATGGAGTCGATACCGTTGCGCAGTGCTGCGGCCATGGCGCGCACGGCCTCCTGGCGCTGCTCGTCGCTCGCCGTGGCAAGCGAGGCCGACGCTGCCTTAGCGGCAACGGCAAGATCGTGGACATACGTGGCTATATCGACCGACATGGACGGCCCTTTCTCCTAGAAGTTTGCAACCATGGTAGCCGATTTGCGCATGGCCTCGCCCGCGGCGGTAGAATTGGTCAACCCGAAACACCGCAACGAACGGAAGACTCACATGGCCCTCATTACTTCGTACCACGTCCCCGGCCTGTATGTCGAGGACCACAGCATCGATGTCCCCCTCGACTGGCGCGGCCTGGAGCCCATGCTTTTGGCCGTCGGCAGCACCATGCGCCGCGGCGCCATGCCGGCGCCCATCGCCGGCGCGCCCGAGAGCATCAAGCTCTTCTACCGCGTGGTTTGCGCACCCGACCGCATCAACGACGACCTGCCGCTCCTTCTCTTTTTGCAGGGCGGCCCCGGCGGCGAGAGCCCGCGTCCGCTGTCGCCCACGAGCGACGGCTGGATCGAGGAGGCCGTCAAACACTTCCGCGTGGTCCTGCCCGACCAGCGCGGCACCGGACGCAGCAGCTGTGTTGACGGACGCACGATCGCGGCCTTGGGCGAGCGCGCCGAGGCAGCCGGCGCCGATGCGGCCCGCTCGCAGGCGGACTTCCTCAAGCGTCACCTCGCCAGCTCTATCGTGCGCGATTTTGAGTACCTGCGCCTGGTAGGCTTTGGCGGCAGGCCCTGGGTCACACTCGGGCAGAGCTACGGCGGCTTTTTGACGCTGAGCTATCTGTCGCTCTTCCCCGAGGGCGTGGCGGCAAGCTTTACCTGCGGCGGCATCCCCCACGTGCCGGCGAGCGCAAGCGAAGTCTACGCGCACACCTTCCCGCGCATGGTCGCCAAAACGCAGCAGTATTACGACCGCTACCCTGCCGACGTCGAGCGCGTGGCAGCCCTGGCCGATGCGCTCGAGGCTCAGAAGCCCGTGCTGCCCGACGGCTCGCCGATGACGGTCGAGCGCCTACAGCTCATGGGCAGCGACTTTGGCATGAAGCCGAGCTTTGAGCGCATGCATTGGATTATCGATCACGCTTTTGTTGACGGCGACGGTACGCTGAGCTGCGGCTCCTCAGTATCCGACAGCTTTTTGATGCGCGCCTTCGAGCGCACCAACACGCGCACGAATCCGCTGTACTGGACGCTGCAGGAGTTCATATACGCCGACGGTGACACCATGCCCATTGGCTGGACCGCGGCTGAAGAGAAGGCACACCGCGCCGAGTTTGACACCCTCGCGCGCCCGCTCATGTTTACCGGCGAGGCCATGTTCCCGTGGATGTTCGAGCAGATGCCCGAGCTCAAGCCCTTCAAGCCCGCCATGGACCTGCTGATGGAAGACACCAGCTGGGACAAGATCTACGACCCGCAGCGACTGGCGTGCAACGAGGTGCCCCTGCAGGCCGCGGTGTATTTCGACGACATGTACGTCGATTCGGGCATGCAGCTCGATACGCTCAGCCGCGTGGGTAACTCGCATGCCTGGGTGACCAACGAGTTCGAGCACGACGGTCTACACGGTAGCGTGGTGTTCAAGCACCTCTTCAACGAAGCCCTCAACCGCGGAGACCTGCGCCAAATCTTCTAGCAAAGGAGTGTCCCCAGCTGCCGGCAGAGACGATATGAGCAGGACATAAAACATTGA
>CAJMRI010000033.1:0-21484 GCA_905215905.1 uncultured bacterium | reverse complement strand
ACAAGGCGCCACACTGGTCTGCGGAGTGTTCTGAAAACCAAGCCCGGCCCCCGCCTGCGGTGACGTTGCTGCGAGCTGCCCGCGATGGGGCCGTTGTTGGTTGGGGCCGCTGGGCTGATGTGGGGGCACGTGGTTGTTGCGGGCCCTGGTCCCGGCGGCGGCTCGGCGCTTTGCGCCTGCTGCCTTGGGTGACTTTGGGGTCGATTGGGGTTGTCTGCACAATTCGCGGTATTATGTTGCGGAGTTTTGAAAGGAGCCGCTGGTGGTCACGACGACATTTGCCTCGCCTTTGGGCGAAATCTTGCTTGCCGCTGATGGCCGCGGTCTGACGGGGCTTTGGTTTGAGGGGCAGGAGCACTTTGGTTCCACGCTTCTCCGGGAAGACTCCGAACATGTTGAAGGCACCGACGCGGTTTCCGGTACCGGTGGCATGTCGTCGGTGAGTCCGGCAAATGGTGTGGCCTCTTCGGTGCTTGAGCGTTCATGGGCTTGGCTGAATGCTTATTTTGCGGGGCAGGAGCCTCGGTTTACGCCGCCGTTGCATTTGATTGGCACGGCGTTTCAGCGCGAGGTTTGGTTTGAGCTGCTTTCTATCCCGCGTGGCGAGGTCGCTACGTATGGCGAGATCGCCCAGCGTGTTGCGGCTCGACATCATGTGCCGGGAAACGAGGCACCCGTTGTATCTCCTCGCGCGGTGGGGGCTGCGGTTGCGCGTAACCCCATTTCGATTATCGTGCCATGCCATCGCGTGGTTGCCGCCGATGGTTCGCTCAACGGATATGCCGGCGGGCTCGATCGCAAGGAGTGGCTGCTTCGGCTTGAGGGCGCGTACGAGGAGTAACGCTCGAGCACTTTGCATAACTAGGGCACCGTGAAAGGACGAGTCACTGTCCCTTCGCGCCCGGCATGCGTCAAAGCGCTCGACACGTGCGCCTTAAGTTTGGCTAAGCCACATCCTGCGTATTTAAAAACGCGCAGGTTGAGCAGCTAAGGCTGCGCTAAGGCGGTTGACGGTACGCTATCATCGGCAGTATCGAAACCTGTAGAGCCATGCGCCAAAGGAGCAACTATGAAGCTGATGCTTGCCGAGGACGAACCTGGTCTCTCCCGCGCCCTCACCGCGATTCTTCAACATAGCGACTACGAGGTCGACACCGCCCTCGACGGCTTGACGGCGCTCGAGAATCTACTCACCAACGATTACGACGCCGCAATCCTGGACATCATGATGCCCGGCATGGACGGCATCGAGGTGCTCAAGCGTACACGCGCCGCCGGAAAGCGACTGCCCATCATCATGCTCACGGCAAAAAGCGAGGTGTCCGATAAGGTCGAGGGCCTGGATGCCGGTGCCAACGATTACCTGACCAAGCCGTTTGCCGCCAAGGAACTGCTTGCGCGTATTCGTGCCATGACGCGTGCCGCGACGGCAATTGACGCCACGACGCTCAGCGTGGGTAACGTGCGCCTCGACACGGCGGCTTGCACGCTTGTGGGACCTTTGGGCGAGGAGCACCTGGCCAATCGCGAGTTTCAGCTTATGGAACTCTTTATGCGCAACGCCGGCACGCGCATGCCCACTGAACGTCTGATGCTCGAGGTTTGGGGTGAGGACGCGCCCGAAGGCGCCAACGTGGTGTGGGTTTATATCTCGTACCTGCGCAAAAAGCTGACGGCGCTTGGTGCCAACGTTGCCATCCGCGCGTCGCGCAACCAGGGATATTCGCTCGAGGTTGTCGAGGAAGGAGAACGGGCGTGAGCGTGCGCACGTGGTGCAAGCGCATGGCGGCGAAGCTCGGCATGGGTGTGGGCTCGGGTAATCCGGGGCGCGCCGATGCTGCCAGTGCAATGGGCCGTCGCCTGCGTCGTAAGTTCATCCTCGTTGCCATGGGCGCTGTGACCGTGGTGCTCACGCTCATCATCGCTGGCATCAACATTGTCAATTATTCGCATGTTTGCAAGATGGCCGATGCACGACTGGACTATATCCTGGCAGGCAAGGATGGCATTGATGGGGAGGGCGAGCCTAAGACCGGTCCCGGTCAGGATGCGGTTGCCGGCAAGGTTGCTACCGGTAACCGGGCGGCCGTTCGCGATGTGCATTTTGAAGGCATGACGGCGGAGTCTCCCTTCGACACGCGCTACTTTACGGTGTCGATTGCCGGCGGGCAGGTGACCGATGTCAACACGGCCCGCATTGCCGCGGTAGGTGCCAAGCGTGCCGCCCGCATCGCTGCAGGACTATATTCCAAGGGTTGGACTTCGGGCTTTTCTGGCAACTACCGTTATACGGCTACGGTTCAGGGCGACAAGACAACCTATGTGTTCGTGGACTGTTCGCGCGAGCTTGCAAGTTTCCATTCGTTTTTGAGCGCGAGTGTGGCAATCAGCTGCATTGGCTGGCTGGCGGTGCTGGCAATTGTAACGGTCGCCTCGGGTGCGGTGATTCGGCCGATGGTCGAGAGTTATAGCAAACAGAAGCGCTTCATTACCGATGCAAGCCACGAGATCAAAACGCCGCTGGCCGTGATTGACGCCGCCAACGAGGTCCAAGAGATCGAGAGCGGCGAGAGCGAGTGGACGCAGAGCATTCGCGAGCAGGTCGCGCGGCTGACGGCGCTCACGGAGCGTCTGGTGTTCCTGGCGCGTATGGACGAGGGTTCGGCCGGCTTTACTATGGCGACGATTGATCTTTCGGAGGCCGTGGACACGGCTGCGACGCCATTTGAATCGGTGGCGGTTTCGCGCGGAAAGCGGCTGTCGACGTCGGTCGCGAGCGGTGTGCGGGCCCATGCCGATGCCGCGGCAGTGGCGCAGGTTGTTGAGCTGCTGCTGGACAACGCCACACGCTACGCAAGCGAGGGCAGCGTGATCGAGCTGAGCCTGCGTGCCGTTTCGCGCGGTGCGGGCAAAGGCTCGGCCGAGCTTGTCGTATCGAATGCTGTTGATGAGCTGCCCGAGGGCGACCTGGACCGGCTGTTCGACCGCTTCTATCGTGCGGACGTGTCGCGCAGCTCCAAGACAGGTGGCTCGGGCGTGGGGCTGTCCGTCGTGCGCGCCATCGCCGAAGCCCATGGCGGATCCGCCACCGTATCCGGCCACGGTAACCAGATCACCTTCACCGTCCGCCTCTAAGACCTGCCAAAAAGGGACAGGTTTATTTTGGCAGGTTTTATCTGTGCAGACGGCAGCGGAGGCTGGCGGTGATCGGCGCCATGAACGCCACCGACCCAAATAAACGCACCTCTAACTGCTAAAATATGGACATCGTTGTTCGGCTCCCGAAGGAAAGGAGACGGTCATGCAGTACGAGATCGGCGGAGGGGCTTTCCCGGTTGTTACGTGCAACCTTAGCGACGGCGAATCCATGATCACCGAAAGCGGTGCCATGGTCTGGATGACCCCCAACATGGAGATGTCCACCTCGGGCGGTGGTATAGGCAAGATGTTCTCTAAGGCTTTTTCGGGTGAGGCGTTGTTCCAAAACATTTGGACCGCGCACGGCGATGGCATGATTGCGTTTGGCTCTTGCTTCCCCGGCCGCATTATACCGATCGAGATTGGCCCTGGTAAGAGCTGGATTTTGCAGAAGCGTTCGTTCCTTGCCGCGGAAAGTGGTGTTGAGCTGAGCATCCACTTTAACAAGAAGGCAAAGACCGGCGTCTTTGGCGGCGAGGGTTTTATCATGCAAAAGCTCACGGGCTCGGGTATTGCCTTTGCCGAGATCGACGGCGACCTAGTTGAGTACGAGCTTGCTGCTGGCCAGCAAATGATTGTAGATACCGGCAACGTGGCCGGCTTTGAGGAGACGGTGAGCATCGACGCGCAGATGGTCAAGGGCGTCAAAAACATCATGTTTGGCGGTGAAGGCGTGTTCAACACTGTGCTCACCGGTCCGGGGCGCATCTGGCTGCAGACAATGCCCATTTCCAATCTTGCGGCAGCAGTGGCTTCGATGACCAACAACAATAACTAATCGTGTATAGGATGACGCGCGCGGCGGGCCCGGCCTGTCGTGCGCGTTTTTTGGTGGCAAACGCCCTGTTTATCGGGTGCGGCTGTGCTCCTGCAGCGCATAGATCGACTTATCCATGTTGAACAGGTAGGCCACGACGCAGACAATAAAGAACGTCGGCAGACTGCTAAAGCCAAAGACCTCGCAGCCAATAAAGATGGGCGCGAGCAGCGTATTGGTGGCGCTGCCAAAGACGGCGGCGTATCCCAGCGCGGCGCAGAGCTCGACGGGCATGTCGAGAATCCCGGCGAGTACGACACCCAGGCTGGCTCCGATGGAGAACAGCGGCGTCACCTCGCCACCCTGATATCCTGCGGCAAGCGTGGCGATGGTGAGTACGAATTTGAGCGCCCAGTCCCAAGGCATGATCGACGCCTCACCGTTGTCACCCAGTGCCGCGGATATCAGGTTGGTGCCAAGGCCGCAGTATCGCCCCTGCCACAGTGCGAACAGAATCGCCGACAGCGCAAGGCCCATAACGGCAACGCGTATGTAAGGGCTGGGGAGCAGCCGCGCTGCAAGGGTCTTGGCATGGGCAAGGCACCAGGCAAAAGCTCCACCTACCATACCAAACGCGATACCCAACAACGCCAGTCGTCCAAGACCGGGGAGGTCGAGCGCATACGAGGCGGTAACGGCGACCTCAAACTTCTCGAGCCCCAGAGCGCCGGAGGTCATGCTTGCGGCGAGCGAGGCTGTAAGCGCGGGAAACAGCGCGCGGTATTCCATGCGTCCTGCGACCAGTACTTCGATCGCAAAGACCGTGGCGGCGAGGGGCGTTCGGAAGAGTCCGGCAAAGCCGGCGGCCATGCCGATAAGCAAAAACGTGTTGCCGGGTTCTCGGAAAGGTAGACGTCGGCCGATCCAATGCGAGACGGTTGCGCCGATCTGCACGGCTACGCCTTCGCGTCCCGCGCTGCCGCCAAAGAGATGCGTGGCCCACGTGCTCAGCATAATGAGCGGCACCAGACGCGGGGAGATGGCGTCCTCGCGTCCGTGACCTACGTCGAATACTAAGCTCATGCCCCGATCGGTGCCTTTGCCCCAGGTGAGGTAGGCAAATACGATGGCCAAGCCCATGAGGGCGAGGAAGGGAAGGAGCAGTACGATGTGCTCGTCACGGAAGGCGCCGATTGCCAGGAGCACACGACCAAAAAGGGCACAGATGGCGCCAACGATAACGCCGATAGGGATTCCGACGGCGCCCATGAGCACGAGACCGCTATAGGTGTTGACCAGGCGTTTAATCCTGCTCGATGTGCTGTTTTCTGACACTTCTCCTCCAAAACAAAAAAGACTCCTGCCGCGGCGCGATGCCTAAGGGACATCACGTAACAGCAGAAGTCATCAGCAACAAGGCGGTTTAGGGCGACGCGACAGCTTGGCTAGCGCACCCAGCGGAGACATTCATTCCGCAGCGGCATCATAGCGGCGGGCGAGGCTTGGGTCAAATGGTTGACTTGGGTAGCCTCAATGCCTCGCCTACACCCGCCATTCCCCCATATAAAACCTGCCAAAATAAACCTGTCCCTTTTTGGTAGGTGGGAAATGGGTAATACTAAAGAGTTATCCGACCAGATGGGAATTAATCGATGGCCTATATCGAATTCAAAGACGTCATCAAGGCATACGGCGAGGGCGACGCCCGCATCCACGCGCTTGACGGCGCGAGCTTTACGGTCGAGCGCGGCGAGCTCGCCATCATTCTGGGCGCTTCGGGCGCCGGCAAGACCACGGCCCTCAACATTCTGGGCGGCATGGACACGGCGACCTCCGGCACTGTGACGGTGGACGGGCGTGACGTGAGCTCCGCCAACGAGGCGCAACTCGTGGAATACCGACGCGCCGACGTCGGCTTTGTCTTCCAGTTCTACAATCTGGTCCCTAACCTGACGGCGCTTGAGAACGTCGAACTCGCGGCGCAGATCTGCCCCGATTCGCTCGATGCCGAGCAAACGCTTCGCCAGGTTGGCCTGGGCGAGCGCCTGGGCAACTTTCCGGCGCAGCTTTCGGGCGGCGAGCAGCAGCGCGTATCCATCGCCCGCGCGCTGGCTAAGAACCCCAAGCTGCTTTTGTGCGACGAGCCTACGGGTGCACTCGACTACAAAACCGGCAAGCAGATCTTGCAGCTGCTACAGGACACTTGCCGCAAGCAAGGCATTACGGTCATCATCATCACCCACAACTCTGCGCTGGCGCCCATGGCCGATCGCCTGATCCGCTTTAAGAGCGGCCGCGTGGAGAGCGAGACGATCCAGCAAAATCCTGTGCCTATCGAGACGATCGAGTGGTAGCGCCCATGAATCAGGACCGCCAAAACAGTCAACGCCGCGACGCGCAGAACACGGAGCGCGAGCAGGATTTTACGACCTACCGTACCGCCCAAAGCTCAAACGATATGGTGCCGACGGTTTTTCGCCGTGGCATCTACCGCACGATTCGCGGCAGCCTCAAACGCTTCTTGTCTATCGTTGTGATCACCGCGCTTGGCGTGAGCGTGATGTGCGGCCTTAAGGCGGGCTGCGAGGACCTGTGTGATTCGGTCGACGCCTATTTTGACCAGCAGAATGTCTATGACATCAACGTGCAGTCGACCTATGGTCTGACCGATGACGATATTGCCGCGATCCAAGAGGTCGATGGCGTCGAGACGGCCGAGGGCATCTATACCGAGACCGCCTATACCGCCGTGGGTACGACGCGCGAGCGTGTCGTCGTACAGAGCCTCTCCAAAGAGAATATTGACCAACCGGTGCTAGTGCGCGGCGAGCTGCCCGAGACTTCGGGCGAAGTGGCAGTGACCTCACGTTTTTTGAAGGCTTCGGGCAAGAAAATCGGCGATACGGTGAGCTTTGCCGCCAACGATGCGAGCTCGTCGAACCAAAGCGCCAAGGACCAGTTTGCCGATGGGGACTACACCATCACGGCCGAGGTTCTCGATCCTACCGACGTGAGCTCCGACTCGACAGTCAACGCCTTTCGCGCTGCTTCGACTGCGGACTACAAGTTCTACGTGAGCGAGGATGCCGCGACATCTTCTTCCTACTCCGCTGTCCACGTGGTCGTCGAGGGAGCCAAGAGCCTCAACTCCTATTCGGATGCCTACTCGGCAAAGATCAATGAGGTCAAGGGCAATATCGAGAAGATCCGCGAGGAGCGTGAGAAGGCGCGCGCCCAGGAGCTGACGGTCGACACACCGGCGAGCTTGGACGCAGCTGAGCGTCAGGCGAATATGGTCTTTGGGATCGAGCAGGACAACATCAATCGCATGGCCGAGGGCAGCGACGAGCGTGCGCAGGCGCAAGCCGACCTGGACCAGCGCCGTGCCGCCGCCGACCAGCAGTTTGCCGATGCCCGCGCCGAGCTCTCTGACCTGGGCGAATGCACCTGGTACATCCAGGACCGCGGCAATATCGCAAGCTACTCGAGCGTCGAGAGCGATAGTTCTTCGATCGAGGCCATCGCCACGGTGTTCCCGTTCATCTTCTTTATCGTCGCCGTGCTTATCAGTCTCACCACCGCCACCCGCATGGTCGAGGAGGAGCGCACGCTTATTGGCCTGTACAAGGCGCTCGGCTATTCACGCGGGCGCATCCTGTCCAAATATGTGGACTACTCGCTGTGGGCGTGTCTGATCGGTGGCGTGCTCGGCAATATCATCGGATTTGTGGGTCTGCCGCTGTTCTTGTTTACGGTGTTCGACGACATGTACTCGCTGCCCCAGATGCTGCTTTCGTACGACATCGTGTCCTCGATCGTTTCGGTGGCGCTGTTTGCCGTGGGCGTGGTGGGAGCCACGATTATCGCCTGCCGCCACGAGATGGCCGAGACCCCTGCCTCGCTCATGCGCCCCAAGGCTCCGCGCGCCGGCTCGCGCATTCTGCTCGAGCGCATTGGCTTTATCTGGCACCGCATGGGCTTTTTGAACAAGGTCGCTGCACGCAACCTGTTCCGCTACAAAAAGCGCGCCTTTATGACCATCTTCGGTATCGCTGGCTGCACGGCGCTCGTGATCTGCGGTATGGGCATCCGCGATACGTCGGTGGCGCTTTCGCCCAAGCAGTACGGGCATATCACGCGCTACGACCTGCTGGCGGTCGCCAATCCCGACGATTTTTCGCAGACGTGCGCGGCGCTCGACGAGCGAAGCGCAGCCAAGGATTCCGACGTGACCGTGACTTCGACGCTGCCGATTATGACCGACAACGTCACCTTTACATTTGGCGGCAAGAGCGAGACCGTGCAACTGATCGTGGTGCCCGATGACCGCGCGAACGACCTGGACGACTACGTGTGTCTCGAGGACGAGTCCAAAGAACTGCTCGCCCTGCGTGGCGGAGATGTGTATTTGAGCAAGAGCTCTCAGCTGGTGCTGGGGATCAAGCCGGGCGATACGGCACACGTCCAGGATTCGTCGCTCAATGTTGCCAAGGTCAAGGTCAGCGACATTTCGCTCAACTATCTGGGCAACACGCTTTACATGACGCAGAGCACCTATGAGCGCGCATTCGGTCGAAGCGCGCGCCTCAACGGCATCCTTGCGCTGCTTAAGGGTTCGTCGGCCGATCAGATTGCGTTTACCAACCGTCTTAAGAGCGATGGTTGGATTACGCTGTCGAGTACCGCCGAGCATTGGGAAAACTATGAGGCAAACTTTACGATTATCAATTCGGTCGTGGTGCTTGTGACCTTTATGGCGGCGTGCCTGTCGTTTGTGGTGGTATTCACGTTGTCTAACACCAACATCTCGGAGCGCGAACGCGAGCTGGCGACTATCAAGGTGCTGGGCTTCCGTCGTGGTGAGGTACACCACTACGTTAACAAGGAGACGCTGATCCTCACGGCGATTGGCGCCGCGCTGGGCGTGCCGCTGGGTGGCCTGCTTGCCGAGAGCTTTACGTACATCCTGCAGATGCCGTCGCTGTACTTTGACGTCGAAGTCGAGCCGCTGAGCTACGCGCTTGCCGTGGTGCTTTCCTTTGGCTTTACGATCATCGTCAACCTCGCCACCAACCGAACGCTCAACAAGATCGACATGGTCGGCGCCCTCAAGAGCGCCGAGTAACCTGCCAAAAAGGGACAGGTTTATTTTGGCAGGTTTTATCTGGGCGAACGCCGGACAACCATTAGGTGGCCCGGCGTTTGCCCCGTCAAACGGGCTTTCCATTTGCCTTTCATTCTATTTGGTTTTCGCTCGCAGGCGTGGATGAGAGGCTCTCTTTAGCCTTCGAGATTGGGCTTGAATGGGTCGTATGCCACAAAATGGGCCTATCTACTACGTTTAATTGGATACCCTCAACCATGCCGGGAAAATGAAAAATAAAACCGCAGGTAGAAGGGCTGTCGATTTTCGAAAAAGGCGGTCATGGTTGGCCCCATCGAGTTAAACGTAGTAAATAGGCCCTTTTCTTGGCGCGCGGTCAGCTCAATGCTAATCTCCGTGCCGGAACTGACCCAGTTGTTTGTAAGTTGCGGTGATATACGGACTGTTTGGCGCTTTGGAGCTTCAAAACAGTCCCTATCTCACCGCAACTTGGAAGGGGCAGGCGGTGTCGGATGAGTGGCGCTGGCTGGTTGGGGTGGTTTAGGCCTGTTTGCGGCACTTCCATTGTTTACGGCACCAACGCATGAGTGCTTTTACGACCGGGATGGTGATGAGTATTACCCAGGCGGGATGGGGTTGCCCCAGGCAGAGCCACATGTAGAGGAACCATGTCTCGGCACTGACTGAATAGACGACATCGATCAGCTTAGATAAGCGGCGTTGATCGATAAAGTCGCCAAGCGCGTAATAGACGGGAATCAAAAAGACGAGGAAGAGGCCCGTAGCCCATGTGCTGTAGACAATGCCGAGCACCAGATAGGCGAGAGCGACAAGTGCGGGGAAGGGGAATTTGTTCCATGCACGTCCGACCTTGGTGTGGAAATGCTTGCCATGATGGTCGAGCTTGTCGTGCGCCTCCTTCCAGCTGGAAAACGTCTCGCCGTCGATGGTGACGGTGCCATCGTCATTGGTATGCACGCTATGTCCATCGTCCTCAAGCGTATCGATATACAATCCGTCTGGCCCCACATGGACCTCTTCACCCTTGCGCTCGTTAGCCACATGGATGCCATTCCAACCAACATGGACCTCTTCGCCTTTGTTGGGATCAATAACGTGGATGCCGCGCGCGAGGGAAATATCGACAAGTGGCTTATCGCTGCAATCAGCGTGCTCAGCAGAAGCCTCAGCCTCATCTGAAGCTTTGGTGCCGGTGTTGCTGTTCCGTGCCTCATCATCAGTCTGCGAGTCATCAGTGCTATCCACCGCCTCCCCATACAGCAGCTCATCCAGCGACACGCCATACAGCGCGGCGAGCGCAATAAGGTTATCGGTATCGGGCGAAGATTCGCTGCGCTCCCATTTACTGACAGCCTGACGACTCACGCCCAGCTGGGCGGCAAGCGCCTCCTGAGAAAGCCCGGCAGCCTTGCGGCGATCAACGAGCCGCTGTGCCATCGCAAGATCCATAGCAGTTCCTTTCATGTGGTGATCGTAATCGAATGAGCCGAGTATGCCGAGAACAACCGGTGGCGACCACCATTTCTAGTTAGAATCTGCTCCGACCCTACCGCAACTACCGGTAGCAACCCCTAACGACCAGCCATTTCAGGACAAATGTCAGTGCTACTCTCAGCTAAGAGCTTGCAACATCCCAAAATCTCAGCCCACGCACTTGCAGCAAGAAGACGAATAGCCTCGGCCTCCCTAGTTACCGCAGGAGGCCCCAGGGCTTACCTCCCAAATCTTTCCGCAGGACGGAAGGATCCCGCCGCGCGAAGCGCACGGCGGGATCCTGACATGTCCGAGGACGATTTGGGAGGTAAGCCCTGGGGCCTCCGATGAGAGCAGTTTCGGCCGAGGCTATTCGTCGCCGAAGCTGATGCCCAACGCCTTGGCTTCGCGCACCAGGTCGCTCTGGGGATCGACGTACTTGAGCTTGCCGGCGACATCCTCGAGCGGCATGTGGCACATCTTGCCGTCGCGCAGGGCAATCATGTAGCCAAACTCGCCGCGCAGGCATCCCAGTGCTGCCTCGACGCCGCACTGGGTCGCAAAGATGCGGTCCTGGGCGTCGGGTTGGCCGCCGCGCTGCGTGTGGCCGGGGATGGCGACGCGGGTCTCGCGACCAGTCTTGGCCTCGATCTCCTTGGCGATGTCGTAGACGATCGACGGACTCGTGCGCTCGGCGAGCTTTTTCTTGTACTCCTTCTTGGGCAGCGCTGCGTCCTCCTTGGAGATAGCGCCCTCGGCGACGGCCACGATGGTAAAGCGGCTGCCGGTCTCCATGCGATGCTCGATGGTCTTGATGACGTTGTCCATGTCGTAGGGGATCTCGGGAATCAAGATGACGTCCGCGCCGCCCGCGACGCCGGCATACAGCGGAATCCAACCGACCTTGTGGCCCATGATCTCGATGACAAACACGCGGCCGTGACTCGAGGCAGTGGTGTGGATGTCGTCGATGCACTTGGTGGCGACGTCGATGGCGCTCGTAAAGCCAAACGTCAACTCGGTGCCCCAGGTGTCGTTATCGATGGTCTTGGGCAGGGCGATAACGTTGAGGCCTTCTTCGCGCAGGCGGTTGGCGGTCTTGGTGGATCCGTTGCCGCCCAGCATAAACAGGCAGTCGAGCTGCAGTTTATGATAGGTGTGGACCATTGCGGGCACCTTCTCGACGCCGTCGGCCTCGGGAATGTCCAGGCGCTTGAACGGCGTGCGGCTCGTGCCCAGGATGGTGCCGCCGCGGGTGAGGATGCCGCTAAAGTCTGCCGGCGTCATCACGCGAAAACGGCTGTAGATGAGGCCCTGGTAGCCGTCCTCAAAACCATAGATCTCGATAGGCTCTTCGCTATTGGTCATGAGCGTTTTGACGATGCCGCGCATGGTGGCATTGAGCGCCTGGCAGTCGCCGCCACTGGTAAGAAGACCGATCCTGAGCATGATGAATCCTTCCGGGCAAGTTATAACATGCGCATAAGTTTACCCCCGCACACTGTTGATGCGGAGGTAAAACGTGTTAGCTCAAATGTATAGAAATGTAAGCAACGTCAGGCGAGCGTAAGGACGACGGCGCCAGCTCCTTACAGCGCGAAGGCGTCGACGTCGCCCCAGTGGCGGCGCAGCGTGATGGCGGCAGCGGGCTCGGTATTGTCAAAGACGACCGACCACTGCGTGTTGCTGGTGATGTCTTCCGGATTGGGCTCTTGCGCCGCAGCGCGCAGGGCCTTCCAAGCGACTGCCTCGTCTTGGGCACCGACATGGGCGTCGAGGACATCGGCGATGGCGATGGCGCGTTCCTTGCCATGGCCCAGTTCGCCGTTCTTTTGGTTGGGTAGCACTTCGGCACCATAGCAGGCGTAGAAGTTCGTAACCTGGCGCACGGGCGTCGCCTTGCATGCGCGGTCGGGGTCGCGCGGATCCCACTCCACCACCCGCGCGTCACCGGCGGCGTCGTTGATAAAGAAGTGGTAATCGCGTCCTGCCATGGCGTGCATGTCGTAGGCAGAAAGCAGGTCGACGGCCTCCTGCGTGGTAGCCGCGCGGTCGAGCACCAGGCGGATGGCGAGCGAAGTGTTGATGACGGGGCGCTGCGTGTCCTGGTCACAGGGTTTGGAATCCAGGGTGAGTACGGCAATGGACACGCCACATTCGTTAACACCATCGAGCTGGGCAAACGAGCCCATGAGTGCGGCGGCGCGTCCGGCGACGGAGTCAAGCGGAGTGTTATCGCCCAGGTTATTGAGGGCGGCAAACCCGATGGAGGCATAGCCGTCGCGCGGGTGATTGCGCACCAGCAGCGCTGAGGTGTCGTCCTTAAAGTCGTAATTGCGACCGGTGCGCACGCGGCCTTCGGCATCCACGGCGACAAAAGCGCTGCAGGCAAACTGGGGCGCCTGGACATGTGCCGGCACGCCGGGGAGCGCCTGCGCCACCACGGCATCGATGTAGGCCTGGTCGTCGCGCACGCCAGCGGCGATGATGCGATCAAGATCGTAGTCGTAGACGATGTCGATTACGTACAGGTCATAGCCATCCGCGTAGCCGGTCAAGCGTTTGAGCGACGCGGCGGACTTGATTTGCTTGTGATAAACGATACCGGTGGCAGCGGCAAGGCCGACGGCGACTCCCGCGGTACCGCAGGCGATGGCAATGTTACGTGGCTTCATGACGGCTCCTCTCGTCCTGTTGGTGCAATTGTCGCAAAAGGAGCGCGGGCATGATGACTCAACTTGGTGAGCGGCGCGGAACTAAGCATGGAATGAAGAGTGCGACGCTGGCGTGGCGGGGTATGCTGGAGGGGACCATCAACCCAGCGAAAGGGGAGAGCATGACGGATCAGGAAACGCCCGAGCGCGCGCACGTGACGGCCGACGATATCGAGGCTGCCAACGACCTTATCGACTTTATCGAGGCATGCCCCAGCATGTTCCATACGGCAGCGACCATTATGGCCGAGCTCGACGAGGCGGGCTTTACCTACCTGCCCGAGAATGCGGCGTGGGACATCGAGCCGGGCGGGCGTTATTACACGCAGCGCAACACCTCGAGCGTCGTTGCCTTTAAGGTGGGCGAGGACCTGGCCGCGACATGGGGCGAGGACGGCGTTGCCGGCGACTACCATTTTCAGCTCACGGCGTCGCACAGCGATTCGCCGACGTTTAAGGTCAAGGCCGTGCCCGAGCTCGACGGCGCGGGCGAGACGCTGCGCCTGAACACCGAGGCCTACGGCGGCATGATCGACTACACCTGGTTCGACCGCCCGTTGGCGCTCGCGGGCCGCGTGTTGGTGCGCGAGGGCGACCGTATTGAGAGCCGCCTGCTCGCCACCGAGCGCGAGGTCGCTATCATTCCGAGCCTTGCCATCCATATGAACCGCGGCGTTAACGAGGGCTTTGCTCCCAATCGCGCCGTTGATCTGTGCCCGCTCATCAGCGCTGGCGATCTTAAGCAGGGTGACTTTGATGCCCTGATCGCTGACGAACTGGATGTTGAGCCTGAGCAGATTCTGGGCCGCGACCTGTTCCTGGTCAACCGACAGGATGCGCGTATTTGGGGCTGGGCCGACGAGTTTATCTCGACGCCCAAGCTCGACGACCTGGCCTGCGCCTACACCTCGCTGCAGGCATTTTTGGGTGCCGAGAATGCGCACGACGTTTCGGTCTTTTGCTGCTTTGATAACGAGGAGGTTGGCTCCGAGACCAAGCAGGGCGCCATGTCGACGTTCTTGGCCGACGCGCTGCGCCGCATCAACGGGTCGCTGGGCTTCGATGACGAGTCGTACCACCGCACACTTGCCGCTTCGATGCTCGTGAGCTGCGACAACGCGCATGCCGTGCACCCCAACCACGCCGAGAAGTGCGACGCCCGCAACCAGGTTGTGCTTAACGGCGGCATCGTCATCAAGGAGGCCGCCAACCAGCACTACTGCACCGACGCCTTTAGCCGCGCGGTGTTCCAGGCCATTTGCGATGACGCCGACGTGCCCACGCAGGCCTTTGCCAACAAGAGCGATATGGCCGGCGGTTCTACCCTGGGCAATCTGTCCAATATGCAGGCGAGCATGCATGCCGTGGACGTGGGCCTGCCGCAGCTTGCCATGCACTCGAGCTACGAGACCGGCGGCGTGCGCGACGTAATGTACGCCATCCGCGCCCTCACCGCCTTCTACGAGCGTGACCTGACCATCAACGGCGCCGAAAGCGTGGAACTCTAAAACCTGCCAAAAAGGGACAGGTTTATTTTGGCAGGTTTTATCTGGGAAAATGCCGCAATGCCAACAGCTGGACAGAATTGTTATGACACCGCAGGTTGAGCAAACGTCAGCGAGCGATGTCCAGAGCGAACAAGTTGGCATGAAAAAGGTAAGGCATAGACCTTCTGGTCATGCCTTACCTTTTGAATGGCAAATTGTCGCTCTGGGCGGCGCGCAGCGTCGACCGGTCCGCCGTTCGTTAGAACGGCGGAACCCTAATGTTCGATCCAGCAGCGCAGGGTCTCGCCGGCTTGCAGGTGACGCAGGTTCTCCGCGGCAATGTCGACCACATTGTTGAGCGTGGCTGCCAGGTGGAACCAACCTGAGACGTGCGGTGTGATGAGCATGTTGGGCGCATCCCACAGCGGGCTTGTCGCGGGCAGGGGCTCGGGGTCGGTGACGTCGACCGCGGCGCCGGCGAGATGTCCCGACTCCAAGGCGGCAACCAAGTCGTCGGCGACCACAAGGTCGCCGCGGCCGCCGTTGGCAAAGAAGGCGCCCGGTTTCATCGCGGCGAAGAACTCGGCGTTCGCCAGGCCGCGGGTCTCGGGCGTGCTGGGCATAAAGGATGCGACGATGTCGGCCTCGGCCAGGCGCTCGGACAGGGCGTCCATGCCGTCCATGTCCTCAAACACAATGGGGTAGACGAGTGGATGGCGCTTGATGCCGCGGACGTGCGCGCCCATGTCGCGGCAGAGCGTGGCGAAGTGGCCGCCGATATCGCCCGCGCCCAGCACCAGCACATTGGCGTTTTTGAGCGAGGTGACCGGCCCTAAATCCTCCCAGCGATGCTCGCGCTGCAAGTCGTGATAGTCGGGCAGGCGCTTCATCATGGAAAGGACCATGGCAAACATGTGCTCGCTCACGGCTTGGCCGTAGGCGCCCACCGAGCAGGAAAGCTTGGCGTCGGCTGGCACGGTGCCGGCGGTCAAGTAATCGTCATAGCCGGCGGTCTGCAATTGCAACAGCTGGAGGTGCTTGCACGCGGTAAGCAGGGCAGGGTCAATGTTGCCCAAGATCACGTCGGCGTTGGCGACCTGCTCACGCGTGATGGCGTCGGAGCTCGTGTAGATAAAGTCCTCGCCCGGAGCGCTCGACTCGAGGATCGCGCGGTGACGATCGTTGACGGGCAACAAAACCAGGATGTTCACAAGCAGTCCTCTCCGTTCAGCCTGCCAAAAAGGGACAGGTTCATTTTTGGCAGGCTTTATCAGGCAAAACGCTCAAATAAAACGCCGGATGCAAGACGGGCGTGCCCGTCGGCATCCGGCGCATCCACAGCTACCAGCTGAGCAGCTCGTAACCGTCCTCGGTCACCACGAGCTGTACCTCGCACTGGGCCGAATCGCTACCGTCCTTGGTGCGCACACACCAGCCGTCGCCCTTGCTGATCTTAATGTCGGGCGCTCCGGCATTGACCATGGGCTCGATGGTAAAGACCATGCCCGGGGCCATGATGGTGTCCACATCGGGCGCCTCGGTGGTAAAGCCCACAAACGGGTCCTCGTGGAACTCCTTACCGATGCCGTGTCCGCCGTACTCGCGCACCACGCTAAAGCCGGCGTCCTCGACCGTCTTTTGCACGGCCTCGGCCATCACGGACAGCGGCAGCCACGGCTTGACGGCGGCCAGACCCGCCTCCACGCTGGCACGAGTGACGTCGACCAGGCACTGGCGCTCGGCCGAGACCTCGCCGATGCAGAACATACGGCTCGAATCACTAAAGTAACCGTCAAGAATCGTGGAGCAGTCGACGTTGATGATGTCGCCCTCGTGCAGCACGTCCGTATCGCAGGGGATACCGTGACAGACCACGTCGTTGATCGAGGTGCATACGCTCTTGGGGTAGCCCTCGTAGTTGAGGTCGGCCGGCGTGCCACCGTGCTCGACGGTGTAGTCGTAGATCATCTGGTCGATCTGGTTGGTGGTCATGCCCGCGGCGATGTGCTCGCCTACGTAATCGAGCACGCCTACGTTGATGGCGGCCGAGCGCTTGATGCCCTCGATATCGGCGGGCGTCTTGTAGAGCGTGCGGGGCAGAACCTCCCAGCCCTCTTCCCACAAGCGCTCGAGGCGCTCATCAAAGGCGCTATGGCATTTCTTATATTTTTTGCCGCTGCCGCACCAGCAAGCGTTGTTGCGGCCAGGAACGGGTCCTTTGTCAAACATGGCTAACTTCCTTTCATTCGCAGCTAGTATAGCCCACCCACGCGTCCATAAAAGTTGCGGTGATATAGTTCCGATTTAAGCGGTTTATCAGCATAAACAGGAACTATATCACCGCAACTGATGGAGCGGGATGGCGGGCACTAGCTGTTGCATGGTTTTGCTAGTAGCTCACCTGGCAGGGAATGCCGAGGGCGCGCACGCGCGCGGCGATGGCGTCGAGGGCCTCGGGCGCTGCTTTGGCAAGGCCGGCGACCGGCGTCTCGCGAGCCACCGTGTAGATGGTCGCTTCTTGTGGGCGAATGCGCTCAAGTGCCGCGAGCCAGGGGGCAACGTACTCCTCGCCGGTGTTGTCGATGGGCTTGCCCAGATACTCACCGGTCAAAAAGATCGTCTGGATAATAACGTGACCGTCAAAGCTTGCGAACGTCTCAATCTGGTGCTCGACGTCGTAGGGGCCAACGGGCTGGTCGAGCAGCTGGATAAACGCCGAGTCGGCGGTATCGAGCTTAAGAATGTTGTCGTCGACCATCATGAGCGCGTCGTGCACCTCGGGGCGGTCGGCGCGCGTGCCGTTGGAGAGCACGGCGATCTTGGAGTTTGGGGCAAGCTCGTCGCGCAGCGCGACGGCGCCGGCGATGGCCTGCGGAAACTCCGGTGCGGCGGTGGGCTCGCCGTTGCCTGCGAAGGTGATCACATCGGGGAGCTCGCCCTCGGCTGCCATCTCGCGCAGCTTTGCCTCGAGCGCGTCGAGTACCACGGCAGCTGTGTTGTACGGCTCATGACAGGGGCGCTCGGCGTTGAGGCCGTTTTCGCAGTAAATGCAGTCGAACGTGCAGATTTTGCCGCTGGCCGGCATCATGTTGACGCCGAGCGAGAGACCAAGGCGACGGCTGCGAACGGGCCCAAAGATGGGGCTGGCATTCAAAAACGTAGACATAGGCATATGCTCCTCAAGACAATTGTGCCTAAGCATAGCATCGGCTCCAAAGCAAGGTGCGGGCTCTTGCTTTACAAGTTTCGTTTTTTCACGTCGCTCATTATGCCGTGCCATGAAAAGCCTCGGGTCGGGTACAGTTAATCTGTTAACAAGGCGTAAGACAATGCGGGCCCATCTAGCCGTACTGACGTGCAACTGGATGAGCATTGATTATGGGGGCACAACATGGATTTTACGGTCGAGGATGCGGGCACCACGATTGCCTGTCGCGAATATGCCGGCCCGGATGTGTCGCCTGATGCTCCTGCCTTGGTGTGCGTGCACGGCGCTTGTGTCGACGGCACATTTTTCGACGGTATCGCTTGTGAGCTCAGCCGCAACTACCGCGTAATTGCCTACGACCGCCGCGGCTGCGGTGGCAGCAGCGATGCGGCAGACGGCAGCTATGATCTTGCCGCTCAGGCCGCCGACCTGCAGGCCGTGATCGAACACGTTGGCGCTCCGGCAAATGTGCTTGCGCATAGCGCCGGTACGTTGGTGGCGCTGGAGCTTCTTCGCACCGAACCCCATCTCGTCGCCCGTGCGATTCTGCATGAGCCGGCTGTGTCGGCCGAAGGCGTCGGTATGGGCGCAGCTCCGGTTTTGCTCGATATGATTGCGGCGGGAAAGGTTTCAAGGGCGCTCCGGCTTTTCTTGGGAGCTCTCGGCGACTTGGACCCCGAGGCTCCTGGGACGACCGAAGCGGAAGTCAAACATGCCCTGCGCAATGGTCGTTGCTTTATGGCGAACGAATATGGAACAAATATGACATATGCTCCCGACTGGGAGCGCGCCCGCGCGTCAAAGGCAGTCTTGGCCGTGTTTTTGGGCGAGCTTTCGGTCGATACGCCCCGCGAGGCTGGCACGCGAGCGGCTGCCGAATACCTCGATTGCCCCCTTGTGACGATCCCGGGCGCGCATAACGGTCTGCGCGATCGCCCCGTTACGGCGGCAAACGCCGTTCGTGATGTCTTGGAGCGTTAGCGCGCTCGATGACCTGCGGGGAGAGGGGCTGTTAGCGTTTCGTCATTGTTAACGAATGCGCCCATAACCGCGCACCCGCGGCTCCATTACCGCCGCTTGCCAGGTCATAAAAATGTAACGATAATCGCGCGTTTGCCTTCAGCTGTTAGATGTTACCCTTGTACCAATTGATATGCACCGTTGCCGTGCGTAACGATAGAAGGGGCCCCATATGCTCAATAATCACGAGGTCAATCTAACCGACGAGGAGGCTGCCGCTGAGGTCGCCCGCGTCGCGAAGACCTACCCCGTGGTGCGTTTGCTGTCGGCCGATCAGATTAAGAGCGAGCCTAACTGCCTGCTCGCCGGCAATCGGTGCCCTTGTCTGCGCCAGTCAAGTCTTGAGGCCTTGGCAGGTTCCGATGATGTATCGGAGCAGCTGCTCAATGATGGTACCGAGTACCGCGCTCGCCTGCGCCCTCTGAAGGTCGAGGGCGAGCCTCACGTCCTGCTGATGGTGCGTCCGATCGATGAGCAAGAGGCTGCAGAAGAGGACCTCGTCTACACCGACGTGCTGACGGGTGTGCGCAATCGCCGATATTACGAGGAAAAGCTCCGTAGCGCCCGCATGAATGCCGGCGTTGCGGTGATTGACCTTGATGATTTTAGGGTCTTCAACGATACGTGTGGCCGTCATGCCGGCGACCTTGCGCTCGGTGCTGTGGCGACAGCCATACGCAGCGGAATTCGTTCGACTGACGAGCTTGTACGCTATGGCTGCGACAAGTTTGTGGTCGTTATGCCCAATATTCCCTCCGATGACTTCACCCGTCGCCTGCACCAGGTGTCCGATGCCGTTCATGCCACGATTGTTCCGGGCCATGAGTACGTGAGCTTGACGGCATGTGTCGGTGGCGTTCGCATCCATGGCGAGACGGTCGATGAGGGCGTTGGCCGCGCTGTCCAGTTATTGAGCCGCGCTAAGGCAAAAGCCGGTACGGTCGTGACCGATGCCGACTCCATCGAAGCCTTCCAAAGCGAAAAGCCTTTGGTGCTTATTGTCGATGACTCCGAGATGAACCGAGCCATTCTCAACGAGATGCTCAAGGACGAGTATTGCATCCTCGAGGCCGACAACGGTCGTACGGCGCTCGATATGGTCGACCGCTATGGCGATGAGTTGTCGCTCGTGCTGCTGGACATTGTCATGCCGGGCGTGAGCGGCTTTGAGGTGCTGGCCGATCTGTCGCGCCGATCGGTTGTTGACAATCTGCCTGTCATCATGATTTCGAGCGAAGAATCCGACGATGTGGTTCTGCGTGCATACGAGCTGGGCGCCTCGGACTATATCAGCCGCCCGTTTGACGCCCGTGTCGTGCGCCGTCGTGTAAGCAACACTATCCGTCTGTACGCCAAACAGCGCCGCCTGACGAACCTGCTGTCCCAGCAGTACAACGAGCGCGTCAAGAACAGTCGCATGCTCATCGACATCATGGCCGGCGTCATGGAGCTTCGCAACGGCGAGAGCGGCAGGCACGTTACGAACATCGAGAAGCTGACCGAGCTGCTGCTTGACTGTCTGGTCCAGCGTAGCGACACGATCTCCCTCGACAATGAGGAACGCTCCACGATTGCCCTGGCTTCGGCGCTGCACGATATCGGCAAGATGTCGATTGACGATGCGATTCTCAACAAACCCGGGCGCCTTACGCCCGAGGAGTTCGAGATTATGAAGACGCATACCACGATCGGCGCTGACATGTTGCTTGAGCTGGGCCGCCATCACGTCGGCAATGCGCTTATGGAATATGCGTACCAGATTGCGCGTTGGCACCACGAGCGCTGGGACGGCAGGGGTTATCCCGATGGCCTTAAGGGCGACGAAATTCCCATTGCCGCACAGGTGGTCTCGGTGGCCGACGTGTACGATGCTCTGACGAGCGTGCGTGTGTACAAGGATGCTATTCCGCACAAGGAGGCGATCCAGATGATCCTGGACGGTAAGTGCGGCACCTTTAACCCGCTGTTGCTCGACTGCCTGCTCGAGGTGCAAGACCGTATTGCCGAGACGTTGGCACGCCCCGCCGACGTTGTCGCGTTTCCCACGATTTAGTTTGACCAAAGGAGTTTTAATCCATGATTTCCATGCGTGAGGCGTATGAGAAGATCGGCGCTAATTATGATGACGCGTGCGCTCGGCTGATGGGCGGGGAAATGCTTGCCCGCTTTGCCCTCAAGTTTTTGGATGACGAGAGCATGGACAAGCTGGAGGCCGCCATGGCGGCAGGAGACGCCGAAGGTGCGTTTATGGCAGCGCACACGCTCAAGGGCGTGAGCCAGAACCTGGGATTCGATAATCTGTACGAGCCGGCGGTCGTGGTGACCGAAGCGCTGCGTGGCGCCGATGCCGTTGACGGCGCTCGCGAGGGAATGCATGCGCTGCAGCAGCAATATGCGGCCACGTTGTCGGCCCTGCGCGAGGCGGCCGAATAAGAGCTTACGAGCCTTGGGCTGCTTGCCGGCCACATATGGGTAAAAGGGCGCCCCGCCGGACCATGTGGC
>CAJMRI010000032.1:0-24381 GCA_905215905.1 uncultured bacterium | reverse complement strand
CCAATCTGTCGGGTTTGCCCAACTAAAAGTTTACGCCCACGCGCCCACGCGCGAACAGGATTTGATTTTTGAAATATGGACGAATTCCTCGTCAGGAGGGTAAAATGGTGCCGACGGCAGCCCAAGTTGTAGAGAGCTGGGCAGAGCCGTTGCTTAATGAAGTTGGGTCATCGTCTTAGCGACGGTGGCCTTTCTTTTTGGGCTTCGAGCCCTGCTTGAGTGCCTTGGAAAGGCCGACAAGGGCCGTGAGGAGCGAGACCATAGCGGTCAGGAGCTTCACGAGCTCGGTGAAATCGGTCATGGGCATCACCTCCCATCGAATGGAGGGCTCTGCCCGGCACGAGGGCTGCCGCCAGCAAGGACGATTCTATCAGAGCGGCTGACCCCCGCCGATCAATTCACGCTCCTCATCCTCACCGAATTGCGAGTATGGCAGAATCGGCACTGGATGGCAGCGCGCTAGGGCACCGACGATAGGCTTTCCAAAACTAGCGAGGCGCGTCGCCGCGATCGTAATCGCCTCGGTCGACCGCACGATCGACCTGCGGCGAGATGTCGCCGTTGCCACCATGGGCTCGTCCTGCGGCGCGAACGCGGTCATCGCCAGCATCGGGAACGGCGCCGGCGTAACGGTTGCGAATCTCCCTTGCGTAACCGCGCCGGGCAAGAAGCTCATCACGAACCGCCGGATCCTCGAGCAGATCTTCATCGCACTTCGGTGCGATGAACTTAGGAAAGAGATTGTAGGCGACGCCCTTGCTCGCCTTTGCCTGCTCGACCCACGCCGAATACGCCTTCTTAAGCCGTTGAATGTAAATCTCGCAACGCCTCTCATAAGGAAGGGCTCGCTCGGCCTCCAGCACGTTATTTTTGAAGGCCGCCTCAAGTTGCTTGACCGCAAACCTCCCGTCAAGACGAGTCAGGTTGAAAGTGCACTTCGGGTTGCCGGCCTCCTTGATATCGAGATCTGTCGCATAGACTCGATTGTTCTTGATGAAAATGTCTACGCCCCATGAGGCAAGTAACTTTTTAAACTGCTCCATATTCTTCGGATGACCTTCGTTGATTGCAAGATGGATCAACTCGCGCAGATTGTTTTTATAACTGCACTCTCCCCGCTCAACGATTTTCTTTTCAGTGTCGCGCGGCTGTCGGTCTCGAATCTTCGAGTTCTTCTTTCCCTTTTCGAGCTGAGCGAGATTCCAGGCCTCGTCCATTTCACGAACCCACGCAGCGCGTTCGTACTTTCCGCGACGCCCGCCCGTCTCGCAACGCTTACCCGTCAAAAGATCCGTGCGGTTAATCGCCATATGAACCGCGTAGCGTTTTCCCGCCTTATCGCTTTCCTCATGCAACGCGACAATCACTTGTTGATGCGGGTAGTGTTTCGCAAGCCATTGCTCCGCGTAGGCCATACACGCATCGGGGGTCATCTTGCCTCCGTTGCAGCCGCACTCCTCGGGCAGAAACGCGAGAATCTGATGAAGCATCGTTATGTTCTTCGCGCCGGCACGCGCGGGCCTGTCGTGATGGAACATCTTCCGCGTCATAGCCATTTCGGAAAACCAGTGCTTTCCGTTCGCGAGGTTCCAGCCGCCGCGGGCCAAAGCATTCTTTCCGTTAATGTACTTGCGCAGGTGCTTCGCGTAGCGCTCGGACGAAACACCTTTCTGCTTAACGACGGTCATCGAGCTCACCGCCATCGGTGAAATAGCGCTGTTCGAGCTCTTCGATGAAGAGAGTGACTTTACGGGCATTTTGGTAAACCTTTTCAAGCGTTCGGAAAACCGCCTTCTCGTTGTAGGCCGGAAGACCTTGCGCATTCACAAAATACATCAGCTGGTTGAGGTTCGTCCCCTCTCGATACAGCTCGTGATAGATTTTTGCGACCTGGCTCATATCGAAATCGATCATCTCGATTTTCCCGGCCAGCATCACGCGGCGGGCATACGCACTGACGGTCGTGCCGAGCGCATCCGCCTGCTTGCGAATCGCCTCGTGCTCGCCATCGGTGACTTTGACGTAAATAACCTCCGAGCGCTTTTCGTTCGAATCCTCTGAAACGGTTTGCAGCTTTTTGCTACGGCCACCGTTCTTATTTTTGGAAATGACTAGATCATCGAACGATTCATTCCAATGAATCAGTGCATAGCGAATGAATTCGGCTTTCGTCATGCCCGCCTTTTCTGCCAAAGCGGAAAGCGTTTCGTATTCTTCAGAAGTGAGTGTCGCCTTAACGGTGTGCGGACGTTTGCAACTCATCATTCATGCCCCCAGGAAAGCAGAGCGAATCGGTGAGGCCACCGATTCAAAACCGATATGAGATTGCTTTCCTTTTTAGGAGCGACTGACGTCGCGCCGATTTTTGAAGTGACGCCGTCGCTTCCCTTAGAGAAATGAAGGCGAACTTCATTTCTAACTTTATCGCCGTGTGAGGTGTTAAACAAGATGTGTTGGCAGATAAAGGGGCGAGTATGGCCCCATTTATCTAGCCCAACACCAATCTTGCAATCACCGGGACGGCGATTGGGCGAAGCGTAGCGTAGACACGAAATGAGAGGCCTCGTTTCGAGCGAAAGGCTTCGCGGTGTCGTAGTGTCAGCGGAGACCGTGAGCGGAAGCGAATTTTTAACGCGAAGGATGCTGAGTGTTAGAAATTCGCTGTAGCGGACTCCGGGCGAGGGCTGGAGCAAGTCGATGGAAGACCTTACCGATTTGCGGAAGGTTTTGCCCGAAGCATCCGGCACCGCCGAATTCTTTTGGAACGGCCTCTCGTTTGATTGCTTTCCTATCGTTTGCTCCCAGACTTGTCGTCTAAAAAAGGCGGCCGAACCGGCCGCCCACAAATAAATAAATATTTACCAAATGTAAGAGGAGAGGAACGATGTACATTACTCCCAGTGACCGGCGACGTCGACAACCCAATGTTGTCCCGTAGCCTGCTGTTCATAATGTCCTTGGTCCTCAGAGGTGGTATACGAATCATCTACAACGGATCCACCGATACCGCCGTTTTCGCCATCGTTAATAATCCAAGCGTAGGCTGCATCGGATGAATCGAAGGGCCCTACCATAGTACCACCATGATTGACCCAGAAACGAGGATGACGCGTGTATACCACGTTCGGTACCCAGACCTGGCTGTAGTCGGTCTCCCAGTGGCCCTGCTCGGCAACCCATTTCTTCTGGCTACCGCCGTTGGAAGAGGAATTGTTGCCGCTTGAACCTTGAGAGCTGCCGGAATTCTGCTTGGACTGGGAGGAATCTCCCTTGCTGTCCGACTTCGACGAGTCGGAGGACTTGTTATCCTCCTTCTTGGAGTCATCGGACTTCTGGTCCTTGTCGTCGGATTCTTTCTTCTCCTCGGACTTGGTTCCAGAGGTTTGCGTCGCCTTTTCTTCGCTTGGCTTCTTTTTGTCTTTATTCTTTACCGCTGTGGCGGCCCTTTCCGCAGAGCCGCTTCCTTGCTTTGCAATGCTGGCACATCCAAGTTGAGGTGCCGAAAGGCACACCAGAAGCGCAACGATAATAGCCTTTGTTCTCACACCGATCTCCCCGTCCGTGAAACCGGGCGTTGGACACTAGCCGATATCCAACGCCCGGCTCGCTTTTGCATCTGCTCGCGGCGCTTCTTTTGATCGAGGAAGACGCCGGCTGCCACGAGGACGGTACCGCCGATGACGAGCGTCTCGCCGATGAGTCCCGCGCGGTCGCCGGTCTGGGCGAGGCTGCCGGGCTGGGCGGTATCCGTGCCGGCGAGGTGCTTCGGGGTGTATGCCGCCTGCTGCTTTGCGACCTCCTCTGCCTCCTGACGGGCGATCTCGGCGGAAAGCTCCTGCTCTGCCGCGATGCGGTCGGACTTCGCCTGCTCGTAGGCAGCGAGTGCCGCATCATAGCCGGGTTGGAGCCCGTCCACCGCGGCCTGCTTCTCGTCCAGGATGGCCTTGGCGGGCGCGACCTTGGCACGTGCCTCGACTGCTGCGGCGAAAAGCGCGTTGAGGGCGTCATCCGCGTTCACATCATGGCCGGAAGCGATCGCCGCGCCGGCATCGATGGAGTTCAGCTTCGACAGCTTGGCGTCTGCCTGCGCCTTTACCTGCTCGGCGGCGGAGACCAGGGACTCGGCGGCGGCGGTATCCGCCTTCGCGGCATCGAGGGCGGCCTTGGTGTCATTGACGGCCTTTGCTGCATCCTGCTCGCGCTGCTGTGCCTCTGCGAGCTTCGCGGCAAGGCCGGTGAGGATGTCGAGGTTCGACTGTGCGTCCTCGAGATCGGTCTGGGAGCCGGTAAGCCTCTCGGCGGCAACGCCGGTGTCGGCCTTTGCGGCATCGACGGCACGCTGGGCATCCGCGAGGGCGCGTGCGGTGGCGTCCGCCTTTTGCTCGGCGGCGGCGAGGACGGTCGCCTTCTCGACCTGATCGGCTGCCGCCGCGTCGTGGGCGCTCTTTGCTGTATCGAGCGCCTTCTTGGCGTCGGCGACGTCCTGGAAGAACTTCGCGAGATCGGCGTTCGCAACCGTGACGTCCTGCTGCTTGGCCTCGGTGTCCGCCTTGGCGGAGTCCAGCTTGATCTGTGCGCCCGTTACGACCGCATTGGCGGCATCAAAGGCGACCTGCTTCTGCTGGACGGTCGTCTTTGCCGTATCGACTGCCGCGTTGGCGGCATCGAGGTCCGATTTCGCCGCATCAAGCTCGGTCTGGGCATCCGTGACGCCCTGCTGCTTGGATGCGAGATCAGCCTTTGCGGCATCGACGGCACGCTGGGCATCGGTGACGTCCTGCTTCGCGGCATCGACACCTGCCTGTGCGGAATCCGCTGCGACCTGCTTCTGCTGGACGGTTGCGGCGGCGCCGGCGGCTGCCTGCTTCTTGGATGCGAGATTGGTCTTGGCTGCGTCGAGTGCGCTCTTGGCGTTCTTGAGGCCGTTGATATAGGAGGTCAGCTTCTGCTCGTACTCGTCGACGGACATGGGGTTCATGTTCCAACCGGAGCCGGACCAGCCGGAGATCTCTGCGGTGTAGCACTGCGTCTGAAGCCCGGACATGGTGCCCTTGGTGCAGGTTGCCATTCCCATAACGGCGAGTTCGGGATTGATGATGTTCATGTAATGGCCGACGGTGCCGCTGCTGCCGTTCTCCCAGCGGCAGTTGTCTGCAATCCAATGGTTGATTGCGACGCCGTTCTTTGCATAGAAATCATAGGCATCCTTGCCGACAAGACCGGTGACTCCATAAAGGGCCTCCGTTGCCTTGTCGAAAAAGCCCTTCTCCTGCTCGATCCACTGCCCACTCGGATCGATTCCGTAATTCCATGCCAGGTTTTCGGCAAAATCATATTGACGGGCATGATCGAGCACGGTGTCGCTGTAGTTGGCATCCGCAATGGCACCGGCGATGAGCTTGTAGGTGACATGGAGCTCGGACAGGCCGACCGACTTGCGGTAGTCGTTGACGGACTTCATCCACCTGATCGCATTGAGCATGTTATCAAGGGACGTGGCATCCTTGGAGTTGCCGACTTCGGTCTTTCCGGCATATTTGGCGTTCAGGATGATGTTGACTGCGTCATCGGCACCCATGGCACGGAAGAAGCCGATGGCTCCCTGCTTGAGCTGCGCGTCGGCGGAATCGAGTTTCGCCTGTGCCTCGTCGACCTTCTGCTGCGCGGCGGTCACGGCGGCGTCTGCGGTATCCTTTGCGGCCTTGGCGTTCGCGAGCTCTACGTCGGCGGCTGCCTTGGCGGACTCGGCGTCCTTGACAGCCTGCTTCGCGGCGTCCAGCTTGGCGACGGCGTCGGCATTCGCCTGCTTGGCCGCATCGAGGTCGGCGTTCGCGGCATCGAGAGCGGACTGGGCGGCGTTCACACCGGATTCGGCATCGGCCGCGGCCTGCTGCTTTACGGAGAGAGCCGTCTGGGCATCATTCAGATCGGCTTGTGCCGTTGCCGCAGCGGACTGTGCCTGCTCGAGCTCGGACTCGCACTGGGACTGTGCCGCTCGTGCGACAGCGAGGGCTGCCTCCGCGTCCGCGACCTTCTGTTTCGCCGCATCGTACTCCGGACCGCTGGCGCCTGCCTCCGCTGCGGCGAGGTCTGCTTTCGCCTTCTCGTAGGCGGCGCTGGCGGCTGCGGCCTTCGCATCCGCCACGTCCTTGTTCTGCTGGGCTGCGGCGAGGACGGAATCGGCGGAATCCTTTGCAGACTGGGCCGCAACCAGCTTGGACTGGGCATCGGCAAGCGTCGCGTTGGCGTTGTCGAGTTCGGCCTGTGCCCTGCTCACGGCATCCTGGGCGTCGCGTACCGCCTGCTCGGCGGCACGGATAGCCTCCGGGGTGGCGCTTACGGCATCGGCCTTGGCTTTATCGAGGGCATCCTTGGCGTCCTGGGCCGCCTTGAGGGCGGACTGGTACGCTTCGTCCTTCTCGGATGCATCCGCCTTGGCGTCTGCGAGACCCGCCTTCGCCTGCTCGAGGTCCTTGCCGGCGGCATCGGCGGCGTCCTTGCCCTCCGCGACCTGACGGGCGTACTCGTCCATTGCCGCTCGGTCGGCTGCCGTGCCGGCGCTGACTGCCGAATCGTAGGATGCCTTGGCCTGGTCGCGGGCGGAAGCCGCCTCGTTGTAGGGACCGGCGGCCTCATCGTAGGATGCCTTGGCGGCGTCCTCCTTCGCCTTCGCCTCGTCGACTGCCTTCTGCAGGTCCGCGATGGTCTGTGCGGCGGATTTCGCGCCGACACCGGATGCCGCGCCGGCGTGGGCGGCAATCGGCGACATCACGGCGGGGTGCTGCGTGCCCCCGTCACCGGTCTGGGCGAATGCCGTGAACGGTGAGATGAGGCTCGATCCGGTCATGGCGGCCATGGTCGCCGCGGTGACGGTCAGACGCGCGATCCCCTTCGGGGCGTGAATCTTTTTGTTTGGCAGTGTGGCGAAGTGATCGCCGCCGGCAGCGAAATGCTTTCCCTGAGTCATTGCTATTCCATTCCTTTTCCGTGCCCTATCCGACTGGGCATCAGGGTGCTTTCCAATAGAGATAATTATGCGCCTTAACAGGGATTGTTGTATATGGTCCGTTGGCTTTTATACAACAATCCATGACTCTTTTTGTCATGGATATCTCGCCGCTACAACGATCCTTTGGTCTACGCTGCAAAGAATTAAGATCAAAGTCTGGTTACTCTCAAGTACAATTTGCGAATCGCATCGGCATGGACAGGTCTTACTACGCCTCGATAGAGGTCGGACGAAGAAATGTCAGTCTTTCTAACCTCTGTAAAAGTGCTAACGGATTCGACATGACAATCGCTGCACTCATGACTGGTGTGACTGAGAAAACGGATTAGTCCATCAATCAATCAGCGAACGCAGTGAGCGAATCAATCGACGGCACAGCCGGCGGCAAGGTCACGGCGCGTGACCGCGCAGCGAGCTTCGCGAGCGAAGGGGGACAGCATCGCTGTCCCTATTCTTTATCGACGGCTTAGCCGGCGGCAAGGACACGGTACGTGGCCGCGCAGCGAGCTTCGCGAGCGAAGAGGACGGCATCGCCGTCCCTATATTTTTATAGTATATTTCTCTATTAATTGGTTTCACCAAAATGGGTATAGCGCAAGCTTCTGAACAGGCGTTTTTATCAAAAACTCAAAGCAGCCGAATCATCAAAATGGTGAAATTTTTTACCCAAATTGAGGAAGCGCTTCACCAAAATGGAACCGACTAACGGCTGTTGAAAACTTTTTATCCCCAAAATGGTGATTTCCTGTTTTCAGTGGAAAACTCGGTAAGTTAAATTATTTACTTACCAGATTTACAAACAAAAGCAGTTCTTAACCCTAAAACCAGAACAGGTCAGAAGCAAAATTAACTCCTGACCTGCGATTTTTCTGGTGCCCCCGGGCGGATTCGAACCGTCGACACCCGCTTTAGGAGAGCGGTGCTCTATCCCCTGAGCTACGGAGGCATGTCGTATTAGTGTAGCAGATTTACGCCACTAACATGCAGCGCACAGCCGCTCTTCGAGATAGTCATCTGCGACGTTCTTTAATGACAAGTCGTTTAAGAACGTCCCTAATAACTACCCAACGACTAGTTGCCTTTGTGGAAGAGGTTTTTGATAACGGAGGGGATGCTCTTGGCGCCCTTGGCCGTCACATCGATAAAGTCAGGCGAACGCACGAGCTTGTCCTCGTCAATGTACTTACGCACCGCGCGAAGCGTTTCCTTGTCATTGCGCGTCGAAAACGTAAAGTGGCCATTCTCTTTGGTAAAGATGGCAAAACGCGTAATCTTCTTGGTGCCGCGCAAAACCTCGGCGGCAATATAGTCGACCTCGTCCCACGGGATTTGGATATAATCCTCGGGATTACGCTCGTTATAGTACTCAAACGCCTTATTGCCCACCATCACGTTACCGTGACTGGTAAGCCCCATCAGGCAGGTTGCCGGCGTTGCCAGATCGACCGTGCTGTTCTGAGATTGCGCCATACGCGCCTCGCCCTCCAAATAAAACAATCGGACCGCATCCAGTGTACCCACCGGGTGCGGTCCGTTTCAATGGCTCAAAAGCCCTTGCCTAGCAACTCTCGGTCTTAAGCCGAAGCGTGCTTACATGAAGCCGCAGACGCGACCGATGATGCCGACGGCGAAGAGAGCCAGGATGATGACGATCGGGCTGACCTTCTTCTTGAGGAGCTTGCAGACCAGAAGGGTCAGGCACACGGCGGCAAGGCCGGGGATGAGCTGATCGAGGTTGGCCTGAAGCGTGGTGACCTTCACCGGGTCGAGTGCGTTGGCACCGACAGAGCTGTACATCGTCAATGCCTGCTTGATGCCCTCAGAACCGGCGGGCAGGTTGGCCCAGTCGATATAGGCGCCAGCGGACTGCGTGACCTTGGAGACGACCGGGGTGAAGGAGATGGACACCCAGCGCTCGACCAGGGCGCCGATGATGAACATACCCAGGATGGAAGCACCCTCGGTGACCTTGCCCATCAGACCGCCGGAGAGGTCCTTGGCGATGGAGGAGCCGACCTTGTAGCCAAACTCCTGCGTGTACCACAGGAAGGCGTAACGGATGATGTTCCACGCGAAGAAGAACAGCAGCGGACCGGCGATGCTGCCGGACAGGGCCAGGGAAGCGCCCAGTGCACCCAGAATCGGGCGAAGGGTGAACCAGAAGGCGGGGTCGCCGACGCCGGCGAGCGGGCCCATCATACCGACCTTGACGCCCTGAATGGCGACGTCGTCAATCGGAGCACCGTTGGCGCGCTCCTCCTCGAGGGCGAGGGTAACGCCAATGACGGGGGCGGAAACATAGGGGTGGGTGTTATAGAACTCCAGGTGGCGCTTAAGAGCGGCAATCTGGTCATCCTTGCTGGTGTAGAGCTTCTTGATCGCAGGGATCATTGCGAAGCACCAGCCGCCGTTCTGCATACGCTCGTAGTTCCACGAGCCCTGAAGGAACTGATGACGGAAGCAAACCTTCTTACGGTCAGCCTTGGTGAGCTGAATCTTGTTCTCTGCCATATGTATCACTCCCCTCCTACTCGTAATCGTTCAGAATGTCGCCGAGCGGGTCACCGGAGCCACCGCCCATGCCGCCACCCTGCTTGGCCAGATCCTTAAGGCCAAGGTAGATGAGGGCAAGGGAGATGCCGATGAGGCCAAGGGCGATCAGTGTGAGCTGAGGGATGGCAGCAAGGACAAAGCCGAGGATGAAGAACGGCCAGGTCTCCTTGGTGGCCATCATGTTGATGACCATGGCGTAACCGACGGAAGCGACCATGCCGCCGCCGACAGCCATGCCGCCGGACAGCCAATCGGGCATAGCGTTAAGCGCGTTGGTAACGGCCTCGGCCGGGATGATGCACAGAAGTACTGCCGGGATGGCGATACGAACACCCTGCATGAGGATGCCGGCGTACTGCCAACGCTCGATGCCGGCGAAGTCGCCCTTCTCGGCGCAGGCGTCCATGGCGTGAACCATAGCGGTAGCCAGGGTACGGCAGATCATGGTCAGGAACAGACCAGCGACCGACAGCGGGACGGCGACGGCGATGGCGGCGGTAACGGCCTTGGCCGAATCGGTGGCGCCACCGTTGAGGGCGAGCACCATGATGATCGAAGAAGCGACCGAGGCCAGAGCGGCGTCAGGCGCGACGGCGGCGCCGACGTTAGCCCAGCCAAGGGCCATCATCTGGAGCGAACCGCCCAGGAGGATGCCCTCCTGAAGGTGACCGGTTACGAGACCGATAAGCGTGCATGCCACGAGCGGCTGATGGAACTGGAACTCATCCAGAATGCCTTCCATACCGGCAAGCAACGCGACAATCGCAACAAGCAGAATAGTGATTGCAGACATGTATCGGACCCTCCTTTACTATGCTTGAGCGGCCAGTTCGGCCTTAGCTTTCTTCAACATGGCGTCGAGATCCTCGGAGGAATCCGAAGGAACCTTGCGGACCTCGAACTTGACGCCCTTGGCCTTGAGAGCCTCGATGGTCTTGACATCGTCATCGCCCATAGCGACAGCGTTAGTGACGACGACCTTGCCCTTGGAGTGGGCCATGGAACCGATGTTGGCTTCCTTGATGTCGACGCCGGCCTCGATGGCCCTGAGCAGATCCTGCGGGTTCTCGAACAGCAGCATCGCCTTGGTGTCGCCAAAGCGCGTGTCCTTGACGACCTCGGCCATCTTCTTGATAGGCACGACGTTGGCGTGGACTCCCGGAGGGGCAGCCTGCTCGATCATGGTCTTGCGGAGCTCGTCGTGAGCAACGCCGTCGGAGACCACGATGATGCGGTTGGGGTTGATCTGCTTGGTCCACGTGGTGGCCACCTGACCATGCAGCAGGCGCGTGTCGATACGGACGTGGGCGATCTTGATGTGCCCGTCGCCGATCACCGTTCCCGGAGGAATGGCACCCGCAGGAGCAGCGGCGGCCGCAGCCGGCTTCTTCTCCTCGGGCTCCAGAGACTCGGGCTTGACGCGCACGCCGGCCTTAGCCTCAGTCACGAGATGTTTTGCGATCGCATGTGCAGTGTTCTTTGCGTCAAAGCGCTGCGAATATGCCTCGATGAGCATAGGCAGGTTGACACCGGTGACGATAGCCCAGGAATCGTGGCCCTCGATGAGCCCGCTGATCTGGTTGAACGGCGTGCCGCCCCACAGATCAACGAGGAAGAGCACCTGCTCCTGGTCCTCGAAGGAAGCGATTGCCTCCTCGACCTTGGCACGGAAGTCGTCGGGGCCCATGCTCGGCTCGAGCGAGACCACGGCAACAGACGGCTGATCGCCAAAGACCATCGAGCCCGTCTGCTTGATTCCAGCCGCCAAGTCACCATGGCTAGCAAGAACAATACTTACCATCACATAACCTCCTTTTTGTCTACGTATTTCCTACACGACAATAAAGGAGTATACCTGTTCGCCTTGTGGATTTATAGCTAAATTCGCAAACGGTTGCATTATTTGTTTAAACGTCTAAGTTTGTTACAAATTGATTACGTTGCTGATTTACAGCTCATTGCCTACTAAAACGTGATTTCCCAATTACTTTCACAGATATATACAGACACTCTGTTCATTAACGCCGCTTTTAGGTTAATCCCAATGCGCCTGCGTGCCGCTATTTTGTTTAAACAGACATAACTTGACTAATTGTATAACTTATGCTCTAGCGCAAGTAGTCGTTGGGGACGTTCTTAAACGACTAGTCAAACAAGAACGTCCCCAACGACTAGGGGCTAGACGATGTGGAGAGGGTTAGCGGCGTCAACGGCGTCGGGGGCGTCAGAAGGGCCGCCGGGGGCAGCGTCTGCCGGATCCTCGTCGGGGGTCTCGATCTGCTTGATCATGACCTCTTGGCCCTGGAGCAAATAGGTATCGCCACTGCCGCAATGGGGGCAGGTCTTGCCGTGCTCGACTGTCGCATAGTCGCGGCCGCACGCCTCGCAATGCGTCACGGCCTCGACGGGCTCCACGATAAGCTCCGCGCCCTGCGTGATGGACTTTTTATCTGCCGCCCAGCGCCAAGCGTCGAGCAGCAAGTCGGGAACGACGCCCGAGACCTCGCCCAGCAGCAGCGTGACGCTCGAAACGCGACGCACGCCATTGGCGCGCGCCACGTTCTCAACATCGCGAATAATGTGATAAACGATTCCCAATTCATGCAAGGTAGAAACCTTTCAACAACGGTTGATGCGATGCAAACTCAAAGCAAGGGGACAGCGAAATCTAGTCTGCGCCGTCCCCTTACCCGCCATGGTTACCTATTTACGACCGAACTTGATTTTGATTGCACGCTTTAAAGCATACTTGCCAAGGCTCGGGAGCTTTTGCTCGTATTTGACCATCGTGGAGCACTCGGGGCGATCGCGATCCAGATGGATGGCATCGAACGCGCACTTGGTGGTGCACAGGCCGCAGCCGATGCACTTGTTGGGGTCGACGATTGAGGCACCGCAGCCAAGGCAACGGGCGGTCTCGGCGCGCACCTGCTCTTCGGTAAAGGTCTCGACGTACTCGCTGAAGGGCGCGGCCTTCTCGCGCTCGCGGTCCACGTGGGCAACCTCGCGGCTCGCGTTGTCGTAGCTCTCGATCACGACGTCGTCACGGTCAAGCGCGGTGTAGCGGCGCTGGTTGCGGCCGATGGTGAGCGTGGAGCCCGGCTGCACAAAGCGGTGGATGGACACAGCAGCCTCGTGACCGGCGGCGATGGCGTCGATGGCAAAGCTGGGACCGGTGTAAACGTCACCGCCCACAAAGATGTCGGGCTCGGCGGTCTGGTACGTCTGCGGATCGGCGAGGGCACCCTGGCCGCGGCCAAGCTCCACCTTGCTGCCAGCCAGCAGGTCGCCCCACACAATGGACTGGCCAATCGACATGACGATGCGATCGGCGTCAACACGACGCAGGTCGTTCTCGTCGTACTCGGGCGCAAAACGGCCCTCGTCGTCAAAGACGCGCGTGCAGCGCTTAAAGGTGATGCCACATACGCGACCGGCCTCGTCCAGGTGAACCTCCTTGGGGCCCCAACCGCAGCTGATGTGCGCGCCGTCCTCGATGGCCTCGCGACGCTCTTCCTCGCTGGCGGGCATCTGGGCCTCGCTCTCCAGGCAGAACATCTCAACATGCTCGGAGCCCAGACGGCAGGCGTTGCGCGCGACATCGATCGCCACGTTGCCGCCGCCCACCACGATGGTGTGGCCGGGCAGCGCGTCGATCTTGCCGCTGTTGACCTCGCGCAAGAAGTCGACGGCCACGGTCACATCCTCGGCGTCCTCGCCCGGAATACCGGCAAGGCGACCGCCCTGGCAGCCAATAGCCACGTAGAAGGCCTTAAAGCCCTGCGCGCGCAGCTCGTCGAGCGTCACGTCGCGACCGACCTCCACGCCATAACGGAACTCGGCACCCATCAGGCGAATGACCTCGACCTCGGCCTCGATAACGTCTTTCTGCAGCTTAAAGCTGGGAATGCCGTAGGTAAGCATGCCGCCCGGGCGCTCGTTCTTCTCGAACACGACGGGCTTGTAGCCCTTCTCGGCCAGGTAGAAAGCGCAAGACAGGCCGGCCGGACCGGCACCGATGATGGCGATCTTCTGGTCGAAGCCGCCGGCACGCGTCGGGGTCACCACAGGTGGGACATAGCGGGTCGCGGCATCCAGATCGCGCTGGGCGATAAACTTCTTGACCTCGTCGATAGCCACGGCGGCGTCCACACGGCCGCGGGTGCAGGCATCCTCACAGCGGCGGTTGCACACACGGCCGCAGATAGCGGGCAGCGGGTTCTCACGCTTGATGAGCGCCAGCGCCTCGTCATAGCGACCCTGCGCCGCGAGCTTCAGATAGCCCTGAACGGCAACGTGCGCGGGGCAGGCCGTCTTGCAGGGCGCGGTGCCGGACTCGTGCGTCTCGATACGGTTATCGTTGCGGTAGTTGGGCGACCACTTGGTGTGGTCCCACTTGGTGGCATCGGGCAGCTCCTGGCGCGGATACTCGGGTAAGCGGCCGCCGGCCTTTTTGCTGCAGAGCTTCTGACCCAGCTTGGCGGCGCCGGCCGGACACACCTCAACGCAGCGACCGCAGGCCACGCACTTGTCCTTCTCGACCTTGGCGACATAGGCCGAGCGCGACAGGTTGGGTGTGTTGAACAGCTGCGAGGTGCGCAGGGCGTAGCACACGTTGACGTTGCAGTTGCAGATGGCGAAGATCTTGTTCTCGCCATCGATGTTGGTGATCTGGTGTATAAAGCCGTTGTCCTCGGCCTGGCGCAAGATGTCGTAAACCTCGTCGCGGGTCACGTAATGACCACGATCGGTCTCGACCACGTAGTCGGCCATATCGCCCACGGCGATGCACCAATCTGCCGGGTCGTCGGCGCAGCCCTCACCCATCACGCGACGGCTCGCGCGGCAGCTGCAGGTGCTAGCGGCATACTTACCCTCGTATTTGTCGAGCCAATGCTCGATATGCTCGATCGGCACCGAGGTGCTCGCGGCATCGATGGCCTTCTCGACCGGAATGACATGCATGCCGATGCCGGCACCGCCGGGCGGCACCATCGGCGTGGCCTTGGACAGCGGTCCCTTGGACGCCTGCTCAAAGAACTTGGCATAGACCGGATGCTCCTCGAGCTGGCTCACACGCATGTTGAGGAACTCGGCGGAACCCGGCACCAGCATGGGCAGCACCCACTGCTTGGCGCGCTCGGGGTTTTCCCAGTTGTACTCGAGCAGACCCGTGTAGCTCATGTCGTCGAGCATTTTTTCGATATCGGCCTCGGGCATGCCGGTGAGCTTGACCATCTCGGGCAGCGTATAGGGACGGCGCATCTTCATCTTGCAGAGCACTTCGGCCTGCTCGTCGGTTGCGGCCTCGGCAAACGACCAGTACTCGTAGCCCAGCAGCTCGTCGCGGTGCAACAGGCGGTTGGTGCAGTGCTCACACAGTTTGACGATGGCCTCGCGCGGATGCTCCGGTATCGGCGGCACGAACTCCGCGCCGATATCGGGCTCGGTATAGCTAATCCCCGGTCCGTTGAGAATCATAGTCGTCCCTTCTCTTGCCACAGCCCGGCGAGACCGCGGCGCCCCTCTTTGTACGGGTTCGACATGCCCCCATGCCGTTCACCCGCTATTGTTGACATTGTGTCAAAAACAGTATTGACGAACCGTCAACAATATTCAAGACTGTTAGGCGAACGGTCGGGCCCAAACGGATGAAAGGCGGCAAACGCATGAGCGATAACACGGCAAACATCTCTGTGGCTGATGCCGTCCTCGCGTCCGACAGCACGGCAAAGCGCCTGACGGGCGACGAACGCCGTCGCGAGATCCTCGATGCCGTGCGCACCGTAAGCTCCGAGCTGGGCGTGTCCCACCTATCGGTATCGGCCGTGACCAAGCGAGCCGGCTGCACGCGCTCGCTGTTCTACCACTACTTCGCCGACATGGACGCCGCCGTCACCGCCGTCATGGACGAGGCAATCGACGGTTTTATCTCCGAGCTCGAGCAGTGGAACGCCAGCCGCACGGTTGGTGACATCGAAGGCGCACTCGACACCGTCGCTCCGCTCTTTAAGCGCCTGGTCGTGAGCGGTCGCGAGCTGCCGAGCACGCTCACCTCGAGCAGCGGCGCGCTCTACGGCGGCTTTTTGCACAACGTGGTCCAGCGCGTGGCGCAATACATTTGCGACACCACCGTGGTGGACTTTGTCGCCCATCATGACCTGCGCATCGACCATGTCTACGAAACCTTCTACACCCTCATCATGGGGTTGTTGATGTATATCCGCACGCACCCCGATGTGCCCGACGAGACGGTCAAGGAAATCATCGCCTCGACACTCCATATCGAGGGCTATACCGCCAAGTATCCGGAGCGCAAGCCCCGGAACTGACGACATTTGGCCAAACTGCCCGCGACGGAAGAGGGGCCGCGGGCATGTGAAAGGAGAGCAGCATGCTGTTCGATGTTTGGGGTAGCAATACCCTTATCCACTGGGTCGGCTGGGCCATGGTCTTTATCGGCCTGATCGTGCTCAACGAGGTCGGCCGCCGCACCAAGCTCGGCGCGGCCATCATCTTTGGCGTGGCTCCGCTGGCCATGACCATCTACTGCGTCGCCATCGCCATCGGCGTTTCGCAGGGTGCCGAGTGGGCGCTCACCAACCCCACCCATGTGTACCAGAACAGCTGGTTCCACTACGCCAAGGTATACGCGGCGCTCGCCGGCTGCTGGGGCTTCATTGCCATTAAGTACCAGTGGGGAAAGATCGGCAAGGCGCATTGGTTCCGCGCGTGGCCGTTTGTGATCGTCGCCATCAACATCATGATCGCCGTCGTGTCCGACTTTGAGAGCGCCTATCACTTCTTTGTCCTGGGCGAGTCCACCTGGGTCACCTCCGAGGGCGCCACGCAGCTGGCCGGCTGGAACAACGTGTTCAACGGCATCGCGGGCATCATCAACATCTTCTGCATGACCGGTTGGTGGAGCGTCTACGCCTCCGAGGATCAGACCGACATGCTGTGGCCCGATATGACCTGGGTCTACATCATCGCCTACGATATCTGGAACTTCTGCTACACCTACAACTGCCTGCCCACCCACTCCTGGTTCTGCGGCTTTGCACTGCTGCTGGCGCCCACCGTCGCCGCCTTTATCTGGAACAAGGGCGGTTGGATCCAGAACCGCGCCTTTACGCTGGCCATTTGGTGCATGTTTGCCCAGGTGTTCCCGTACTTCCAGGAGGAGTCCATCTTTGTGACCCACTCCACGCTCGACCCCAGCGCCGCTACTGCGGTCTCGATCGCCGCACTGGTCGCCAACATCGCCGCGATCATCTACATCGCCTACCGCGCCAAGAAGCTCGGCCGCAATCCCTACAAGCAGGATGTCTTTGAGGGCACCAGCGATTGGGAGAAGGCTACCGCTCGCCGCGCCAAGGTGGATTACGCACACGCCGAGTAACGCGCTCGCTGCCGTCCGCATTTGGATGTAGGCGCGTCTCTTTGGCTCCGTAATCTCGCGTTATGCGCAGCCCCCGGAAAGCGATTCGTTCGCTTTCCGGGGGCTTTTTGTTGTTGCGCCTCTATTCATCTATTCAAAAACACGCGCATATATAAAATCGGATTTCAAATCATGCGGCGGCTCTATGGAGCCCCGTTTTTGGGTACATTGTTGTCCCGATATCGAGCTTGGGGGATATATGAAAGATGAGACGACGAGCCAAGAGGATGCGGCCCAAGATGCAGAAGCGTGTGCCGAGGCCCTGGAGAGCCTAGACCAGATCGCGCTGGCCGAGATTGCGTTTGACGATTCGAGCGTTGATGTGCAGGATGAGCCGGAAATCGAGGCGCAGCCCGATGATCAGGATGCAAAAGACGATGGCGCCGCGCCCACCGAAGACGAGGCTGGGCGCCAGGAATCCGAATGCGGGGCCGACGACCAGCCCAAAACCGACACGAGCGAGGAAACCATCTTGCTCGACAGCTTGCCGGCCGAAGATTCGCTGACCCGCGAGCTCCCTGGCTTAGGCTCCGCGCCTGCCGTGGACGAGACCATCGCCATGGGCGATATTCCCCTACCGTCCGTTCCTTCGGCACGCGAAGCCGAGGTTCGTCATCGTAAGATGTCGCCCAAGCGCTGCAATCTGATGGTCGCCGGTGTCGTGGCCGTCGCGCTCGTCGCCGGCGGTGCAGGCTATGCCGCCTGGAACGGATATCAGCAAGAGCAGGCTGCCACTGTCGCCGCCAATGCCCACACGATGATGTCAGTGCAGATTGGCGTGCATGCCGCGGGACTCGACTGTTCCGCCGGCTCCAAGATTCCCGTACAAGTGAGTGGCCAGGATTCTGACGGATCCTCCGTGAGCGAAACACTCTATGTTGACGAGCACGGCCGTGGCATCAAACTGCTACCCGGTGACTACATGCTCTCCATTGCCGCCTCACCCATCGCGTCCGACGGCACCGTCTATACCGTGCCGACCACCAAGGCGCAGGTCACGATCAAGAGCGACGGACAAGACCTAAGCAGCCAGGCCGCCTTTAAGCTTAAGGTGCCTTCGGCCGACACGGTAACCGACGACCAGATCGATGCCGCCGCCAAATATGCCGAGGAGGGAGGCGCGAGCTCCGCCGCCACCGCCAAGGTGCTCCAGCAGGCGGCAACCGCGCGGCGCGACGCCGCCGTCAATGCCGTGAGCGCGCAAAAGGCACAGGCGGCCCGTGATGCCGACGCCCGTCACAAGGCAACCGACCTCTACCAGCTCGATATCCCCGTCGAATGGTACGGCAAGGTCGAGACTTGGCAAAATGGCAGCACGCTATGCATCTATCTTGCCGGCGGCAGCGATACGCCGATTGTGACGCTCGTCGCGGTGCGCGAGGGCGAGAGCTTTACGCCCGATGAGGGCGATACGGTTTTGGGTGCGGCCAACCTAGGCAACGGTTATACCGTCTACGCCAGCGGCCCCGTCTATCCGTACGTGGTGCCCCAGACCATCAACGGACGGACGCAGAATCCCGTGTCGACCTACCCCATGGACTCGGCCATTGAGCTTGTCGAGCTCACGACCGGCAACCGCTACACCTATAGCCAGATCAAGAACGTACTGGTCGGCAAAGACGGCAAGGCCGACGCCGCGACCAAACTCGAGACCGACTACCTCGCCCAGATTCTCCTGCCGAGCATCAAGGCCCAGGACTAGCGGACCATGACACCTGAGTCCTGGCCTCGCAAATCCATAGACGATTAGGAAAGGAGCCACTTCCATGCGGGCACAGCATGTACCACGCCGTGTTTGCATGGAATATCGGCCTGCTCATCCATGGTAACGATTGCCGACTCGCCAAGATCAAACTGGGCCATCGCGGCATCGAGCGCGGCAATTTCGCGCTCGCGCGTTTTCTCGCTTGTCATATCCACACTTACCTGAATCAGGCCGTAAGCCTGCATGAGCAGTGCATCCCCAGCCACAAAGTCCACCTCATGGCTTTTATTCTTATCTTTAATCAGCAGGCGGCAAACCGAACCGGGCCGCACGGCGGGGGTCCTTCTTCTGAGCGCATTGAACACCGCGGTCTCGAGCCTCTGACCCTGATCCAGTGCCGATGCGGGGGAGAACGCTCCGAACATCGCAGGATCGACGGCGTAGACCTTAGACGCAGACCGCGTATTATTTGCAAGCGAACGCGTGAATTCCGGCACCGAAAACAGCAGGTAGGCGTCCTCGTAATACTCAAGTAAGTCGCTGAGCGTATTTCGACTGACGGATATCTGTCTGCTCTTGAACTCGTTGTACACTTTGTTCACTGACAGCTCTCGTCCCGAAGATGCCATGCACCGCGCCAGAAACAGCGAGGCCAAACGGGGGTTCTTGACGTCGTAACGTTCAACGACGTCCATGGCGACCGTTCGCGACGCATATTCCTGTAGCAGCTGAATCGCGTCTGCGGGCGTCTGCTCAAGTGTCGCGATGAATCCCCCTCGCTCGAGATATCCGACCAGATGGTGTCTGAGCAACGCTGCATCGCTCGAGGAGAAGGGCGCGTTCGACTCAGGAACGCCCCCCGTCTTATATCGGACGTATTCCGAAAAACTCAACGGAAAAAGCTCTCGCACAAGAGAACGGCCCCTGAACTCGCTCTTAAGTTCTGAGGACAGCATCTTAGAAGAAGATCCCGTCACGTAAACGGTCGCCTTCTCCGTATCGACCACGCGTCGCAGAAACGCACCCCATTCGGGTATTTCCTGGATCTCGTCAAAGAAAAGGTAGGCGCCCTCGCCTCGAGCAGCAGGATATAGTGCATAGAATGTATCGAGCACGTCCGCTAGTAGCGATGGCTCATACGGACGCAAGCGCTCATCCTCAAAATTGAAATATAGCATCCGGTCAAGCTCGACGCCTTGGCCCTGAAGCCGCCGCATCTCCTGATACAGGCGATACGTCTTTCCACAACGACGGGCGCCCACAATCACATATACGATGTTGTCGCGCTTTGGCTCCTGCGGGTTGCCCAGATCAAGGTCGCGCTCAAAGACCTGCGGAATCCCCTGTTGCTCAAAGTCCTTTATTTTTTGAGCCACCAAGTCGTTGAATGCCATAATTCTCCAATCTTGCTCTCCTGCTAATCAAGATTATAACGATTCTTGATTAGCAGGAGAGCAAGATTATGCGTATCTTGATTAATGGATAAGCAAGTTTTCTATTAGTGGCCCCTCCCGGAGGATATCGAGCGGCCGAGGGGGGCAGGCATGAACGCCTCTAGCCGAAAACAAAGTAGCTAAAAAGCCCCGTCCCAAATGAGCTACTTAACGCCAGGGGTCAGCTTCGAAGAGGGGCTCGCGCTCGGGGCGACGATCGCTATAAGGATCGTAGCCGTCGTCGTCCTCGTTCTCGGCGCGGATGTAGGGATCGCGCGGCTTGGGTGCCGGCTTAGGCGCAGGCTTGGGTGCGGCGGGTGCAGCATCGGTCGCCGGCGCGCTTGTCTTGATCTCGTCTTTCATCTGCATAGCTCCTTGCATCGCATCCGTTCAGCATCATCGATTGTCGCACGAAAAAGGGCGGCGGACCCCATTGGATCCGCCGCCCTTGGCGTTCGGCTCAAAAGGCAGATTGTAAGGCATGCGCCAAAAACCTACTGCGCGTCGGGGACCTCGTAGGTAGCAGACGGCGTGTTGTCGCACACGACGGTAAAGCCGCCGTCCTTGTCGGCATCGACCGTCACCTGATCGCCCTCGCGCACCGTACCGTCGATGATGGCGGCGGCGATGGCGTCCACGACCTCGCGCTGGACCAGGCGCTTGAGCGGACGGGCACCGAACACGGGGTCCAGGCCACCCACGGCGAGCATCTGCTTGGCCGCCGGGGTGATGGCAAGCGTCATGCGCTCCTTGGCCAGACGCGCGCGGACGTCGGCAAGCTGGATGTCGACGATCTTCTCGATCTGCGCCATGCCGAGCGGATGGAACACCACGATATCGTCGATACGGTTGAGGAACTCGGGGCGGAAGGTCTGAGCCATGGCGGCGTCGACCTGATGGCGCATCTCCTCCTCGTCCTTACCGGACAGATCGGCGATGGCCTTGGAGCCCACGTTAGACGTCATGATGATGATCGTGTTCTTGAAGGACACCTGGCGACCCTGGCCATCGGTCAGACGGCCGTCATCAAGCACCTGCAGCAGCACGTTAAAGACATCCGGATGAGCCTTCTCCATCTCGTCGAGCAAAATCACGGAGTACGGACGACGGCGCACGGCCTCGGTAAGCTGGCCGCCCTCGTCGTAACCCACGTATCCCGGAGGCGCACCGATCAGACGTTGGACGCTGAACTTCTCCATGTACTCGGACATGTCGATACGCACGAGCGCGCGCTCGTCATCGAACAGGCACTCGGCCAGCGCCTTGGCGAGCTCGGTCTTGCCTACGCCGGTGGGGCCCAGGAAGAAGAAGCTGCCGATGGGCTTGTCTGGGTCGGAGAGACCCGCACGGCTGCGACGCACGGCCGCGGCTACAGCGGAGACGGCCTCGTCCTGACCGATAACGCGCTTATGCAGCTCGCCCTCCAAGCCCTTCAACTTGTCGAGCTCGCCCTGCATCATCTTGGACACGGGCACACCGGTCCAGGCGCTCACGACCTCGGCGATCTCGTCGGAGGTCACCTGTTCGTTGAGGCCCTCGCCGTCCTGCTGCTTTTGCGCCTCGAGCGCAGCCTCGGAATCCTGAATCTGCTGCTGCAGACCCGGGATCACAGAATAGCGAAGCTCGGACGCACGGCCCAGATCGCCGTTGCGCGTCGCGCGCTCCTCTTCGCTCTTGGCCGCGTCAAGCTGGCCCTTAAGCTCCTGCACGTGGTCGATGGCGTTCTTTTGGTTGAGCCAGCCGGCCTTTTGCACGTTGAGCTTTTCCTGGACCTCGGCAATCTCCTGGCGCAGGGCTTCCAGACGCTCCTTGGAGGCGTCATCGGTCTCCTTCATGAGCGCCTGTTCCTCGATCTGCAGCTGGGTGAGCTGACGCGTGGTGGCGTCGATCTCGACCGGCATGCTGTCGAGTTCCATGCGCAGGCGGCTCGCGGCCTCATCGACCAGGTCGATAGCCTTGTCGGGCAGGAAGCGGTCGGCGATGTAGCGGTCGGAGAGGTCGGCGGCAGCCACGAGCGCGCTATCGGTGATGTGTACGCCGTGGAAGATCTCGTACTTCTCCTTCAGGCCACGCAGGATTGAAATGGTGTCCTCGACGGTAGGCTCGCTGACCATCACGGTCTGGAAACGACGGGCGAGCGCCGCGTCCTTCTCGATGTACTTGCGGTACTCGTCGAGCGTGGTCGCGCCGATCGCGTGCAGGTCGCCACGAGCGAGCGCCGGTTTGAGGATGTTGCCGGCGTCCATGGAGCCCTCGGTGGCACCCGCGCCCACGATGGTATGGAGCTCATCGATGAACAGGATGACCTTGCCTTCGGATTTTTGCACTTCCTTGAGCACGGCCTTCAAGCGGTCCTCGAACTCGCCGCGGTACTTGGCGCCGGCGACCAGCGCGCTCATGTCGAGCTCGATGAGGTCGCGGTCGCGCAGGGTGCTCGGTACGTCGCCGGCCACGATTCGCTGAGCAATGCCCTCGACGATGGCCGTCTTGCCGACGCCCGGCTCGCCGATAAGCACGGGGTTGTTCTTGGTGCGGCGGGACAGAACCTGAATAGTACGACGGATCTCGTCGGTACGGCCGATGACCGGGTCGAGCTTGCCGGCGCGAGCCAGATCGCAGATGTTGCGACCGTACTGCTCCAACGCCTCAAACTGCGTCTTGTCCTCGGCAGACGTCACGCGGTCATCGCCGCGCAGTTCCTCGTAGACTTGCTCGATGCGCTCCTTGGTCACGCCGGCGTCACGCAGTACACGACCAGCCTCGCCCTTGTCCTCGGCAAGCGCCATCAGCAGATGCTCGGTTACCACAAAGCTGTCGCCCATCTTGGTGGCCTTCTTCTCGGCCTTCTCGACGACGCGGACGAGTTCATTGGACAGGCCCATCTGCTGGCCCTCGCCCGAAACCTTGGGCGCGTGGTCGATGGCATCCTGTGTGGAGCGCGCAAGCTGAGCCGGGTCGGCACCGATGCGCTCGATGATCACGGAGATATTGCGCTCGCCGGCACCGAGCAGGGCGGACAGCAGGTGAATCGGCTCCACCGCGCCGGCCTGCGCGTCGGCAGCCGTGCTCATGGCGGTCTGCAGCGCCTCGCGCGACGTCATTGCTAGCTTATCGATTCTCATGGAATCACCTCTCTTGGGGCGGCCGCCCTACGGGGCGGCTTCACGTTGTTCGAGAAGTATTGTTGCCAGCTTTGTACGATCTTATACACAAATCTAAGTCTCTATATATAAGATTTTCTGAGTGATTGAAAGATAGGGAGCAGGTGCGCTCACCCGCTACGGCCTCGTCCCCTTACTATCTCAATCTGTAACATCTAGCGGCTGTTTATGGCTCTAGATGTTACAGATCGAGACAGACCGAAAACCACCACAAAGAGGACAGGCACCTTTGTGGTGGTCGCGGTCTCTACTCCTTCGCCGAACCCGTACTTCCCGATTCGACGGTCCAGGGCATCTCATCCTCGAACAGCCATGTACGGGCAGACCCACTATCGCGTGCAGTCTGCGGGTCAGGCAAGCAGGTCTGTTTATAGGCATCTTGGATACACTGACCCATAAAATCGTTGAGCTCGGTCTGGTCGCCCTCCATGACATAGGCGACATCGCCGTCCATGATGTAGATGCCCGGACCCTCATTGCCCTCGTAGCCCGGATCGTACGAGACATCACATAACTTTGCGCCGTTTGCAGTGTCCAGCTCGATGGACGAGTGGCATCCGCCAACCATGTCGTTCGCTTTTGCCCGATAGGACGCATATCCGTACCAACGCTTAAATGTTTTGCCCTTGAGTAGCTCGGACGCCCTATCGATCAGGCTTGTATCCGTGGTATAGCGCATGGCCCCAAGCTGAATACGCGGATAATTGCTAATACCCAGCACAGCCGGCTGCTCATCAAAATCAACGGTAATGGTCTCGGGCTTGTCGTCGCCGGTCAGAAGTTCGACAGATTGAGTCACAGGCTTGACCACCGGCTCCGTCACCGCAGCAGGTAGAAATGCCATACCGACAGCGCCCGCGCCAACCACAGCGATCGCAAGCGCCAAGACAATCAATCCAATACGGGCAGAACGGCTCACGGCAAAACACCCCACAATGCAAACCTTCGCCACCTGCACTAATGATACCGCCAGCTAACACTATTACCAAAAGAAGCCGCGCGCTCCTCACCACCACAAAGGGGACCCTTGATTATCAACTTTATCCGAACACCTCCCACATTCATCCGTACATGTGCGG
>CAJMRI010000031.1:0-24518 GCA_905215905.1 uncultured bacterium | reverse complement strand
CCCTGACCTCTTGACTGCCAGTCAAGCGCTCTCCCAGCTGAGCTACGCCCCCGTGACGAGGTAGTACTATAGGGGAAGATCTTCGGGGATGCAAGGGGGAATTTTGAATTGATTTTCCGCCTTACGGGTTTTCCTGGGACGGTGGATAGAAATAATCACTCTTCGAGCGATTATTTCTATCCACCGTCCCGATAAAACCCTGATGCGATGGTCCCTACTTGTAAAGGTAAGCGATGGCGGTGCCGGTGTGGACTTCGATCTCTGCGGTGGATCGGACTATGTTGCTGATGCCGGTGTCGGCTAGTAGGGCTAGGGGGCTGTGATCTAGTTCCCACTCTAAGCCATGCTCGCTAACCTCGGTGTTGGGGGATATGGCGATGATGGAGAAGGTTTTGCCCTCGGCGCCCTCGATGGTCCAGGTCTCGTCCTGGTGCAGGATTCTGGCCGTCACTTCGTCTTCTTCGATCCAGACGGGGGCGTCCGCATAGCCTGCCAATAGCCCTAACACAGACAGGGCCATATCCGGGCGGCCGCCCGTAGCGCAAGTCGCAACCACTTCGGCACCCTGCCAGCGGCGACGGACGGCATCGAGCGCCAGCGCCAGATCGGTATAGTCCTTGTAAGGGTCGTGGCGTTCTACCTCAAAGGCTTCGGCGGCATCGACCAACGCACGGCCCGCGTCGCTCACCGTGTCGGCATCTCCTACATATACATCGCAGCCAAGCCCCGCGCCCAGCAGTGCATCGAGTCCGCGGTCTACCGCGACAACGTGGTCGCACTCCCCCGCCAGGTGGCACAGCAACTCGGGGCTCGCCACCTCCGGCGAGCCGCAGACCACTAATACCTTGCAAGCCACAGCCCTCGCCTAGCCCTCAAACTCAAGAACGCGGGCCAGGTCTAGGTCCACGTAGCTGTCGATAAAGATATCGCAGTTGCCACGCACTTCGTCGCGCTTCATGCGGCCGTGCGGGTCATAGATGCCCACGCGCTTAAAGCCAGCGACCCCAGAGCTCTTTAGGCCAAAAACGGCGTCCTCAAACACCCAGGCGCGCTCAAACCTGCACCCATGACGCTCCTCCAGGCGGCGCAGCGCCAACTCGTACACATCGGGGAACTGCTTGGAGCGCCCCGCCTCGCCCGTCGTGGTAACAAACTCCATGTATGCGTCGAGTCCGGCACCAGCGAGCGCGGACTGCACCAGCTCGGCCGGCGTGGACGTGGCGACGCACATGGCAAAGCCGGCCGCCTTTGCCTGCTCCAAAAATGCCAAGAGCCCCTCGCGCGGCGGCACCTTGGAGTACCCATCGATCAAGATGTCGCTCAACTCGCGATAGAGCTCCTCGCCATTCGTGCCAATGCCCCACGTGTCGTGGTATGCCTGGCACTCATCCTCGAGCGACAAATGCTCAAACTGGGCAAAATCGTCGACTGTTACGTCAACTCCGTGGCGGCGCAATAACTCGGGCTGGGCATAGGCCCAAACGGGGGTGCTATTAACCAGTGTTCCGTCGCAATCGAAAATAAAAGCGACATTGGGAGCAGCGGTCTGGGACATAAACGAACCTTTCGATGTCAAATGGTAAACATCCTGTTAAAAACGTTTTACCAAACGTCAGACTAACAATCTTGAAACCCTAATTGGTAAAACTGTCAAGAGTTTTACCATCGCAATTCTGCTAGTGGTCTAAACATGGCGCTCGCCGATTAAACACCGCCGCAAATCCACTTTTCTCCATAAAAGTAACGAACAGGTGTTATCGTATTTCGTGCCGAAAGTTCCACCGAGCACGCGAGGTGGAACGAATCATAGAACTATCGCCGTCCCTTCGATTCGTGCAGCCTTGGACCTTTCGCATCTAGTCACCAAGGCAACACGCTGCCGCGTCATGATGGGATCAAACGTGAGCGATACAAAGCTAAAGCCAACGGCTAAAAAGCCCGCAACCCGTAAAGCCGCCCCGCACGCACCGGAGCTCACCAAGGACGATGTCTATCTATTTGGCATCGGCACGTGGGAGCGCAGCTGGGAAAAGATGGGCGCGCACCCCGACACGCAGAACCGTACGCGCGGCTGGCGCTTTTGCGTTTGGGCGCCCGATGTAAAGAGCGTGCATGTCATTGGCGAATTTAACGACTGGGATGATGAAGCCAACCCTCTGGTGCCCGTGCATACGAGCGCTATTTGGGAAGGCTTTATTCCTGGCGCCGAGCAGGGCCAGCTCTATAAGTACCTCATCGAAACCAACGAGGGCGAAAAGCTCTACAAGGCCGATCCATACGCCTTTAAGGCTGAGTGCCCTCCGGGTACCGCCAGCGTGCTGTGGACCCTCGATGGCTATAAGTGGAACGACGCCGCGTGGCTCAAGCGGCGCGCCGGCCACAACCACATGTCGCAGCCGCTGAACATCTACGAGGTGCATATTGGCTCGTGGAAGCGCCACGGCGACGCGCCGCAGGGCGAGCCGGACGAGTACGGCAACTATCCCGGCCCCATGAATCCCTTCCCCGCGCAGCGCGGCGAGTTTTACACCTACGACGACCTGTCGGTGGAGCTCGTGGACTACGTGCACGACATGGGCTACACGCATATCGAGGTCATGCCGCTTATGGAGCATCCCTTCGATGGCTCCTGGGGCTACCAGACGACCGGTTACTACGCCGCCACGTCACGCTACGGCAACCCGCAGCAGCTCAAGCACTTTATCGATGCATGCCATGAGGCAGGCATCGGCGTGATCATGGACTGGGTACCCGGCGGTTTTTGCGCCGACTCCCACGGCCTTGCCACCTTTAACGGCCACATGCTGTTTGAGCACGAGATTCACCCCAACTGGGGAACGCACAAGTTCGATTTCGCCCGCGGCGAGGTCCGCTCCTTCCTGGTCTCCAACGTGCTGTACTGGCTCGAAAACTTCCACGTGGACGGCATCCGCATGGACGGTGTGTCCAGCATGCTGTACCTCAACTTTGGCATTGACGATCCCGGCCAAAAGAAGTTCAACAAGTACGGTACCGAGGAGGACCTGGACGCCAGCGCGTTTATCCGCCAGGTCAACTGCGCCGTAGAGGCGCACTACCCCGACGTGATGATGATGGCCGAGGAGTCCACCGCGTGGCCGCTCGTGACCTATCCGCCGCAGGACGGCGGCCTGGGCTTCCACTACAAGTGGGACATGGGCTGGATGAATGACACCCTGCACTATATGCAAACCGATTTTCCGTGGCGCCCCGGCAACCACGGGCTGCTCACGTTCTCCATTATGTACGCCTTTACCGAGAACTTTATCTGCCCGCTAAGCCACGACGAGGTCGTGCACGGCAAGTGCTCGCTCATCGGCCGCATGCCGGGCGACTGGTGGCGCCAGTTTGCCGGCCTGCGCACGCTGGCTTTCTACCAGATGACGCACCCCGGCGCCAAGCTCAACTTTATGGGCAACGAGATCGGCCAGTTTATTGAGTGGCGCTACTACGAGTCCATCCAGTGGTTCCTGACCGAGGAGTACGAGACTCACCGTCATCATCAGGCGTTCATCAAGGCACTCAACCACCTGTACACCGCCGAGCCCGCCCTGTACGAGCGCGGCTACACCGATGACGGCTTTACCTGGATCGACGCGGACAACTCCAAGCAGTCCATCGTGAGCTTTGTGCGCCAGGGCGAGGACGTCGATGACGACCTGGTGATCTTGATCAACTTTGACCCGGCAAGCTACGAGAGCTTCCGCGTGGGCGTGCCGCGCGAGGGTGACTGGGAGGTCATCTTTGATTCCGACCGTCCCGAGTTCGGTGGCAGCGGCTATGCCGGCGAGGAGCCCTACACCTGCTCGAGCGAGCCCTATCCCTGGAACGGGCAGATGGACTCCATCGAGATCAAGGTTCCCGGCCTGGCAGGCGTGGTGCTTAAGCGCCGCGGTCCCAGCAGCTATATGCCGCCTGTGGTCGAGGAGCCCAAGGCTGCGCCCAAAAAGCGCACGTCCTTGGTGAAGCCCAAGCCCGCGGCTGCCAAGAAGGCTCCTGCCACGGCCAAGGCTGCTGCAAAGCCCGCTGCTAAGGCCGCAGCCAAGAAACCGGCTGCCAAAAAGGCCGCTACCAAGGCCAAGTCTGCTTCTGCTAAGCCGTCTGCCAAGGATGCGTAACAAAACCGTTACAGCTGTAATTACCCGCCCCGCGAGGACGTAGGATACATGTCATAACCGTTTCGGGGAACAACTCCCGGGGGAAAGGAACGTATGAATAAGATCTTCGACAACAAGCAGGAGTTTACCGAGCTCTATCGCGATGCCGTCATGAGCATCAGCGGCAAGAGCGTCGAGGCCGCCAGCGACCTCGACCGCTTTAATGCCCTGGCCAAGCTCGTGGCCGAGAAGGCGCGCACCGTTGCCACCAAGAGCGACGCCCGCGTCACCGCCGAGGGCAAAAAGCGCGTGTACTACTTCTCGATCGAGTTTTTGATCGGCCGACTGCTCGACAACTACTTGCTCAACTTTGGCGTGCGCGACATGGTCGCCGAGGCGCTCGACGACATGGGCTTCGATCTGTCCGTCATCGAGAACCAGGAGCCCGATCCGGCTCTGGGCAACGGTGGCCTGGGCCGTCTGGCCGCATGCTTCCTGGATTCGATGGCAGCCGAGGGCATTGCCGGCTACGGCAACGGCATGCGCTACCGCTACGGCCTGTTTAAGCAGGAGATCGTCAACGGCAGCCAGGTCGAGGCCACCGACGAGTGGCTTACCCACGGCTATCCCTGGGAGGTCCGTCGTCAGGATAAGGCCGTGACCATCAAGTTTGGCGGCCGCGTCGAGGGCTTTGAGGAGGATGGCCGCACGTTTTACCGCACGGTGGACACGCAGGATATCCTGGCCGTCCCTTATGACATCCCCGTCGTGGGCTATGCCGGCGAGACCGTCAACAAGCTGCGCGTCTGGGCTGCCGAGCCGGTCGAGGAGCACTTCGATCTGGAGGCCTTCAACCGAGGCGACTACGCCCTGGCCGATGCCGAGCGCGCCGAGGCCGAGGCCATCAGCGCCATCCTCTACCCCAACGACGCCGGCGAGCACGGTCGTCTGCTGCGCCTGAAGCAGGAGTACTTGTTTGTTTCGGCCGGCATCTACAGCCTGCTCGACACCTTTGAGAAGGAGCACGGCGAGAACTGGGAGCTGCTGCCGCAGTTTGTGGCCATCCACACCAACGACACGCACCCCGCCATGTGCGGCCCCGAGCTCATGCGTATTCTCATCGACGAGAAAAGGCTCGAGTGGGACGACGCCTGGAACATCGTGACGCAGGTCGTGAGCTACACCAACCACACCATCCTGCCCGAGGCCTTGGAGAAGTGGCCTATCGGCACGTTCTCCAAGCTCCTCCCCCGCGTGTACCAGATCATCGACGAGATCAGCCGTCGTTGGCACGAGTCGTTCGACACCACGAAGGAGGGCTGGCAGGAGCGTCTGCGCCAGACCGCCATCCTGTGGGACGGCGAGATTCGCATGGCCAACCTGTCTGTGATCTGCAGCCACAGCGTCAACGGCGTGGCCAAGATCCATTCCGACATCATCAAGAACATCGTGCTCAAGGACTTCTATGCCCTGACGCCCGAGAAGTTCAACAACAAGACCAACGGCATCTCGCACCGTCGCTTCTTTGCCGAGGCTAACCCCACCTACGCCAAGCTCGTGACCGAGGCCATTGGCGATGGCTGGCTCAAAGACGCCTTTGAGCTTGAGAAACTCAAGGAGTTTAAGGACGACACCGAGTTCCTGAAGGCCGTGGGTGCCTCCAAGCGCGCCAACAAGGAGCGTCTGGCCGCCTACGTTAAGGCCGAGACCGGTCTGGTCATCGACCCCAACACCGTCTTCGATGTCCAGGTAAAGCGCTTCCACGCCTATAAGCGCCAGCTCATGAACATCATGAAGGTGATGGACATCTACAACCGTCGCATTGCCGATCCCAAATTCCACGTGACGCCGACGACCTTCATCTTTAGTGGCAAGGCTGCCTCGAGCTACACCTTTGCCAAGGAGACCATCCGCCTCATTAACTCCGTTGCCGACGTCATCAACAACGACGCTCGCGTGAACGAGGTCATGAAGGTCTGCTTTATCCCCAACTTCCGCGTGAGCAACGCCCAGCTCATCTACCCCGCCGCCGAGATCTCGGAGCAGATCTCCACGGCCGGCAAGGAGGCCTCGGGCACGTCCAACATGAAGCTCATGATGAACGGCGCCATTACGCTGGGCACCCTCGACGGCGCCAACATCGAGATCGCCGATCTGGCCGGCCGCGAGAACGAGGCCATCTTTGGCCTGACCGCCCCCGAGGTCGAGCAGCTCTGGGCATCCAACAGCTACTTTGCGTGGGATACCCTCAACGGCGACCGCGAGCGTCTGGGCCGCGTGATGGACGAGCTCAAGGACAACACGTTTGCGGGTCTTTCGGGCAACTTCGAGAGCATCTACAACGAGCTCATGAACAACAACGACCCCGACCTAGTCATGGCTGACTTCCGTAGCTACGTGGATGCATGGGAGAACCTCACGGGCAGCTACGGCGACCAGGAGACCTGGAACCGCAAGGCCCTGCTCAACACCGCCTCGAGTGGCTGGTTCTCGTCCGACCGCACCATTCGCGAGTATCGCGACGAGATCTGGCACGCATAAAGCGCGCGAGCTCCCTTTGCCGCACGGCATTACTCGACGGGCGTGACAGTGCGCCGCGCCCGTCGCTAATGGGTTAGGAACATCGATGACAGAAGGAGAAATCGATGAGTAAGAAAGAATGCATCGCGATGCTCCTCGCAGGAGGACAGGGCAGCCGATTGGGGGCACTCACCCAAAAGATCGCCAAGCCGGCGGTTAGCTTTGGTGGCAAGTTCCGCATTATCGACTTTTCGCTGTCCAACTGCTCCAACTCGGGCATCGACACGGTGGGCGTTCTGACGCAGTACCGTCCCTACCTGCTGCATGCCTACGTGGGCTCCGGCGAGGCGTGGGATCTGGACAGCCGCGACGGCGGCGTGTCGATCCTGCCGCCGTACGAGACGCAGACCGGCGGCGCCTGGTATGCGGGAACGGCCGACGCCATTACGCAGAACCTCGACTACATCAAGGCCAACGACCCCAAGTACGTCCTGATTCTTTCGGGCGATCACCTGTATCGCATGGACTACCGCAAGATGCTTAAGACGCACATTGAGAACAACGCCGACCTCACGGTGAGCGTTATGCCCGTGCCGTGGGAGGAGGCCAGCCGCTTTGGCATCCTGACCACCGACCCCGAAGACGGCCGCATCACCAAGTTCACCGAGAAGCCCGAGAAGCCCGATTCGAACCTCGCGTCCATGGGCATCTACATCTTCTCGGCCGACGTGCTGATCGAGGCGCTCGAGGAGGACGCTCTGGACCAGCGCTCGAGCCACGACTTTGGCAAGGACATCATCCCCAAGCTGCTCGGTGAGAACAAGCGCCTGTACAGCTACGAGTTCCACGGCTTCTGGAAGGACGTCGGCACCATCGCCAGCTTCCATGAGACCTCGATGGACCTGCTGGGTAACAACCCCGAGTTCGATCTGTTCGACAAGAACTTCCCCATCATGTCCAACATCACCACGCGTCCGCCGCACTACATTGGCCCGGACGGCCGCCTGGACGACTGCCTGGTCTCCAACGGCTGCAAGATCTACGGCACCGCTCGCCACTCGATCCTTTCGACCGATGTCATCATCGAGGAGCGCGCCGTGGTCGAGGACTCCGTGTTGCTGCCGGGTGCGCACGTTAAGAGCGGCGCACACATCTGCCGCGCTATTTTGGGCGAGAACTCCACGGTCGAAGAGGGCGTGAAGCTCGGCTCTGTCGATACCACCAAGGATACGGCCGTCGTTGGAAATGACGTCGTTATCGGGAAGGGGGAATGATCCGATGATCAATCGCAAGGCCATCGGTTATATCACCGCTAACTACTCTTCGACCTACGGCAGCGTGCTGCTCAAGGACCGCCCCATCGCGTCCGTTCCGTTTTTGGGCCGCTACCGCCTGATCGACTTCCCGCTGTCCAACATGATGAATGCCGGCATCAAGACCGTCGGTGTCGTCATGCCGGGTAACTACCGCTCGCTGATCGACCACGTGGGCTCGGGCAAGGACTGGGGTCTGGACCGCAAGAAGGGCGGCCTGTTCATGGTGCCCGGCAACGCGTATGGCACCACCAAGGGCGGCATGCGCTTCCTGCTGCGCGACATCATCTCCAACAAGACGCTGTTCCAGCGCTCGGAAAAGCCCTATGTTGTGATGATGGGCACCAACATCATCTTTAACATGGACCTCAACACCATCATCGAGGCGCACGAGAACTCCGGTGCCCAGATGACCGTGGTGTACTGCAAGGCCACGCGCAATGTCGAGGACGAGACCAAGCTCGAGATTAACGAGAACGGCCGCCTGACGGGCGTGAGCGCCGGCGTCGTGTACGGCGACAACGCCTCTATGGACTGCTGCATCGTCAACCGCGAGACACTGCTCGAGATTATCGACCACTACCAGGCCGCCGACTATCTGGACCTGCTCGAGGCACTCCAGGGCGACTTTGGCAACATCGACGTGTGCAGCTACGAGTACAAGGGCGAGGTCGTGGGCGTGTTTAGCGAAAAGTCGCTGTATCGCCGCAGCATGGACCTGCTCGACCAGACCGTGGCCGATCAGCTCTTCGATCCCGAGCGCCCGATCCTGACCAAGGCTCACGACGTGCCGCCTTCGCGCTATGCGACCGGCAGCCACGCGTGCAACTCGATTATCTCGGCCGGCTGCATCATCAAGGGCACCGTGCGCAACTCGATCCTGTCGCGCGGCGTCGTGGTCGAGGAAGGCGCTTCGGTGACCAACTCGATCATCAACCAGAGCTGCATCATCAAGAGCGGCGCCCGCGTTGAGAACGCCATTCTGGACAAAAACAACGTGGTTCCCACCAACACCGAGCTTCGCGGCACGCCCGAGAACATCCTGGTGCTGGGCAAGGCTCCGTTAACTTCCGACACCACCATCGTACGTTAACGTTGGCACCGCAACATCGCTCGTAACATGTAGAATAGCCGCCCGGTTAGCGCCAGGCGGCTATTCTCGAATTGCAACATGGGAGACAATATGGCAGATTCCAGCAAAAAGATGCAGATCGTGTTTGCCTCGGCCGAGTGCGCACCGTTTGTTAAGACCGGTGGCCTGGGCGACGTGGCGGGCTCGCTGCCTGCGGCGCTTGTGCGCGCCGGCGCCGAAGTTATCGTGATGGTGCCCAAGTACGCCACCATCAAGGACGAGTACAAGGCGCAGATGGAGCACTTCTCCGACTTTTACGTGAGCCTGGGCTGGCGCAATGAGTACTGCGGGCTCGAGAAGCTCGAGCACGACGGCGTCACCTATATGTTCATCGACAACGAGCGCTACTTTGCGCGCGACTATCCGTACGGCTTCTTTGATGACGGCGAGCGCTTTGCGTTCTTCTCCAAGGCCATCACCGAGAGTCTGCAGCACCTGCCGGCCGGTTTTGAGTGCGACATCCTGCACTGCAATGACTGGCAGACGGCACTGGCGCCCGTGTTTTTGCGCGAGTTCTACCAGGGCCTGCCGCTGTACGACCGTGTCAAGACCGTGTTCTCGATCCACAACGTGGCGTTCCAGGGCCAGTTTAGCGACACCGTGATGGAGGACATCCTGGGTGTGGCGCATATTCCGGCGGCCGCCTCGCAGCTGCGTTGCGACGCCTGCAGCGTCAACTACATGCTGGGCGCGCTGCGCTATGCCGACGCCATCACCACGGTGAGCCCCACCTATGCCAACGAAATCCAGACGCCCGAGTTTGGTGAGGGCCTGGACGGTGTGCTGCGTGAGCGTTCGTACGCGCTGCAGGGCATCCTTAATGGCATTGATGTGGCAGGCTTTGACCCGGCGACCGACAAGCGCATTGCCGCCAACTACACAGTTGAAGACCGTTCCGGCAAGGCCGTGTGCAAGGCCAAGCTGCAGGAAGAGCTGGGGCTCGAGGTTCGTGACGACCGCCCGCTCATGGTGATGGTCACGCGCCTGACGCGTCAGAAGGGCATGGACCTGGTCATGTACGCGCTCGACCGCATTCTGGCCGGCGGCGTGCAGGTGGCCGTGCTGGGTACCGGCGACCGCGACTACGAGGACGGCCTACGCTATTTCCAGGACAAGTACCCCGGCACCATGGCCGCGCGTATCGAGTTTGACCCGGCGCTGTCGCAGCGCATGTACGCTGCCGCCGATATGTTCCTTATGCCTTCGAAGTTTGAGCCCTGCGGTCTGTCGCAGATCATCGCCATGCGCTACGGCACCCTGCCCATCGTGCGCGAAACCGGCGGCCTCAAGGACACGGTGATCCCGTATAACGAGTTTACCGGCGAGGGCACGGGCTTCTCGTTTAGCAACTTTAACGGCGACGAGATGGGCGACGCGGTGTTCCGCGCGGCACGTCTGTTCTGGGATAACCGCGACACTTGGAACCAGCTGGTCACACAGGCCATGAGCCAGGACTTTAGCTGGACGCGTTCGGCCGATAAGTATCTGGATCTGTACTTCTTTATGCATCCGGAGATTGAGAGGCCTGTGGCTGTTGTCGACGAGCCTGTGGTTGTTGCTGAACCGGTGGCCGCCGAGGAGCCCAAGGCCGAGGAGAAGCCTGTTGAGGCTGAGCCCGCAAAGGCCGAGCCTAAGGTGAAGGCTGAGGTTGCACTTGAGGCAGAGGACGAGGTCAAGACCGCTGCAAAGCCCGCAGCTAAGAAGACCACGACCCGCAAGACGACCGCTAAGAAGGCTACGACGACCAAAGCTGCCGCGACTAAAACAACGGCTGCCAAGACAACGACCACGCGCAAGCGCACGACCGCCGCTGCCAAGAAGGCCGCCGAGGCCGAGGCTGCTCCCGAGGTAAAGGCCGAGGTCGCTGAGGCCAAACCGGCCGCCAAGGCTCCGGCAAAGACCGCTGCCAAAAAGACGACCACGACTGCCAAGAAGGCAACAGCTGCCAAGAAGACCACGGCAACGAAGTCGACGGCCGCCAAGGCTACTGCGACCAAGGTCGCTCCGAAGGCTGCCGCAAAGCCCGCCGTCAAGGTCGAGGAGACGCCTGCCGAGCCCAAGGCCGAAGCAGCTGTCGAGGCCAAGCCGACCGCCAAAACCACCACGCGCAAGCGCACGACGACGGCCAAGAAGACCACGGCAAAGGCTGCCGCTCCTAAGGCAGAGGCTATGCCCGCCGCCGTCAAAGAGGAGACCAAGCCCGAGCCTGCCAAGGAGACCCCGGTCTCCCCTGCCGCTCCGACCGAGAAAAAGGCTCCGACCAAGAAGACTTCCGTCCGCAAGGCAACGGCCACCCGCAAGCGCCGCTAATCCAGACGATCCAAAACCTCATCAGACCCTAAGCAAGGGGCGCTCCAACCGGGCGCCCCTTCTCTGTTAATAGTTGGTAAAACGATTTTCTAGGACAACCGTTCGCCGATGGTAAACGGATGTTGTTTATACAGCCTATGTACAACAGATATACTTACATCCTGTGCGTAAAGCCATGGCCCGCAGGCCGTGATTCTATTGAACTGGACCGTATTATGAGATTGATACACAACAGCCGTCTGCCGCAGTTTCGCACTCCGTTTGGCGCTGTGACCACAGGAACTTCCGTTTCGCTGTCGGTAATTTTGGAGGATGCCGATCCCAACCAGGCAACGCTTACGCTGCGCACCTGGGTCGATGAGGTCGGTGAGTCTCGGTATCCCATGACGCACGAGGGCGACGGCATTTATACCGTAGAGCTTGAGTGTACCGAGTCCTGTCTTATCTGGTACAGCTTTATCTGCAATATCGAGGGCCAGCCCGAGGTCCGCTTGGGCGCACCGCAGGGTCGCACCGGTGGCGAGGGCGTAACTTACGACTACGCCGAGGTGCCGTCCTTCCAGATTACCGTCTATAAGCACCGCGAAGTGCGTCCCGAGTGGTACGAGCGTGGCATGGTCTACCAGATCTTCCCCGATCGCTACGCCCGAGATGAAAACTGGCGCGAGCGCACGCTGGCCGAGGTCGAAAAACCACGCAACGGAATCCAGCGCCGCATGGTCGAGGACTGGAACAAGCCGCCCGTGTACGAGCGCGCCGAAGACGGCTCCATCAAAACCTGGGACTTCTACGGCGGGTCGCTCAAGGGCATCCAGGAAGACCTGCCTCGCATCGCCGAGCTGGGCTTTACAGCCATCTACCTCAACCCCATTTTTGAAGCCGCGAGCAACCACCGCTACGACACGGCCGACTACACCAAGATCGACCCGATCCTGGGCACCGAGCAGGACTTTACCGAGCTGTGCCAGGCGGCCGAGAAGCTGGGCATCTCCATCATTCTGGATGGCGTCTTCAACCACACAGGCGACGACTCGATCTACTTTAACCGCTACGGCAACTACCCCGGTGTGGGCGCGTGGCAGAGCGAGGATTCGCCGTGGCGCGATGCGTTTTATTTCCACGAGGACGGCTCGTACGACTGCTGGTGGGGCGTGGGCAACATGCCCGCCATCAATGAGAGCTCCGAGCTGGTACGCGAGAAGCTTCTGGGCAAGGACGGCGTGATTCGTAAATGGCTGCGCGCCGGTGCCCATGGCTGGCGCTTGGATGTGGCCGACGAGCTTTCGGACGATTTCCTGGCCGAGATCAAAAAGGCCGTGATCGCCGAGAAGCCCGACGCACTGCTGCTCGGCGAAGTCTGGGAAGACGCCTCCAACAAGATCAGCTACGGCCATCTGCGTCGCTACCTACAGGGCTCCGAGTTGGACTCTGCTATGGATTACCCCTTCCGCGACATGGTCATCGACTTTTTGATGGGCTACAAGAACGCCTACGAGGCCGCTGAGGATATCGAGACCCTGCGCGAGAACTACCCGAGCGAGGCATTGTCCTGCGCGCTCAACCTGCTGTCGAGCCACGACCGCCCTCGTATCATCTCGGTGCTCGGCGGCGGCCCCGACGAGTCGCAGCTGCCCGAGTGCGAGCGCAGCAAATGGCGCCTGGACGAGAACTCGATGGGCCTGGCCAAGAGCCGTTTTTGGCTCGCCACGCTCATGCAGATGACCTTCCCCGGCGTGCCTTCGATCTACTACGGCGACGAATACGGCCTGGAGGGTCTAACCGATCCGGGCAACCGCCGCACCCTGCCGACCAAGGACCAACTGCACGACTTCGACACGCTGGCTATTGTCAAAAACGCCTCCGCCGTACGCCGCGCACTGCCGTTTATGATCGACGGCGAGATCAAGGCCTTCGCGCTCAACGACGAGGTGCTGGCATACAACCGCACGGGCAGGGATGGCGAGGCCGCTACGGTTATCATCAACCGCAGCCTGCGCAATTCACACCGCGTGACGATTCCGGCGCTCGACGAATGTGCGAGCGATGTGATCAGCGGTCACGAGTGCGAGATTCACAATGGCACCGTCACGCTCGACCTGTATCCGCTGGGATCGTCGATCATCTATCACCACGCCGAGCAGCGTCTGCAGGAGCCGCTCGATTACGGTGCGGGCGTTGTGTGCCATATCACATCGGTGCCGACCGACGACGGTAAGCCCGGCACGATCGGCGCGCCCACGCGTCGTTTTATCGACCATATGGCCGCTATGGGCATGCGCTACTGGCAGGTCCTGCCTGTCAACCCGACGGACTTCTTTCGCTCCCCTTACGCCGGTCCTTCGGCCTTTGCAGGCAATATCGACCTGCTGCCCGAAAGCCACAAGGAGCTAGCCGCCGACTTTGAGACCTGGAAGGCCCACGGCGGCGAGGATGCCGATCCGCTGTACACCGCGTTTAAACATCGCAATGCCGATTGGCTCGAGAAGTACTGCGTCTATATGGCCGTCAAAAAGTACTTTGAGGGCGAATCGCGCCACGATTGGCCGGCAGATGTTGCGCGCTACAACGAGCACTTGATTGACGACAAGCGTTTCCACGACGAGGCAGAGCTGCAGGCGTACATGCAGTACCGCTTTGACCTAGCCTGGTGCGAGCTCATGAACTACGCGCACAAGAAGGGCATCGAGGTCATCGGCGATATCCCGATGTATGTCTCGGACGATTCGGCCGATGCATGGAGCGAGCCCGAGAACTTCTGGCTGTCCGATACCGGTAAGGCGATTGAGATTTCTGGCGCGCCGCCCGACAACTTTGCGCCCGAGGGCCAGGTGTGGGGCAACCCGACGTTCCGCTGGGGCCACATGAAGCAGAACGGCTACCGCTGGTGGATGGACCGCCTGCGTCGCGCGTTCTCGCTCTACGACCGTGTGCGCCTGGACCACTTCCTGGGCTTCCATAGCTACTTTAGTATCCCCGCGGGCAAGGCTTGCGCCGACGGTCGCTGGCTGGCGGGCCCGGGCAAGGACCTGTTTCAGACCGCCTACGACGAGCTAGGTCCGCTCAACTTTATCGCCGAGGACCTGGGCTATTTGACGCCCGGTGTTCGCGCCATGGCTTCGACTTGCGGCTTCCCCGGTATGGACGTACTGGAGTTTAGCGATTACGACGTTCGTTGCGGCGTGCACCCTACGCCCGGCAAGATCCTGTACACATCGACGCATGACACGTCGACGCTCGCGGGTTGGTGCACGCGCTCCTTTGCGGGCGGCGACGAGCCGAGCGGTGTTGAGGTGGCAGCCAAGCTGATGAGCGACGCGCTGACAAGCGACGCTCCCCTGGTGATGATGCCGCTGCAGGACGTGCTGGGGCTTGGCGACGACACGCGCATGAACGTACCGGGCGTGGCCACGGGCAACTGGACCTGGCAGGCTGACGAGACCGATGTTGCGGCCGCCGAGGGCAAAACTGCGCAGCTCCTGCGCAACACCCATAGATTCTGGGGCGAAGCGTGATAAAACCCCCGATATAGGGTACAGTTACAGCTGTTTGAATTTTTGCGGGCAGAGCGATCTGCCCGCTTTGTGCTGAAAAGGAAGTATTATGGCGCGCTACGATTACAAGTGCTCGAGCTGCGGCAACGTGTTCGAGGTTGAGCATCCCATGTCCGAGACCCCCGAGGTCCTATGCCCGAGCTGCGGTGCCCCGGCGGCCAAGACGTTCTCGGCCAGCGGCATTAAATTTGAGGGAAGCGGTTTCTACAACACCGACCAGCGCAGCGGTGGCTCCAGCACCAGCGCTACCAGCGGCTGCTGCGCCAACTGCCCGCACAGCCACTAGAAACAACGCGGCCCCGCGATCAACACCGATCGCGGGGCCGCTTCTTTAGCTAACCAGGTTTCCTTATGAGTTGCGGTGGAATAAGGACTATTTGGCGGGTAGAAGCGGCTTTTCAATCCCTATTTCACCGCAACTTAGTAGTTACTTACGGACTAGTCTGGCGCAGAAGTGGCCGTCGTAGGAGTCAGCGTTTACCGGCACGCTTTGGAAGAGGCCACGGTCGTTTTGACGGACGGCTACCAGCTTCTTGGCCTGCTCGAAATCGGGCAGTTGCAGGATCTGCGCCTCGAAGAGCGGCTCCAGGCTAAAACCGGTACCCTCGGGAGAGTTTAGGAAAGCATCCACGACCTGCGTGTTCTCTTCGTCAAAGACCGAGCACGTCGCATAGATGAGCTCGCCGCCAGTAGCCACGCGCGCGGCAGCCTCTTTGAGCATCGTCAGCTGCAGTTTGGGCAGCTCAACCGTCACATCCTTTTCGGTCAGACGCCACGGAATCTCGGGATGACGGCGCATAGTGCCGGTGCCAGAGCACGGCGCGTCGATAAAGACCGTGTCGAACTTAACCGGCTCGCCAAGCATGGCATCAAATGATGTGAGCACCTCATCAAGCTCGCAAGCATCACCCGAAACCGTACGAACGCCCTGAATGCCGGCCTTATGCAGGCGAGCGAGATTCAGATCGCACTTGCGATCATGCAGATCGAGCGCCGTATGCTGACGCTCATAGCCCGCACGCTTGGCCTGGCACATCATCACATAGGTCTTGGTGCCACGACCAGCACCAATCTCAAGGCAGCTACCAGGGCGCGTGGCAGCTGTGGCGATAAGTTGCGCGTTGAGATCAGATGCCACCGCGGCAGCACGCTCAAACACACCCGAAGCAACGGTAACCTGGGCATCAACCGGGGCATGGCAGCCCGGGAACACGGGTGCCACAAGCTGCGAAATATACGGATCGAGCTTAGTCGCAAAGGCGTTCTCATGCAGGGCCAGCGGCGCGGGGGCCAGATTGCCGGCAAAGTTAAGCGCACCCTCGGGCGTGTCAAACGACGCCATAATGCGAGCGCACAGCCAGCGAGGAAGACCCATAAGGCGCGACAGACGAACCAAGCGTCGCTCGGACTCATCCATGTCGGATGCCGTGGCAAAGTCCTCAACATTGTCCGCAACCTTATGCAGTACAGCATTGGCCAAGCCGGCGGCGGACTTAGCACCGCAACGAACCAGTTCAACACCCTGACTTACGGCAACACGGCCCGGCGTATGCAGGTAGAGCATCTCGAAGGCCGAGATACGAAGCGCCATGCGAACGCGCGGCGCAACCTTTTTGGGCTTATCGAGAAACTGATCGAGCAGCTCGTCCAAAACACCCTGCGTGGCGGCAACACCGAGCGCCAAGCGAGCGGCAAACGCAGAATCGCGCTGGTCAATGGCCTTGGCGGAAGCACGGGAAGACAACACGTCGCGCGCATACATGCCACGGCGATCGGCCTCCATCAGCACATCGAGCGCAAGCTTGCGCGCGGGAGACAGCTTGCTCATGACAAAACACCCCACGAAAGATCGGCACCCTGCAGGCCAGCAGCCCAAGCAGAAGCGACCATAGCACGCTTGCCATCAGGCTTAACCTCGAGCAACTCAACCGAGCCATCGGAAAGGCCAAGGTAAACACGCTTAGCCTGAACGAGAACCTGACCCTCGCCAAGCGACACATCAGCCGGCGAAGCATCGAGCACGCGCACGGTCTTGCCGGCAATCACGCAACGAGCAGGCGCGGTATCGGATGAGGCCAGCACATGACGCACGCAATCAAGCGCCGACATTTGCGGATCCAAGCGCATCTCCTGCTTAGAAATCTTGGCAGCATGGGTAACGAGCGCCTCGTCCTGTTCGATCCACACGGCGATGCCATCGGCAAGAGAAGGAAGCATATCGGCAAGCAGTTTGCCGCCGAGCTCAGCGAGCTCCATAGTCAGCGCCTCGGCATGCTTACCGGCAACCGAGGTCGAGGCCTGCGCACAATAGGCGCCGGTATCCACGCCATGCCCAATGCGCATAATAGAAACGCCGGCGACCTCGTCACCAGCAAGAATGGCACGCTGAATAGGAGCAGCCCCACGCCAACGAGGCAGCAGCGAAGCATGAACATTCACAATACCAAGCGGCGCCATATGCAGCACCTCATCGGGCAAAATGCAGCCATAAGCAGCTACACAGAAAATGTCAGCCCGGGCAGCCTGAAGTGCCTCAACAACCTCAGGCGTCATACGATTTGCCTCAACAACCGGCAACCCCAGCTCAAGCGCCTTAGCCTTAACAGGAGACGGCTCAAGCTTCTTACCACGCCCACGAACAGCATCGGGACGAGTAACAACAAGCGCAATCTCATTCCCAGCCTCCACAAGCGAAGTCAGCGAAGGCACAGCAAAATCAGGCGTACCCATAAACACAATACGCATAAAGGACATCTCCCCTCAACCAAAGCCGAGACGGCTACAAAGAGCAGCGGAAAGCCAAATCACCAGCCCATCCGCAATAACATTTCAACAAGAACAAATATACCCAAAACCAAAGAAAGAGCCGCAATAAAAGCAGCTCTTTCAGCAAAGCACCCATCAGCGAAGACGCCCATCCCTGGCCCGACGGCACCCGGGCGAACCGAGCCAGAACAACGCAGTCCCCGGTGCTGAGCGCCCACATATCGTCCCGCGCGCAGTTTCGCAGCAAAGCGAGAATGTTTGAGCACGGGATGATATGTGGGCGCTCAGCACCGGGGACGGTGGGGCCTACTCCGTCTCGCCCGGTCGAGCGCCGCGGGCCAGGGCGTCCTGGTACTCCTTGACGGCCTTGAGCCTCTGCATGGGCTTAAGGCGCTCGAACATGGTGTTGCCGTGCAGGTGGTCGATCTCGTGCTGCAGGCACACGCAGAACAGATCGCCCGAGGCCTCATAACGAATCAGGTTGGCGTCCAGATCATACGCCTCGACGACGACATGGTCGGGACGCTCAATCTCGCAGCTAATCCCGGGGATAGACAGGCAGCCCTCGCTAAACGGCACCAAATGGTCACTCTGCTCAACAATGACAGGGTTGATGAGCACGTACGGGTCGTAGTCGTTCTTGTCGCTGTAGTCGCAGTCGATGGTGACGAGCTGAATAAGCTCGCCGATCTGCGGAGCAGCCAGGCCGCAACCGCCGTTGTCGAACATCATCTTCTTCATCTTCTCGGCAAGCGCCTCGATCGCTGGGGTGATCTCCTCGATCACGGCGCACTCCTGACGCAGGCGAGGGTCGGGCGACAGTACGATTCTGTTGGCTTCCATGGCCATCCTTTCGGGTTGTTACATCAAATCATAGGCATCGACGTCAACGCTCACGCTCACGCCGCGCACAGAGCCCACCTCTTTGAGGCAGGCGTCGATATCATCAGAGACATGGTACCCCACGGGCGACTTCACAAGCAGATGGAAGCGGTAACGGTCCTTGGCTCTCTCGATTACACACGAAGCCGGGCCCAGCACCTGCGGCATGGCACCCCCCGCCCTCAAAAAGTCGGGCGCCGCGGCATGCCAGCGGCGCTTAAGAAGCTTTGCAATGCGCCCAATGTAGTCCTGCGCGTCATCCGCGTTCGTCGACCACACCAAAATGTTGACCAGGCGCACAAAGGGCGGATACAGCGCGTCGCGCCGCTGGTCAAGGTCGTAGTCGGTAAAGATAGAACGGTCGTGCTCGGCGACGGCGCGAATGATCGGATCCTCGGGCAGATAGGTCTGGATGATGACCTCGCCGGGACGATCGCCGCGGCCGGCGCGGCCCGCCACCTGCTCCAGCAGATCGTAGGCGCGCTCCCCTGCGCGGAAGTCCGGCAGCTTGAGGGCGAAGTCGGCATTGACCACGCCCACGAGCGTGACCTCGGGAAAATCGAGACCTTTAGCGATCATCTGGGTACCCAGCAACACGGCGCAATCCGCCGCATCGAACTGCTCGAGCAGCTTTTTGTGCGCATCCTTGCCACGCGTGGAATCGGCATCCATGCGAATGATGGCAACGTCCTCGGGAAGCAACTGGTGCAGAGCGTCCTCGATCTGCTGCGTGCCCAGCCCCATTTTTGCCAGGTAGCGACTGCCACATTTGGGGCAGCGACTCGTGGGCGCGGGATACGGCTGCACGCGCCAGGAGGATCCGCATGTGTGACATTGCAGCGTGTGTGTGCGCTCGTGATACGTAAGCGCGGTGGAGCAGTGGTTGCAGGTGGGAACGCAGCCGCACTCGCGACACATCAGGAATGGCGCAAAGCCACGGCGGTTATGCAGCAACACGGCCTTCTCGCGGCGCCCGACCACACGCTCCAATCCCTCCATCAAGGGTTTTGAGAACATGGAGCGGCTGCCGTGCGAGAACTCGCGACGCAGGTCAGCAATGCGGACCGTAGGCAGCACGGCGTGTCCGGGGCGCTCGGGCATCTCGACACGCGTCCAGGTGGCACCGTTATACATGCCGCGGCGGCAGCGGTCGAGGGCCTCGGCAGAAGGCGTGGCCGACCCCAGCACGAGCGGGCAGCGATAGCGGCGCGCCATCTCGGCTGCCACCTCGCGCGCATGGTAGCGCGGACTGGACCCCTGCTTGTAGCTGGTCTCGTGCTCCTCGTCAATGATGATGAGGCCCAGGTCGTCAAGCGGGCAAAAGAGCGCCGAACGTGCGCCGACGACCACGCGGGCCGCACCGCTGGCAACCATATCCCACTGGTCCAGGCGCTCGCCGGCCGAAAGCCGCGAATGGAACACGGCGACCGTCTCGCCAAAGCGCGAACGGAAGCGGCCGACGGTCTGGGCCGTCAGCGAAATCTCGGGCACCAGCACGCAGGCCGAGCGACCGGCTGCAAGCACGCGCTCAATGGCGGAGAGGTAAACCTCGGTTTTGCCGGAGCCGGTGACGCCGTCGACCAACACCACGTCGCCATGAGCGTCCAGACGGGCGCGCTCAATCTGCGCGAGCGCCTGTTGCTGGCCGTTGGTAAGGGAGACCGGCGCCTTGCCGCTTGCCGAGGACAGCGTGGTCTGCTCGCTGCAGCCACGCCACGCACGGCGTTCCTCCACCACCACGACGCCGCGCTTTTTGAGCGCCTTGATGGTCGCCGACATGCTGTTATAGAGAAGGTTGAGGTCGCGCGTCGTGACCGGGCCGCACCGGAGCGCCTCGATGAGTTGGCGCTGGCGGACCGCGGTCTTGGGCGGCGTATAGTCAAAGCCTTCGGGCGTAAGCATCACCCAACGGTTTTGGATAGGCTTGACGGCGGGGCGCTCAACCGACCATGCGCCGTCATCGCCCTTAACGACGCGCGGACTGCCGCCCGGGGGCAGGAACAGGCGCAGGCACTCGGAAAGCGTCGCGACATACTCGCGGCTCATCCAACGTGCGATGCGGGCAGCCTCGGCGGTAAAGAGGGGTTTGCTGAGGATGGCTTCGATGGCTTTAATGCGCGCGGGGTCGAGAGCATTGTAGCCCTGTAGGTCGCTCAGCTCAGGCGCAATGTCGACGATATAGCCCGCGGCCGCACGGTTACCAAAGTGGACCAGGACCGTGGATCCGATCTGCGCCTCGTTGGCAAGGGACTCAGGGATGCCGTAAGCAAACGGATCCGACAGCGCACGGGTGGGGATGTCGAGGACCACGCTCGCGTAGGCGGCAGGGGGCTCGGGCGCAGGCTTAGACTGAGCCGAGGCAGCGGCAGGCTTGGGCTTCACCGGAGCTTCCTCCGGTTCCGGCGAACCAAACAGCGACAGTTGTTGAGCCATACACCACCTCTAACGAACGGACCTGAAAGGGGTGGGACAAAATAATCAGTAGAGTTTGTCCCATGGCCGATACGAGTGTCGAGCTCGTTGCGTCACTCGAACATGGGACAAACACTACTGATTATTTTGTCCCAGCAACCCACTCATCGGTACAGAAACAAGAGCCCCGCTCGAGGGAACGGGGCTCGGATACATGCGTTTGCGCGTCTACTACAGCGCCATCGTGCGGGCGCGGTCGATGCGCGCCAGGCAGTCGTCGCGGCCGACGAGTGCCATGGTCTCGCCCAGCGGAGGGCTCACCATGTTGCCGCAAACGGCCACACGCACGGCCTGGAACACCACGCGCTTCTTAAGGTCCATCTGCTCGGGCAGCGGCTCAAGCGCAGCGTCGATGTTCGCGGCTGTCCACTCGTCCACGCCCTCGAGCGCGGCCTTGGCGGCGTCCAGAATGGAACCCATGCCCTCCTTGGCCAGGCCCTTGTTGACAGACTTCTCGTCATACTCGAGCGTCTCGGCGGTAGCAAAGATGGGAGCGGCGACAGTCACGGCGTCGGCCGGCATCTTGGTGCGCGGCTTAACGAAGGCGGCAAGCGCGTCGATCCAGTCCTCGCCGTACTCGACGTTACCCTCAATGAGACCCGCCTCATGCAGCTCAGGGACCATGATCTCATCGGCAAACTGGGCGTCGGACATGCCGTTGATGTACTCGGCATTGACCCAGTCGAGCTTCTTGGGGTCGAAGGTCGCCGGGTTCTTGGAAATGCGGTCGAGCGAGAACTTGCTGGCCAGGACATCGCGCGGGATGATCGTGGTCTCGCCGTCGAGCGACCAGCCGAGCAGCGCCAGATAGTTGACGAAGGCGTCGGACAGGTAACCGGCGTCGCGGTACTCCTCCACCGAGGTGGCGCCATGGCGCTTGGAGAGCTTCTTGCCGTCGGCGCCCAGGATCATGGAGATGTGGGCGAACGTGGGCACGGGCGCGCCGAGAGCCTCGTAGACCATGACCTGGCGCGGGGTGTTGGACAGGTGGTCGTCGCCGCGGATGACATGGGTGATCTTCATCATGGCGTCGTCGACAACGGTCGCAAAGTTGTACGTGGGCGTGCCATCGGAGCGGAAGATGACAAAGTCGTCGAGCTCCTTGGCGTCGAAGGTCACCTCGCCGTGGACGGCGTCGTGGATAACGACGTCGCCGCGGTCCTCGGGCACCTTGATGCGCAGGACGTAGGGCTCGCCGGCCTCGATGCGGCGGCGTGCCTCCTCGGGATCAAGATCGCGGCAGCGGCGCTGATAGCCCTGGAAGGGGTCCTTACGCTCCTGGGCGGCCTTGCGATCGGCATCGAGCTGCTCCTTGGTACAGAAGCAGGGATAGGCCTTGCCCTCGTCCCAGAGCTTCTGGGCGGCCTGCTTGTACAGGTCCAGGCGCTCGGTCTGTGCGTAAGGGCCATAGTCGCCGCCCACCTCGGGGCCCTCGTCCCAGTCCAGGCCCAGCCAACGCATGGCGCGCAGAATGATCTGCGTGTTCTCGTCGGTGGAACGGGTGGGGTCGGTGTCGTCGATGCGCAGGATGAACGTGCCGCCGTTTGCACGGGCAAAAGCCCAGTTATAGATAGCGGTGCGGGCGCCGCCGATGTGCAGCTTACCCGTGGGTGAGGGTGCAAAGCGGACGCGAACGTCTGATGCCATGGATATCTCCTCGATTGCAGGATGGATGTCTAACCGCATCAGTATAAAGCAACAAAGCAACCTCCGCACAAAGGGCACCGACCCACTCATTGGGGACAGACTTAAATGACCACCCAATGAGCACCCGGCTGGTCATTTAAGTCTGTCCCCAATGAGTAGGTGCGGAAAGGGTGTGAATATTCGATTAACGCGATATGATGTGCCCTTGCATATAGAGCTCGGCGGAATGGTAACGGTCGCCGGGACACGTATTTTGAAAGGGGCTATCATGCCAGAAGAACTTCGTTCCATCCCACCCCAACACGGGTCCTTTGTTTTTACGTCGGAGTCGGTGACCGAAGGTCATCCCGATAAGATCGCTGACCAGATCAGTGACGCCGTCCTCGACGCAATCCTCGCCAAAGAAATAGAGCTCCAGGAGCAGGGCTACATCGCCCCCAACGGCGTGCCTGCCAACGTGGAGAACGTCCGCTGCGCCTGCGAGACCCTCGTGACCACCGGCACCATCATCGTTGCCGGCGAAATTCGCACCCAGGCCTACGTCGACGTACAGGAAATCGCCCGCGGCGTTATCCGCCGCATTGGCTACAACCGTGCCAAGTTCGGTTTTGACTGCGACACCTGCGGCGTTATGAGCCTCATCCACGAGCAGTCGCCCGATATCGCCCAGGGCGTTGACGAGTCCTTCGAGACCCAGACCGGCGCTACCACCGACCCGATCGACCTGATCGGTGCCGGCGACCAGGGCATGATGTTCGGTTATGCCTCCAACGAGACCAAGACCCTCATGCCCATGCCACACTACCTGGCAAGCCGCCTGGCCGAGCGCCTGGCCGCCGTGCGTCACGACGGTACCCTCGCCTATCTGCGTCCCGACGGCAAGACCCAGGTCACCGTGCGCTACGAGGAAGGCAAGCCCGTCGAGGTCACGACCATCGTCATCTCCACGCAGCACGCCGCCGAGATCGAGGACATGGGCAAGATCAAGGCCGACCTCATCGAGCACGTCATCACCCCGGTCATGGCCGCCGAGAACATGCCGTGGGACAACGCGGAGATCTACGTGAACCCCACCGGTCGCTTTGTCGTGGGCGGCCCCATGGGCGACACGGGCCTCACCGGCCGCAAGATCATCGTCGACACCTACGGCGGCTACGGCCGTCACGGCGGTGGCGCCTTTAGCGGCAAGGACTGCACCAAGGTCGACCGTTCCGCCGCGTATGCCGCGCGCTGGGTCGCTAAGAACGTGGTCGCCGCCGGTCTGGCCGACCGCTGTGAAGTCGAGCTCGCCTACGCCATCGGCGTTTCCAAGCCCCTCTCAATCATGGTCGACACCTTCGGTACCGCGCATGTTGCCGAGGACAAGATCGTCGAGGCCGTCGAGAAGACCTTCGACCTGCGCCCGGGCGCGATCATTCGCGACCTGGACCTGCGTCGACCGATCTACGAGAAGACGGCAGCCTACGGCCACTTCGGCCGCGAAGACGCCGACTTTACCTGGGAGAAGACCGACCGAGTCGAAGAACTCAAAGCAGCCTGTGGCCTGTAGGCTTACGAGAAAAGCCACAGCCAAATAGAAACACGCCAAAAAGAGGTACCGGAACAACCGGTACCTCTTTTTTATTAACCGGTGGCGAAGATGAGTCGACATGGGACGCAGAATAGGTTCCCAGCTGATGAATTTTGCAGCAAGCGTGCCCCTACCATGTATCCTAAGTTCCGAGGGCTTTGGTATTTGGTCGATCGCGAGTTCCGCACGAGCCGGAGGCCACTTAATGTGGCCTCCGTGCGAGCCAGGACTGTAGAGCAG
>CAJMRI010000030.1:0-25473 GCA_905215905.1 uncultured bacterium | reverse complement strand
CGAGTGGGGGCTCCTATCTTTTTAGTGCCCTCGGATTGGGTCATAGTGTCTGTCGTTGCCAAAACACCGGCGCTGCTTTGGCCGACATTTGGCGCCACCTTGTCTCAAATGCGACTCGCTCGATGTCGTTGCCAAAACATCGACATCGAGCGAGTCGGCGATAACATGGCCACCCTCGTGGACGGTGTGGTTGCCGCTGATCTTGGAATGGCCGGGCGCGTGCACGTAGAGCACCTGGCGGTCGCCGATGGGGCGGTACTGCCGTATGGACTTATAAAGCAGAAGAGATGCAGATAGAAAAAGTAGAGTACGTTAACATGCGTCCGACGATAGCGGGCCTCGGCGCGGGGTGTATTTCTGCCCGGGCCGGCATGCACGCTATTCAGATCTCGCAAGGGTGAAGGTGATCCTGTGACAAGGCGCCCGTCCAACGATACCAGTTTGCGTCCGGTCTCCATGGCCGACGTCGCCCGCGCTGCTGGCGTTTCGCAGCAGACGGTTTCGCGCGTCGCCAACGGCTTGCCCAACGTTAACGAGCAGACACGTCAGCGCGTGCAGGCCACTATGCAAGAACTCGGCTTCCGTCCGAGTTATGCCGGTCGCTCGCTGCGCGACGGCCGTTACCATTCGGTCGGTCTGTGTGTCAACGATGTCACCAAGTTTGGCAACCTCTCAATGATCGACGGCATCGCCAGCGCTGCTCGCGAGCATAATTGCGCCATCACGCTGGTCGAGATGTCCAAGACCGAGGAATTCTCGCTTGCCGAGGCCACGCGTCGTATGGCCGCGCTGCCCGTGGACGGTATCATCATCGGCATGAGTCGCATGGCGCCCGATTTTGAGACGTTTGATCCACTGCCGGGCATTGGCACGGTCGTCGTTACCATGTACGCGCATCCGCGCGTGACCACAGTTGACTCTGATCATTACGGCTGCTCGCTATTGCTTATGGATCACCTGTTTGAGCTGGGACACGATCAGATTCGCTATATTGGCGGCCCGTCGTTCTCGGTCGACGAGCAGTTTCGTCGCGCCGGTTGGCAGGATGCACTCGAGCGTAAGCACATTAAGCCGCAGGCGCCGCTCGAGGGCGATTGGTCTGCCAACAGCGGTTACGAGGCCGGCAGATATCTGGCCGAGCACGACCGCACCATGACGGCGATTTACGCGGCAAACGACCAAATGGCAAACGGTGCCATCGCCGCGCTGCGCGATAGCGGCTTGCGCGTGCCCGAGGACGTGAGCGTGGTGGGCGTCGATGATTCGCTCGATGATTTTGTAGCACACAACGAGCTCACGACCGTTCGATTCGACTTGCATCAGCGTGGGCGCGAGGTGTTTGAGCATGCGGTTCCCGAGGCGGGTACGGTGGGCAAAACCGTTGCCATTCGTATTCCCGGCTAGCTCATCATTCGACATAGCACGGTGATACCGCGCTCATAGTTTGTGCTGGTAAACGGCGATTTATCGCATTTCAATAACAATCGGTAAGGATGCCGGCAGATAGCTGTTGGGATGCAGCCGAGTGCTATGATAGACGGGTTCTTTTGTCTATCTAGGAGGCTTTGCCTGATGGAGATCACCAAGGATATCCGCTACGTTGGCGTCGACGATCACGACATTGACCTGTTCGAGGGCCAGTACGATGTGTCCGAGAACGGTATGGCATACAACAGCTACGTTATCTTGGGCGAAAAGATCGCTGTCGCCGATTCAGTCGACGGCGGTTTTGTCGACGAGTGGCTCGGTAACATCGAAGCCGTGCTCGACGGTCGCACGCCCGATTACCTGGTCGTCCATCACATGGAGCCCGATCACTCCGCTGGCATCGCCGCCTTTATGGAGCGCTATCCCCAGGCGCAGATTGTGGCCAGCATGGGCGCCTTCCGCATGATGATCAACTACTTTGGCACCGATTATCCCGAGCGCAAGATGGTCGTCAAAGAGGGCGACGTGCTCGACCTGGGCGGTCACAGCCTAACGTTTGTCGGTGCCCCCAACGTGCACTGGCCCGAGGTGCTGTTCTCTTACGAGGCCACCGACAAGGTGCTCTTTAGTGCCGATGGCTTTGGCAAGTTTGGTGCCAATGACATCGAAGATCCGGAAGGGTGGGCCTGCGAGGCACGCCGTTACTACTTTGGCATCGTGGGAAAGTTCGGCAAGTTCGTGCAGGCCGTGCTCAAGAAGGCCGCCGATCTGGACATCCAGGTTATCTGTCCGCTCCATGGCCCCGTGCTAACCGAGAACCTGGGCTACTACCTCGACACCTACAACACCTGGTCGAGCTATCAGCCCGAGGACGAGGGAATCACCATTGCTTACGCGAGTGTGTATGGCCATCTGAAGGCTGCCGTTGAGGAGCTTGCATCTGCGCTCGAGGCCCGCGGCCAGAAGGTTTCCGTCTTTGACCTGGCTCGCGACGACATGGCCGAGGCCGTTGAGGATGCGTTCCGCTATGACCGTCTGGTGCTCGCTTCCATCACCTATCAGGGCGAGATCTTCCCGTTCATGAGCACCTTTATCCATACGCTTGCCGAGCATGCCTATCAGAACCGTACCGTGGCGCTTGTCGAGGCCGGTTCCTGGGCGCCTGCAGCTGCCAAGGTTATGACCAAGGAGCTCGAGGGTATGAAGGACATCACCCTGGCGCAGAACAAGGTGACCGTCCTGGGTTCGCTCAACGACGCCTCGCGCGCCCAGATCGAGGCCCTCGCCGACGAGCTTTCCAAGTAGCGATACGTTCACTTTTAACGCACAAACCACCACAAAGGGGACAGGCACCTTTGTGGTGGTTTTTGTTTAAGCGCCGGCGATGAGGAGATTTGGGCGGGCGTTGTCGACGATCTCGACGATTGAGGTGGCGACGGTGTGATCGGGGTCACGGTCCATCACGATGGCGTTGACGTCGGTCAGCTCGGCAAAGCGGTACATGCCACGTCCGTTGACCTTGCTGGCGTCCATGAGGGCGACACTTTGACGAGCGGCACCGACCATAGCCGCTTTGGTCTCGGCCATCTGCGGAAAGTCGGTCGTAAAGCCGCAGCCGGGAACGAAAGCGCCAGGGCACATGACGGCCAGATCGGCATGGACCATTTGGAGCGCCTGCATGGTAAGTGGGCCGTACAGATAGCGATGGCCTTTGCGCAGTGCCCCGCCCAGCATGACGACATCGACCGAGGGCATGCTCTCGTCGATGTAATCGGCAATGGTAATGTCGGCCGTGATGACGGTGATGCCATCGCGCTGGTCGAGCAGGCGGACAAACTCGAGCGCTGTGGTGCCCGAGTCTACGAGCAGGGTGTCACCGTTGCCGACGAGTTCAATGGCGCTTTGCGCGATGGCCTGCTTGGCGGCGACATTGACGTTGATGCGGCGATCCTGGGTGGATACGGTCAGTCGCTTCTGGAGCGACACAGCGCCACCATGCGTGCGGCGCAGCTTGCCGGATTCGGCGAGGGCGTCCAGGTCGGCACGGGCGGTGACGGAGGACACGCCAAAGGTCTGGGCGATTTCTGCCACTTGCACCGAGGCGTTATGTTCGAGCATCTCCATGATGGCGGCACGCCGCTCATCGGCGAAAGCTCGGGTTGTTGCATAGGCCATATCCGCTCCATCATCGTCTGATATTTGCAGGAATTGTGTTGAGTCTATTTTCGTTCATTTTCTTTTTAAGTAAGAAAACGCCTTTCGATTACTTACTTTTTCTATAAAAGAAAGACGTTTAACGCCCAAAATTCAATATCGAACACGCCCACTCAGCTCCAATTCCTTCCGTTTTCTTTTCAAAAGCGACTGTATTGACCTGCATGGGCTCAATATCTCGCACATGCATACCCGCTGAATTTCATACAATGAGCGCAGTAAAACGCAAGGTAAAACGCCTTGCGGACACGTACGCCCGATGTCCAGATGCGGGCGAGGGAGAGGAGCAAACGCTCATGGCACTTGTTACCACCGAAAAGATGCTCAAGGACGCCCAGGCCGGCCACTACGCCGTCGGCGCGTTCAACGTCGAGAACCTCGAGTTTGTTATGGCCGTTCTGGCTGCTGCCGAGGAGACCAAGTCCCCCGTCATCATGCAGACCACCCCGGGCACCATCAAGACCGCTGGTCTGGACTACTTCTACGGCATGGTCAAGGCTGCCGCCGAGCGCGCTTCCGTGCCCGTTGCCCTGCACCTCGATCACGGCGATGGCTATGACCGCTGCATGCAGGCTTTCCGCACGGGCTACACCTCCGTCATGATCGACGGTTCGCACGAGTCCTTCGAGGACAACATTGCCCTGACCAAGTCCGTCGCCGACGCTGGCCGCGCCATGGGCGTGCCCGTCGAGGCCGAGCTCGGCAAGGTCGGCGGTAAGGAGGACGACGGTCCCGCGGTTGAGGGCGAGAGCCCCTACACCGATCCTGCCGAGGCCAAGGAGTTTGTTGAGCGCACCGGCTGCACCTCGCTGGCCATTGGCGTTGGCACCAGCCACGGCGTGTACACGAGCGATCCTCACATCGAGCAGTCCGTGGTCAAGGCCATTCGCGACGCCGTCGACGTGCCGCTGGTTCTGCACGGTACCTCCGGTGTGCCCGATGAGCAGGTTGCCGAGGCCGTGAAGAACGGCATCTGCAAGGTCAACTACGCCACCGAGCTGCGTCAGGCCTACACCAAGGGCTTCATGGCCTACATGGCCGAGAACCCCGCTTGCTTCGATCCTAAGAAGCCGGCCAAGGAGGGCATGCGTGAGATCACCGAGCTGGTTAAGATCCGCATGACCAACCTCAACTCTGTGGGCAAGGCAGAGTAACAGCAAGGGTACTCCGACTCGCTACATATCCCGGGGAGGGATGAGGGCTTAGTTCCCCAATCGTCCTCGGGCATGCAAAAAGCCTCGCTGCGCACTTCGTGCGGCGAGGCTTTTTGCCCCCTGCGGAAAGATTGGGGAACTAAGCCCTCATCCCTCCCAGGTTGACCTACTCGAGGTCGTCGCCCTTGTGGCGTTGGGACTGAAAGGGTGGGACGCGTGGGTTATTTGGTTGTTAGGGTTAGTAGGTCGTTGGGGGTTTTGAGGTTGTAGGTGGCGTTTGGGATATCTTGGTGTGATCCCCATGCTGCTCGGGCAAAACTGACCCCTGCTGAAGTTGCGCATTGTTCGTCGTAGACGGTGTCGCCAACGTAGACGACGTTGCCAGGATTCGCGCCCGCACGTCGGAGATATTCGAGCATGGGTGCGGGTGCGGGTTTATGTTCGGTTGTGTCTTCGATAAGGATGATGTGCTCAAAATACTTATCGAAACCAAGGGGTGCAATTTCTTTTGCGTATTCGTCGCGCGCACGTGAGGAGACGATGCCAAGTTTGCAGCCGCTATCGGCGAGTGTTGCGATGACTTCAAGCAAACCTGGAAACACGCTGATGGTGCTTTTAAAGCTGGCGGCAACTTGGCACCAGCGATCCAACGTTGCCTGCGAGTAGATCCCAAGTTTCTCAAGGGCATCCTTGCCGGGTATGCCGAGGGCAAAGTCAAGCTCGTGTCGGGGAAGCGTTTTGCTGGTCTCTTCTTGGACAATCTGGACAAGCGATGACAGAACGCTTTCTTCTGTATCTGCCAATGTCCCATCAACGTCAAATACGATATGGTCAAAGTGCTTCATATGATTGCTCCTCTCTGTTGTTTGCCTGCAAGTTTGATGCAGTGACAGAAGAAGGGCTAGCGGGATTTCTGCCTGGTGCTATCGAGATTCTGCCTCGCTGCTCGATAGCTCGAAGGAGTGCACCCCATTTGTTCTTTAAATACCTGGCCAAGATGGCTTGCTGTTATAAATCCGCATTGGCGCGCGACTGTCTGTACCGTTCTCGTGGTGTGTGCCAAAAGTTCGCAAGCACGGTTTATGCGGTATGCGCGTAGATATGCCGCCGGGGTCGTTCCTGCACAAGTTTCGATAATGCGGTAACACTCTCTTTCGCTTACGCCGGCTGCAGATGCCATCTGGGGCACATCTATAGCGGCTGCATAGTTTGCGCGGATAAAGTCCAGGATTGCCTTGAACTGTACGTCGCGGCTGGTCATCCAAGAGGCGCCGTCGGAAGAAAAGAGCGGTTCGGTCTTGGCGTTAATCTGAATCCAGAGCTCTGACAAACTATTTCGAAGCGCCATCTCGTTCTGCGGCCGTTGAAGGTCGTGGCTAAAGGAGCTCTTCAGCAAATCGATAAAGGGCATATCGTCGGGATTGGTGGGCGACCATTTGAGCACATCGACGCCTCGACATTGAAGCAATGGGTTGATGTAGCGCTTTTGGAGACGTCCCGCGGGATCGCCGAGCATCGACGGCTGAAAGATATGCAGCATTTGAATGGCTGGCGCCGAATTGGGTGATTGCAGCGTGCTGTGCAAAACGCCGCCGTTGATAAAGCCGGCGGACCCTTCCTCAAAGCGTACGTGCTCATGAGCCGCGTGCGTTCGATAGTCAATCGCTCCCTGCTCCATGTAGAAAAGCTCAACTTCGGAATGCCAGTGCCAGGGGACGGAATTGCCCGGATAGCGAGCGAATTCTGCGCGTTCGGCAATATAGGGCCAGTCTTCGGCGGTCTCGGGAAACGCTTCCTCGCGTCCTCCGCGGTGCAATTCTATGTGATCCATGTTTCGCATGGCATCAGTATAAAGCGCGATGGGCTTAGATTGCTCTTGCCTGTTCGGGGAACGCCTTGTCTAGGGATGCTTGGAGCTTATCGAAGGATGCTCGCAAGTTGTGGCTCTGGTCGGTTGAGCGTTTGGCTTTTGTGGTGGGGGAGTCGGGGAGGCCGTTTCTCTGTGTCGGGGGGAAGGAGAAAAGGTCTGCATATTTTAGGGATGGCTGCTGTGCTGCGTCATTGGAAGAATGCATGCTTATGCGGCCTCCTCGATGTCCACCAAAAGATTGCGCGCGGGGTTTGCTGCTAGGTCCCGTGCGTTGGCAGTATTATGCCGCGGCCGTCGCAAAGAAGCGCTAAAGAAAGGCTTAACCTGGTTTGGTGTAACCATGAAACCGCAGGTCAAGGCTATTGAGTAACACTCTTGAAAGGTTTTGAGCTTAAGGGCTTTCTAAGGTTTGTGACGTGGATGTGGCTCGCCTGTGTGGGGCGTGTGAATGCTCGCTGTTAGCGCTGCGGCTCTGCAGCCCGTACCTGCTCGATGACCTTTTCCATCGTGGCGTCGATGCGATCTTTTTTGAGCTCGCATTCCCAGATAGTTATGGGCGTCCAGCCCATTTGAGTGAGTGCTGCCACGGCAGCGTGGTCACGCTCGACGTTGCGACGGAACTTTGCCTCCCAAAACTCAACATTGCGCTTGGGCTGGCTCGGATTGCACTTAGGGCAGCGATGCCAAAAGCAACCGTTGACGAAGATGGCGATCTTGCGCCCGGGGAAGGCGATGTCGGGCTTGCCGGGAACCTTCCATTCCAAGCGATAACCCGTAAGGCCCGCTGCCCGCAGGCGCTGTCGTACGAGCAGCTCGGGCTTGGTGTTGGCGCGCTTGTTGCCCTTCATGGACTTTTTGATGGCGGCGCGACGGCGCACCAGTTCGCGCTCGTCGGCGGAAAGGTCCGAGGTGTCGATGCCGTCCAGCAGGCCGGGCTTGGGGCGCATTTTGCTGCGGCGCTTAGGTTTGCGCTTGGATTTGGCGGAGGGTTTGTCGGCTGTGTTGGGCGCGGCGTCATCGGCAGAGCTTGTCTCAAGCCGATCTTCCTTCAACTCAATCAGAGCATCGATAAGCCCTTTGTCGGCGGGCATCCACTCCACCGTGGCAAGCGAGGTACGCGGAATCCAGCGGATATCGAGTTGGTGGTCATGCTTCTGGGGTTCATCGGATTCATCGGCTAGCGAGCAGTAGTAGCACTCCATGGAGAGGTGGAAATCGGGGTAGTCATACTCAACGGTGTAGAAGTCACGCAGGTTGGTGACCTTCACCTGCAGCTCTTCCATGAGCTCGCGGCGCACGGCGTCTTCTGGCGTCTCGCCGCGCATGAGCTTGCCACCGGGGAACTCCCAAAGTCCCTGCATGTCGCCGTAGCCGCGCTGCACGGCCAGCAGCTCGTCGGATCCTTCCTTGCGAATGATCCCAGCGGCAACATGAACAGTCTTCAACAGGAGTCCTCTCTCAACATCAACACGTGACAGGCTAGCTATCCTTACCTTACGCAACGGTAAGGCAAGCGTAAGCCATATCGATGGTAGCCGACTCGGCTTCTTGCGACTATAGATGCCGTAGACTAATCGCAAGAAAGGACTCGGTATGCAAACCACGCACATGGCGACCCCGGTACTGGAGGTCGCGCATCTCGAAAAGGTATATGGAGCGCTGGGCAACGTGACCCGCGCGCTCAACGACGTCAGCTTTACCGTCAACCGCGGCGAATTCGTTGGCATCATGGGCGCCTCGGGCTCGGGCAAGTCGACGTTGCTCAACTGCGTCTCGACCATCGATAGCGCTACGAGCGGCACCATCCGCATCAACGGCCAGGACGTAACACGCATGAAGCAGGCCAAGCTCTCGCAGTTCCGCCGCGAGGAGCTGGGCTTTATCTTCCAGGACTCTAACCTGCTCGATACGCTCACGGCACGCGAGAACATCGCCCTGCCGCTCACCATCGCCCGTACAAACTCGGCGGAGATCTCGACCCGCGTGCAGGATGTGGCAGCGCGCCTGTCCATCAGTCAGGTGCTCGACAAGTATCCCTACCAGATGTCCGGCGGCCAGCAGCAGCGCGTTGCCGCGGCTCGCGCGCTCGTCACCGACCCCACCATGATCATGGCCGACGAGCCCACCGGCGCCCTCGATTCCAAGAGCGCTCGCCTGCTGCTCGAGAGCCTGGAGGCCCTTAACCGCCGCCTGCGCGCCACCGTGCTCATGGTTACGCACGACAGTTTTGCCGCCAGCTACACGAGCCGTGTGCTGTTTATTCGCGACGGCAAGATCTTCACCGAGCTGCGCCGCGGCGACACCGACCGCCGAGAGTTCTTTGACCGCATTATGGAGGTCGTTGCCATGATGGGCGGTGAGGGCTCCGATGCTCTGTAAACTCGCTTGGGGCAACGTCCGCCGCGCCGGCCGCGACTACCTCGTCTACCTTTTGACGCTCACCCTGGGCGTCACGGTCTTCTATGCCTTTAACACCATCTCGATGCAGGTCGACATCGCCGGAATCGATGAAAAGGGCTTGGCGCAGGTAATGGGCAGCATGCTCGGCGACCTGACGTACTTTTTGGCCGGTGTCATGGCCTTTTTGATGGTGTATGCCAATAACTTCATCATGAAACGCCGCAAAAAGGAGTTTGGCCTGTACCAGGTGCTCGGCATGGGGCGCGGGCGCGTCGCCACGATCATGGCGCTCGAGACCGTGATAGTATCGGTCGTGGCCTTTGTCGTCGGCATTGTGCTGGGTGTGGGACTCTCCCAGCTCATGACGTTCTTTACGGCCTCGCTTTTTAAGACACAGATCGCCAATTTCCACTTCTTTTTCTCGGTGCATGCGTTCAACCTGACCCTTGCCTGCATGCTCGTAATGTTTGTGCTCACGCTACTGCTGAACCTTCGCGCCGTGCGTCGTACCAAACTCATCGAGCTTATGGGTGCCGAGCGTCGCAACGAGAGCATCAAGACACGCAACCCCTGGATCGCGATTGCCATCTTTGCCGTGGGCGTGGTGCTTGTGGGCGTGGCCTATTACCGTCTGCTACGTGATGGGTTCCCGCTAACCGCGACGGACAGCAAGCTGCAAGAGGCCATGAACCAGTTTGGTATTACGACCGCTATGGTTACCGTGGGCACCTTTGCCCTGTTCTGGGGACTCTCGGGCATGCTCATCAAGCTGCTGCAGAGCCTGCGCGGCGTGTATTGGCGCGGCCTCAACATGTTTACCGTGCGCCAGCTTGCGGCCAAGGTCAACACGGTGTGCTTTTCGATGGGCGTCATCGCGATGCTCCTGTTTTTGGCCATCACCTCGGTGACGTGCGGTATGTCGATTGCCAACGTGATGAACGAAAACCTGGAGCGCTATAACCCTGTAGACGTGTCTCAGACGTATGTCTATTACACGCCCGATACGTTCGACTACTACAAAGAGTACGTCAATCCGTTTGATGAAGCCGATCGCATGGTGCCGGCCGATACAACGGTCGATTTGTACCCCGCATGGCACGGCAGGGACAGTTCGGCGGACAACAACGACGAGACCGGCAAGAAGGTCGATATCGCCGATGTTGCCGGTGAGCATGTGCAGATCGATTCGTATCTGAGTTACCCGTTTGGCAGCTCGAATCCTTCGGTGACCCCAAGTGAGATGTGCAAGATCATGGGCGAAAAGCTTCCCAAGGCGTTCGGGGGTAGCAATGCCGATACGATGGGTCTGTTTGTGACGCCGGCGAGCCAGTACAACAAACTGCGTCAGATGATGGGTGAGGAGCCGGTGCACATCGGTCACGACCAGTATCTGCTCACGTGTGATATGGGCGGCGAGCTGGTCGACCTGTACACCAAGTATATGGCTGGTGGCCATGCCCTTACCTTGGGCGGGCATACGCTCAAGCCCGCAACCGATAAGTCGGACGAAGATACGGCGGCCATCGCCAACTCGGCGATGGGCAGTAATCCGGGTACCGTCGTCGTTGCCGACGAGCTGTTGTCCCAACTTAATCTGCAGCCGTATTCCAGTAGCCTGCTCGTTAACTACAAACAGGGGATGGATACGACCGAGGCAGACGAGAGCATTAAATACACTCTGCTCGACGATCTGCTCGTTGACGGCAAGAAGCCGGGGTCGTGGGGAACCTTCATCACACGCTCCGAGATGTACACGCAAGCAGCGCAAATGAACGGTCTTATTAGCTACCTAGCCATCTACATCGGCTTTGTATTGGTCGTTGCATGCGCGGCGATTCTGTCGATCCAGCAACTCTCCAACGTGGCCGATGGCAGCCGCAGCTATCGTGTGCTGGCACAGATCGGCTGCGACGACCGCCAGATTCGCCATTCGGTGATGGCGCAGCAAGCGGTATTCTTCCTGTTCCCGCTGGCAGTGGGCCTAGCGCACTCCTTTGTGGCACTTAAGGTGATCATCGAGCTGGTGAGCATATTCGGAAATATGAGCATCGGCGGCACCGTGGGCCTCACCTGTGCGATCTTCCTGGCAGCCTATGGTGGCTACTTCCTGGTGACGTACCTCATGAGCGCCGGCATGGTACAAGCTGCCATCGCCACCCGCTACAGCGAGTAACAAGCGGGCAAAACCGTCGCAAAACCAACGCGAACAGCCGCCGCGAACGGGGTCCGGACCCTTTTCGCGGCGGTTTTTTGTCTATCGGATGCCTCTCAGATGCAAGTGAGTAGACTTTTTTGGACTTGTCGAGCACACCGCGCCAAACGCTCAATAAAACCGCAGGTCAGGGCGGTGGTGTTTTGGGGCGTGCTCGGCATCCCGCCAAAAGCCTACTCACTTGGTTTTACTGCTAGAAAACCGCCGCGAGGGAAAGTAGCTCCCTCGCGGCGGTTTTGGCATTTGCCCAGATAAAACCTGCCAAAATAAACCTGTCCCTTTTTGGTAGGTTATCGTTTCCAAAAGTGGAGGATGAGCGTCGTGCGGTTTTGCTGCTCAGTTTTGACCAGGATGTTGTGGATATGGGTCTTGACGGTGCCCACGGCAAGGAAGAGCTCGTCAGCGATCTCTTGGTTCGATTTGCCCAACACAACCAGACGCATGACTTCGGTTTCGCGGTTGGAGAGCTTGTAGGCGTTGCGATAGAAGGGCATCTGCTCTTCGATGTGTCGATCAAGATCGCTGACGTTCTTTTCCTCGGGCGCCTCCTGCATGCGAATCGAAAGCACGTGATAGGCATAGATGATCAGCAGAATCGCAAAGTAGCACGCAAAGATGTTCTCGCTAAAGTTGCGCTCGGACAGGTACAGCTGCAGCCAAGAGGGTGCCAGGCTCATGGGAACAACAAGGATGTTGTAGAAATCCTCGGCAACGATGCACCCGACCAGAATGGCGCCGATAATGAGGTGCTTTCGTTGATTGTTGACGCGCGCCTTAAGCTCGACCTGCGTGCTTTTATGCGCCGTCCAAAAGATATACAGTCCCACAAATACAAGGAATACCTGACGCATCGTGTAGTAGAGCCATTGATGCATGGGGCCGTAGGGGACAGCGACAATGACCAGCAGCTCGCTCAGGAAGAACGTTGCGACGGGAATAACAAACTGCTTTTTAGAATGCTTATCGAGCAGGTCCATGGCAATCAGCCAAATAAAAGCCTGTGAAGCGGTCGCCACAAGGGTCCGCATTACAGGCATGGTAATTGAGTAATAGTCACTGGCCGGAAAACTCTGGTTTTGCAACGTGTATTCAAAAAAGAAGATCTCGGTCATCTCGATGGCATAGCAAATAAAAACGCCGCTGCCATAGATAAAGAATCGGCGACGGGACGAGGCATAGGCGGCAAGCGAAAGCACTGCCGTCACAATACAGATCACGAGTATCGCTAGGGTATAGAAGAACATCAGAGTGTTCATCTGTCACCGTCCCATCTCATTTAATCTATGGCAAAGCCCTGTATGCCTTGTGGGGTATAGACGTCTCAACCCTTCGTTTCATTGCGGATTAGGCGCCGAGATACAGCATAGCCGTATACCGTTCGCGGTTCTAGATGGTAAACCCCCTGTAAACTCTTGACCTGCGGGTTTATATTGGTTTAGAGGGGGTGTAACTCCGTGAACGGTCTTTAATCCCGAATAAACTAGGTAAAAATTGCATACGGGTGAATGATGGTCTTGTCAACACGAGGCGTGATGTTCGAGCGCCTCATAGTAATAGTCGGCAAGACCGGCGGAAAGGAAATCGACATGGCACTGCCTAAGGATTTCATCGACACCAACGACTTTACCAAAGAGCAGATCCTGGCTATCGAGGATCTTGGCCTAGCAATGAAGAAGGCCATCAAGGTTGACGGTTATTATCCGCACCTGCTCCGCAACAAGAGCCTTGGCATGATCTTCCAGCAGGTCTCCACCCGCACTCGTCTTTCCTTCGAGACCGCTATGACCGACCTCGGCGGCCATGCTCAGTTCTATGGCCCTGGCACCATCCAGCTCGGCGGTCACGAGTCCCTGGGCGACACCGCTCGCGTTATGGGCTCGCTGCTCGACATCATGATGGCTCGCGTTGACCGTCACAAGGACGTCGTCGGCCTCGCCGAGGGCTCCGCTGTGCCCGTCATCAACGGCATGTCCGAGTTCAACCATCCCACGCAGGAGATGGGCGACCTCATGACCATGCTCGAGAACCTCCCCGAGGGCAAGAAGATCGAGGACTGCACCCTGGCCTTCATCGGCGACGCCACCCAGGTCTGCGTCTCCCTCATGTTCATCGCCTCCAAGGTCGGCATGAAGTTTGTCCAGTTTGGACCTAAGGGCCACCAGATCCCCGACGGCGGCCTGCACGTTGGCACCGTCGAGGAGCGCGCCGAGTTCGGCAAGCAGATGATGGCCATCGCCGAGGAGAACTGCAAGGTCTCCGGCGGCTCTGTCGTCATCTCCGACGACATCGAGTGCATCAAGGGCGCCGACTTCATCTACACCGACGTGTGGTATGGCCTGTACGACGAGGAGGTCTCGGGCGAGAACTACATGGACGTGTTCTATCCCAAGTATCAGGTCACCATGGACATGATGAACTTTGCCGGCCCCAACTCCAAGTTCATGCACTGCCTGCCGGCCACCCGCAACGAGGAGGTCGTCGACGAAGTCATGGACGATCCCGAGCGCTCCCTGTGCTGGGTCGAGGCCGAGAACCGCAAGCACTCCATCCGTGCTCTCCTTGCCGCCCTGGGCAAGCGCACCCCGCTCAACGACGAGGGTGTCGAGTACTCCGCCAAGGCTGAGCTCCACGCCGCTCTCGAGGCTCTCGAGCAGCTCTAAGCCTCAAGGCTTCTAAAAGCACGTTTGCGGGCGGCGGATGCTCGTCTCCTGTCGCCCGCTCACCGAGGCCCAAGCAATTGCCTTAATACCTTAGGGCCTCGGATCTGTCCAAGACTGAGCGAAGGAGCTCATCATGAGCGACGGAAAGAAAAAGCTTTCCTTCTTGACGGTCATTTCGACCATCATCTGCGTCGTCTTCGTTTGCGAGGCCGCCGCTCCTGCTGCTGCCATTGGCAACCAGCAGTTCTTCTGGTGGATCTTCCTGATCCTGACCTTCCTGCTTCCCTACGGCATGGTTGTTGCCGAGCTCGGTACCACCTATGACGGCGAGGGCGGCATTTACGACTGGGTACGCGATGGCCTGGGCGACAAATGGGGCGCCCGCATCTCGTACTACTACTGGGTCAACTACCCGCTGTGGATCGCCTCGCTGGCTACCATGTTCCCCGACATTTTGGGCATGGTCTTTGGCGTCGAGTTCAACTTGATCGCCAAGATGGGTATCGATCTTGCCTTTGTGTGGATCGTCTACCTCATGGGCCGCTCCAAGGCGGCCGACTCCGAGTGGGTCCTTAACGGTGGCGCCATCATCAAGGTCGCCGTCGCCGTTATCGTTGGCGCTTTGGGCATTTGGTATGCCATGGAGAACGGTTTTGCGAACGACATGTCCGCTGCCACCTTCCTGCCCGAGCTTACCAACACCAACGCTCTCGGCTACCTGTCGATCATCATCTTTAACTTCATGGGCTTCGAGGTCATCTGCACCATGACCGACGACATGGCCGATCCCGCTCGCGATATCCCCAAGGCTATCATCGTCGGTGGCCTGTCCATCGCCGTGATCTACCTGTTCGCTGGCTTTGGCATCGGCGCTGCTGTGCCGGCCGATTCCATCGACCCCGACTATGGCATGATTGTCGCAGTCCAGACCATGGTGGGCGACTCCATGATCTTCAAGGTCATCTGCATCGCCTTCCTGATCACCCTGTTCGCCAACATGGCCGCCTGGTCCTTCGGCGTCAACTCCGTCGCCCGCTACGCTGCCGAGCACGGCAACATGCCCAAGGTCTTCGCCTCGATGATTTCGGATGATGACATGCCCAACGGCGCCAACCTGGTCAACGCCGTCGTTGCCTCCCTGGTGCTGTGCCTGCAGCTCGTTCCCATCGACGCCATCTCCAACGGCGTCTTCTGGATGCTCTTCGGCACCTCCGTCGTCTTCCTGCTGCTGACCTACATCCCGATGTTCCCGGCGTTCCTCAACCTTCGCAAGAACGACCCCGACCGCGAGCGCATCTTCACGTTCCCGTTTAAGGGTGCCATGATGAAGGTCATGCTGGCCATCCCTTGCATCGAGCTGATCCTGGCCATCGTTGCAACGCTGGTGCCGCTCTCCGCCGCCGAGATTGGCGACAAGCTCCCGATGATCGTTATCTTCATCGTGCTTCTGCTCATCGGCGAGGTTGTCCGCGTCGTCAGCGCCAAGGGCCGCGAGACCGAGTACAAGGGCCTCACTCCCGAGCTGGCAGCTCAGCGTCTCGCTGAGGAGGCCGCCGAGGCCGAGGAGAACTAGAGCACCCGGTTCTGGGGCTCCAACCCTCCTCGCGTACCAAAGTACGCTTCGTCGGGCTTGTCGCTCCCGACTCCAGGCACTCTAGCCTCTTCGAGGGCGTGCCCAAAGCGACAAATATGCTCACTATTTCCTGGGGCGGGTGCGAGCGATAGCTCCGGTAACCACCGCCCGCCCCAACCTCTCTCTCGTATCCTTCGTGCGTTTGTCTCCACGCACTTGGTTACGTTGCCGCTCGTCGGTGCGGCTCCGTGAAAACCGGCACCGGGCGCCCCGACCTTTGCCGGGGGACGGGCGCCCACTATCTCTTGGTTTTAGGCTGCGGGCAATCCGCCCGCGGCAAACGATCGTTCGATTTGGAGGAAATCTTATGCGTACGATCACCGAGTCCGAGTCCACCCCCAAGGCCGACGGCTTCTTTATGCCCGCCGAGTTCGCTCCGCAGGATCGCGTGTGGATGGGCTGGCCCCACCGCACCGACACCTGGGCCCACGGCGCCAAGCCTGCTCAGAAGCAGTATGCCGCCATCGCCCGCGCCATCTCCGAGTTCACCCCGGTCTATATGTGCGCCAACCAGGTCGACTATGCCAACTGCAAGGCCGTCTTCGAGAACGACGAGAACGTCACCGTTATCGAGATGACCACCGACGACGCCTGGTTCCGCGACACCGCCGCCACCTACGTCATCAACGGCAAGGGCGAGAAGCGCGCCAACCACTGGCACTTCAACGCCTACGGCGGCCTCGTCGACGGCCTGTACTTCCCGTGGGACAAGGACGAGCAGATCGCCCTCAAGATGGCTGAGCTCTCCGGCTGCCGTCGCTATCGTCCCGACGACATGATCCTCGAGGGCGGCTCCATCACCGTCGACGGCGAGGGCACCCTTGTCGTGACCGACCAGTGCCTGCTTTCCCCGGGCCGCACCTGCTCTGCGGTTCTGGAGGAGGAAGAGGATCCCGAGTCCATCTGGCCCAAGTTCCACAAGAAGTTTGAGCCCTGGAGCGAGGAGCTTCGCGCCTACATGGACGAGCACCTCAAGGATTACCTGGGTGTCGAGAAGGTCATCTGGGTCAAGGAGGGCATCGACCCCGAGGAGACCAACGGCCACATCGACGACGTCGCCACGTTCATCGCGCCGGGCGTCATGGCCTGCATTTGGACCGACGATCCCGAGTATCCGTTCTACGAGCAGTGCCACGCTGCCTACGAGACCCTCTCCAACGCCGTCGACGCCAAGGGCCGCAAGATGAAGGTCTACAAGCTCTGCATGCCCGTGAACCCGCTGTTCATGGACCAGGCTTCCTGCGACACCATCGACGCCGACGAGAACGCCGAGCCGCGCGTCCCCGACGAGCCGCTGATCGCCTCCTACATGAACTACCTGGTCACCAACCACGGCGTCATCGTCCCGCAGTACGGCGACGAGAACGACCAGCTGGCCGTCGACACGCTCCAGAAGATCTATGACGAGGTCTGGGGCGAGGGCGTCTACAAGTGCGTCGGCGTCCAGTCCGAGCAGGTCGTCTTCGGCGGCGGCAACATCCACTGCATTACGCAGCAGGAGCCGTCCGCGTAATTGTCTGGCTTCCCGAGGCACGGCACCTTGCCCTTCAATCGTCGGGCATGACCCTTAAGGTCTATGCCCTCCTCTTTCAGGGCAATCTGCCGCACCTCGGAAACCCAGCCGATCAATCGGACAGTCGATGAATCGCACCGTGACCATCTCGGGGCATTGATGGTCGGTTTATTCGATGTCTTGGTCGGCTGGGTTTTTCTTTGGGCACTCCGTTGCCTCCACTTCGGAGTGCCCGCCTCTTTGATTGAGTACGCGTCTGATCTGGGATTTATTGCGGGTTAGGCCAATTGTTCGCTTGAATATCCCAGGTCAGACGCGTCTTCAATTGCCAAAAGATTCCGGTCGCAATCGCGGCCGTTTTGATCGGAGTATCTATGTACCAGCGTATCGTTATCTACACGCGCCTGTTCCGCGAGCGTTGGTCCAACAATTGCATCCTCTCTTCTCTTTGGGATGGCACCTGCACCGGTGACGCGGCCTGCAACCCTACCTTGGGCTGCGCCTTCGGTACAGATGCCATCCTTTTTGCTGTAGGGGGAGCGTGTCGTGGCAGGTAAAAAGTTCTCCCTGTTCGAGGTCATCCTCTCGGTTATCTGCGTTGTCTTTACCATCGAGGCGGCCGCTCCGGCATCTGCCATGGGTAACGTGCAGTTCTTCTGGTGGATCTTCCTCATCATTACGTTTTTGCTTCCCTATGGCCTGGTGGTGGCCGAGCTCGGTACGGCGTTCGATTCCGAGGGCGGTCTGTACGATTGGGTTCGCCTGGGCTTGGGCGACCGTTGGGGCGCCCGCTGCTCCTGGTGCTATTGGGTCAACTTTCCACTGTGGGTGGCAAGTATCGCCTGCATGTTCCCCAGTGTCATCAATGCGGTATGGGGCATCGAATTTTCGCTTGGGGTCCGAATTGCCATCGAGCTTGCCTTTGTGTGGGGCGTCACGGTCATGGCAATGCAGCCGGTGGCCGAGGCCGATTGGGTCATGGATGGCGGCGCCGTCATCAAGGTGCTCATTACCGCCGTGGTGGGAATCGTCGGCATCTGGTTTGCCTGCAATAACGGCTTTGCCAACGATATGTCGTTTAAGACCTTTGTCCCCGATCTGGGAGACACTAACTCACTGACGTATCTTTCAATCATCCTATTCAACTTTATGGGCTTTGAGGTGGTCGCGACCTTTGCCAGCACGATGAAGAACCCATCGCGCGATATCCCCAAGGCGGTTATCGCCGGTGGCGTTGCCATCGCGGCGATCTACATTATCTGTGGCATCGGTATTGGAGCCGCGGTTCCCACCGAGCAGCTTTCACTCGATTCGGGCATTGTGGACGCGGTTGCCGCCATGGTGGGGCGCGCTCACCCGCTGACGATGGTCGTGGGCGTGGCCTTTTTGGTGACGCTGTTCGCCAACATGATCTGCTGGAGTTTTGGCGTCAACAACGTGGCGAGCTATGCCGCGCGCCACGGCAACATGCCGCGCCCCTTTGCGCTGGTGTCCAAGAAGACCGGCATGCCCAACGGCTCAGCACTCATTAACGGTTGTTTTGCCAGCTTGGTGCTGCTACTTCAGATTCCGCTGGGCGAAGGTTCCGACGTCTTTTGGGTCTTCTTCTCGATGAACGTCGTCTTTCTGCTCATGAGCTATATCCCGATGTTCCCGGCGTTTTGGCGCCTGCGTAAATACGACGACCGCCCACGTGTGTTCCGCGCGCCCTTCGAGGGCAAGGTGCTTGCGGTAGCGCTTGCGGTGCCGGTGGTAGAGCTCGTGCTTTCGATTGTTGCGACAATCGTGCCGCTTAACAGCTCGCCCGCCGAGATGTCAAAGTTGCCGATCCTCATGGGTGTGGTGATCGGCGTGTTGCTGGGCGAGGTTTCGCGCCTCATATCGCGCCGCGGCCGCAGCATCGACAATCCCGGCGTTGGCGCAAGGGGGACAGGTCGCTTTGCGCCAAAACAGTAGCGCCGCGAGTTGTGCGGTGCTAGATGCATCTTGGATTACTGCTCACGCTGCTCGGGATCAGATGCGAGCTTGGGTGCAAAGTAGGGGACGTGGCCCAGGTAGGGGCAGCTGTCCGAACGCGCCTCAACGGCGCAGGGGACATCGTCGTAGGTCATGGAAGAACCGAGTCGGGTGATGGCCTTGGCGGCGGGCGCGACGAGCATCTTGAGCGGAGCGATCGGTGCCATGGCATCTCCTTTCATCGGTGAGACACAGCTTGTTTATCTAAACGATACAGTACGTTTAATCGGTGAGTCTAATCTTGCGGCAAAGAATCTGTCAACATCCTCACAGCATCTAGACAGGGGAGGCGGGCATGAGTTTCGCGTTCTATATCTACACCACGATTATCATGGGTGTGGCTCTGGTGACCAGTGCCGTGGCATTGGTGGTTTGGCTCATGACGCACCGTCGCGACAGCCTAGTGGCCGCGGCGGGCTTTTTGCTCTACATGCTCGATATGTCGGTCATCTTTTTTGACGAGTACACTCGGCTCAAATATGACTACGCCGTTACCTTTAGCGAGCCGCTGCAGCACCCCTTGCTGCGCTGCGTGCTCGGTATTGCCATCTATGCTTGCATTGTGCTGTGGATGTTTGCGCGCTTGCGCAAAAGGCCGACGTCGCGCATGCTCGGACTTGTTATCGTGCCGTTTTCAATCTTGCAATTGGTGCTGGTGCCTCGCAGCGGTGCTGCCGGAGAGATGCAGCAGTATCTCTTTTGGCTCACGCGTGACCTGGGCAATGTAGGATGTCTTGCCTATGCCGCCTGGCATTACCGGCACAGGGCCACGCGTGTTGAGAAACTCGACCTCGACCGCTCAAAGCTCTTTTGGAAGGTGGCACTCGTTCTTGCGTTTTGCGTAATCGCCGAGGACACCTACATGATTTTGCTCTGCCGCCCCGACTCTCAAAACCCCGTCATCAGCCTCTTTTTGTGGTATCTGTCCGAGCGCAATATCTCCGAAAACGTGCTGCTCGTGGCATGCGCGGTCCAACTCTTTTGCCAGTTTAGCCATATCCTGCGCGTGTATGCCCGTCATCCGCGTGCCGATGAGGACGTGGCGGCCGAGAGCGCACGCTCTGGGGACGATCTAGCATCACGCGTTGTGATCTATGCCGATGCCCATAAGCTGTCGCGGCGCGAGCAGGAGGTGCTCACGCTGGTGCTGAAGGGCAACGACGCCCAAAACATCGCCAGCGAGTTGGTCATCAGCCCTGGCACTGTCAAGGCGCACTTGCATCGCATCTACGTTAAAAGCGGTGTCTCCAACCGAGATGACCTCATAGATGCCTTTTGGCGTTCCTAGTCCTATTCTTCCTTGCATGCGGGTCTTGCCGTGTGGGCGGGCACGCCGTTGGGCGTAATGACGCGGTAATAATCTCAGACAATAAACCTGCAGGTAAAGCGTGTAAACCTGCTTAAACTGACCGTTTGCGATCCCTGGCCTTGGCACGGATTTGCCCCTGTGTATCAATGGGTGTAGCGCGAAGCCGCGGACGTGGGACAGACGTCCGAGCACGGCTTGTAGGCACGCGCCGATGCGGGAGCGCTACGCTCCCAACCGAGTGCCCACGCGGGCGGTGCGTCCGCGTTGCAACCAAAGATGCCTGAGGAGGCTCACATGGACAAGGCTGATGTAGTTATCAAGAGCAACGCCGTCTTTACCGGCGATGGGCTCGAGCCGTTTAAGGGCGGCGTTGCCGTGCGCGGTGATAAGATTGTTGCCTGCGGTGACGATGCTCACCTGGCACCGTTTATCGGTCCCGATACCGAGGTGCGCGACTTTGGCGACCAGCTCGTCATGCCCGGCCTGATCGACTCACACACGCATTTTGCCCAGGGCGCGTTTATGACCGACCCCGATTTTGCCGTCAACCTCATCGACTGCACCAGTTTTGAGATGGCGATGGAACGTGTCGTGGCGTTTGCGGCCGACCATCCCGATAACGAGTGGATTCTGGGCTGCCAGATTATCCAGTTCCAGTGGGATGTCCCCGAGATGCCCACAGCCGCGATGATCGATGAGTACATCTCGGACCGCCCGGTCTTTCTGCAGCAGGTTGACCTGCATACCTTTAGTGCCAATACCTGCGCCATCAACAAGGTGGGAGTAACTTCGCAGACGCCCGATCCCGCAGGCGGCAAGATCCTTAAGGATGCCGAGGGCAATCTGACGGGCGTGTTTTCCAACAACGCCGGCGTCTTCTTTATGGACGAGGTCTACGACCCAGCGCCCGAGGTTGTTGACGCGTCGTTTGCAAAAACCGCCCGGCGCGCCAATGCCCTGGGAATCACTACGGTCGGCATGGTCAATCCTACGTTTGTGAGCATGGAAAACCCGTATGCGGTGTTGGCAGGTCTTAATGCCAAGGGCGACTTGCCACTGCGCGTGTTCCTGTACACCGATCTGTTCGAAAACGAGTCCTTAACGCTCGAGCAGATCAAGGAGAAATACGCCTTCTCGGGTACGCAGGTCGAGTGGCACGGCTTTAAGCAGTTTCTTGATGGCGTGTGCTCCGACCACACCGCTTGGATGCTTGAACCCTATAGCAATGCGCCCGATACCTGCGGTGAGCCCGCGGAGGATCCAGAGCGCATCCGTGCCGCCATTGTCAGGGCGCAGGAATGGGGCGTTGACACGCGCGTCCATACGATCGGCGATCGCTCGGTGCGTTTTGTGCTTGATTGCTTTGAGGAGGGCGAGCGCTTGCATGGTAAGCGGGGTTGCCGCCACTCCATGGAGCACAACGAGACGGTTCAGCCCGAGGATCTGCCGCGCTACGCGGAGCTTGGTATATGCCCCGGCATGCAACCGTGGCACATGCTGCTCGATATGGCTGACCTTGCCAAGGACGATGCCGTGGGCCCCGAGCGTGCAGCGCTTTCGTGGCCCCTGCACAGCCTGCTTGCCAGCGGTGCCGTGGTGCACTTGGGCAGCGACTTCCCCGTTGTGGGCTTGGAGCCCATGGAGGAGGTGTACGGCGCGGTCTTCCGCATGCTCGAGGACGGCTCCAACCCCGAGGGCTGGTTCCCCCAGGAGCGCATTACCATGGCCGAGGCCCTGCGCGCCTACACCTACGGCAGCGCCTACGCCATGCATGCCGAGGATCGCATCGGTACGCTCGCATGCGGCAAACAGGCTGATATCTGTGTGCTCGACCGCAACCTCTTTGACTGCGAACCGGCTGAGGTCCTCGAGGCCACGGCGTCTCTCACGATGATTGCCGGCAAGGTGGTCTACGAGGCCTAGCGGGGCTGCTGCATCGCTGGGCGGTGCCACAGCCTGTGCGTGCCGCCCATCCATTCATCCATCCATTCATCAATCTCTCATGGAAAGGGGAGAACAATGGCAGAAGAGACAACCGCCGCTGTTGAGGAGGAGCGTGAGCTTGCCTCGCAGCCGATTCCCGGCCTGGTGCGCAAGTACACCATCATCACCGGCCAGGGTATGCTCGCCCAGATTATCATGGTGGTCCTTGAGGGCCTCGTGATGGGTTGGGGCCTGGGTGCACACGGCCTGGCCTGTGTTTCGATCATCATGTCGGTCGAGTACATTAACCTGGCCTTTGGCAACCTGTTTGGCACCGGCGTGCCCGCCGTGGTGGGCAACCTTTTGGGTGCCGGCGACATTAAGGGCGCCAGCAAGGCGTTTAGCCAGGGTTTTTGGCTTACCACGATTGTGAGTGTGCTGCTTGCTGTGGTGATGGCTGTGTTTACCGAGCCCATCTGCGCATTCTTCGGCGCCACGCCCGACATCATGACCGATACCGTTGCCGGCGTGCGCACCTTCTCCGTGCTGCTGCCGCTCACGGTCATTGGTCAGATGGTCACCGCCGTCATGCGTGTGGACGAGAAGGTTCAGATCCAGGCCAACCTCATGACCGTGTCTGCCATCGTCGCTATCTGCTGGCTTGCGCTTTCCACGTTTGTGCTCAAGCTTGGCGTTATGGGAGCTGGCGTGTACTACGGTCTTTCCATCGGTATCTGGGCCATCGGTATCTTCTGGTTCATCGGCGGTAAGAAGTCGCAGCTCCAGATCAGCGCCGCCGACCTCAAACTCGACATGGCCATCTGCGGCCAGATCATTAAGATTGGTTTCCCGTTCTTTTTGGTGCAAGCTGCCACGTTCATCTTCAACACCGTTGCCAACTCGTTGCTTGGCCAGCTCGGCGGCGACATGGGTTCGCTCTACATCGCGGCCTTTGGTGTGATCAACGGCTACATCCTCTACATTACCATGATGGTCGCCCAGTGCTTCTCGTACGGCCTGCAGCCCATTGCCGCCTTCAACGCCGGCGCCAAGGCGTGGGCGCGCCTCAAGGAAACGCTCTCCTGCACGCTTAAGTACCAGGTCGTGACGCTTGCTGCGGTGTCTGCTGTGCTATGGGTGGCCGCAACGCCGGTCTGCGCCTTTTTTGCTGGTAGCGACCCGGCGCTCGTCGAGGTTGCCGCCAACGCCACGCGCATCGTTATCCTGGCCGTGGCCCTGGGCTATCTTGCCATGACCATGTCGATGTACTTCCAGGCGGTTGAGAAGGTGGGTATCGCCACGTTCACCGGTCTGCTCCGCTACGTGATCTGCTCCGTGCCGCTTATGTACCTGCTTGGCAACATGATGGGCGTTCAGGGTGTCTGGTTTGCCTTGGTGGCGGCTGACGCCATCACTGGTCTTATCTCCATCGCCCTCGCCGTCCGCGAATCCAAGCGACTTGCCACGCTCTAGACTCGGACACGACCGGCCCGCGATAGTCGAATAAGTCAACTCGCCTGCAAGCCACCGCAATGGGGACAGTTCCCATTGTGGTGGCTATTGTTATTTAGGGTCTGAGATTTCGGCTCTATAAATAACGTTTTTGAACTGGGCTACTATAAGATTGTGGAAAACACTACTACAAGATTATGGAAAACGCTACTGCGAGATTATGGCAAATGATACTATACGATTATGGTAACAGCGTTATAAGGGGCGTTGATATGGCCGAGTACATTAACAGGGATTTGCATGAGTTGCTCATTCGCATGGCGGGTTGGTTTCCTGTTGTGTCGTTGACGGGGCCTAGGCAGAGCGGAAAGTCTACGCTGGTTAGGCATGCCTTTCCCGACTATTCCTATGTCACGCTTGAGGACCCCCAAACGAGGCGCGCGGCCTTGGAGGATCCGGTGAGTTTTATCCGCAACCGAAAGGGCGGACTCATCATCGATGAGGCGCAATACGCCCCGGATTTGTTCTCGATGATCCAGGTTGTTTCGGATGAGCGGGGAGATGCCGGTCAATACATCCTTACGGGATCGCAAAACTTTTTGATGATGAAAAGCATCGGCCAGTCTCTTGCCGGGCGAGTCGGGATCTTAAAATTGCTGCCATTTTCGTTTCGAGAAGCGGAGAGGGGCCAGCAGGGGCAGTTGGAAGTGGATTTGTTTGCGCTCGAAGGGGGATACCCTCGCCTGCGTTCCGCCGGAATGCCGTCCTCGGTTTATTTCCCCAGCTATATTGATACCTATGTTGAGCGCGATGTTGTGGGCTTGCTTGACGTGCGCAATAAAGCGGAGTTTCATAAGTTACTGTCCATAATTGCCCAGAGCGCCGGTGCTCTCATTAATATATCTTCGCTTTCTCGAGATACGGGTGTGAACGTATCGACCATTAAAAGCTGGTTGTCTATCCTGGAGCAGAGCTACCTGACGTTTTCACTGCAGCCTTATTATGCAAATGCCAGGAAACGTTTGACTAAAACGCCCAAGCTTTATTTTTACGACACGGGGCTGCTCTGCTACTTGCTCAAAATTGGATCACTGGAGCAACTTTTGGAGAGCCCTTATCTGGGGGCAGTTTTCGAAAACCTCATCGTTTCCGAAACGGCGAAGAGCCATCTCAACGTGGGCGAGAATCCCGAGTTGTATTTCTATAGGGACGACGGCAAGCGAGAAATCGATTTGCTCGACTGCACAAACTCAGGGAGTCCCAAGGCTATCGAAATAAAATCATCCAGAACGTATCACGATAAGTACGCCCGCCATTTACAGGCTGTATGCGATGAGATCGACATTGCAAAAGATGCGCGCTATGTTGTGGCCCGCGTGGATTCAACGTATGAGTCGAAAGACTGTAGCGTGGTCTCGGCGCGTGATTGGCTTTTGCGATAACAAGTTCGGCGTATTAACAACTGCCGCGAAGGGTCCGGATCCCTTTCGCGGCGGTTTTTTGCCGATCCGGTGCGCCTCAGATGCAAGTGAGTAGACTATTTTGGATTTACCGAGCACATCGCGACAAATGCTCGGTAAAACTGCAGGTCAGCGCTGTGGCGATTTGGCGTGTGCTCGGATTCCTGCAAAAAATCTACTCACTTGGTTTTTGCTGTTAGAAGGCCGCCGCGAGGGAAAGTAGTTCCCT
>CAJMRI010000029.1:0-26903 GCA_905215905.1 uncultured bacterium | reverse complement strand
CGAGTGGGGGCTCCTATCTTTTTAGTGCCCTCGGATTGGGTCATAGTGTCTGTCGGTAATGAATCATCGGCTATTTCGTTGCTGGTCAATATAAGATATTGCTTTGCGTTAAACGTAATTCGATTGTTTTGAGGGTAGGGGATTGATTTGGGTCGTACTGGGGATATGACGCCGCCTTTGCGTTGGCGGTTGGGTGTTGCTGGTGGGGTGGCGTTGGTTGTGCTGCTTGTTGACCAGCTGACCAAGCTTGCGGTTCGTGCCGTGGGCGACGCCTTGCATGTGACCGTCATCCCCGGTGTTTTCGACTTTATGTTTGTCCGCAATATCGGTGCTGCCTTTAGCATGGGCGAGGGGCATGGCATCGCGTTTGCCGTGCTGGCGTTGGCGGTCATTATCGCTATTGCCGTGTACCTCGTTCGTGCACCTCAGCTCGCCCATCTTGAGGTTGTGGGCATGGCGATTGTTGCGGGTGGTGCTATCGGCAACGCTATCGATCGTTTGGCCTTTGGCTTCGTGACCGATTTTATTGCCACCACCTTCATCGACTTCCCCGTCTTCAATGTGGCCGATATCGGCATTACGGTCGGTGTGGTGCTGGCGCTCTTCGGTTACATGTTCTTGAGCCCCGCGGCTCGTGAGGTCGATGCGACCGCCGAGCTTAACGCCCGTGACGAGGCCCGCGCCAAGCGCAAGGCTAAACAACGTGGGGAGCGTGCCCGCAAGATTCGCGAAAGGACTGAGCGCTAATGGCCGACATCCATATCCTTGTTGCCGACGATGCCGCTGGTCAGCGTCTTGACGCCTATCTGGGCGCCAATGACGGCTGCCCTACGCGCTCTGCCTGCGCACATCTGATTGAGGGTGGGGTCGTAGTGGTCAATGGCGAGACCTGCCTGTCCAAAAAGTACGCCGTGCGAGCCGGTGACCGTATTTCGGTTGATTTGCCCGAACCGCACGATCCCACCGACGTGATTCCCGAGGCCATCCCGCTCGACATTCGCTATGAGGACGACTACCTCATCGTGCTCTCCAAGCAGCGCGGCCTGGTGTGCCATCCTGCGCATGGTCATGAGAGCGGTACGCTCGCGAATGCGCTGGTCTATCACTGCGGTATCGACCATCTGGGCACCGTGCAGGGCGAGGACCGCCCCGGTATCGTACATCGTTTGGATCGCGATACCTCGGGTCTTATGCTTGCGGCAAAGGACGACGATACCCAGCGCGCGCTCCAAAATCTTATCCGTACGCGCACGCTCGACCGCCGCTACATTACGCTCGTTCACGGTCATATCGCCATGGATGAGGGCACCATTAACACCGGCATTGCCCGTTCTACACGTGACCGTGTCAAGATGGCGGTTTCCGATGATCCTTTTGCACGCCAGGCCATCACGACCTTTAAGGTCCTTGAGCGCTTTGATTCCACGCGCTTTGATGACGGCTACACACTCGTTGAGTGTCACCTGTTTACCGGTCGCACGCATCAGATTCGCGTGCACATGCGCCATATCAACCACGCCTGCGTGGGCGATCCGCTCTACGGTAAGTGCGATGCGCGTGCCGATCAGGGTCTGACCAGGCAATTCCTCCATTCCTGGCGCGTGGCGTTCGATCATCCCGTGACGGGAGAGCGCATTGAGTGCCGCGACGAGCTGCCGTGGGATCTCGCCGCCGTCCTCGACGACTTAGCCCCGCGTTCGCTTGGCCGCACTGCTGCCGGCGACGAAATCGTACCGCAGCTCGGCCTGCTCGAAGCCTAGCCAGTATTAGGTGGTTTCTTGAACTCGGTAAGCCTGCGGTAAGATATACGGTTGTTTACGTAACACGTTCCTGGGAGCCTGCATGCTCGCCTTTTTACAAACCAACACACCCATCGTGATCTTCAACCAGATTGTCGTCACGCTGCTCACGGTCTGCTTCTTGTACCAGGTGGTCTTCTTTGTCATCGGTGCTCTCCGCGGCGAGGTCGCGCCTCCCAAGGCCAAAAAACTCCACCGGTATGCCTTCTTTATTGCAGCACACAACGAGGAGGCCGTTATCGCCAACCTCGTTCGCTCCATCAAGGACCAGGATTATCCGTCCGAGCTCATCGAGGTCTTCGTGGTCGCCGATGCCTGCACCGATAACACCGCGCAGCTCGCGCGCGAGGCGGGCGCTGTCGTGTACGAGCGAAACGACCTGGCCCGTAAAGGCAAGAGCTGGGTCATGGACTTTGGTTTTGACCGCATTCTTAACGAGTATCCCGATACCTTTGAGGGCTTCTTTATCTTCGATGCCGACAACGTTATCTCCCGCGATTACGTCTCCAAGATGAATGACGCCTTTGACCAGGGCTTCCATGTGGTCACAAGCTACCGCAACTCCAAGAACTTTGGCAGCTCGTGGATCTCGGCTGCCAACGCCACTTGGTACCTGCGCGAGGCGCGTTTCCTTAACAACGCGCGTAATATCTGCAAGACGTCCTGCGCCGTATCGGGTTCGGGCTACCTTATCTCGGCTAGCGTTATTGAGGGCATGCACGGCTGGCAGTTCCATACGCTGACCGAGGATATTCAGTTCACCACGTTCTGCGCTATTCACGGCATTCGTATTGGCTATGCGCCGGCGGAGTTCTTTGACGAGCAGCCTGTGACGTTTAAGGCGTCCTGGAAGCAGCGTATGCGCTGGACCAAGGGCTTCTACCAGGTGTTCTTTACCTACGGTAAGCATCTGGTCAAGTCGACCTTCCGCTATCATCGTTTTGCCGCCTACGACATGTTTATGACGATTGCCCCTGGTATGCTGTTATCGCTGATTTCGATGCTCGCCAACGCCACGTTCCTGATCGTCGGTGGTCTTTCGCATGGCTTTTTGGCTACCGAGGTCGAGATGCAGGCGTGTGCCGCCTCGCTCATTATGACCTTCGCGATGATGTATCAGACCTTCTTTATCCTGGCGCTACTTACGACCATCTTCGAGTACAAGCACATTCATTGTGCGCAAAAGTGGCGCCTGGTGACCAACCTGTTTACCTTCCCGATCTTTATGTTCAGCTATATCCCCATCACGGTGGCTGCGTTGTTCCTGAAGGTCGACTGGGTCCCGACGCAACACGCTGTCAACGTTACCCTCGACGAGGTCATGCAGGGCGCTAAATAACCACCACCAAAACCACCACGAAGGGGACAGGCACCTTTGTGGTGGTTTTTGCTTTTGAGTGACTGCCACGGGAGGTTTTTAATGGTCTATATCCCGTTTTGGATTTGTATCTTTGCCGGCGCGGTGATTGATGCCCGTGAGCGGCGGTTTCCCAATGAGCTTGCCGGCGTGTGTGCGGTGGCGGCGCTTGCAGGCGTTTGGCTCGACAGAGGTGTTAACACGGCGCTTGACCACGCCGGTCTTGCGGTCATCGTCTACCTTGCCCTTGTGCTCACTGAGTCGCTCTGGCGTCGTGTTCGCCAAGCCCCCGGCATCGGCATGGGGGATGCCAAGGCGCTTTTCGCGCTTTGCACGCTCGACCCTCTGGGCGGCATCGTGGCATTTGCCGTTGCGCTCCTGGTCCTGGCCCTCTCCTGCCTCTTCACAAAATCGCGCTCCCTGCCATTGCTCCCGTTTTTGGTGCCGATATTTGCCATAATCGAGGTCGTGGGCTGGACATTGTAACCGATTGCGCATCCTTTTTAAGGAGCATGCCATGGCAACTAATCAAGAAACGGCCGTCATTAAGGCGCGCATGGACCGTATTCCCTCGGCGTTGTCGCCCGAACTTTTCGAGCGCATTGCCACCGATCGTGCTTCGGGCTATGTTAACCCGTATCGTTGCAACGACGATCAGGTCATTCGTCGTATTGATCGCGCCGCCGACAAAGGCACGCTTATGCGTCCGGCGTTTATGCGCGATACCGAAAAGATACTTCATCTTCCGGCGTACACCCGTTATGCAGGCAAAACGCAGGTCTTTAGCTTCCGTAGCAATGACGATCTGTCACGCCGCGGTTTGCACGTGCAGCTTGTCTCCCGCATTGCGCGCGATATCGGTCGCGCCCTGGGGCTCAATTGCGATCTGATCGAGGCGATTGGCCTGGGCCACGACTTGGGACACACGCCTTTCGGCCATGCCGGTGAGCGATTCCTCAACGATATCTACCACGAGCGTACGGGGCGTTATTTTTTCCATAACGTGCAGTCGGTCCGCGTGCTCGACGCGCTGTACGGCCGTAACGTGTCACTCCAGACGCTCGACGGCGTGCTATGCCATAACGGCGAGTACGAGCAGCGCGTGTTTGAATTGTCGGATATGGGCTCCTTTGACCAGTTCGATCAGGCGGTCGAGGACTGCATCGCCACGGGCTATGGCGCCATTGGGCACCTGCGTCCCATGACGCTCGAGGGCTGCGTCGTTCGCATCTCGGATATTCTTGCCTACGTCGGTCGTGACCGTCAGGATGCGATCGCGGCGGGTCTGCTTTCGCCCGACGCTTTTGACGATGGTCGGGGCGGCGCCTATAACAGCTGGATCCTCACGCACGCTTCCATCGATATCGTTGAGCATAGCTATGGTAAGCCGCGCATCGAGATGAGCGAGGACCTGTTTGAGGAAATTCGCCGAGCCAAGCGCGAGAACTACGAGAAGATCTATAGCAAGGGCGGTATCGAAGGCGATTCCGAGGAGGAGCTGCGTGAGGCGTTCGAAAAGCTCTACGACCGTTGCCTGCGGGATCTAAACAGTGGCGACGAGTCCTCTTATATCTTTAAGCACCATATTTCGCGCATTGAGCAGCAGCTTTCCTACTATGATCGTACCTATGCCTGGCAGGACGACAAGGATCAAGCCGTGGTGGATTACATCGCGAGCATGACGGACGGTTATTTCTGCGAGCTGACGAGCAAGCTGTTCCCGGGTCTAAAGTTTCCGCATCGTACCTATATTAACGAACGGTAGTTCGTATTTATTCGGTATACTGTTTGTGGAAAACGTTTTTGATTGATGCACGGGATGGCTATGGACGACCTTTTTTCTGCTTCGACGCGCGAGCGTTCCTTTCAGAATGCGCCGCTTGCGGTGCGCATGCGCCCCAATTCGCTCGACGAGTATGTGGGCCAGCAAAAGGCCGTCGGTAAGGGCTCATGGTTGCGTGCCGCGATCGAGCACGACGTGCTTTCGAGCGTGATTCTGTACGGGCCGGCCGGTACGGGTAAGACGACGCTGGCCCACATTATCGCCAACCATACCAAGAGCGAGTTTGTCGAGGTCAGCGCCGTGACGGGCACCGTAAAGGACTTGCGCCGCGTGATTGACGAGGCCAAGACGCGCCTGAATACGTACGACCGCCGCACCATTCTATTCATCGATGAGATCCACCGCTTCTCTAAGTCGCAGCAGGATGCCCTGCTGCATGCAGTTGAGAACCGTACCGTCATTATGATTGGCGCTACGACGGAGAATCCGTACTTCGAGGTCAACTCGGCGCTGCTCTCACGTGGTCGAGTCGTGGAGTTTGAGCATTTAAAGGATGAGGATATCGCCATGCTTATCGAGCGTGCGCTCGAGGCACCTCAGGGCCTGAACGGCAAATTCTCGGCCGATGATGATACGGTCAAGACCATTTGCACGCTGGCAGCGGGTGATGCACGCTCGGCCCTGACGACGCTTGAGTTGGCGAGCGAGATTGCCGTCACGCGTCCCGATACCGAGGGGACGCCGGCTCCGGCGGCGGGGGAGCGGTATCCCATCACGGTCGACGATGTGAAGATCGCCAATCCGCGCCGTGGGTTTTCGTATGACAAAAACGGTGACATGCACTACGACATTATCAGTGCGTTCATTAAGTCCATGCGCGGCAGCGACCCCGATGCCACCATTTATTGGCTCGCGCGCATGATCGATGCAGGGGAGGATCCTAAGTTTATTGCACGCCGTATTATGATTCAGGCTTCTGAGGATGTTGGCAACGCCGATCCGCAGGCGCTTTTGATGGCGCATGCCGCGTTTAAGTCTGCCGAGGTCATTGGCTATCCCGAGTGCCGCATTAACCTGGCTCAGGCTGCACTCTATGTGTGCTTGGCGCCTAAATCCAACGCGTGTGAGGCTTCAATCGATGCGGCGCTGGCCGATATCCATTCTAGTGGGCTTCGCGAGGTGCCGAGTTATCTACGCGATCGCCATCGCCCGGGCAGCGATGAATACGGTGTGTATAAGTATCCGCATGACTATCCCGAAGGCTGGGTCGAGCAGCGCTATTTGCCCGAGGGGCTGGAGCGCGGCGCCTTCTGGCATCCTGCCGGCCGCGGTTGGGAAGAATGGCGTGTTGAGCAAAGCGAACGCGACCGTAGCGGCAGGGCGCCAAAGTAAGCTTTTGGGAATCTTCTGTCCCCTTTGGGGTACCATGAACAACGTCTGTATTTCGATTCCTTTGGGAGGCTTGTATGAGTCCCATTCAAATCGCCCTGCTGTTGCTCGCCGTTGCCGGCGTGTGGGCTGTTGTCGAGCTCGCGCTCACGCTGCGCAAGACCCGCACCGTCGTTGATTCGCTCGACAAGACGGTGAGTGACCTTAACAATACGCTCGCCGAGGCACAGCCTGTGGTGGCAAAGCTCGACGGCGCTGTCGATGAGCTCACCCCCGCGCTGGCACAGGTTGAGCCGCTCCTCAAGTCGAGCAAGACTGCCGTTGATGCTCTGACGTCTAACCTCGTTGAGGTTGAGGCGGTCGTTCGCGACATCTCCGAGGTCACGGGCAGCGTGGCTGAGGCCAGCAATGCCGTATCGAGCGTGACTGATTCTGCTGCTGGCGCCGTGCAGAAGCTCTTCAATAAGGTGAAGGCTCCTGCAGCCGACGCCGATCGCAAGCTCGCCGCTGCCGCCGCCGAGGCCGAGCAGCCTACTGAGCGCGTTCTGATTGGCGATGACGATGCCGCTGCTGACGACGATGATGTTCAGAAGCCCGCTGCTAAGCCTGCTCAGTATTACACTTATACGCCTGCCGAGACCTCCGAGGAGTCCTGCGATGAGTAGCGAAGCAACCTGCCCCATTACGCTGAGCGTTGCCGGTGATCCGCGTCTCGCGCGCTTGGTGCGCATGACGGCCGCCAACGTCGGCGCCCTGTGCTCTATGTCCGTTGATCGCATCGAGGACATTCGTATGGCTGCCGAAGAAGCCTTCATCTTTGGCTGCACGGCTGTTGATTCCGACGATATCTTGATCAAATTCGATGTCGACGAATCGCATGTGGGCATGACCTTTACCTTTGGCGACCAGGCGACTGTCGATGAGGATGACCAGGCTGCCGTGTATGCCGAGCTCATTTTGGCGAGCGTGTGTGACTCTTACGAAAAGACTACAGCGCCCCTAACGCTTTCCCTCGACCTCAAGGCGGATATCTAATATGACCGAACGCTCCCGGAGCGGCAAGACCGCTTGGGACAAGGAGAAAACCCGCGAGCTGTTTCGTCGTTATAAGGAGACCGGTGATCCGGATGCTCGCGAGCAGCTCGTCATGTCCCATATGAACCTGGTAAGGTTTCTTGCCAACAAATTCAAGAACCGCGGCGAGCCGCTCGATGACCTTTTGCAGGTCGGGTACTTGGGCTTGCTCAAGGCTATCGATCGCTTTGATCCCGAGCGCGGACTCGAGTTCACGACGTTTGCCACGCCCACCATCTTGGGCGAGATTAAGCGCCACTTCCGCGACAAGGGCTGGAGTGTGCGCGTGCCGCGTCGTCTGCAGGAGCTCTCTGCCAAGGTTAACCAGGCTACCGACAAGCTTACCAACGAGCTTCAGCGTTCGCCCAAGGTTGAGGAAATCGCCGATTACCTTGGCGTGACCGTCGACGAGGTGCTCGAAGCCATGGAATCGTCCTCGGCCTACACCTCGGTGCCCATCGAGGCTCCCGGCGCGTCCGACTCCGACGATGCTCCCTCGATTCTCGATCGCTATGCCGACGACGACAACGAGCTCGACTTTACCGATGACCGCCTGGTAATCGAGGAAGCCATCCGCGATTTCTCGCCGCGCGAGCGTGAGGTGATCGAGCTACGCTTTGTGAAGGGCATGACCCAGATCGAGATCGCCAAGAAGCTGGGCATTTCGCAGGTGCAGGTCTCGCGCCTACTGCGCCGCACCCTCAAGAAGATTCAAGACAAGATTGACCCTGACGGAGTAATGGTTCGTTCATGAGTGAGCACCCCCAACAAACCGACCGCACGCTGCGCGATACCCGCATTCTGACGCTTCGCATTTGGGCTGTCGTCGGTTGCATCGTCATCGCCGCCGTCATCTTTAACCTTATGGGCATCCTGGCACCGGTTATTGAGTTTCTTGCCGTCGGCTCCATCATTGCTTTTGTGATGTCCCCGATCACCAACTGGCTCGAGCACCATGGCGTGAATCGCGGCATCGGTTCGCTTATCGCGCTTATTGTGGTCGTTGCTGTGCTCGTCGGTGTCGTTTGCATCTTGTCGCCGATTCTCTTTGGTCAGATCATGGAAGTCCTGAGCCGCCTGCCCGAGCAGCTTCGTGTTGCGGGTGGCGACCTCAACGAGATGATCTCGCATGCCAAGACGCTCAACAACACGCCGCTCAAGGAGTATCTGGACGATAATCTTTCGTCGCTGGTTGCCGTGGCATCGAAGTATGTGTCTCAGATCGCTGCCGAGCTTGGCCGCGGTGTGTTCCCGCTCATCACCAATACAGCCTCGCAGTTGTTCGTGATCTTCCTTGGTCTGGTGCTTGCGTACTGGATGGCCTGCGACTACCCTCGCATGCACCACGAGATTTGCACCATCATCGGTCAGGAGAAGGAGACCTCGTACCGCTTTATGGTCGCCATCCTTTCTCGCTCTGTCGGCGGCTACATGCGCGGTATGGTCGTGACGTCCATCTGCGGTGGTTTCCTCGCCTTTATCGGTTTTATGATCATCGGCCATCCGTATGCGGCGCTCATGGCCATCTTTACCGGCATCATGCATTTGGTTCCGGTCGTCGGTCCCTGGGTGAGCGCAGCAATCGCCACAGTGCTCGGTTTCATGTTCAGCCCCATGTTGGCGTTATGGACGCTCATCGTGACGATGGTCGCTCAAAACGTCACCGATAACGTGATTTCGCCTAAGGTCATGCAGAGCTCGGTGCAGGTGCATCCCATCATGAGCCTCACGGCGCTCGTTATTGGCTCGGCACTCATGGGTCCTATTGGCATGATCATTGCCATTCCGCTGTGCGCAGCCCTCAAGGGCATTTTCGTCTACTACTTTGAGAACGAGACCGGCCGCCAGCTTGTGGCCTATGACGGCGCCGTGTTTAAGGGCACGCCGTACCGCGATGCCGATGGCAACCCGGTCGCCGCCTATGACGCGCTCGGGGACGATACGTTCATCTATGAGTCCGAGCTCATCGGCAACGAGACCGCGCCCGAGGCCAAGGCTATGCCCAAGCCCGAGCTCGATAATCCCTGGATCAAGCTCTCGGGTCTTCAGCCCGATGCCACGGGTTTCTTCAAGAATCCCTTCGCCAAGGATGACGATTCCAACTCTGATGACGATACCAAAACCGGCATCGACGGGTCCATGGACGATTCGGATTCTAAATAGGCCCCATTAACGTTTCTTGAAGTTGTAAATGACAAGAAACGCGAGCAAAGCGATTGATAAGGGACCGGCAACATAGAAAAAGAGAATGTCAATTGCGCGTAAAGTGTAATAAGCCTTATCGCCGGACATTACTGCATACAACACGTAGCCAAATGCTGGTTGGTTTGCGTACCAGCAGGAGAAAGCCAATAGCGTTAAAAGTGCCGCTAACAGAAGTGCATTGAGGAAAAATCGTTTGCTTTTCATCGATCGCTCCTTCCGGGTGACTCTTATATGTAATTCTACAGCAGTCCTTTTTCAAAGGATCGCACAGTACTAAATAACGTGCACTTTCGCTGGAGGGTCGCTGTTTGGCGGCCCTCCTTTTTGCACAGGCGCGGTGGGATGGTAATATCGTTACGTTTGAACTGTTTCGATGTGAAACCGAGGAGATTCCCTCTATGAGTGCTGACTACCCGTCAATGACTACGGCCGAGATTCGCTCTAAGTTCCTCAACTTCTTTGAGGAGCGCGGTCTTAAGCTCTATCCTTCTTCGTCCCTCGTCCCCGACGATCCTTCGCTGCTGCTTGCCAACGCCGGCATGAACCAGTTTAAGGAGTATTACCAGGGCAAGAAGACCATGAAGGAGATCGGCGCAATCTCCTGCCAGAAGTGCGTCCGCACCAACGACATCGATTGCATCGGCGAGGACGGCCGTCACCTGTCCTTCTTTGAGATGCTCGGCGACTTCTCCTTTGGTGGCGTCTCCAAGCAGCAGGCCTGCGCTTGGGCCTTTGAGCTCATTACCAAGGAGTTCAAGCTGCCTCTCGACCGCCTGTACTTTACTGTCTTTACCGAGGACGACGAGACCCACGATGTGTGGCGCTCCCTGGGCGTTGCCGAGGATCATATCTCCCGCCTGGGCGAGGACGACAACTTCTGGGCCGCTGGCCCCACCGGCCCCTGCGGTCCGTGCTCTGAGATTTACTTTGACATGGGCGAGGAGGTTGGCTGCGGCAGCCCCGACTGCAAGCCCGGCTGCGACTGCGACCGCTTCCTGGAGTTCTGGAATCTCGTCTTTACCCAGTACGACCGCCAGGAGGACGGCTCCATGCCAGAGCTGCCGCACCGCAACCTCGATACGGGCATGGGCCTAGAGCGCATGGCCGCCATCATGCAGCACAAGACCGCCAATTACGACGGCGATCTGATGCAGCACCTCATCAAGCTGGGCGAGGAGATCAGCGGCAAGACCTATGACGCCGACGATTACTCCGGTGCCAGCCGCTCGCTGCGTATCATCGCGGATCACTCTCGTGCCGTCGACTTTATGATCTCGGACGGCATCCTGCCCGGTAACGAGGGTCGCGAGTACGTCCTTCGACGCCTGCTCCGCCGTGCCGTGTTCCACGGTCGCCTGCTGGGTATCGAGGGCGCCTTCCTGACCAAGTTTATCGACGAGGTCAACGCTCAGATGGGCGAGGCCTATCCCGAGCTGCTCAAGAACGTCGCGCTCGTCAAGGGTATCGTCGCCTCCGAGGAGGAGCGCTTCTCCACGACGCTCGACAACGGTCGCGTCTACCTGGATGAGGCCCTGGCAGCGCTTGCCGAGGGCGCTGTGCTTCCGGGCGATGTTGCCTTTAAGCTGCACGACACCTTTGGTTTCCCCATCGACCTGACCGTCGAGATCGCCGGCACCGCTGGCCACGACGTCGACATGGACGGCTTCACCGCCTGCATGGAGGACCAGAAGGCCCGCGCCCGCGCCAATGCCAAGGGCGACGCCTGGGGCAGCTTCAACGACGTGTGGGTCGAACTTTCCGACAAGGTCGCCGCGACTGAGTTCGACGGCTATGACAACGATGCGATCGTAGGCGCCAAGGTTGTTGCCATCGTGCGCAACGTCGAGTCCGTCGAGTCCGCTGCCGCCGGCGAGGACGTCGAGGTCGTGCTCGACCGCACCCCGTTCTACGCCGAGATGGGTGGCCAGCAGGGCGATGCCGGCGAGCTTTTCGCCGAGGGCGTTGCGCTGACCGTTTCCGATACCAAGAACCACAATGGCCTGTATGCTCACGTCGCCCACGTTGCCGAGGGCACATTGACCGTCGGTGCTACCGTGACCGCCGCGCTCGACGCCGAGCGCCGTGGTTTCCTGCGCCGCAACCACACCGCCACCCACCTGCTCGACGCTGCGCTTAAGCAGGTCCTGGGCGAGCATGTCTCCCAGGCTGGCTCGCTGGTGACGCCCGAGCACCTGCGCTTTGACTTCACGCACTTCGAGGCCCTGTCCTCCGAGCAGCTCAAGGCTGTCGAGGACCTGGTTAACCAGCAGATCTTCGCCTCCAAGCCGGTCGTGACCCGCGTCATGGGCATCGACGAGGCCAAGGCCGCCGGTGCTGTCGCCCTGTTTGGCGAGAAGTATGGCGACGTCGTCCGCGTTGTCTCCGTGGGCGCCGAGGACCAGCCGTTCTCCCGTGAGCTCTGCGGTGGCACCCATGCCGCCAACACCGCCGAGATCGGCCTGTTCAAGATCATTTCCGAGTCCTCTACGGGCTCCAACGTCCGCCGTATTGAGGCCGTGACCTCTAAGGGTGCTCTCGACTACATGGCCGACCGTCTGGCGCTCGTCGACGCCGCCGCTGCTGCGCTCAAGTGCCGCGTGGATGAGGTTCCCGCCCGCGTGGAGAACCTGCAGGCCGAGCTGCGCGAGACTTCCAACAAGCTCAAGAAGGCACTGACCGGTGGCTCCTCCGACGCTATCTCCAGCGCCATCGAGGGCGCCATCGAGCTCGACGGCTACAAGCTCGTCGTCGCTGAGCTCCAGGGCCTTGAGGCTGCCGACCTGCGCAACGTCTGGGATACCGTGCACCAGAAGGTCGCCGGTCCTGTCGCCTGCGTCGTCGCCAGCGTGACCGAGAAGGGCACCCCGGCCCTGCTCGCCGCCGGCTCCGATGACGCCGTCAAGGCCGGTTTCCACGCCGGTAACGTGATCAAGCAGATCGCGGGCCTGGTCGACGGTCGCGGTGGCGGCCGTCCCAACATGGCCCAGGCCGGTGGCAAGAACGCCGCCGGCATCGCCGATGCCCTCGCGGCCGCTAAGACCGCGCTCGGCGCCTAAGAATCTAGGTAGTCGCTGTGGTCGCGCTTGCGCTGGACATAGGGGAGACCAGGATCGGCATCGCCGTCTCGAGCCGTGATGGCAAGATGGCGATGCCTGTCAAGGTGCTCCCGGCTGCAGAGGTCACCGGTATGGCCAAGACGTTCCGCTACCTGGTTGAGGACTATGAGCCCGATATCCTGGTAAGTGGGCGTCCCCTGACCATGGCCGGTGAGCCCGGTCCCCAGGCCGAGCGCGTTGCCGCTGTTGCGCAAAAGATTGCCGACGAGCTCGATCTTCCGTTGGAGTTTGAGGACGAGCGCCTGTCCTCGCAAGAGGCAAAGCGTATCCTGCGCGAGCAGGGCCTCAACGAAAAGCAGATGAGGGGCAAGATTGACATGATTGCCGCCAGCCTGTTTTTGCAGACGTGGCTTGATCGTAAAAACGAGGAGGTTTCGCATGCCTAGCGCTCCCGATCCGCGCCAGCCGAATCGTACACGTCAGCCGTCGTCGCGCCCTGCCCAGCCTGGCCAGCGTCCGGCACAGCCGACCCAGCGCGCAGCTCAATCTGCCGCGCGCCCGGTGCAGTCCTCCTCTCGTTCAGCCCAACCTGTTCAACGGACGGGTCAGCAGCCTTCTGCTCGTTCGGTTCAGTATCCGGCTTCTCACGCGGCTCAGCAGCCCGCTGCTCGTTCGGCTCAGCCTGCAGGCGGTGCTCGCTTTAAGCATCAGGCACCTACTCAGCGAACGCAGGCCCCCCAATCGCATTCGCATCACGCTCGCGGTTCGCATGGCGTTGCTCCGGCGGCCCGCTCGAGCTACAACACGCATGCTCGTCGCGGTGCCCAAAAGAAAAGCTCCCCGGTGCCCATGATTGTCGGCGTCGTGGTGGCCGTAATCGCGCTTGCTACTATCGCTTTCTTTGTCGTGCCTGCCGTCAAGGGCTTCTTTACCGGTGAGGATACGAAGGTCGCGGCTGGTCAGCAGGTTACGGTGACCATTCCCGACGGTGCTTCGGGCGATACGATCGCCTCGATTCTCTCCGAGAACCATATCGTCGAAAATCCCAAGGATTACTACGCGGCGGTGAAAAAGCTTAACGCCGATATGTCGCTTAAGCCTGGCACCTACTCGTTCACCACACTCATGGATGCGACCAAGGTTGTTCAGCAGCTCATGGAAGGCCCCAACGCGGGCTCCAATGCGCTGACTATCCCTGAGGGTCTGACAGTCGATCAAGTCGCCGACCGCGTGGCCCAGGCCTACGACAGCATCTCTAAGGAAGACTTCCTCAACCAGGCCAAGGCCTCCAACTACGTGGACGACTATAGCTTCCTTAAGGGCGCCGCCAACGACTCGCTCGAGGGTTTCTTGTTCCCCAAGACCTATTCGTTGGGTGATTCGCCGACGGCCGATGACGTGATTCGCGCCATGCTCGATCAGTTTAAGACCGAGTACAAGTCGCTTGACTTTGCGAGCTGCGAAGCCAAGATCAAGGAGCGCTACGGTGTGGAGATGTCCGACTACGACATCGTCAACTTGGCCTCTATCGTTGAGCGCGAGGGCCTCAACGCCGATCAACGTGCGCACGTGGCCTCGGTTTTCTACAACCGCCTTGCCGGCAAGCTCGACGGTCTGCGCTATCTCAACAGCGATGCGACCATGATGTATGTCACCGGTGGCGAGGTTACCGCCGACGACCTGCAGAGCGATAGCCCGTATAACACCTATAAGCACGAGGGCCTGCCACCCACGCCCATCTGCTCTCCGTCGCTCGAGGCACTCAAGGCCACGCTTGAGCCGACCGACTCCGATGACCTGTATTTCTACATTACGCAGGACGAGGAGTACTTCTCGCAAACCTACGAAGAGCATCAACTGTCTTGGAATTAGCATGAGGATTTTTAGCCCCAAACGATACGTTGCCTCGGTCGATCGCATCGACCTTGATACCCTGTGGGCCGACGGCAAACGCGCCATTCTGCTCGATCGCGATAACACTCTGGTGCCGCGCGACACCGAGCAGGTTCCCGCTGCGGTTTCCGCTTGGCTCGACGCCGCCCGCGCCAAAGGCTTTAAGCTGTGCATGGTGTCCAACAACTGGCATCGCGATCAGGTCATGAGCTCTGCACGCGAGCTGGGATTCGAGGCCATCAGCCACGCCATGAAGCCGGCGCCGTTTGCCTTGAAGGCGGGTCTTAAGCGCCTCGGCGCCACGGCAGACGAGGCGGTGCTGGTCGGCGATCAGCTGTACACGGACGTGTGGAGCGGTAACTTTGCCGGCGTTGACACTATTCTGGTCAAGCCGCAGGCAACCCAGGACCTGTGGTACACGCAGATCTTCCGTATCTTTGAGCGCCGGGCCCTGCGCGACCTTCCCTGCGAGGAATAGGTTTCGCCATGTCTCAGCACATCAAACACGGCTGCGACCATATCTTCTTTATCGGCTTTTTGGGCGCGGGCAAGTCGACGCTTGCGCGCAATGTGGGCACTATGTTCAAGCGTCGATTCATCGATACCGATCGCTTGGTTGTGCGTCGATGCGGCAAGTCGGTGACCGAGATATTTGAGACCGAGGGCGAGGATCGTTTTCGCGAGCTCGAGACCTCGGCACTCCGTTCGCTTCAAAGCGAGCGCAGCCTGCTGGTGTCGTGCGGGGGTGGCATCGTCGAGACGCCGGTGAACATTGAACTGATGCACGAGATGGGTACATGCGTGTACCTCGAAGGCGACTTTGAGGACTCGTTGCGCCAGATTCGCCGTTCTGATACCCGGCCCGATTTCCGCTCGCCCGAGCATGCTGCGCGCCTGTTTGAGCATCGCCGTCCGCTGTATCGCCAAGCCGCCGATATTACCCTTGATATTCGCAACAAGTCCTTCGAGGACGTTTCCTACCTTTGTGCCGAGATGCTTTTGGAGCGTGGACTGCTATGATTCGCCGCCAACTTATCAATTTCCAAAACCGCAGTGTCGATGTCCGCGTCGGATTGGGCGCGTTCGAGGAACTGTCGCGCATGTTTGCCTCGGCTGTGGGCAAGCCTAAGCGCGCGATGGTGGTTTGGAACGACGCCACATCCGAGCGTTTTGGCGAGGTCGTTGAGCATGCGCTGGTCGACGCCGGCTTTGCCGTGTCGCTGCTCGTCCTCGAGGTTTCGCCTGCCGGCGCTACGCTGGCCGATGCCGATACCGTCTTTGGGGCACTGTCGGCTAACGGCATTACCTGTGACGATCTCGTTGTCGCCGTCGGCGACACGGCGACCTGCTCGGTCGTTGGCTGGTGCGCCAACCAGTGGTGTGGCCGAACCGAGTGCGCGCTGCTGCCGACGACCTTCGATGCCATGCTCACTGTCGCGACGACCATGAAGCCACTCGTCGCCTCGCCGGCGCATGCGCTTCCCGCTATCGCGTTCCGTCCCGAGCCGGGCTTGGTCGTGTGTGACCTCGACCTTGTTCGCGAGGCGGACCCCGAGGACCTCAAGCTCGGCTATGCGGTACTCGTTGGCACCATGCTTTCGAGCAGCAAGTCCCGCTGGAATCAGTTTACTGAGACCGTCCCCGAGATTCTCGGGGGCGAGGAGGTCGCGCTCGTCAATGCCGTTCAGTGGTCTCAGACTGCCCGCAAGGACGTACTGATGGCCACGAACCCGAGCGCACGCCATGCGCTCGATTTTGGCAAGACGGGGGAGCGTACCCTGCGCCTCTGCTTGGGCGATGCCGCTTCGCAGGTCCCTGCCTACCAGCTGTTGTCCGAGGGCATGCGCTTTGAGGCGCGCCTAGCACATGATGCCTGCGACTTCGATATCGATTACGTCTTTGAGGTCGATGACTGCTTGGAGGACTTTGGTATCGAGGAGCTTGCCTTCGATCTGGAGCCTGCCTCATATATCGAGGAGTTCCGCAGGCAGCAGTTTGTCCGCTCGAACCGCAGCATGTTGCCGCTGCCCGCGGCGCTCGGCGCCATTCGTCTAACGAGCGTTGAGGACGAGGTTCTCGACCGCCATGCTCGCGCATACTTGGCTTCTCGCAAAGAACTTCTCTAGGATTTATTGACATACATCGTCTTTCGTATCATGTTGAGGGGCGGGTTTCCAATCGGTTGCGAATCGCGCGCGATTCCGTCGTTCGGTTGAGACCCGTTCCGTCTTTATAGAGACAGCAAGAAAGGAATCTGCATGTCAGAGTTTGCTGCCGGTCCCACCGGTCGTATCGAGCGTGTCCGTGCCCTGATGGTTGAGCGTGGCTACGACGCTATCGTGGTGCGCGACGAGGCCAACCTTCGTTGGCTTACGGGCGTCAAGGGCGTCTTCGATTACACCTTCGAGTTCCCGCATGCTGCGTTTATTACGGCCGACCAGTGCCTGTTCCATACCGACTCGCGCTATCTCAACAGCTTTGAGGAGAACACGCCCGCCGGCAGCCCCTGGGTTTACGACATGGACGAGGGCACCATCTCCGGTTGGGTCGCCGGCAAGATCGCGGCCAACAAGTGCCGCGTCTGCGCTGTCGAGGACGACATGCAGATCAACTTCTACCAGGGTATCCAGCGTGGCCTTGAGGATCGTTCCGTCGCCTGCATGCTGCCGCTGATGCATGACGACATTCGCAAGATGCGCGCCATCAAGGACGCCGAGGAGATCGAGCTCATGCGCCATGCGCAGTCGATTACCGACGCCGCCTTCCAGCACATGCTCGGCTATATTAAGCCCGGTATGACCGAGAAGCAGGTTCGCAACGAGCTCGAGAACTTTATGTTCGCCAACGGCGCCGACAGCCTGGCCTTCGGCTCCATCGTGGCGAGCGGCCCCAACACCGCCAACCCGCATGCCGTCCCGAGCGACCGCGTGATCGAGAAGGGCGACTTCGTTCTCATGGATTATGGCGCGGGCTATTGCGACTACCGCTCCGACATGACTCGTACCGTCGTGATGGGCGAGCCCACGCAGGAGCAGCTCGACTTGTACGCGCTCGTGCGCCGTGCGCACGAGGGGTGCGTCGCCGCCATCCATCCGGGCGTCGAGGGCAACGACATTTTCAAGCTTTCCAAGAAGATCATCGGTGATGCCGGCTATGGCGATTACTACAACCATGGTCTGGGCCACGGCGTGGGCATTGACATCCACGAGCTGCCCAACTTCAACCGCAGCAAGAATATCATCGAGGTCGGCTCGGTTATCACCATGGAGCCCGGCGTCTACCTGCCCGGCGTGGGCGGCGTGCGCCTGGAGGACTACGGCGTGGTCACCGAGAACGGCTACGAGCCCTTCACCAAGACGCCGCATGACCTTCACGTCATCGATTGCTAGTCTACTTCGGTAGATAGTTTGGGGCGGGGCCTCCGGAGCAATTCGGACGCCCCGCGTTCTCTTTTTATGCGCTCGCTGCAGGCGCCGTCTGCAAGTGTATAATTTCGCTCGTATGTAATTTGGACGCTTGTGCGTTCTGCCCATAACAAGAAAGGTCGCTATGCCTACCATTTCTACCGCCGACTTCAAGAACGGCCTCGGTCTCCGCATTAAGGACAAGGTCTACACCATCGTCGAGTTCCAGCATGTCAAGCCGGGTAAGGGCGGCGCGTTTGTGCGCTACAAGACCCGCGACATCAAGAGCGGCCGCGTCGTCGAGAACACCTGCAACGCCGGCACCAAGTTCGAGAGCGTCATGCTCACCACCCGTGAGTTCCAGTACCTCTACAACGATGGCACCGACTACATCTTCATGGACAACGAATCCTATGAGCAGGTTCCCGTTCCCGAGGACATGGTGGGCGAGAACTCCAAGTGGCTGCGCGAGAACGACATCTGCCAGCTGCTCTTCGCCGACGATGAGCTCATGGGCGTGACTCCGCCGATGTTCATCGAGACCACCATCGTCCAGACCGACCCGGGCTTTAAGGGCGACACCGTCCAGGGTTCCACCAAGCCGGCCACGATCGACACCGGCGCTGTCATCCAGGTCCCCATGTACCTCAACGAGGGCGAGGTCATCAAGGTTGACACCCGCGACGGCAAGTTCGTCTCCCGCGTCTAGCAACCAACTCTTCTAGGAGGACTCATGCCCCAGGAAATCAAGATTGACGGCATCGGCATTTCGCCCGATGTTCTGACCGCCATCGTCTCGCGCGCCGTGTCCGATGTCGAGGGCATCGCCTCCGTTGGCGTCAAGGACCTTGCCACCAACCTTGTCTCCATGATGCTTTCGTCTAAGGCCCCGGCTTCCGAGCCGGCGGTCGAGGCCGAGGTCATCGGCGACAAGCTTGCACTCACCGTGCGCGTCGTGGTGTTCTTTGGCTATCCGTTCAAGAAACTCGCCGAGGCCGTTCGCGCCGCCGTGGTCACCGCCATCGATGCCCAGGTGGGCGTCGAGGTCGAGCGCGTTGACGTTTGCATCGACGGCCTCGTTTTCCCCAAGGAGTAACCTTTGAGCCTTAAGGTTTATCGCGGGCGTACGCTTGCCCGCAGTCAGGCGCTGCAGCTGCTGTTCCAGGCCGAGGCCACGGACAGCCCGCTCGAGCGCGTCCTCGAGGGCGATTTCCTGATCTCGAAGGGTCCCCTCGACCCCTATGCGCTGGAGCTGTGCCGCGGTGCTTACGAGCATATCGACCGCATCGACTGCGCTCTGCGCTCCGTTGCCAAGAACTGGGATCTTATGCGCATGCCCGGCGCCGACCGCAATCTGCTGCGTATCGCCGTCTATGAGATGCGTTTCCTCACCGACGAGGAGGTCTCGGACGCCATCGTGATCAACGAGGCCGTCGAGCTTGCCAAGGCCTACGGCACCGACCAGTCCGCGTCGTTCGTCAACGGCGTGCTGGGCAAGATCGCTCGCAGCGAGGAGCTGCCGGGCGAGGACCTGTACCAAGAGCTGCTCGCCGAGGATCGCGCTCGCGAGGAGGCCCAGGCTGCCGAGGCTGCCGCTAAAGTTGCGGTTGCCCAGGCTGAGGCTGGTGTGCTGGCCGAGGGTGTGGACGCTGCTGAGGCCGTCGAGGCCGACTCCGTCGAGGAGTAGCCATGCCAGAGGGTTCTGTACGCAACTTTGACGAGATCTCGGACCGTCTGGACCAGATCATCGCTACCGTTCGCTCCAAAGATACCTCCTTGGAGCGTTCACTCGATCTGTTTGACGAAGCGATTGAGCTGGGCTCCCGCGCGGTCGATATGGTCGACAAGTTTGAGCTGACGCCGCGTGAGGCCGACAAGCTCGAGCAGGAATACGATGAGGATGCGGCAAATGAATCCCAGGATAGCTAGGCCGCATCTCTGGATACGAATGGTTGATGGCATTCATGAAACGCGTGCGTCTTGATGACGAACTGATTTCACAGGGCATCTGCGCCGATCGCGCGGATGCCCTTCGCACTCTTATGGCCGGCTTGGTCTCGAGTGGCGGCGAGCGCTTGACTTCGCCGGGCCTTAAGGTGACCCCGGGCCTGCCGTTGCACGTGAAGGGGCGCATTCCCTATGTTGGCCGCGGCGGTCTTAAGCTCGAAGGCGCGCTTGATGCGTTTGGTATCAATCCGACGGGCCTTGCCTGTCTGGATGTGGGCTGCTCTACCGGCGGCTTTACCGATTGCCTGCTTAAGCGCGGAGCTGCGACAGTTGTCTCGGTGGACGTGGGTCGCGCCCAGTTCGATTGGTCGTTGCGTCAGGACGATCGCGTGACGCTGCATGAGCGCACAAACGTGACGCAGCTGCCCGAGCTTGGCTATGCCGGCGCTATCGACCTGGCTGTGTGTGACGTCTCGTTTACCAGCATCGCGAACATTATCGATGCGGTGCTGGCGTGCCTGGCGCCTACGGGTGCATTCTGCACGCTCGTAAAGCCGCAGTTTGAGGCTCCGGCGGCGCTGGTGGGCGAGGGCGGAATTGTGACCGACCCCGCCGTGCGCCGCGATACACTCGTTGCGGCAGTTGAACTCTTTGCTGCCAAGGGGCTGTTCCCGGTCGATGTGTGCGTGTCGCCCATTCATGGTGCCAAGGGAAACGTTGAGTTTTTCCTGTACGGCATGAGGTTTGCCCCCGGCGGACGTACCGACGATGAGCTGCAATCCCAGGTATCGGTTTTGAGCGAGAAAGCTGCAACGCTATGAAGGTCTTTCTGGTTCCCAATTACTACAAGCAAGAGGCCGTTGAGAGCGGTCTGATGCTCGAGCTTTGGCTTTCGCGCCAGGGCTACGAGGTCGCATGGGCTGCCGACCAGCGATCGAAGATTCAAAGCACGCCTGATATTGATGGCTCAGATCTGGTCATTACGCTCGGCGGCGACGGTACGTTGCTGCGCGCTGCCCGCATCCTCAACCATCGCGAGATTCCTATCCTTGGTCTTTCCTATGGTCACCTGGGCTTTTTAACTGCTGCGAGCCCCGAGGAGCGCGACATTCTGCAGGTCGTGAGCGATGCTCTGTCCGGTGAGCTGCACGTGAGCCGCCGCGCCACCATCGCCGCGGATATCGTGTCCGTGCGCGACGATGGCACGAAGGATGTCGTGCGCACGTTTGCCCTCAACGATATGGCACTTACGCGCGGCCCCCTGTCCGATATGGTTGAGTTTGACATCACGGTGTCCGGCCATCATATCGATCGCCTGCGCGGCGACGGTGTCGTCGTTTCGACGGCGACCGGCTCCACCGGCTATGCGCTTTCCGCCGGCGGTCCCATTGTCAGCCCCGATTACACGGGTATGGTCTGTGTGCCCATCGCCCCGCATACCATTCAGGCTCGCGCCTTTTTGACCTCGCCGAGCGATGTAGTCGAGATCTTTATGTCCGACGATCGCCCGAGCGTGCCGGCGATTGCCATCGACGGACAGTTTATTACCTGCGATGGCACGGTCGAGAGCGTGGCCGTGCGTCGCGGTCCCGGAGATGTGCTGCTTCTCGATTACGGTCCCGAGAGCTTTTATAACTCCGTGAGCCGCGTGTTCTACGGAGTGCGTCATGATCGATGAGCTGCAGGTTTCTAACATTGCACTCATTCGCGAGGCGACGCTGGTGCCGAGTACCGGCCTGACTGTCCTGACCGGCGAGACCGGTGCCGGCAAGACCGCGCTGCTCTCGGCCCTCAAGCTTATTTTGGGTGAGCGCGCGGATTCGTCGACGGTGCGCGAGGGCGAGGCGCTGGCGAGTGTCGAGGCGCGCTTGTTCGACGGCCCGCACGACACGGAAGGCTTCACGGTCCAGCGCAGCCTTTCTGCCGAGGGCCGCAGCCGCGTGAAGATTGACGGCCGCATCGCCAGTGTGCGCGAGCTTTCGGAGCGCGTTGGCGTGATGATGGATCTGTGCGGCCAGCACGAGCACCAGCGCTTGCTCGACCCGGCGCATCACGTTGCGATGGTCGATGCGTGGGCAGGGCGCTCTGCGCTCGAGGCGCTGGATGCGTATCGCGCCTGCTTTAAGGCATCGCGCGCTGCCGCCAAGGAGGTTCGACGCGTCGAAGAGGCCTCACGTGCGCAGGGGAGCCGCGTCGAGGAGGCGCGCTTTGCCCTCGAGCGCATCGGCGAGGTCGACCCCAAGCCGGGCGAGTATGAGGAGCTCGAGGAGCTGCTGCCGCGCTCGGAGCACGCCGAGGTCTTGGTGGCGACGGCTAACGATGCCCATGCATCGCTTGCCGCCGAAGGGGGAGCGCTCGATGCCGTGAACAGTGCCGTGGCAGAGCTTTCTCGAATGGCTACCGTCGATCGCAAACTGGGTGACATCGCCGACGCACTTTCGAATGCCTGCATCTTACTCGAGGATTGCGCCAACGAGCTGCGTGCTTATCGCGATGGCGTCGCCTTCGACCCGCGCGAGCTCGCTCGCATGCGTGAGCGGTATTCCGACCTCAAGGGCCTGTTGCGTCAGTGGGGTCCCACCATGGACGATGTATTTGCCATGCGTGACCACTCGCGGGAGTTGTTATCGCTGGTGGACGATGGTGACGAGCAGATTAGGAAGGCACGCGAGGCACTCGGCGCGGCGGAGCACGAACTGTTCGCCGCTGCCAAGGCGCTTAAGCGCGCACGCAATACGGCAGCCCCGCGTTTTTGTCACGAGGTGGGTCGTCAGATGGCACGCCTGGAAATGGGCGGCGCTGAGCTGGTCTGGGAGTCCCGCGATCTCCCTCGCGCTGAGTGGACACCCGCGGGCCCTTCGAGCTACGAGCTTCTGTATCGCAGCGGTGCCGGATTGACGCCGCGCCCTCTGCGCCGCATTGCCTCGGGCGGCGAGCTCAGTCGCGTTATGCTGGCGAGCAAGGTGGTCTTGGGTAATGCTGATGGTGTCGACACTCTGGTATTTGACGAGGTCGATGCTGGTGTCGGTGGCTCCACGGCGCGTGCACTCGCGGGCGTGCTGGCAGATCTCGCCGCTACGCATCAGGTGATTGTCGTAACCCACTTGGCGCAAGTCGCCGTCATGGCTGACAAGCATTATGTCGTCAGCAAGGAACCGGGCGATGTTCCCCAGACGCATTTGGACGAGGTAACTGGCGAAGCGCGTACCGCCGAGATCGCCCGCATGCTCAGCGGCGATCAGTCCGAGGCAAGCCTGGCGCACGCCAGGCAGATGCTTGCGGAGGCGCGTGCCTAGGCCGAGCCGCCACATGCATGTCCAACCCGGCCGCCACGAAATGGGTCCATCTACTACGTTTGGTAGGGCATCGGCAACCACGCCAAGAATTGCAAAAAGAAAACCGCAGGTAGAACGCCTGCGGTTTTCTCTATTTTGGGTGTATGGTTGGCGGTTGCGGTTAAAACGTAGTAGATGGGCGTGTTTCGTGACGAGAGGCGTCTATCGGCTCCCCAATTTACCTACTCAACGACCTTATCCGGCTGGATGAGCTCCTCGTAGTAGCTGATGTGCTCTCGGGCGTCCTCGATTTCGGGCAGCAGGAAGTTGTAGATGACCTCTATGATCATTGTGGCGCTTATCTTAGAGAACGCAAAGTCGCCCGTCGTCAGCAGCGCTTCGTGGTTGACGGTATTAAAAGTGTAGTCTGCCAGGCGCGCGAGCGGGGATTTGCTGTCGCTGCTGATGACGACTACGGTTGCGCCGCAGTCGCGAGCCGCTTTTGCCATGCGATTCAGTCGGCGCGATTTGCCGGAGTTTGAGATTAGCACGATGACGTCGCCGGGGCGTAGTGTGAGCGCAAACCCGATCGAGGTCTCGCTGATGGTGCTCGCCATGCAGCGAAGGCCCAGCTGCGAAAACTTAAATGTCGCATCGAGCGCGACCGCGTTCGTATTGCCCACAGCCGCAAACTCAATAACCCCTGCATGCTTAAGGGCATGTACAACAGCCGCCAGCGTATCGTGGTCGATCCCGTCGATGGTCGCATTAAGCTCGCTCACCTTGGCAGCCAGGATGTTCTTAAGGCTCTGCTCCATGTTGTCGAGTGAGACTTCGTCAGTCAGGCCCTCGTTGCGCTGGCTTTCCAAATCCCTCGCCAGGGAAAACTGAAAGCTGCGGAAGCTGCCAAAGCCAAGCTTGCGGCAGAAGCGCGAAACGGTCGCCTCGGACGTGGCGGCGGCGCGCGAGAGCTGAGCTGCCGTGAGGCGTGGCGCCTCGGACTGGTGCTCCAATATATAGTCGACAATGCGCTGCTCTGACTCGCTGTATCCCTGATGGGTACTAATGAGGGAAAGTGCGCTCTTGCTACTATCGGTCATGGATGGCTCCTGGTTGGCATGATAATCGGACTCGTTTTGTAATGTCATAGTATAGGGGGATTTTCAATTACAAGATACACCTTGCCGTTTCAAGTGTTGATGGTAAACTTTCACCTACCGTTTACGGTTATGAAAGAACCTTTCACCGGAGAATTGCGCCGTGTCTCTTCTCACGCGGACGGTAGGTTGGTATCTTTCAGTTGTGGAAAAGCGCGCAAGGACGCGCGTGTAGGGGAGCGCCTGCGGGCGCAAAACTTAAAAAGGAGGGACACATGGCTAAGTTTGACATCATCGCCGCCACCGGTTGCCCGACCGGCATCGCGCACACCTTCATGGCGAAGGAGGCGCTGGAGAAGGCAGCTGCCGAGCGCGGTCTGACCATTAAGGTCGAGACTCATGGCCAGGTCGGTGTCGAGAACGAGCTCACCAAGAGTGAGATCGCTGGTGCCAAGGCCGTCGTCGTCGCAGCCGATAAGGATGTCCAGGCTGAGCGTTTCGCCGGCAAGCCCATGGTTTCCGTTGGTGTTTCCAAGGCCCTGTCCGTTGAGGCCGCCGGTAAGCTGATTGACCGCGCGCTCGCCGCCAAGGGCGACAACACGGTTGCAGCCGCTGCCGATGTCGAGGACGAGGCCGAGGAGAAGGAGTCCATCGGTCACGTCATCTACAAGCACCTTATGAACGGCGTCAGCCATATGCTGGTCTTCGTCGTTGCCGGTGGTGTCCTGACCGCCGTCTCGTTCCTGTGGGGCATTACGTCCTTCGATTCGACGGCGTCTGACTACAACAGCTTTGCTGCGATGCTCAAGATCATCGGCGGCATCGCCATGAACCTCATGGTTCCGGTGCTTTCCGCCTACATCGCCGAGTCCATCGGTAAGCGCCCGGCGCTCGTCCCTGGTTTTGTTGCCGGTATGATCGCCATTCAGGGCCTGCCTGTTAACGCCGAGACCGGCATGATCGACGCCGGTGGCGCCGGCGTGGGCTTCGGCTTCCTGGGCGGCATCGTCGGCGGCTTCCTCGCTGGCTATGTCATCCTGCTGCTCGAGAAGGTCTTTGCCGGTCTGCCCAAGAACCTGGACGGCCTCAAGGCCATCTTCCTGTACCCGCTGTTCTCGACGGCTATCGTCGGCCTGGTCATGCTCGGCATTTCCGGCCCCATGGCTGCCATCAACACCGCCATGATGGACTTCCTCAAGGGCCTGTCCGCCTCTGGCGCCGTTGTCCTGGGTCTTGCCATCGGCTGCATGTGCGCCTTTGACATGGGTGGCCCGGTCAACAAGGCTGCTTACGTCACTGGTACTGCTATGCTCACCGAGGCACTGGCTGCCGGCGTTGGCACCGATACCTACAACTTCGGCACTAACTTCATGGCTGCCGTCTCCGCCGCCTGCATCGTTCCGCCGCTGATCACTACCTTCGCCGTCGTTGTCGGCAAGAAGTACTTCAGCCAGGAGGATCACGACGCCGGTGTCGTCAACCTCATCCTTGGTTGCACCCACATCACCGAGGGCGCCATTCCGTTCATGACCAAGAACATCTGGCCCGTCATGCCCATCATGATGCTCGGTTCCTCTATCGCTTCGATCCTGACCATTATGTTCAACGTTCACGATCCGGCGCCTCACGGTGGCTTCCTGGTCCTGCCCGTTGTCGAGAACGGTCCGCTTTGGGTCCTCGCTATCCTCATCGGCGCTGTGGTCGGTGGCATCCTGTTCGTGGCCTTCAAGAAGTACGACTTTGAGAAGAACCAGAAGGCCGCTCCTGCAGCCAAGCCCGTTGAGGCCCCCAAGGCCGCTGCCGTCGAGGCCCCCAAGGCCGAGGCTGCCGACTTCGTGAAGGTCGAGAATGTCTTTGTCGCCGAGGACTTCGCTTCTCGTGACGAGGCTCTGAGCTTCGTTTCCAACCAGGCCGTCAAGGCCGGTATCGCAAGCGACGCCGACGCCGTGATGAACGCCTTCCTGGCCCGCGAGGCCGAGGGCACCACGGGCATGATGGAGGGCTTCGCCATCCCGCATGCCAAGTCCGACGCCATTACCGAGGCCGCCGTCATCGTCGTTAAGGACGAATCCGGCGTGACCGGTTGGGACACCATGGACGGCGCTCCCGTCAACGTGGCTATCGCCCTGCTCATCCCCGGTGCACAGGCTGGCACCACGCACCTCAAGATCCTGTCCAAGGTCGCCGAGGCGCTCATGGACGAGGACTTCCGTGACACCGTCAAGGGTTCCACCGACGCCGCCGAGATCGCCAAGACGATCAACGCCCGCCTGGTCTAATCCCACAGTACGCGAATAACATCGCCCCCTGTAACAAAGGCGAGGACTCCCCACGAGCCCTCGCCTTTTTTCATCCCCCTTCTTCTAACTTGCGGTGAAATAAGGACTGTTTAAATGTTTCAACCCTAAAATCAGTCCATATTTCACCGCAACTTAGAAGAAGGGGATAGCGCGGCCCGTCTATCGGATCGTCCGTGCGGACAAATATTCAGCCAGAATTCCGTTCGCACGATATTTCTTGGACCAACCGAGTTCCCGCAGCTCACCTGCCGGGCGGGGCGGTTAAGTTTGTCGCGAGTTCCGCACGCAAAGGAAAGCACTTAATGTGCTTTCCGTCTTGCGCAG
>CAJMRI010000028.1:0-27099 GCA_905215905.1 uncultured bacterium | reverse complement strand
GAAAGTAGTTCCCTCGCGGCGGCCTTGGTGTTTTCCCAGATAAAACCTGCCAAAATAAACCTGTCCCTTTTTGGCAGGTCTCTATTTGGTATGGCTGACCGGTTTGGGCTGTCTTGGAGAAAGCCCATGAGGCGGCACACAGGCTAATCCTGCGTGTCGCCTCCGTACATGTAGACGATAAAGCCGTCGCCGGTGTCTTGGCTGTGATCTTCTAGGATGCGCTTCATGTTGAGGTGCTCGTAGAGCTGCCAGTCAGAGTTGCAGTCGCTCATCAGGAAGAACTTGGTGCAGCCTGCCCGGGCGAGCTCGGCGCGGGCAAGGTCGATGAGCGCGCGGCCGAGCCCTTTGCCCTGCCACTCGGGCACGATGATGATGAGGTTGAGCTGGCCCTGGGCATACTCATTGCCCGTGGCGGCAAAGCGGTCGGCCGTGGCCTTCTCGCGGCTGTCGCCAAAGAGCGAGCCCTCGAGCTTGGCGTCGGCGGTCTTTGCCATCTCGGTTGCCTGGGCGAACATCTCGTCGTAGCAGGGCACCCACGTGGGATTGGTACGCGGCTTGCCGTCCTCGAAGATGCCGATGCAGCAGGCGGCGATAATGCGGCCCTCGGCCTCGGCGACAAGCGCGATAGGTGAGCGCTGTAGCTGCATGGTGATGTTAAAGCGCGCGCAGAAATCGGCAGCTTCGACGTCACCGCGGTTGCGCAGCGTGTTGCACCACAGCTGGTTGTAGATGGCGGCGATGCCAGCCAGGTCGTCGAGCGTGGCGGCGCGCAGGGTTACGTTGTCAAGGCTCATGGAGGCTCCTTCCAAGGTGGGTCAGGCCACCTCTGAGTGTGACATGGGCGCGCCGTCGCCGCATCAATCATTCGGCAGACGAGTCCCGTTCCCTCGGGGACGGAGGAAAAGGGGCCACGAGCGAGGATTTTCGGACGCTTGCTCGACGAGAGTGGATAATCTCCCACTTTCAGCGCGATCCTAGGCCAAAAACGGGAGATTATCCACTCTCGTGGTAAGCGACCCGCGCGTTATCCATTCCCTTTTTGGTTGGTCGTGCTTGCACTTTAGCGTGCGACAGCGGATAATGCCGAGCATTCGACGATTCAAGCTTAGACTTCTTTGATTGAGGAGGCCCCGCATGGTCATGGAATTTAAACGCAGGCTGCCGATCCCCATGGAGATCCGCGAGGAAATGCCGCTGTCCGCTGAGCTTACTGCTAAGAAGCAGGCATTCGACGCCGAGGTCGCCAAGGTCTTTACCGGCGAGGACGCGCGCAAGGTGCTCATCATCGGACCGTGCTCTGCCGACCGCGAGGACTCGGTCCTCGAGTACATGAACCGCCTGGCCAAAACCGCCGAGGAGGTCAAGGACAAGCTCATCATCATCCCGCGCGTCTACACCAACAAGCCGCGCACCAAGGGCACCGGTTACAAGGGCCTGCTGCACAACCCCGATCCCGAGGCGCCCGACGATCTGCTCGAAGGCGTTAAGGCCATTCGCCACATGCACTTGCGCGTCATCGAGGAGACTGGCTTCTTCACTGCCGACGAGATGCTCTACCCGTCCAACTACCAGTACCTCGTCGACCTGTTGAGCTACGTCGCCGTGGGTGCGCGTTCGGTCGAGAACCAGGAGCACCGTCTGGTGTCGAGCGGCATTTCGGTGCCGGTGGGCATGAAAAATCCTACAGCCGGTTCCACTACCGTCATGCTCAACTCCATCTACGCCGCCCAGGCGCACCAGAGCTTTATCTTCCGCAACTGGGAGGTCGAGTGCGACGGCAACCCGCTCGCGCACGCCGTCATGCGCGGCTACATCGGTCTCGACGGTCGCACTTACCCCAATTACCACTACGAGCACCTGGAGCGCCTTGCCGAGCGCTATACCGAGCACGCCGGCTACGCCAACCCGGCGGCGGTTATCGACTGCAACCATGACAACTCGGGCAAGCGCCCGCTGGAGCAGTATCGCATCTGCAAGGAAGTGCTCGACAGCTGTCGCCGCAACGAATCCATCTCCAAACTGGTCAAGGGCTTTATGATCGAGTCCTACCTGGAGGATGGCAACCAGCCGGTCGACGGCGGCGTCTTTGGCAAGTCGATCACCGACCCGTGCCTGGGCTGGGAAAAGACCGACTATCTGATCCACGAGATCGCGGAGCGTGTTTAGTTACGCGGGTTTACCAACCCGCGTAACGGCTCGACGCTGCGCGCCGCCCAGAGCGACAATTTGTCATTCAAAAGGCAAGGCATGACCAGAAGGTCAATGCCCTGCCTTTTTCATGCCAACTTGTACGCTCTGGACGGCGCTCGCTGTCCGTCCTCTACCTGCGGAGTTGTCCTGCTCCAGGGCACTCATTGGGGACAGACTTAAATGAGTGCTCGCAGAATGAGAGTGGATAGTCTGCCGTTTATAAGTAGTTGTTGGGGACGTTCTTGTTGTTTGACTAGTCGTTTAAGAACGTCCCCAATGACTACCTTTCAAACCTGGCAGTTGGGGACGTTCCTTATGTGCTGGCACTTGGGGAAACTCCTTGCGCCAGCGGACGCGGTTTGCTTGCTGGTATTGCCAGATTGTTGGGCGTTCTCCAAGCCCTGTGGGCAAAAAATGCCAAATATGAGTACTGTTGCTGCTGTAGTGCCATATTGCTCCCACAAAATAATGGACATAAAGTAAATATGTTCATTAACGCTAGTACATATAAGCCTGATACAGAGCTGATTGAGCAATGTGGAGGTGCATACAAGCTACAAGAGCGGTGTTTTGGGTCGTTTTGGATGTTACTAAAAAAGTAACAGTACTCATATTTGCCATTTTTTGTCCACGGGGCCTTGAGGGAGGGCGTCAATCAGGTCCCAGGGGAGGCGGTTCGAGGGCTGCAAAACAAAAACGGGGACGCAGATTGTCCTGCGTCCCCGTTCTAGGGCGTTATTCGTTCCCTGCGGCAGAATTTACGCCGCTTCGTCGAACTGCGAGTTGTACAGGTCGGCGTAGAAGCCGCCCTGGGCGAGCAGTTCGTCGTGTGTGCCCTTCTCGACGATGTCGCCGTCGCGGATCACCAAGATCACGTCGGCGTTACGGATCGTGGACAGGCGGTGCGCGATGACAAAGCTTGTACGGCCTTGCATCAGCGCATCCATGGCGCGCTGAATGAGCTCCTCGGTGCGGGTGTCCACGTTGGAAGTCGCCTCGTCTAGAATCAGCGCCGGGCGGTCGGCCAAAATGGCACGGGCGATGGTCACGAGCTGGCGCTGACCCTGCGACAGGTTAGTGCCCTCCTCGTTGATCATAAAGTCGTAGCCGCCGGCGAGCGTATGGATAAAGTGGTCGCAGCGTGCGGCGCGCGCGGCGGCCTCGACCTCGGCGTCAGTCGCATCGGGACGTCCGTAGCGGATGTTCTCGCGGATGGTGCCATTAAACAGCCAGGTATCCTGCAGCACCATGGCAAACTCGCCGCGCAGTGCCGCGCGGTCCCAGTCGCGCACGTCGACGCCCTCGACGCGCAGCGAACCGCCGTCCACGTCGTAGAAACGCTGCAGCAGCTTAATGAGCGTGGTCTTGCCGGCGCCGGTGGGGCCGACGATGGCAATGGTTTGGCCGGGCTGCGCCTCGCAGCTAAAGTCGTGGATGATGGTCTTGTCGGGCGTGTAGCCAAACTTGACATGGTCGAACTCCACGTGGCCGGGGCGCTTCTCGGGAATCTGCGCGTCGGCCTTCTGCTCCTCCTCGGGCGCGGCCAGGAACTCAAAGACGCGCTCGGTGGCGGCGGCCATCGACTGCATCGTGTTGCTCACGTTGCCCAGCTGCTGCACGGGTTGCGTAAAGTTGCGAACGTACTGGATAAAGCTCTGAATGTCGCCGGGCGTGGCATTGCCGGTCAGCGCGAGCTGCGCGCCCACCACGACGACGCCCACGTAGCCCATGTTGCCCACCAAGCTCATAAGCGGCATCATCAGGCCCGACAGGAACTGCGAGCGCCAGCCACTAATAAAGAGGCGGTCGTTTTGACGGTCGAACTCCTCGATCGAGGCCTCGGCGCGGTCGAACACCTGAATGACATTCTGGCCGGCAAAGTCCTCCTCGATAATGCCGTTGACGGTGCCCAGGACCTGTTGCTGCTCGCGGAAGTACGGCTGCGAGAAGTGAATCATCACGGCCATGATCACGGCGGCGACGGGCAGCGTGACCACGACGACGCCGGTGAGCGGCAGGCTGATCGAAAGCATCATGACGAGCACGCCGATAATCTGCGTCACCGACGTGATGAGCTGCGTCACGCTCTGGTTGAGTGACTGACCCAGCGTATCGACGTCGTTGGTGATGCGGCTGAGCACGTCGCCCTTGCTGTGGCCGTTGAAGTAGCTCATCGGCACAACGGCAATCTTGGCGGCGATCTCCTTGCGCATGCGGTAGCAAATCTTTTGCGTGACGCCGGTCATAAGCCAGCCTTGGATGAGGCTGCAGACAGAGCTTGCCAGATACAGACAGAGCAAAAAGCCGAGCGTCTTGGCGATCCAGGCAAAGTCGACATCGCCGGTACCGTTGACCTTGGAGACCAGGCCTTCGAACAGTTTGGTCGTAACCTGGCCGAGCACCTTGGGTCCCACAATGTTAAAGATGACCGAGCACACGGCAAAGGCGACGGCGGCAAACACGGCAATCTTGTGCTGGCCGATATAGCCGAGTAGCTGCCTCATGGTGCCCTTAAAGTCCTTGGCCTTTTCGCCGCGGCCCATGCCACCCATGCGGCCCATGGGACCGCGCCGGCGGGTGGGCTTAGGAATCTGAGTCTTGGTCTCGTCTGCCATTAGCGCTCGCCTCCTTCCATGACGGCTTCAATCTCTTCTTGGGTAAGCCCCAACTCCTCGGCGGAAAGCTGCGACTGTGCGATCTCCAGGTACGCCGGGCAGTTGTGCAGCAGCTCCTCGTGCGTACCGGTGCCCACCACGTGGCCGTCGTCGAGCACGATAATCTGGTCGGCGTGCATGATGGTCGCGATGCGCTGGGCCACGACCACGAGCGCGGCGTCGGTAACGTTTTTGGCAAGCTCCTCGCGCAAGCGAGCATCGGTCTTGTAGTCGAGGGCGCTAAACGAGTCATCGAACACCACGACTTCGGGTTTCTTGGCCAGGGCGCGGGCGATGGCCAGACGCTGGCGCTGACCGCCCGAGACATTGGAGCCGCCCTGGCTGATGGGGGAGTCGTAGCCGCCCTCGCGCTCGGCGATAAAGTCCTCGGCCTGGGCGATGCGTGCCGCCTGGCGCATGTCATCATCGCTCACCATGTCGCCGGCAAACTTGAGGTTGCTCTCGACGGTGCCCGAGAACAGGCGTCCCTGCTGCGGGATATAGCCAATGCGGCGGCGCAGCTCAGAAAGGGTCATATCGCGCACGTCGATGCCGTCGAGCGAAATACTGCCGCCCGTGACGTCGTACAGGCGCGGAATCAACTGCACAAGCGTGGACTTGCCCGAGCCCGTGGAGCCAATGACGCCGAGCATCTGGCCGGCGTGCGTGGTGAAGTTCACGCCGCTGATGACATCGGCGCGGGCATCGGGATACTGGAAGCTCACGTCGTGGAAGGCGAGCTCACCGCGCGGCGCGCTGGCCGCGGGCAGTTTGGGCGAGGCGGGATCGTTGATGCTCGTGGGACAGGTGATGACCTCTTCCACGCGCTCGGCTGCGACCTCGGCACGGGGCAGGATAACCGAAACCATGGTGAGGATCATAAACGCCATGACGATCTGCATGGTATAGGAGATAAACGCCATCATGTTGCCGACCTGCATCACGCCGTCCGAGACGCCCTGCGCGCCAAACCAGACGATAAGCACGGTGATGCAGTTCATGACGAGCATCATGAGCGGCATCATAAAACTCATGGCGCGGTTGGTGTAGAGCTGCGTGGTCATCAGGTCGAGTGATGCCTTGTCAAAACGCTCGAGCTCATGCTCCTCGCGGTTGAACGAGCGGATGGGCATAAGACCGTCGAGCAGCTCGCGGGCGGTGAGGTTCACGCGGTCCACAAAGCTCTGCATCTTTTTGAACTTTGGCATGGTGAGGCCCATGAGCACGCCGACGACGGCCGAGACCGCGATGATGGCCACGGCGATGGTCCACTCCAGGCCGGTGTGGTTGGCCAGGACGCGCATGACGGCGACGACGCCCATGACGGGGGCCATCAGGCACATGCGGATAAACAGGGTCGCGGCCATCTGAATCTGCTGAATGTCGTTGGTGCAGCGGGTGATGAGCGAGGCCTGGCTAAACTTGCCCACCTCGGCCGGCGAGAAGTGCATAACCTTGTTGAAGGTCTCGCGGCGCAGGTCGCGGGCGATGGAGCAGGCGGTGCGCGAAGCCACGGCACCGGTCAGGATGGTGGCGACCAGCGACACCAGACACAGACCAAACATCGTGGTCGCCATGCGGCCCAGGTAGGCGTTCTGCACGTCGGCGGGGTCGATACCCTGCGCCTTGTACTCGTCCTGCACATAGCTCACGGCGCGTTGGGTCACGATGGAGCCCGACATGGAGCCCATTTTGTCCGCCATACCGTTGGCGCCCTCGACGAGCTTGCCCTGGTCGATTAGGCCGCCTTCAACGCCTAGACGCAGGCTCTTCATGGTGATCTTGCCGCCGTCGGCATCAATCTGCTTTTGCATATTCTGCGCCGCTGCGGCCTTTTGCTGCATCTCGGCGAGCTGGTCGGGCGTCATCGCTGCCATCTGCTCGGGGGAGGGCATGGCCTGGGCGGCGCTGCTGTCTTGGTCGCTGGACGTGCCCATCATATCGCCCATGGAGCTGGCGTCGATGCCCTGGTTGAGAGAAAGGACGACGGTCTCGGGCAGGCTCATAATGTCGGCAATCTTGCCGCCATCGGCACGCCCTTCCTCGGTGCCCTTGTACGTTCGAATGCCGTTTTTGTCAGCCTTGCTAAACACGGCCTCCACAGCTTTGGCGTCCTTGGTGTTCATAAAGAGTTCGAGGTCGTCGAGCGATTCGGCACGAATGGTGTCGGGTACGGGCGAGGCGATGCCGCCTTGCTGCACGCCCACGTCGACGATGTCGCTCATATACGTAGGTAGCGCGAGGTCGGCATTGCAGCTGATCACGATGAGCACGATAGCTGTAAGCAGTGCCAGGATATGCTTTTTAAAGAGCTTGAGAATCCTCACTCGGCATCTCTCCTTTCTTGATTGCGATCGATAATTTCGTTGGCACGCCTTAGGAGGCGCACCATCTCTTGGGTATCTGTTTCGCCGAGCTGCTCGAGGAAGGCCGCGGTGCGTTTCTCGAATTCCCGACGTTTGATTTCGAGATCTTGTCGGCCTTTGTCGGTCACCGTGACGTGTACGCGACGACGGTCGGTCTTTGAGTGCTCGCGCTCGACCCAGCCCTTGGTTTCGAGGGCGCGTAGGATGTTGGCGATGCGGGCGCTCGAAACCCAGGCGCGATCAGCGAGTTCGCTCGGCGTGAGCGAACCGCCGGCGAGCATGAGGGCGCGCATGACGGCCATCTCACCACTGAGGGCTTTGTCCACAAAGCGCGAAATGCGCTGATGCATGCTGCCAAACTCAGTTAAGAGCTGACGTCCAAGCTCATGGAAATCGGTATCTTCCACCGAAAACCCCTAACACTAGAAACTATTTTCGGTGAAAGATGATACCCCTGTATGCACGCCTCATACAGTAGATTTTTGGGACATGCCTAGAAATCTACCTTCGTGGGCATTTCATGCCACCGCCTCCGTCGCGGCGAAAAAGTAGATTTTTAGGCAGGTCCCAAAAATCTATCGGTGGGTACTTTACCCTGCTAAAGCTGGCATAACAGCTAGAGTGAAGGACGTATAAAGGCAAGGGGAAATATCAAATAATTCGGTGAACGGTAGCTGATGGCGGGCGCGTTTCCTGCGGATTTGTTGAAAACGCTCTAATGACACAAAAAAAGGAACATATAACAGCCCTGATGAAGGGGGTGGCTATGTTATCCTTCACTAACGGGTGAAATCTTGGGTTTAGGGTTGCAAGACCAAGGTGAATAAACGTTTTTCCCTGCGCTAACGCGCGACGGAAGGCGAATGAAGCCGGTGGTGCAAGCCGAACATTCAAGAATTCAATAAGCAGCGGTGTGAGAGAGCGCCGCATTACACGTAACTAGGAGCGTGGTTACACAATGCAGGAGGCATGGGAAGGCTTCAAGGAAGGCATCTGGACGGGAGAGGTTGACGTCCGAGACTTCATCCAGAAGAACTACACCCCCTACGAGGGCGACGAGTCGTTCCTCGCCGGCCCGACCGAGCGTACCAAGGAGCTGTGGGGCGAGGTTCTCGACCTGCTGCTTAAGGAGCGCGAGCAGGGCGGTGTCCTCGATATGGACACCAAGACCGTCACGGGTATCGTGAGCCACCCCGCTGGCTACATCGATAACGCCCACCGCGAGAAGGAGACCATCGTCGGCCTCCAGACCGACAAGCCGCTCAAGCGCGCTCTGCACGTCAACGGTGGTATCCGCATCGCTTGCCAGGCCGCCAGCCAGCACGGCTACAAGGTCGACGAGAACGTTGTCGAGCGCTACACCTTCGAGCGCAAGACCCACAACGCCGGCGTCTTCGATGTCTACACCCCCGAGATGCGCGCCTGCCGTTCGGCTCACATCATCACCGGTCTGCCCGATGGCTATGGCCGCGGCCGCATCATCGGCGACTACCGTCGTGTCGCCCTGTACGGCGTTGACTACCTGATCAAGGACAAGGAGGCCCAGAAGGCTTCCACCCCGACGGTCATGACCGCCGACAACATCCGCGACCGTGAGGAGCTGCAGGAGCAGATCCGCGCCCTCGGCGAGCTCAAGATGATGGCCGAGACCTATGGTTTCGATATTTCCAACCCTGCTACCAACACGCAGGAGGCCATCCAGTGGATGTACTTCGCCTACCTCGCTGCCGTCAAGGAGCAGAATGGCGCCGCTATGTCCATCGGCCGTACCTCTACGTTCATCGACATCTACGCTGAGCGCGACCTTGCCAACGGTACCTTCACCGAGGAGCAGATCCAGGAGTTCGTGGATCACTTCATCATGAAGCTCCGCATGGTCAAGTTTGCCCGTACCCCCGAGTACCAGGCCCTGTTCACCGGTGATCCGCAGTGGGTCACCGAGTCCATCGGCGGCATGGGTGTTGACGGCCGTACGCTCGTTACCAAGATGAGCTACCGCTACCTGCACACGCTCGAGAACATGGGCACCAGCCCCGAGCCCAACATGACCGTTCTGTGGTCGACCCGTCTGCCCGAGAACTTCAAGAAGTTCTGCGCCAAGACTTCTGTCGCCAGCTCCTCGATCCAGTACGAGAACGACGACCTCATGCGCGTTTACCATGGCGACGACTACGGCATCGCCTGCTGCGTGTCCTCCATGCGCATCGGCAAGGAGATGCAGTTCTTCGGCGCCCGCGCCAACCTGGCCAAGTGCCTGCTGTACGCACTCAACGGCGGTGTTGACGAGGTCTCCAAGAAGCAGGTCGGCCCCAAGTATCGCGCCGTCGAGGGCGATACGCTCGATTACGACGACGTTGTGGCCAAGTACAACGACATGATGAAGTGGCTCGCTGGCGTGTACGTCAACTCGCTGAACATCATTCACTACATGCACGACAAGTATTGCTACGAGCGCATCCAGATGGCTCTGCACGACAAGCACGTGCACCGCTGGTTCGCTACGGGCATCGCTGGCCTTTCCGTCGTGGCTGACTCCCTGTCCGCCATCAAGTACGCCAAGGTCCACCCCGTCCGTGATGAGAACGGCATCATCGTCGACTTCGAGACCGAGGGCGAGTTCCCCAAGTACGGTAACGACGACGACCGCGTCGACCAGATCGCTCACGACGTTGTGCACCAGTTCATGGAGTACATCCGCATGAACGACACCTACCGCAACTCCGTGCCCACGACCTCGGTTCTGACCATTACCTCCAACGTCGTGTACGGTAAGAAGACCGGTTCCACGCCCGACGGCCGCAAGGCCGGCCAGCCGTTCGCCCCGGGTGCTAACCCCATGCACAAGCGCGATAGCCACGGCGCCATCGCTTCGCTGTCTTCGGTTTCCAAGCTCCCGTTCCGCGATGCTCAGGACGGCATCTCCAACACCTTCTCCATCATCCCGGGTGCGCTCGGCAAGGAGGACCAGGTGTTCTTTGGCGATATCGACCTTGATCAGCTGGGCGAGTAACTATTGTTAGTGCTATACTAACAATAACGATTACTGATTAGCGCGCCGGTTTCGGCCGGCGCCTATCGATCGAAGGAGACACATTATGAAGGTTTCTGAAGTTTCCGAGACTCAGGCCGATAACCTGGTCCACATGCTCGACGCTTACGCCGAGAAGGGTGGCCATCACCTGAACATCAACGTCTTCAACCGTGAGACGTTGCTCGATGCTCAGGCTCACCCCGAGAAGTACCCGCAGCTGACCATCCGCGTTTCCGGCTATGCCGTGAACTTCCACACGCTCACCAAGGAGCAGCAGGACGAGGTCATTTCGCGTACCTTCCACGACAAGTTCTAAAGGGGTTTAACTCCCGCAGGATCGCCGGGCCGCTTTGGGTTACTTTCCAAAACGTCCTCGGACATGCAAAGGGCTCCGCTGCGCGCTTCGCGCGGCGGAGCCCTTTGCGTCCTGCGGAAATGTTTTGGAAAGTAACCCAAAGCGGCCCGGCGGGGGTCCTGTGTAGTCACCCTTTAGGCGGAACTCTCCTAATTATTTGGATGAGTCGTCTACTTACTTGTGCCGTTACCGTCTTCCCGCTGTTGTTGGGGTATGCTTTGTTCGTATGTAAACGTATGACATGTTGATGGGGGAGGGTGCTATGGCTCGCGAGGGCGCTCGTTCTAAGGATTCTGCTAAGCCTGGCATCAAGGAAGTTGCAGCGGTGGCGGGGGTTTCGCCTACTACGGTATCTCGCGTGCTTAATAATCGCGGCTATATTAGCCAAGAGACCCGCGATAAGGTCCATGCCGCGATGGAGCGCATCAACTATACGCCCAACGATATCGCCCGTGCCATGCTCAACGGCCGTCTGAACCTTATCGGCATGATCGTTCCCTTTGTGAGCAGCCCGTTCCATGCTCAGGTTGTGCAGGCGGTCGAGCGCACGTTAGCGGAAAACGGCTTTAAGATGTTGCTGTGCAACAGTGCCAATCGACCCGATCTTGAGCGTTCCTATATTGACATGCTCCGCCGCAATATGGTCGACGGCGTCATCGTCAACTCCCTCAATATCGGTGCCGAGGCATATGCCGAGATGGGCTTGAGCCTGGTTGGCATCGACTGCGATCTTGGCGAGGGCTCTGTCCAGATTGCAAGTGACAGCTATGGCATTGGCGAGCTCGCCACGCGCCGTCTGATTGATGACGGCTGCAGGCGTATCCTGTGCCTGCGCAGCAATAGCCGCATGCGCATGCCCGCCAATAAGCGTACCGATGCCTACCTCGATGTTGTTGAGCAGGCCGGTTTGTCCGCGCTTGTCCGTGAGGTTGAGTTCGTTAAGCCCGACGACGAAAAGGGCGCGGTCGTTGCGAAGATCCTCGATGAGAACCCCGATATTGACGGCATCTTTGCGGGAGACGATACGATGGCGGCCATCTGTCTCAACGTGATGAAGCAGCGCGGCTTGAGCGCTCCAGACGATATTAAGGTCGTGGGCGCGGATGGTGCCCGCCGAACTATGACGTTTATGCCTGACTTAACAACCGTACGTCAAGATATCGATCGCATCGGAGAGCTCGCGGCGCAATCCATCATCGCTCTTATTAACGGCGATAATCCCGAATCGAATATCAAGCTCCCCGTTGAACTCATTGAGGGCAAAACCGCGTAGTTCATCCTGTGCCAAAAGAATTCCTCAAACGCCTCCGATGACCGTTCGCCGGCATATGTCAACCGTTTACCGACGACTGGAACTGCGAAAAGACGTATTGATATGAAAACGTTTGACATATGAAAACGATTGACATACCTTGCCATTGTACCGAGTTAGTATGTCGTGGAAAGGAAGTCTCGGATGCACAAGGTGTATTACCAGCCTGAGGGAATTTGGGTAGGCGACATCATGCCGTACGGCGAGGACGGCACGTTCTATCTCTATCATCAGCGTGACACGCGTAACCCCGAACCTTTCGGAGAGCCGTTTGGCTGGGCACTCGCTACGACCAAGGATTTCGTCAACTACAAGGACTTTGGCGAGAGCCTTGAGCGCGGCGGCGACGAGGAAGTCGACCAGTACATTTATGCCGGCACGGTGTTTAAGGTGGGCGACAAGTACCATGCGCTCTACACTGGTTGCAATCGCGATAAGGTCCGCGCACGTTTGATGAAGCAGGTTCTTCTTCACGCAACGAGCGACGACGCCGTCAAGTGGGAGAAGAACATCGCCGAGACGCTGCTTCCGCCCCAGGAGGGTTACGATGACCGCAACTGGCGCGATCCCTTTGTGCTTTGGGATGAGGAGAACGAAGAGTACATGCTCATCCTCGGCACGCGTGTGGGCGAGGACAAGCGTCTGATGACCGGCCGCCTGGTCAAGTTCACCTCCAAGGATCTGACCAACTGGGAGTTCCAGGGCGACTGGTGGAACCCAGGCCTGTACACCATGTTTGAGATGCCTGATCTCTTTAAGATGGGCGACTGGTGGTACCTCGTCTTTTCCGAGTACAGCGACGGCAACAAGACCCGTTACCGCATGTCCAAGTCCATCAACGGTCCTTGGATTACCCCCGCTGACGACTCCTTCGACGGCCGCGCGTACTACGCCGCTCGCACCGCATTCGATGGCGAGCGTCGCGTTCTCTTTGGTTGGGTTCCTACGCGTGACGAGGGCGACGACCCCAGCTCTTACCTGTGGGGTGGTACCTTCATGCCCCTCGAGATCGTTCAGCGTGCCGACGGAACGCTCGGCACCAAGCTTCCCGACAGCATGCTCGGCGCCTTTGGCGAGGGCAAGGCTGTCGAAGCCTTCGAGCTCTCCTGCGAGTCGGGCAAGGTCGAGCAGGTTTTGTCTGCAGACGCCGGCTCCACCTACTTGCTCGATACCGACATTGAGCTCGGCGGTAACGCTGCCGGCTTCTCGGTCAAGTTCGCCGAGGACGCCGAGACCGGTCTTGCCTATGAGTTCCGCGCCAACCTGCGCGAGGGCAAGCTCGAGTTCACGCCGGCTCCCCAGTACCCGTGGTTCCAGGTCAACAACATGGGCCTCGAGCGTCCGTTGTTCTTTAAGGGCGAGGGCACTCATCATGTGCGCCTGGTCGTTGACGACGATATCGCGACCATCTTTGTCGATGATGTTGCGCTCAACGCTCGCTTCTGCAACAAGCAGGGCCAGGGTGTGGCGCTTACCGTCACCGACGGTGCGCTCAAGTGCGCAAACGCAACGATCGCGTCTCTGTAGCGGCAACGAACCGTTTTATGATTTAGAAAAGGAATGGAGAGGAACATGGACTACAAGGCAGTGTCCCAGCAAGTCGTCGACAACGTCGGCGGACTGGAGAACATCGAGGGCGCCACGCATTGCGTGACCCGTCTGCGTCTGGTGCTCAAGGATACGAGCAAATACAACAAGGCCGAGCTCGAGAACATCGATGGCGTCAAGGGCGTGCTGTACAACAGCGGCCAGCTCATGATCATCTTCGGTACCGGTACCGTCAACAAGGTTTACGATAAGTTTATGGCTCTGACGGGCGTTAAGGAGATCAGCGCTTCCGAGGTCAAGGGCGCCGAGGCGGACAAGAAGGGCAAGTTCTTCTCGGTCCTCAAGGTATTCTCGGACATCTTTATCCCCATCATTCCCGCCTTCGTCGGCGCTGCAATCATCATCGGCCTTAAGTCGCTGATCGTTGCCAACGGCCTCTTCGGCATGGAGGGCAGCCTCGCCGATCACAGCGAGTTCCTCAAGAACCTCGCAAGCTTCTTTGCCATTATCGCCACCACCTTTGACTACCTGCCTGTCCTGGTTATGTATAGCGCGGTCAAGCGTTTTGGCGGCAACCCGATCCTGGGCATCCTCGTCGGTATCGTCATGGTTCACCCGAGTCTTATGAACCGTAACACGTTCGTTATGGACCCGACGGGTGCTGAGTACTGGAACTTCGGTCCGCTCTCCATCCCCATGGTTGCTTTCCAGGGCGGCGTGTTCCCTGCAATCCTGACTGCCTGGTTTATGGCCAAGGTCGAAAAGATTGCCCAGAAGTACATCCCCGAGGTCGTCTCGTTTGTCTTTGTCCCGACCGTTACCCTGATTCTTGCTAACGTTGCCCTGTTCACCGTGTTCGGCCCGCTCGGCAACCTGATCGGCGACGTCCTCGCTGGCGTAATCGATGTCCTGTACAACAGGATGGGCGTCTTTGGTGCCTTTGTCTTCGCCGCGTTCCTGCAGCCGCTCGTCGTTACCGGTACGCATCAGTTCATCCAGGGTATCGAGGCAAACCTCGTTGCCACGACTGGCTTCAACTACATCCAGGCCATCTGGTCGGTCTCCATCATCGCCCAGGGCGGCGGCGCCATCGGCATGTACCTCATTCACAAGAAGCACTCCAAAGAGCGCAACATCTGCATGTCGTCCTTTATTCCGACGCTGGTCGGTATCTCCGAGCCCGCTATCTTCGCTGCAAACATGCGCTATTCGATCATTCCGTTCATCTGCGCATGCATCGGTGCAGGCTGCGGCGGTGCCTTCGTGAAGTTCTTTGAGGTGCGCGCCATCGGTCAGGGTCTGACCGGTGTGCTTGGCCTGCTCATCGTTACGCCCGAGACTCTCGTGTGGTATGTGGCTGGTAATCTCATCGCCTTTATCGTGCCGATCGTCTTGATCTTTGCCTACAACAAGGCAAAGGGCGTTCCGACCACCGATGAAGAGGGCGCTGGTGCTGGCTTCGATGTCAGCTTCTAGTTGAGCCGTTCAGCGTAATGTGCGGATAAGTCCATTTGAGGAAGGGCGCTCGGCTCGTGCGAGTCGAGCGTCCTTCCCTATAGACGAGAAAGTCAATGGCGATGTTTAATCAAAAAAATAAGGTGACACGCGCGGACTATGAGCAGTGGCGTGCCGGACAGGATGAGACGGCTGGTCGCATCGCGTCCGACCCCGATAGGCTCCTGTTCCATGTGGAGCCTGAGCTTGGCTGGCTCAACGACCCCAACGGTTTGGTTCAGATTGGTGATACGTATCACATCTATCATCAATACGATCCGTTCGATGCTGCGCATGGCGGTCCAGTGCTTTGGAACCATCTGACGACAAAGGATTTTGTGACGTACGAGAATCATGGCTCCGTGCTGTTCCCCGATTCCGATTTGGATTCGAACGGAGCGTATTCTGGTTCTGCCTTTGTACGCGATGGCAAGATTCACTACTTCTATACCGGCAACGTCAAGCATTTTGACCGCGATGATTACGACTACGTGTTGACGGGTCGTGAGCAAAACCAGATTCATATGGTTGCCGAGAATCCCGACGAATTGGGCGAGAAGTGCATAGCTGTTGGACCGGTCGATTACCCCGACGATATCGGTACGCACGTGCGCGACCCCAAGATCCTTGAGCACGACGGTATCTACTACATGGTTCTGGGCGCTCGTACGAAAGACGATCGCGGCTGCGTGCTTGTCTATACCTCGCGCGATCTAGAGGACTGGAACTATGCGACGCGTATTGAGCTGGGCGAGAAGTTTGGCTTTATGTGGGAGTGCCCCGATCTGTTCGAGCTCGATGGTGAGCTTATTCTCGTTTGCTGTCCGCAGGGTGTGCCTGCCGATGGATGGCGTTACCGCAATCCGCATCAGTGCGTGTGGTTCTCCATCGAGGCCGATTGGGAGGCGCCGAGCTTTAAAATCGTCGGGCAGGGCATGCCCCCGATGGTCGATGCCGGTTTTGATTTCTATGCTCCGCAGTCCTTTGAGGATGCTGCAGGCCGGCGTTTGATGATCGGATGGTCGGGTTGCCCCGACGCGACGGCAGAAAACCCGACGGTGGCGCGCGGGTGGCAGTGCGCGTTGACGGTGCCGCGAGAGCTGAGCATGCGCGATGGTAAGCTCTGCCAGCAGCCGGCGCACGAGATTGAGAGGATGCGCGGCGACTGCGTTCGCGCGACAGGCGGTGAAACCGTTGAGGAGCCGGGCCGCCTGTTTGATGTTGTGGTTTCCTGTGAGGGCGCCAAGATGGTCGAGCTCGAAATCCGCAAGGGTGTCTTTGTGCGCTATGCAGACGGGATGCTTACCCTCGACATGGGTGACGAAGGCTATGGGCGCGACCAGAGGTCGATCGAGCTCAGCGAGCTTCGCGACCTGCGCGTGCTTTCGGACACTACGATGGTCGAGATTTTTGCAAATGGCGGCGAGGCGGCACTTACGAGCCGTACCTATTCGCCGGCGGTTCCGGCGATGGGGTTGCATGCCGAGAGTGCGGCGTCGATGGATTTCTACCGCCTCGCGCATTAACCATGCGTGAGGCACGATTGGACTTGCTGGGCGGAATGTGTTGCAGTTGCCGCAGCGAACTACCGTTTATCGCGTATAGCTACCGTTTGCGGGATAAGTAACACTCATTTATAAACCGTGTAAAATCTCAGCCAAGCACGGAGTTTTCCAGGGAGACGCTGTCCTTTGTTATGTGCAAGGGACGGCGTCTCTTTGGCGCTTGGACGCCGTTGTGCAACAGTGCGGCGGCGCGTGCCATGTATTGAAAAACCAATGTCGAGATGGGTCGTGATAAGAATGGGCAAGTACGTAATCGTGGTTGAATCTGGTTCGGATGTGACGCCAGAGCTCTGCGAACGCTACGGCATCGTGCGCGTGCCCATGCATGTCACGATTGGTGACGAGACCGTCGAGGACGGCTCGATCGATCCGCTCGAGATTTATTCGCGCTGCAACGAGTTTGGCGTGATGCCCAAGACCAGTGGCTGCGCACCGGCAGATTTCTCCCGTGTGTACGACCGCATTCACGCCGAGCAGCCCGACGCGACTATTCTGCATCTCGCGTATTCCGAGGCCACGACCTGCTCGCATCAGTCCTCAAAGATTGCGGCCCAGGGGCGCGACTACGTGTTCTCCATGGACACGCGCTTTGTCTCGGTGGGCCAGTCGCTCGTTGTCGTCGAGACCGCCAAATACATCGAGGCTCACCCCGATGCCACCGTCGACGAGATCTTTGCATTTACGAACTCCGTCATGGACCGCGTGCTGTTGGGCTTTGTTCCTACGGACCTTGCCTTCCTTAAGGCGGGCGGTCGCTTGTCCAACGTCGCGTTCCTAGGCGCCCATCTGCTCAAGATTAAGCCCTGCATTGAGGTGACGGGCGGCAAGTTCGTGGCGACTAAGAAGTTCCGCGGCTCTATGCTCAAGTGCGCCCGCGCCTTTATTGACCACATGGTTGCCAAGGGCGAGATCGACTACTCGCACATTGGCCTGGCGTATTCGGTGGGCCTTTCCCAGGAGCTGCGCGACGACATGGAGGTCTATGCGCATGACCTGGGCTTTAAGGATATTACCTGGACTCAGGTTGGCGGTGTCATCTCGAGCCATTGCGGCCCGACCGCCTTCGGTGCGGTGCTCACGCTTAAGGCGTAAGGCCTGGCGTCTATCGATTTCTATTGCCTCGGCGACGGGCGGGTTGTGACAACCTTCCCGCCGCTTTTGCGTGAAGTAAAATAGGACGACCTAATTGACCCCTAAACCGTTTTGCCATCATGCGTATGGGCTAGAATGGCTCTGACATTTATGTAACTAAAACCAATGAGAGGCAAGGTAGCGGGAATGGCTGAGATGACGCTCGAGGGTGTGGACGCTCGTCCCGAGGACTCTGCGTTTGCCCTGGGCCGCGTGCATTCGATTGAGACGATGGGTACGGTCGACGGTCCCGGCATCCGCTTTGTGGTGTTTGTTCAGGGCTGTCCCATGCGCTGCGCGTATTGCCACAATCCCGATACCTGGTCTGTTAACGGTGGCACGATGGTGACCGTCGAGCATCTCATGGACGAGTTCCAGAGCAACCATGAGTTCTACCGTAGCGGCGGCATTACCGTTTCGGGCGGCGAACCGCTCCTGCAGCCCGAGTTTTTGGCCGACCTGTTCCGTGTGATGCACAACAACCCCGATGGCCGCGTACACACCTGCCTAGACAGCTGTGGCTATGCATTTGATCCCAAGCATCCGGAGAAGTTCGATGCTGTTCTCAACGAGACCGATATGGTGCTGCTCGACATCAAGCATGCCGATCCGGTTGAGCATAAAAAGCTGACCGGTTGCGATCCTGCGCGCATTCTGGCGTTTGGTGATGAGCTCGCGCGTCGCAAGATCAAGGTCGTTATCCGTCACGTGGTGGTGCCGGGCATTACCGACACGGTGGAGGAGTGCGAGGCACTCGGCCGCCTGATTGCCCCGTGGCATAACGTGGTCGGCCTGGAGATGCTGCCGTATCACACGATGGGTGTTGTCAAGTACGAGCAGCTGGGCATTCCCTATAAGCTTGAGGGCGTGCCCCAGATGGATACCGCGCGCATGCCCGAGTTGCGCAATGCCGTTATGACCGGCATGAAAAAGCGCCGTACGGAACTCAAAAACGCCATCGGCTAGCAGCACTCATTGGGGACAGACTTAAATGAGTGCCCCCGGGCGCCTAGTTGATTGCTAAAGAGCCCCGTCAAGTTGCGGTGGAATAGTTCTTGTGTATCGGCCTATGCTGTCCAAACAGGAACTATTTCACCGCAACTGCGTTTTGGGCGGAGATGCGCAACAGAATCGTGCCATTTGGATAAATACGCTTGTGGTTTCTTTAAAGACGCCTTAAACGGTGTCAAACAATTTGGGAAAGAAATGGCTGCTCAGTATTATGCTGCTCGTATATGAACGGTCACAATCAGGAGACCACGTGCGAAAGGGCAAATCGCGGGACGAGTATGTGCCGCAGCATGGCAGCAGATATGAGACGAAGGGCACGTCTTCGCGCGGCCTTGCCGACGCTCGCTTTCGCGGGGCGAAGATTGCCGCCATAGGAATGCTAGCGTTAGCGGTTTTTATCCTCGGAATTGCCGTTAAAACCCACGCCTTGGAGCGAACGGTGCGCTCAGATGCGTCAACGGTACAGCTGCAAAACGAGAAGGTTTCAAAGTCCAAAGCGTCGGCAGATCAAGCTCTGTCGACGGCAGATCTCAAGACGAGACTTTCGAAGGCGGACTTCAACGATATCCCTTCGGGTGATACCGTTCAAACCTTCTCGTTGGTGGATAACAAGACTCCTACCTTGGAGGATCAGAGCCTTACCTCGCTCCAGGATGCCCTGAGTCGGGCGCAGGAGCTGGGCGACGCAGGCGTAGTGTTCTACGACCTATCGAGCGGTAGGGGCGTGACGTATAACGCCGATGTCGCGGTGTATGGAGCGAGCAGTTACAAGGCGCTGTATGCGCTCTATATTTGCGAGACGTTGGTCGAATCGGGGCAGGTGTCGCTCGATTGGGCTTTAGCCACGTATGGTGGTTACAGCATGGGCTGGCAGACGGTACGCGACCTTATCGAGAATGCCGTCGTCAACTCGGACAACGATTCGTTTATCGCGTTACGCGCGGCGTTTGACCATGATGGCTATGAGGATTGGATTGCCAACCTGGGTGTTGATAACGAAACGGCACTGGATCCGATGAGTGATTTTCCGACCTACTGCCCGCGCACCTCGGCCAAGTTGTGGTGCGAGATGAGTGAGTATTTGAGCTGTGACACCGAGACGTCGCAATGGCTGTCGGGCCTTCTGACCTCTACGACCCGATCGTTTATTTGCGATGGCATTGCGGACGATCAGGTCTTGGTGCGCAACAAGGCGGGTTGGATCAGCGAGGACGGTTGCTATTCGACATGCGATGCCGGACTGATCGACGTCGACGGCCATAGCTATGTTATGAGCGTCATGACGTCGATGCCGTGGAGCGATCGCTCGAGCGAGGTTACGGCTGCGATTGCAAAGGCGCTCTATGATGTGCGGTCCTCGTTGGCCTAGCGACTTCGTAAAAAGTGAAAGAACCAAAATGCTGGTACCATACCGTGGATAAGCAATTTGCACGAATTTGGGGGGATGGCATGGCAACCATCGCGATCATAGGCGCACTCGAAAAAGAGGTTACGCAGATTAAAGAAGAACTGAACGGCGCTCATGTGTCGCAAGAGGCGGGCTTGACCGTTGTAAGCGGCGAGCTTGACGGTCTGACAGTAGTCGCCACGACCGCTGGCATGGGCACCGTGAATGCCGCCGCCGCAACGCAGCATCTCATCAGCAAATACGCCCCGCGGGCAGTTGTGTTTTCGGGTATCGCGGGCGGCCTAAACCCTAAGCTCCATATTAACGACGTGATTATTGGCAAGTGCCTGCGCTATCTGGATACTGACACGGCACTCATTGCCGAGTCGGCGCCGGGGCTCGAGGAGTTTGTCTCGACGCCGGCGTTGGTTGATGTTGCTGCCGCCGTGCTTGCCGAGCATGGATTTGTGGATGCCTCGACGGAGGAGACTTCTGCGGAGAAGGACCCCAAGCAGTTCCTGTGTGGCACTATCGCCACGGGTGACCGCTTTGTTACGGGTGACGCCATGCGTAACGCTGCGATTGAGGCCACGCATGCCGATTGCGTCGAGATGGAGGGCGCGGCAATTGCGCACATCGCGGCCAAGAATGGTGTCGATTGCCTGGTGCTGCGCGCTATCAGCGATAATTGTGACGAGGCATATGACGCGTTTTGTGAGCGCGAGTTCGATCTGGATGAGTACGCTCGCACCGCGAGCGGCATCACGCTTGACATCGTTCGTCGTATTGCCGCCGCGCAATAGCGCGCCCGTTTTGTAAAAACCTACGACCAAGGAGTGTCCATGGCCGATTCCATTAACTATCAGCTTGCCAAGTTCGTCGCCAGCTATGGCAAGGTTTCGCAGATTCCCGAGTCCACCTGCCCCGAGGTGAGCTTTGTCGGCCGCTCCAACGTGGGCAAGTCGTCGATTATGAACAAGCTTTTTGGCCGCAAGAACCTGGTCAAGGTTTCGAGTACGCCGGGCAAAACGAGCAACATCAACTTCTTTGAGGCCGATGACGTGCATTTTGTCGACCTGCCGGGTTACGGTTTCGCCCGTCGCTCCAAAGCTGAGCGCGATCGCTGGGCCGAGCTTATCGGCGACTTCTTTGACTCCGAGCGCAGCTTTAACCTGGTTGTATCACTGGTTGACATTCGTCACGACCCCAGCAAGCTCGATCATGACATGATCGACTACCTGCAAGGCAACGAGTTCAACTTTATCGTCTGCCTCACCAAAGCCGACAAGCTCAGCCGCACCCAGCAGGCCCGCCAGTCAGCAGCCATCAAAAAGCAGCTCAACGTCCCGGCCGAGAACGTAATCATCACAAGCTCCCAAACCGGCACCGGCATCGACGAACTCAAACGCCGCATCGCCGAGGCCTGCCTCTAGTAAGGGCTCCAGCCTAGCAAGAGCCCCTACCAATAAAAGGCCATAATTTCAGCCCGGCGCCCCTTCAAAGCGTGGGTCCCTGTAGACATCGCTAGTCACGTTACCATAGGGCCACCCAGGGGCATCCCCTTAAAAACATTCCGCAGCACGAGGCCCGCCTATCCGATGCTCCGAAGGAGCAGGATAAGCGGGCCTCAAGTGCGAGGACGTTTTTAAGGGGATGCCCCCGGGTGGCCCGGACAGACCGATCGGCGATGTCTACAGGTACTCGATTTGAGCGCCCTCGGTGTCGCACGTCAGAATATGCGTGTCACACTTGGGGAACTGCTCACGCAGCTTGACCTGCAGGAACTTTGCCACGATGGTGTCATCAGTTACGGCCATGAGGGTCGAGCCGGAGCCACTGATCCAGATGGTCTTGGCGCCGCCGTTAAGGCAGGTGTCGCGCACAGCGTTGTAGTCGGGAATCAGGCGGCGACGATAGGGCTCCTGGATGCGGTCGTCATTAGCGGCGGCAATCAGGTCCAGGTCACCAGTCTCCAAACCGCGCGTCATGCCGGCGATGCGGCCCATCTGCCACACGGCGGTGGAGAGCGGGATCTCCTGCGGCACGACCTTGCGCGCCTCACTCGTGTGTACTTCGTAGGGCGGAATCACGGTAATAAAACGCAAGCGATCGCTCACCTCGTAGCGAAGGCACTGGGGGAGCGAGTCGGTCGGCGTAAAGGAGCAGACGGCGCCGCCTAGGATAGCGGGGGCGACGTTGTCGGGATGGCCCTCGACCTCGGTGGCGATGCGGACGAGCTCGGCGCGGTCGACGGTGTGGCCCGTCAGCGCGGCGGCTGCCATGATGCCCGCGACGACGCAGGTGGAGCTGGAACCCAGGCCGCGGGCGACGGGTACATCGGTCTGAATGTCGATGGCAACGGGAAAAGCCGGCTCGCCCCATGCGGCCAGCGCATCAACAAAGCTCACGTAGACTAGGTTGTTCTCGTTTTGGAACTCCTCGGGGCAACCCGTGATGGTGAGCTTGTCGGCGCGCTCAAAGGTGAAGTGCGAGTAGAGGCTGACGGCCATGCCGAGGGTGTCGTAGCCAATGCCCAAGTTGGCGCTTGTTGCTGGGACGGTGATCTTGATCATGGGAATCTCCTGGGCGGTCTGCCTGTTTAGTTCGCTGCTCGGGCAGTCCTGGCTCGCTCGGAAAGCACATTAAGTGCTTTCCGGCTCGTGCGGAACTCGCGACGAACTAAACAGGCAGACCCGCATGTCAGCTCGTCATCATCCCGGTGGGTTTCTGATAAAAGAAGGTGCGCCGGCTTTCGCCGGCGCCTTATAAGGGGTTTTTAGTTGGTAGTCATCTTTTTTGCTGCAGACTCGACGTAACTGTCCATCTCATCGACGTCGCAGACGTCTTCGAAGCGGACGGGCTTGGACTCGAGCTCGGCGAGCTGGGTCGGGGCGACCGTGTTGGTGGCCTGCTCGAGCACACGCATAGCCTCAAAATCATCATCGGGAACGTTGAGGCCCAGGGCGTCGCAGCAGGCGCGCGGGAACTTGTAGGGGCTGGCGGTCGAAAGCAACACGCGGGCCTTGGCGCCCTCGGCGGGAGCGACCTGCTCAAAGACGTGATAGCCGCAGGCGGTGTGCGGGTCGATCACGTAGCCGTTTGCGTCCCAGCAGCTCTTGATGGCAGCGCGGACCTCGTCCTCGCTGGCCCAGCCGCAGCCAAAGACGCTCTGAATCTTTGCCAGCAGGTTGGCGGGAACTTCGTAGCGACCAGTCTGTGCCAGCTGCTCCATAAGGTCGGCAACAAGCTCGCAGTCGCCGTCGGACAGGAAGTAGAGCATGCGCTCCAGGTTGGAGCTAATAAGGATGTCCATCGACGGCGAGATGGTCGTGAAGAACGGACGGTTGCGGTCGTAGACGCCGGTGGTCAGGAAGTCGGCAAGCACGTTGTTCTTGTCGCTCGCGACGATGAGCTTGGCGACGGGCAGACCCATGCGCTTGGCATAGTAGCCGGCCAGGATATCGCCAAAGTTACCGGTCGGTACACAGAACTCTACGGCGTCGCCAGCCTCGATAGCGTCGGCGCGCAACAGCTGCGCATAGGCGGCAAAGTAGTAGACGACCTGCGGTACCAGACGGCCGACATTGATGGAGTTGGCGCTCGAAAGCACCGTGCCAGCGGCCTCCAGGCGCTCGGCAAGCTCCTTATCGGCAAAGATGCGCTTGACGGCGCTCTGGGCGTCGTCAAAGTTGCCGCGGATACCGCAGACGGCGACGTTGTCGCCCTCCTGCGTGGACATCTGCAGGTTCTGCACGCGGCTGACCTTGCCCTCGGGATAAAAGACGGTGATGCCCGTACCTGGAGCGTCGGCAAAACCGGCGAGTGCGGCCTTGCCGGTGTCGCCCGACGTGGCGGTGACGATCATGATGCGCTCGGCGCCGCCGTCCTTGGCGGAGGTGCGGGCCATGAGGCGGGGGAGCATCTGCAGGGCAACGTCCTTAAAGGCGCTCGTGGGGCCGCCAAAGAGTTCCATCACATAGGTTTGAGGGACGTCGGTGCCCGGCGCTGTATCGAGTTTGACGAGCGGTGTGACCTCTTCACTTGCGAACGTGCCACGATATGCCTCGTCGACACACGCCGAAATTTCTTCGTCCGTGTAATCGTTCAGTAACATTCCCAACACATTTTGAGCGATTTCAAAGTACGATTTATCTGCAAGCGAGCTGATATCGACCTGCTGGGTGCCAAGCTCGTCCGAGACAAACAAACCCCCGTCGGGAGCTATGCCGGTGCGGATTGCCACCTTACTTGAGCATGATAAAGTGCGTCCTCGTGTACTATGATAAGTTCCCATATAACACTGCTCCTCGGATACCTTGGTCCCAATCGGTGAACCCATGGTATCAGAGCGCGCAAAATAGGTTCGCAGAGGCTTTTTAGAAAGGTAACCTCCAGCCCATGATTAAGATTGCCAAGTTTGGCGGCTCGTCGGTCGCCGACGCCGAACACTTTAAGAAGATCAAGGCCATCGTCGATGCCGACCCGGCCCGCCGTTTTGTGGTGGTTTCTGCCTGCGGTCGCCGCTTTAAGGGCGACACCAAGGTGACCGACCTGCTCTACCTGGTTAACGCGCACGTTAAGTACCACGTGTCGTGCGAGGAGCTGCTCGAGGACATTGGGCAGCGCTATTTTGATATCGCTGACGAGCTGGAGCTCACCTATCCCATCCGCGAGGAGTTCGCGGCCTTTGCCGAGCGTGCCCGCTCGGGTGGCTACTCCACCGAGGAGCTCGTGAGCCGTGGCGAGTACTTCACCGCTCGCCTGATGGCCGAGTACCTGGGCCTGCCGTTCCTGGACGCCGCGACGGTCGTTGCGTTCCATCACGACGGTACGCTCAGCATGAACCGCACCTCCGAGCTGGTGCAGGAGTACGGTCAGCAGGGTGGCTTTGTCATGCCCGGTTTCTACGGCGCGACGCGTGAGGGCCAGATCAAGCTGCTCGACCGTGGTGGCGGCGATATTTCCGGCTCGATTCTGGCTAAGTGCCTGGGCGCCGACCTTTACGAGAACTGGACCGACGTCTCGGGCTTCTACTCTGCCGACCCGCGCATCGTACCCGAGGCTCAGCCCATTGCGCGCGTTACCTACGAGGAGCTGCGCGAGCTTTCGTACATGGGTGCAAGCGTCCTGCACGAGGAGGCCGTGTTCCCCGTGCGCGAGGCCGGTATTCCGCTAGTCATCAAGAACACCAACGCGCCGCAGGACCCCGGCACCATCATTAGCGAGACGGCCGACGAGGGCGAGGCGGAGCCCATCATTACCGGCGTGACCGGCAAGCGCGGCTTTGTCGCCATCAACGTTGCCCGCGACCGCACCAAGCCCCGTGTCGGCTTTATGCGCCGCGCGCTTTCGGTCTTCGAGCGCTATGACGTCTCCGTCGAGCACATGCCCACCGGTGTCGACCGCTTTGGCGCCGTGGTGCAGGAGCAGGACGTGCACGATTCGCTGTACTCGCTCGTGGGCGACATTCAGCAGGAGGTCGAGCCGCTCGAGATCGAGGTTGTCGAGGGCCTGGCGCTTATCGCTACCGTTGGCCGCAACCTGCGCGGTCGCGCCGGCATCTCTGGCCACCTGTTTGGCATGCTTGGCCAGGCGGGCGTGAGCGTGCGTATGATTTCGCAGAGCTGCGACGAGATCAACATCATCATCGGCGTGGAGGAGAAGGACTTCGATCTGGCGATCCAGACCATTTACCGTGCCTTCTCCGATGAAAACGGCATTGTGAAGGTCTCCGACCTGGAGGCTCCCGTGCCGGTCGATCCCGCCCCGGCCGCGCTCCACAAGTAGCTGCTATCCCAGTAGATTTTTGGGACTTGCCTCAAAAACTACGGCGGGGCGTTTCGTTTCGGTTTCGTTTCGACGGGGCGGGTTTCGTGCCCGCCCTGTTCTTGTATACACTGGCAACAATAATCGGCCTGCTCGGCGTGCGGGCAAAAGCCACAGCCTTTAAAGGGGGAAGCATGAAACAGTACACGGTTGCTATTTTGGGCGCGACGGGAGCCGTGGGCACCCAGATGCTCGAGTGCCTCAACGAGCAGGAGTTTCCGGTCGGCAAGCTCAAGCTGCTAGCGAGCGCGCACTCTGCGGGCAAGACCGTCGAGTTCCGCGGCGAGCAGGTTGTGATTGAGGAGGCTTGCCCCGAGGCCTTTGAGGGCTGCGACATCGTGCTCGGCGCCGCCGGCGACGATATTGCGAAGGAGCTACTGCCCGAGGCCGTCAAGCGCGGCGCCGTCGTGGTCGACAACAGCCACGCCTTCCGCATGGATCCCGAGGTGCCGCTGGTCGTGCCCGAGATCAATGCCGACGACATCAAGTGGCATCACGGCCTTATCGCCAATCCCAACTGCGCGACCATCATCGGCCTGGTTCCCACGTGGCCGCTGCACCAGCTTGCTGGCGTGAAGCGTATGATCGTGTCCACGTATCAGGCAGCTTCGGGCGCTGGCGCTCCCGGTATGGCCGAGCTCGAGGCTCAGCTTGCCGCCCTGGGCCGTGGCGAGGAGATTCCCGAGCCGCACGCGTTTGCCGCCCAGCTGGCGAGCAACCTGATTCCGCAGATCGGCGGTGTCAAGGAGGAAGGCTTTACCTCCGAGGAGATGAAGCTGCAAAACGAGGGCCGCAAGATCATGCATCTGCCCGAGCTGCGCGTGAACTGCACCTGCGTGCGCGTGCCCGTGCTGCGTTCGCACTCCGAGAACATTACGCTCGAGTTTGAGCGCGACATTACGGTCGAGGAGGCTCGTGCTGCGCTGTCTGCCGCTCCGGGCGTGAAGCTGGTCGACGACATGAGCGCCGAGGACGCGCACGATCGCTTCCCCATGCCGATGGATACGTCCGACCAGGACCTGATTTGGGTCGGCCGCGTGCGTCGCGACATCTCGAACCCCGAGGCCGTGCGCGGTATCACCTTCTGGTGCTGCGGCGACCAAATCCGTAAGGGCGCGGCAACCAACGCCGTCCAGATCGCTAAGCTGCTCTGCGAGTAGCGGTTGACCTGTCCGGCGGGGGCCGGGCTTGGTTTTCAGAACACTCCGCAGACCAGTGTGGCGCCTTGT
>CAJMRI010000027.1:0-27548 GCA_905215905.1 uncultured bacterium | reverse complement strand
AACTGCGGGAGCGTGCCGTCAGCTCAATGTGTTCGGTTGAGACCGGAAATCAACCTGTTGTTCTATCTATGGACGTTAGATGTCGAACACGTAGCGCGAGCCCACGATCTTTTGGCGCCCGAGCAGCAGGGGCCGCCCGTCTGCATCGGTAAAGTACGCCTCCATATAGAAGAGCGGCTCGCCGACCGGCACCTCCAGCAGCGGGGCCGCCTGAGCATCGGCAAGCGCAATCTCCACGGTGCAGGGGTCGGACTTGAGCGGCGCGCGGCCCGAATGCTCGGCAACGAGTGCAAAGATCGAGTTATCGGCAAGGTCCTCGTCGGCAAGCGTCTGCAGGTAGGGATGGTCGGCCAGCACAAAAGAGTTGTTCTCGAGCATGACGGGCACGCCATCTGCCGTGCGCACGCGCTCGACTACGATGAGCTCGCAGCCGGGCTCCACGCCAAAGAACGCCGCGTCCTCGCGCGTCGCCGCGACCACCGTGCGCGACACCAGGCGCGCTCCGGCAACCATGTCGTTGGCGGCGCAGCCCTCGGTAAAGCTCTGGACGTCGCCTTTCTGGCGAATCTTACGCTTGAGCTTGGGGGCGCACACAAAGGTGCCCCTCCCCTGCTGGCGGTTGAGATACCCCGCGCGCGACAGCTCCTCGATGGCGCGGCGCACGGTGTTGCGCCCCACGCCGTAAGACTTCGCGAGCTCCATCTCGGAAGGAATGCGCGAGCCGGCCGCATACACGCCGCGCGCGATCTCGCCCTTCAGGTCGTCCATGACCTGCTGGTACAGTGGTACGGCGGATACGCCAGCGCGGTCGGTTTTATCGTCGGTTGCCATCGTTACGCTCCATCCCGCGCATGCTCGGACTCAAACTCTTCAATCGCCGCCATAAACTGCTCGCCAAAGGCGTCGACCTTTTTCTCGCCGATGCCGTTGACCTGGATAAGCTCGTCGCGCGTCTGCGGACGCAGGCGGCACAGGCCGCGCAGGGCCTTGTCGGAGAAGACCATATACGGCGCCATCTCCAGCTCGGTCGAGATTTCCTTGCGCAGGGCGCGCAGGCGCTCGAACAGCTCGGCATCATCGCCCACGCGCGGGCGCTGATCCAGCTCGGCCTCCTCGCGCAGCAGATCCACCGCACGGCGGGCGCGGGCCGAGGCCTTGCGCTTGGACGCGCGACGCTTAACGGTAAAGGCGAACGCCTCGTTCTCGACCTCGCCGGCACGCGGGCCCAGCCCCACGACCGGGTACTGCCCCTGCGAGGTGGCCAAATAACCGCGGCCGCACAGCTGGCCGATGATATCCTTGATGCGCCCGACCGATTCGCTCGACAGCTCACCGTAGCCGCGGTCCTCGTCCAGATGCATCTGGCGAATGCGCTCGGTGTTGCCGCCGTGGAGCACATCGGCGACCAGCGATTTGCCAAAGCGCATGGGACGTGTGGCCACATAGCGCACGGCGGCGCGGGCCATATCGGTGACGTCCTCGACCTCGAACTTCGTGAGGCAGTTGCTGCAGTTGCCGCAGCCCTCGGCGTCGTCCGTGGCGGTGCTGCCCGCACCAGCCGCGGCAGCATGCTCGGCCGCGGCCTCGTCGCCAAAGTAGCGCAGCATGTATTCGCGCAGGCAGCCGGTGGTGTTGCAGTAGCCCTCCATCTGGCTGAGCAGGCGATATCGATTCTGGAGCGCCCACGCGCGCTGCTCGTCGTCGAGCGCCTCATCGGCAGCATCTCCGCGGTCGATCAAAAAGCGGCGCATGCGAAAATCGTTGCCGTTCCACAGCAGGTGGCAGCTGGCCGGGTCGCCATCGCGGCCGGCGCGGCCCGCCTCCTGGTAGTAGGCCTCGATGCTCTCGGGCACGTTGTTGTGAATCACGTAGCGCACGTTGGGCTTGTCGATGCCCATACCAAAGGCGTTGGTGGCAACCATCACCTGGATGTCGTCGTCGATAAAGGCGCGCTGGCTTTGGCGGCGGGCGTCATTGCCCATGCCGGCATGGTAGCGGCCAACGCGAATGCCGCTGGGGCCCAGCGCTTCGGCAAGATCGCCTGCCAGCGCATCGACCGTCTTGCGGGTCGAGCAATACACGATGCCGCTCTCGCTCGAATGCGCGATCACGTAGTCGCGCACCCAGGCGGTCTTGGCCTTGTCGCCCATCTCTTCGCAACCAAAGTAGAGGTTCTTGCGATCGAAGCCCGTCACCACCGTCGCCGGGTTTTGCAGGCCGAGCATCTGCTGAATGTCCGCGCGTACGCGCTCGGTCGCCGTGGCGGTAAAGGCCGCCACGATGGGGCGCTGCGGCAGGGAATCGATAAACTCGCGAATCTGCAGGTAGGCGGGGCGGAAATCCTGTCCCCATTGGCTCACGCAGTGGGCCTCGTCAATGGCCACGAGCGGCACGCCAATGCCGCCGTCCGCTGCGGCCTCCTGCGCAAAGGCCAAAAAGCGCGGCTCGAGCAGGCGCTCGGGCGCCACGTACATAAGTTGGTAGCGGCCCTCGCGCGCCCGCTTGAGCACGGTGTTTTGCTGGGCCGGAGTAAGGCTGGAGTTGAGATAGCTGGGCCGCGCACCCGCCGCGAGCAACGCGCGGGTCTGGTCCTCCATAAGCGACAGCAGCGGGCTCACCACAAAGGTGATGCCGGGCAGCATGAGCGCGGGCACCTGGTAGCAAATGGACTTGCCGGCGCCCGTGGGCATAACGCCCAGCGCGTCGCAGCCGGCAAGGATCGCATCGACCATACGGTCCTGCCCCGGGCGAAACGAGGTGTAGCCAAAATAGGCGCCGAGCGTGTCGAGCGCCGTCTGCTGCATGCTATCGGTCATGGTTTCCTAACGTCCAAGTCATCTGCCGCCGATTATACGCCGCCACGCGGACCGATGCCGGGCTGCTGCCAGCCACGCTCATTCTGCGGGTAGTCATTGGGGACGTTCTTGAATGACTAGTCGTTTAAGAACGTCCCCAATGACTACCCTGACAGGCGCGGAAACGTCGCTGGTTGAGCATAAGTCAGCGAAAACGCCCCTAAGCGAGCAAGGTGACGTGAAAGAGGAGGGAAGCGTACTTCGGTACGCGACCGACGATTGAACGTCAGATTGCCGCTTAGGGGCGTATGCAGCGTCGACTAGTTACGCGGTTTGGTAAAACCGCGTAACTTACATGACCATAACGTAGCGCGATCCCACGTAGTACTGCTTACCCATCAGGACCGGCTCGCCATTGGGGCCGATAAAGCCGGCACGCAGATTGAGCAGTGGATCGTGCGGAGCAATGCCCAACTCGGCCGCTTGCTCGGCGTTAGCGCGAACGGCCTCGACCGTACGGTAGCCAACCGAGACAATCGGCGTTCCGCCAACACGCTCGACCTCGGCAAAAATCGACTTGTCCTCAAGATCGGCCGTCAACAGCTCACGGTAAGCGTCAAACGGCACAAAGATGTTCTCCTCAAAGATGGGCTCGCCGTCGGCCGTACGCACGCGCTTAATGTGCAGTAGCAGCGCGTCCTTCTGCAGGCCAAAGAACTCCATCTCGTTTTGACGTGCCGGCACAATCTGGCGATCGACCACGTGTGCACCCGCCTTCATGTCATTGTCGGCACACAGCGCGGTAAACGTCTGCAGCGTCGAGGCGTGGAACTGGCGGTTGATGTGCGGCGTGGAGACAAAGGTGCCGCGGCCCTGCTGCTTAACCAGGTAGCCATCGGAGCACAACTCCTCGACGGCGCGGCGCACCGTAATGCGGCTTACCTCGTACTGCTCGGCAAGCTCAAGCTCGGACGGGATACGCTCCTTGGGTGCATAAACACCTTTCTCGATCGCATCCTTGATTTCGTCGTAAATCTGCTGGTAAAGTGGTGCATTTTTGGGTGCGGGCATATCTGATCACTCTTATCAAAATAGCGAAATAACTAATACGTATATAACGTCTTTTTATATGTTATCTCAGTTTGATAAAACGATACACCACATACAGCAAATCCTTACTTGCCGTCGTCCTGCTGCAGACTGTCCTGCTCGCTGAGGCGCGCCTGCCTGCTGGCCATGCGCGCGGGCTTGTCGGGATCGGGTACGGCCGTGGGCATGGGCTCGTCGACATGACCGCCCCACCAGCCGCCCACGAAGTTGAGCGTGTGGAACACATTGATCACGGCGCCGGGATCAATATCGCACACCAGCTTGATAATGTCCTGGCTCTCGTAGGTCGAGACAACGGCGTGCAGCAGATACATCTTTTCGCGGCTGTATCCGCCAATGACCTCGGCGCAGCTAATGCCATGCTGAAAATGGTCAACATAGGCTGTCATGACCTCGTCTGCCTTGCGTGTCGTGATCTGCAGCGTCACACGGTCGTAGCGTCGGTAGAAACTGTCGATGGTCTTGGTCGAAATAAACTGGAACACGATGGAATACGCCGCATTGTCCCAGCCAAACATAAAGCCAAAGATCGCCAGGATAGCGCAGTTAAAGCCAAAGATGACGCCCCAGATGGTCTTGCCTGTATGGTTGGAAACCCACAGCGCGATAAAGTCGGTGCCGCCGGTGGATGCGCCGGACTTAAGCGCGATGGCGGCGCCCAGGCCCGAGACCACGCCGCCAAAGATGATGAGCATGATCTTGTCGCCCAAAAACGGGGCGAAGTGAAAGATGTTGAGGAACAGCGACGAGAGCATGACCTGCATCATCGAGAAGATGACGAAGCGCTTGCTGATGCCGCTCCAGCAAAGGAGCGCCACGGGGATGTTGAGCGCGAGCATGCCGAGCGAGATGTCGATATGAACGCCGCCGAGCGAGGTGACGCGATCGAGCAGGACCGCGACGCCGGTGAGGCCGCTCGGAAGCAGGTCGGCGGGGCGAATGAACGCCTGAATCAGAAATGTCTGGAGAACGGCGGAGATGGTGACCGCCACGGCAGTAATGGCGCGGCGGACGATGGTGAGACGGCCGAGCACGAGCACGCGGTCCGTGAGCTGATCGATGGCGTTCGCCACGTAGGCTCCTTTCGAAGGCAGATGTAATTGTGGGGCATGCCGGCGATTGTAACATGGAGCGCGAGAGGGCGCTTCAATTCACCCTCTCTCGACAACCAAAACGAGCCAGCAGCTCCCCAACCAAAGAGCCAAATTCTAAGTGAGTAGACTTTTCGCGATCTACCAAGCGCACTCAAAACAGCCACCTCTCCGACCTGCGGTTTTACTAAGGCAGATACGCTTTGTGCTCGGCATGTGCCAAAAAGTCTACTCACTTAGTCCGAGTCGAAGCCAAACGGATCTAAATCGAAGCCAAAATGAGCCAATCCACCGCAAGAGACGTGTGAATCCGCACTTCTTGCGGCGAATTGACGCTACAAAGCGGTCAGAATGTCGGCGAGGTTGTCGATGACGGCGTCGGCTCCCGTTTGGTCCAGGTTAACGCCCTCGTGCGGACGCAGCGCCAGGACGCGGGCGCCGGAGCGCTTGCCGGCCTCGATACCCAAAGGCGAGTCCTCGATAACCAGGCACTCGGCGGGGTCAACTCCCAGCGCCTTCATGGCACGCAGGTAGATCTCGGGGTCGGGCTTAAACGCACTGCACTCGTGACCGCTGATGGTGTAGTCCAGCACGTCGGCGATACCGGCAATCTCAACCAGCTCGTCAATGAGCTCACGATAGGACGAGCTTGCGATGGCGCACTTCACGCCGCGCTCGTGCAGCTCGCGCATCACCGGCTCCGTCTGCTCGTTGAGCAGCTCGGCATACGGAACGGGGTGAACCGGGCTGTAGACCTGCTTGTACTCCACGCGCAGACGCTCGCGCAGCTCAATATCGTCGGGCACCAGCGACCTCCAAATGGCAGGCTCGTTAGACCCCGAAAGATCGGGGATCTCGTCAAAATGGAACCCCTTCTCTTCCATAAACGCCACGCGACGGCGGTTGTAGAACCACTCGGTATCGACCAGCACGCCGTCCATGTCAAACAGCACTGCCTTAATCATACGCATCTCCTCCCACCTGCCAAAAAGGGACAGGTTTATTTTGGTAGGTTTTATCTGGTGTTTTGCGACGCGACAGACACGCCCTCCCCAAAGCAAAAAAGGGGACGGGGCAAAACCCCATCCCCTCTCAATCAACCCGTAAGGTCTACTTACTTGTGATTAGTAGGAAAGCTTCCACATGTAGCGACGCATGGTCAGCGGGTGCTGACGGGCCTCGGCGATCTGGTTGCCGTACTCGCGCATAACGGCGAGGTGCAGCAGCGGGTTGAAGTAGGTGACGACGCTTGCCGGCACGGCGTCGGCCAGACCGTAGTCCTTGGAGTCGATCAGAGCGACCTTGGCGCCCATGCGCTTAAGGAAGGTGAGGGCGCGGGCGTCCATCGGACGGGTGGCACCATCGGACATGAAGAAGACGTAGGGCTTACCCTCGGTGGAAACCTCGAACGGGCCGTGGAAGTACTCGCCGGTGTTGTAGGCGGCGGCGTCGATCCACTGCATCTCGGTGAACAGGAAGGCGGCGTGAGAATAAGCCATCTTCTCGGAGGCACCAGAGGCCATGAAGTAGATCATCTTGTCGTCCTTGAAGTCCTGGGCGAACTGCTTGGCGAGGCCCTTGGCGGACTGAGCGGCGTTCTCGCAGAGCTCGAAGACGTTGGTGAGGCCGGTGATCATGTCCTCGTAGTGGTCATAGCCCTCGGTCTGCTGAAGGATCTCGAGAGCAAGAGCGATGGCGTAGCCAGGCTTCTCGCACTTGGCAGCGTAGCTGGCATGGAAGCCGTGAACGATGACGTGGTCGGCGTCGACGGTCAGAGCGGAGCCGGCCTTGTTGGTGAGGGAGACGACCGGGCAGTTGTGCTTCTTGGCGGTCTTGTTGGCCTCGACGGTCTCGGGCGTGGAGCCACCGAGGGAGCAGGTGATCACGAAGGTGTGCTCGTTGACCCAGGAAGGCGTGTCGTAGTTGAACTCGTTAGCGGTGAAGATCTGAACGTTCAGCTTGTCCGTGTTGTTGGCCAGGAAGTACTTGGCAGGGTAAAGGTCGGACATGGAAGCACCGCAGCCGACGAAGGCGACGCTGTGGATCTCGTGGTTGGACAGGACGTCAGCGACGATCTGCTTAGGGAGGTTAAGGTCGATCTCGTACATCTGACACATTCCTTTCGATTTTTTGCGGCGCCACATTGCCGGGCGCTCGCAGGGTTACCGTGGTTTGGACCGAGTCGCCGGCCCGTTGAGGATGTGTCAAAGGAACTGTCCCTTTGACACATCTAGGGATGGAAGCCTGCCTGGGGTATGGGATGCCAGGCAGGCCCCCGGGGGAAAGCGGTTAGGCGCTTGGTCGCGACTAGGCCAGGATGCCGGCCGCGGAGAGGGCGATGCCGCCCACGATGGCGATCACGAGAAGCCAACCGGTGTTGACGTTCTTCTTGATGAGCCAGTACATAAGGCCGGTGAGGCCGAGGGAGATCATCTGGGGCATCATGCCGTCCAGGATGTCCTGGATCACGACGGTGCCGTCAGCGAACTGCAGCGGGGTGGTGGCGCCGATCAGCGTGGCGATCATGCCGCCCACGGACATAAGACCTACGATGCCGCAGACATACATGAGCTTTTCCATGAGGTCGCCGCCCTGAAGCTTGCTCAGGTACTCGTGGCCGCCCTGATAGCCCATCTTGGCTGCGAACCAAGTGATCAGCACAGAGGGGACGATGGAGATGAGCATGGCCAGGATCGGGCCCATGATGGAGCCCTGCTGAGCCAGCTGAACGCCCAGGCCAAAGGCGATAACGCGGATGGTGCCCTGGAAGAGGGAGTCACCGATGCCGGAAAGCGGACCCATGAGGGAGGTCTTGACCGCGTTGATCGAATCGGGATCGAAGTTCTCGGGATCCTTGGCGTACTCCTCCTCCATGGAGGCGGCGAGACCTAGGACAAAAGCGCTCGTCTGCGGGGTGCAGTTGTAGAACGCCATGTGACGGTGGTAAGCCTCTTTCTTAGCAGCGAGCTGCTTGGGGTCGGACTCGTCCGGATAGAGGCGGTCGAGCGTAGGAACCATGCCGTAGAGGAAGCCCATGTTCATCTGACGCTCGTAGTTCCAAGAGGCCTGGATGGCCCAGGAGCGCCAGAAGAACTGGCTGACCTTCTTGTTCAGGGACACGTCCTTGGTTGCGGTTGCCATAGTGTGTTCCTCCTTAGTCTTCGTCGTCTTCGAGCGGATCGTAGTCGGAATCGACACCGGCGGTTGCATGGGAGCCATTGAACTTGAAGCCCATGAAGACGATAGCCAGGCACACACCGATCAGAGCGACCGCGATGACGGACAGGTTGAGGTAGGCGGCGAGCAGGAAACCGATGAACAGGAACGGGGTCATACCCTTCTTGATCATCATGGTGAGCAGCAGAGCCAGACCGTAGGCGGTCATGATCTTGGTCGAAACGTTCAGACCAACGGACAGCCACTCGGGAACCATGTTGACGATGGCCTGAACCAGGTCGGTGCCAACAAAGACGGCCAGGAAGATCGGCAGGAAGTACATGATGGCGTACAGACCGGAGCCGGCGCAGATGTGCATACGGTAGGCGGTCTTGAAGTTACCGTTATCGATCGCGCTATCGGCCACATGGGTGAGGGCGGCGATGATGGAACGGAACACGATGCCGAGGAGCTGACCCAAGACGGCGACCGGGATGGCGATCGTCATGGCGGTCTCAGCAGAAGCATCGGTCAGGCACGCGAAGGCAGCTGCCACGATGCCGCCCAGGACCATATCGGGCGGAACGGCGGCGCCGACCTGCACCAGGCCCATGGACACGAGCTCGACGGCGGCACCGACGGCAAGGCCGGTGGGCACATCGCCCAGCAGCAGACCGACGAGCGTAGCGCCAACGAGGGGCTGCTCGAAGTTAAGACGACCGAGCAGGCGGGAGTCCCACATGCAGAACACGCCGACGAGGCCGACGAGCACCGCACTGATGAACGTATTCATACCCTTCTCCTTTCAGTCAGGCAAAAGCCTGGTTGATTACAGCTTGGCGTCGATGTCGACGCTCTGATACGTAGGGGTCTGCTGGACGTAGAGCTTGATGCCCATGTCGAGCAGCTGGTTGACGTCGGCCTTCTGGGTGGCGTCGAAGAAGACGGAGCTGTCCTTGCCGCCGACCTGTTCGGCACCGTCGTGGTTGGCGGTGGCGCCCAGGTTGATGGCGTCGAGCTTGTAGCCCTGGCAGAACTGCAGCATCTCGGCAGTGTTGCCAAAGACGAACATGACGCGCTCGCCGAGGGTGTTGAGCTTGTCCATCTTGGCGAGGGCACGCTCGACGGTGAAGACGTTCAGGCGCACGCCCTGGGGCTTGGCCAGCTTAAGAGCGCCCTTCTTGATGTCATCGTTGGCGGCAGCGTTGTCGACGACGATGATGCGCTCGGCCTGGACCTTGGTGGTCCAGGTAAAGACGACCTGGCCGTGCAGCAGACGGTAGTCAAGACGCGCGAGGACAATCTTGGCGGGACCGGAGCTGTGACGGGACGCCTTGGCCTTCTTGGCGGGAGCCGCGGCGACCTCGACCGGTGCGTTGGGGTTGGTCAGACCGGTGCGGGCCTCGTTGATGAGGGCCGCGAGCTCGGCGCCCTTGACGGGGACGGGGCTCATAGCGAGCGTGAGCGCCAGCGGGATGTTGAAACCGCTGACAACCGTGAACTTCGTGCCGTTCTTGGAAAGCTCGACCATGCTGTTGTTGACCGAGCTGCCGAGCATATCGGTCAGCACATAGACGGTGTCGTCCGCGTTGAACGTGGCGATCATGGCGTCCACCTTGTTGGTGATGGGCTCCTTGTCGTCACGAGCAAGCGACACGACGTGGACGTTCGACACGTCGCCGAGAACCATCTCGAGCGTGTCTTTGGCGCCTGCGGCCAGGCCGCCATGAGATGCGAGAATGATCTGATTCATCTTGCCTCCTCCTTTTCGTTATGGTCATTATAACGTCTTATACGTTGCGGATATTGCTAATTAGTATAAAGACCGTTCGCGGGTGAAAATCGACCGTTGACGGGTTTAACGTACTTGAAACGTTGGGGCTGGGCAGGCCGGCACTGGCGGGATAACCCCAAGTCGGACCCTGCGCGCAATCCCCTATCGCACGAAGTACCAGGGGCTTTCCTGCACGGTGGGCTCCAGCGCGATGCCGGTGCGTTCCTTAAACAGATCCATGTCCTGCGTTTTCTCCGTCCACCACGCGTTGGGCTTAAAGGTCATGCTCTCAGCGACATGACCGACAAATACACTGTTGCGCAGCTTGGAGAAGTCGGTGTTCATAATCAGGATGGACATGAGCACCAGCACAATACCCAGGACCTTGATCGCGCCGGCGGACTCGGCATAGACACCAATGCCCACCAGTACGGTGACGACCGTCTCGAAAGACATTACGACGGGAACTTTCGATGTCTCGAGCCCCATGGACAGACCCTGCATATATAAGATGTAAGCCACGGCTGTGGGGATGAGTCCAAAGCCAAGGAACAGCAGCAGCAGCTGTGGCGACATTGCCGCGGCGACATCCGGCCACGGAGCCGCGATAGCCGCCATAACCGCACCGCCAAAAACAAGGCCCCAAAACGTGACAGCCAGCGGGTGGACCGTCTTGGTTGCTATCCGGCTAAACACCGCGAGCGACGCCCCACAAAAGCCTGCAATCACGCCCGACGTGACGCCCCAAACCGAAAAATGGAAACCGGAAAGGTCGCCATTAGTTACTGCAAGTACACAGCCCCCTATGTTAAAAGCGATGGCAACGAGCTTGTTGGGGGTCACGTCCTCGCGATAAAGCACGCGGCCGAGCACGACGCCAAACACCGGCGAGGTATAGAGCAGCACCGAGGCCGTGGACATGCCCACCTCGCCCATACACTCGTAATAGCAAGTGTTGGCGGCGGCCAAACCGACGATACCGACAAGCGCGCAGGAAACAAGCTCTTTAGGGCTTGCCTTGAACAGGGCCAGCGGACCCTGAGCCACGGTAGACCCCTCACCCGAACGGCAGCCCATAAACATCAGGACCGGCGCCAAGATAAGCGCTCCGACCAACAAGCGAAAGGCAGCCATACTCTGGGACGTAACGCCCATGGCCGAGATGCCGTTTACAAAGATTCCGATGCTGCCCCACATAAGCGCGGCGATCAGCACCAGCACATAGCCCAGATTGCTTTTCTTCAACGCAGCCTCCTCGGTATTGTTTCCAATATGTTTCACACTACGTTATAGTCGTTATATACATTTTTCAAGGCACAAATCGGCAAACGGGAAATCTCTAGACAAAGGGAGTGTCCCGCCAGCCACGGTATCGTCGATGTTTTGGCAATGTCAGCGAAAACCCGCCAGAGCGAGCAAGGTGCCTTGAAGTGAGGCGGCATTGACCTTCTGGTCATGCCGCCGAAGCTGAAAGGCAGATTGCCGCTCTGGCGGGTTTGCAGCGTCGGCCGGTTACGGCGTTTGGTAAAACGCCGTAACTAATAATCAAGCTTCCACATGTAGCGGCGCGTCATGTAGTCCTTGTGGGTAACGGCAGAGAGTGCACGCATGTACACGTTGTTGAGGATCGGGGCAAAGATCAGGTGGTTGAAGTACTCGCTCACGCTGTCCTTGATGTCGTTGAGGCCGAGCTCCTTGGCGTCGAGCTGATAGACGCGCTCGCCACCGTGCTGATTGACAAAACGGATGCCGCGCTCGTCGTTGCAGCGGCTGCGGCCGACGCTGATGAGCTGGAACAGCGAGGTACGCTTGTCCAGAATCTCGAAGGGGCCGTGGAAGAAGTCGCAGGTGTTGATGGTGCAGGAGTCGATCTGCAGCATCTCCTGCACGTTGCAGATGCTAAAGACGTAGGCGGCACCAAAGAGCGGACCCTGAGCCATCACGTTGATGCAGGGCTTGTCGGCGTTCTGCTCGGCCCACTTGGCAGCAAGCGGACGGGTGTACTCGACGGCCTTTCGATAGATGGGGTCGACCAAGTCGAAAGCGGCCATAGCGGTCTCGTACTCGGCATAGCCCTCGGTCTGCTGCGTAAGCTCCATGGCGATCATGGTCACGACGGCGGAGTTGGTGCGGCCCATGCAGGACTCATCGACGGCCAAGCTGTCATACTGGATCTTGTAGTCGCAGACTTCGGTGAGGCCGGACTCGTCGACATAGATGGCGATGGTGCTGGCGCCGTGATCCTTGGCGACCTGGGCGGCGACGATGGTCTCCTTGGTGCCGCGCATGGACACGACGACGGCCAGGGTGTTCTCGTTAACGTAGGCCGGGGTGGCGTGCACGAACTCGTTGCTGGTGTAGCTGGAGCTCACGACCTGCGTGGCCTCGTGCTCCATAAAGTACTGGGCAGGATAGTTACCGCCGTTGGATCCGCCAGCGCCGATCCACACGACGCGCTTGATGCCGCCCTTGTCCGCCTTGTCAGCCAAAACCTGGGAGACGACGTCCTTAACCTGTTCCTGAGTAGTCATCGTGCATCAGCCTTTCTTCTCGTTTGATGCTCTCGATGGCATACAAGTTACATACATGTTTTGGTTATGTCGACTAGTTGTATGCTATATTTGTCTTAGAAATTTTGCTGGTAAAGTTTTCGGCAATCTATTACCAGCGGTTTTGTTGTCATGTTGGATACATGCTTGGTTCGGTAAGCATATAAGTTAGATACAGGTTATTCGCATGAGCACTTCGTCAAAAAAGAACTTGGCCCAATACGAGCGTCTGGCGGGTACGCTGCGTGACCGCATCGCCGCCGGCACCTACGCACGCGGAGACAAGCTGCCGTCCGAGATGGAGCTCATGGACGAATCGGGGCTGTCGCGCAGCACCGTGCGCCACGCGCTTAAGGTGTTAGTTGACGAGGGCCTGGTGCGCACCGAGCGCGGACGTGGCACCTTTGTGGCCGACACGCCCGCGCTCCACGAGAACAACCTGGTGTTTTCGAGCTATACCAAGCAGGTCGAAGGCCGGGGCATGAAGCCCACCACGCGCACGGTGGACTCGGGCTTTGCCAAAGCAATGGGCAGCGTGGCCAAGTTCTTTGACGCTACCGTGGGCAGCAAGCTTGTCAAACTTGTCCGCCTGCGTTACCTGGACGATGCGCCACTGTGCCTGGAGACCACCTATCTACCACCGAGCTTTGAAGCACTCATCGATCGCGATATCAACGGTTCGCTCTACGCCACGCTGCGCCAAGAATTCCATCGCGCGCCGGCACAGGGGCATAAGACCTTTGAGGTGTGCTACGCCTCGCAAAACGAGGCGTTTTTGCTCAACGTTGAGCGCGGGCAGGCGCTGATCCTGATCACCGACTACGTCTACGACACCGACGGCCGCCCGCTCCATGTCTCCAAGCGCATCCAACGCACCGACCGCGCCAAATACACCGAGCCCATCGGCTAACCTGTCTCTAAATGATAGGTTTGGGGAGGTCGGGGAACCAGGTTGGCTTGGGTTGGTTGGGTATGCGCTCGGCTAGGACCAGCTCCATCCAACACATGTCGTACCAGCGACCGAACTTTTGAGCGCAACGGTCGAAGGCACCCACCAGGCGATACCCCATATGGGCATGGAAATCCTGGCTGTTGTGCGTCAGGTACTCGTCGTCCTTATCGTGCGGCACGGCAATGAGCGCGCACATGTTGGTGATGCCCATCGCGACCAGGCATTGCTTGAGCGCATCGTGCAGCTTGCGGCCCAGCCCGCCGTGGCGCACGTCGCGCGCCAGGTAGATCGACGTCTCGACCGACCAGTCGTAGGCCTCGCGGCTGTTAAGCGGACTCACATAGGCATAGCCTACCGGACGCCCGTCCAGCTCCATCACCAGGTACGGATAGCGCTTGAGCGTGCGCTCGATGCGCCCGGCGAACTCCTCAACGCTCGGCACCTCGTATTCGCAGGTTATCGCCGTCTCGCGCACATACGGCTCGTAAATGGCAAGCAACGCCGGCGCATCATCGGGCGTCGCCAGGCGAATCGTCGGCTTGGACATCTCGGTCATACAACCCTTCTCCCTCAAAAACAAAGGCCGCCTTGCGCCAAACCCAGCGCAAGGCGGCCCCTCGTCATTACATCAGGCTACAGGACAGCCGCCAACGCGTCGATGTCCTCCTGCGTCGTGGCCCAGCTGGTGCAAAAGCGCACCACCGTGTGGGTCTCGTCGTACTTTTCCCAATACTCGATCGAGGCATGCTCGCGAATGCGGGCCATGTCCTCGTTGGGCAAAATCACAAACTGCTGGTTGGTGGGCGTCTCCAAGAAGAACTGGTAACCGCGCCCGTGCAACACACGACGCAGCGCCTGCGCGGTCTCGATCGCCTGGCGACCGATCTCAAAATACAGGCCGTCGGTAAAGAGCGCCTCAAACTGCACACCCGTCAGGCGGCCTTTGGCGAGCAGTGCGCCATGCTGCTTAATACGCGGAATGGGATGCGCCGGAGCGTGCATGCCGCAAAACACCACGGCCTCGCCGCACAGAGCGCCGCACTTGGTGCCACCGATGTAGAACACGTCGCACAGCTGCGCCAGCTCGGGCAGGGTAATGTCGCACCCATCGGCCGCCAGCGCATAGGCCAAGCGCGCACCATCCACAAACAGCGGAATCTGGCGCTTCTGGCACACCGCATGAATCGCCGCGAGCTCGGCCTTGGAGTACAGCGTGCCGTACTCGGTCGACATGCTCACATACACGGCGCCCGGAAACACCGTGTGTTCGTAGCTCTCGTTTTCGTAGAACACCTGGATATAGTTCTCGAGATCCTCGGCATGCATCTTGCCCTCGTAGCCGGGGATGGTGAGCACCTTGTGGCCGCCAAACTCGATGGCACCCGCCTCGTGGCAGGCGACATGGCCGGTCTCGGCGGCAACAACGCCCTCGTAGGGCGCAAGCAGCATGTCAATCACCGTCGCGTTGGCCTGTGTGCCGCCCACCAGGAAAAATACATCGGCATCAGGAGCCTGGCAGGCCTCACGGATAAGCTGCTTGGCACGCTCGGTGTGTGCATCGGTACCGTAGCCGGGCTGCGGCTCCATATTGGTGTCGACGAGCGCCTGCAGCACTGCCGGATGTGCGCCGTGGGAATAGTCATTGTTGAACGCGAGCATGATAATCCTCTCTAGCCGGGCACGAGCCCGATGATTCAGATGGGGCTATTGTACGCCGCCCGGATAGGCAATGCGCGCGGCAAGGCACTCAAGCGCCAGCACCAGGGCAAAGCCGCAGCTCACGTCACTCAAAAAGTGCGCGCCGATCACGATGCGACCAAAGGCGACGAGCGCCGCGACCACAGCCGCCGCCCAAAAGATCACGCGGCGACGCGAAGGTTTTTCCTTAAAGGCTGCCGCGGGAAGCCCGGCGAGCATAAGGCCGATCGCCGCATGCGCGGTGTGCCCGCTCGCGAACGACTTGAACCCGTCCTTGATCACGCCGGCGGCGATATAGGTCCACTTGTCGGGATTGCCGATTACCCACCACGGCTGAAAATTGAGCCCCGGCGTGACCTCGATCACGCGCATGCGCGGGCGCGACCACAGCGGCTTGACGATCACGTTGAGGATAATGGCCTGAGCGACCCACACGGCAAGTACCATCAACGCCCAGCGCGTGAGCTCGTCGGGCGCGGTGTCGCGCGTAAGGCGATAGGCAATAACGTTAACCGCAATGACCAGCACAAACGTCAGCACCAGCTGAAACGCGATGAGCTTGCCGCCGACGCGCAGCGATCCGATAATCTCGTAGCCGACCAGACCCACGTTGATCAAAACGCCCAGCGCAGCGAGCCATTTGCTCCCCCTGGAATCGGGGCGTGCCGAGCGCACGAGCATAACGCCTGCGATGCTCGCCGTCAGCTCGAACGGCAGCTCGCCGGCCGCCTCGACAAAGCGACCGTACATGCTGCCGATGTTGAACAGCGCGCTCGAAATCTGATAGTCGAAGAAACTGCCCACGCCCAGACAAAGACACAGGACAACCGCGATAATGGCGACGTCTTTCTTATAGATGTATCCGAACATGCTTTCCTTTCGATGGAACCAGAGTGCCCAAATGGGGCGTTTGCAGCGTCGACCCGTTAGTCGTCGTCGCTCGCACCCAACTGCTGCAACAGCATGAGTGCCGCGGCCACGGGGCCGGTACCGTCGTTGGCGTCGAGACCGCGACCCAGGCCGCTGCCCGCGCCGGCGCCCGCCTTGTAGGGCACCGACAGTTTGCGGCTCTTGGGGAAGCTCACCGCGCCATAGCGGGTCTTTAGCTCAAAGGCCACCTTCTTGGGCACGTCGACGCCCAAAAACGTGATGCGACCGCCGCTGAGCGTGACGCTCTCGAGCCCCAGGCGCTCGCCGCGAATGCGGATTCGTGCGCGATTGAACAGGTTGAGTCCTGCCAACGGCAGCTCGCCATGCGCGGCCTCGGTCTCTTCCTGCACCTCATCGATGCTCTCCAGGTCCTCGGCCGCTGCGAGCCTGCGGTACACGAGCACGCGCTGATCCACCGCCGGCAGGTACTCCTCGGACAAGAAGTAGTCGGCCGGCAGGTTAATGCCCACGCTTGCCGCCTCCACGCCAGCATCGTCATCGCCGCGCGCCTCGGCTACCGCCTGGCCCAGCATCTGCGTAAACAGGTCAAAGCCCACGCTCGACAGGTTGCCGTGCTGCTCGGCGCCCATAAGCGAGCCGGCACCACGGATCTCCAGGTCGCGCATGGCGATGCGCATGCCGCTGCCCAGGTCCTGGAACTCGGAAAGTGCGGTCAGGCGCGCTGTCGCCTCCTCGGTGAGTGGTAGCTCGCCCGGGAACATAAAGTACGCGTAGGCCTGCGTGGAAGAACGGCCCACACGGCCCTTGAGCTGGTAGAGCTGCGCCAGGCCCAGACGCTGCGAATCCTCGATGATCAGCGTGTTGGCGGTCGCGTTGTCGATGCCGCTCTCCACGATGGTCGTGGCGATGAGCACGTCGATCTTTTTGGTCGCAAACTCGATCATCACGTCCTCGACCTCGCGCGGGCTCATCTTGCCGTGCGCCACGCCCACGCGCGCCTCGGGCGCGGCCTCGTGCACGCGCGCCACGGCGTCGTCGATGGTCTTGACGCGGTTGGACACGTAATACACCTGACCGCCGCGGCCCACCTCCAGGCGAATCGCCGCGCTCACCACATCGGGGTCGTACTCCCCCACGTGCACGATCACGGGACGACGCCCAGTCGGCGGCGTCGTGATCAGGCTCATGTCGCGCACGCCGCTCGTGGCCATCTGCATGGTTCGCGGAATAGGCGTTGCCGAAAGCGTGAGCACGTCAATCTGCTCGCGCAGGTTCTTGAGCTGCTCCTTGTGCTGCACGCCAAAGCGCTGCTCCTCGTCGATGATCACCAGGCCCAGGTTCTTGGGGTTCACGTCGGCCGAAAGCAGACGATGCGTGCCGATGAGCACGTCGATCGTGCCCTCGGCAAACGCCTTGAGCGCGCGCTTTTGCTGCGCCGGGGTGCGGAAGCGGCTGAGCACTTCGACCTCGAGGCCAAACGGGGCAAAGCGCTCAAAGAACGTCTCGTAGTGCTGCTGGGCCAGAATGGTCGTGGGGCAGAGCACCATGACTTGGCGGCCGGAGTCCACGCACTTAAACGCCGCGCGCAGGGCAACCTCGGTCTTGCCAAAACCCACGTCGCCGCACAGCAGGCGGTCCATGGGCTTGGGCGCCTCCATATCGGCCTTAATGTCGGCGATGGCCTCCAGCTGGTCGCGCGTCTCGTCGTAAGGAAAGCTCTCCTCCATCTCGATCTGCTCGGGCGTGTCAGGCGGGCAGGCGATACCCGCGATTGATGAGCGGCGCGTATACAGGTCGACCAGGTCAAACGCCAGCTTTTTGGCGTTCTTGCGCGCCTTGTTGGTGGCGCGCGTCCAGTCGGCTGTGTTGAGCCTGGTCAGGCGCGGTTTGTCGCCGTCGGGGCCAACATAGCGCGTGATGCGGTCGACCTGCTCGAGCGGCACGTAGAGCTTGTCGCCGTCGGCATATTCCAGCAAAAAGTAGTCGCGCTCTTTGCCGCCCACTTCCTGACGCGCAATCTCGCTAAAGAGTGCGATGCCGTGAGTGGCGTGCACCACGTAGTCGCCCGGCTTAAACGGGAAGGTGATCTGCGTAATGTCCACCTTGCGGCGGCTGCGCGCGCGGTTGGCATCCATACGGGCGTTGAGGTCGGCGATCGAGAACACGGCCAGGTTGGCATCGGGCACCACCACGCCCTGCGGCAGGGCGGCATCGACAAAGGTCACGCGCCCGCGCGAGATGGTGGGCACGGCGGCACCGGCGGCAGCCTGGGCCGCGCCCGCCTCGAGCGAGCGGGCGTTGAGTGCGTCGGCCTTACGCTCGCGAATGGAAGCGTGGGCCTCCTGGCGTGCGGCACGGTCGGCGGAATCCGCCGCTGCCACGCGCACGCGGTCGCCGATAGCGCCGGCATTTTCGGGCGCCGCGGTCAGCGATTCCTCAAAGGTAATGCCCTCGTCGCCAAAGGTGAGCTCCATCGACTCACGCGCGCCGCGGTCGGGAATGGCAAACACGCAGGCATAGCGCTTGCCCACGACCTCCTGGATGCGCGTCATAAAACGGTTGTCCGAGCCTGCGATGGCAGGCTGCTCAATCTTGAGCTCGGCCGTCACCGCGCCGCCGGCACGAATGAGGCTTACGTAGTTCAGGCGCTGCTGGGCACCAAAATCGAGCTGTTGAGCGCGCACGTACAGACCGTCCAGGCGGTCAATCCCCGCCTCGCCGGCACGGGCCTCGATATCCTCGTAGGCACGCAGGCAGTCGTCGAACAGCGAGCGCGGCTCGGACAGAACCACGAGTGCCTTGCCGCTCACGTGCGCCAACGGGCTTACGGTCTGGCCGTACATCACCGGCAAAAAGCGGTCGAGCTCGGGCGTGACGATACGCGCATCCACCATCTCGAGCAGCGCCGCCAGTTTGCTGTCGTCCTGACTGGCGCGATAGAGCGCCACGTGCATGTTGTGGACGGCATCGTCGGTAAGCGCCAGCTCACGGCAGGGGAAGATCTCGATGCTGTCCTCGTTGCCGATGGTTTGGCCCGTGGAGCTCACCATGCGGCGGATGCGGTCGATCTCGTCGCCAAAAAACTCAATGCGCACGGGCGCCTTTTCCTGTGCGGGAAACACCTCGACGGTGTCGCCGTGCACGCGGAACAGACCGGGCGCGTCGGCGGCGCCGGCATTGGTGTAGCCCATGCCCACCAGGCGCTGCGGCACCTCGTCGAAGGGAATCTCCTCGCCCACCGCAAAGGTGGTGGACTCCCAATAGCGGCTCTCGACCGGCGGCACGCAACGCAGTAGCGCGCGGGCCGAGGCGACCATGATGCAGTTATCGCCGCGCACGATGCGCCCTAAAGCCTCGCAGCGTTGGGCCACCTCGGCGTCGTCGGGCGCCTGCTCACGCCATGGATAGTCTTTGCGCTCGGGAAAGCGGCACACATGCGCCAGACCCACATAGGCGGCCAGGCTGCGCGCGGCGCGATCGGCCGCGTCCTCGCCGCTCACGATGTAGACCGTGGGACGCGGACGGCGCGCAAACTGAGCTGCCGCCATGAGCGTGCGGCCCGACTGCGACACGGCCAGCGTCACGTCCTCGCCGGCATCGAGTCCGGCCTCGACGGTCTGCAGCGCCTCGGCAGTGTAGAGCTGCGCGGCTATACGGTGAATGAGCATGCTGTTCCTCCGGCATCGCAACGCCAAAAGCCCGCCGGGGCAAGCTCGGCGGGTCGTACGTCAAATACATTGTCTGTCATGGTAGCGCATGGAGAGGACTCCGGCTCAAGGGCAAACCCAGCCCCGCAAAAAACGCCAGACGAAGATGCGTTCCGCCCTACCCCGCCACGCGCACGCTGGGGCACAAATCTGCCAGCGGACACTCGTCACACTTGGGTTTGCGGGCGTCGCAGATCTCGCGACCAAAGGTGATCCACTGATGGTTGACCGACTCCCAATACTCGTGCGGCAAAATCTTGAGCAGATCCTGCTCGGTCTTGAGCGGTTCCTTGGCATGCGTCTTGGGACTCAGCATCAGGCGGTGCGCAATGCGGTTGACGTGCGTATCCACCGCGATGCCTTCCACGATGCCGTACCCCACGTTGAGCACGATGTTCGCCGTCTTGCGTCCCACGCCCGGCAGCTTCACGAGTTCCTTCATGTCGGCCGGCACCTCGCCGTCATAGTCGGTGACGATCATCTGCGCGGCCTCGACGGCATGCTTGGCTTTGCTCTTGTAGAAGCCGAGCGACTTGATGGTGTCCGCCACGTCAGCTACGCTCGCCCCGGCCATGGTCTCGGGCGTGGGCCACTGGGCAAACAGCCGCGGCGTCACTTTGTTGACCTGCGCATCGGTCGTTTGCGCCGAAAGCAGCACCGCGATCAGCAGGCGGAAGGGATTCTCGTGGTCCAAAAAGCACTCGACCGGGCCATAGCGACGGTTGAGGCGCTCACACACCTCGATGGCGCGCTCGCGCTTGGCGGCATTGGTCTCGCGTGGCATAACGACTCCTCGGCTCAACGGCACAATAAACTTATGGGCACAATTGTCCCACGTCCGAGACGTTTACGCCTCCAAGAATGCGCCGGTCTGACGGCTCCACAGGTTCGCGTACTCGCCGCCCGCCTCGACGAGCTGCACATGCGTGCCGTCCTCGACGATCTCGCCATCCGCCAGTACCACGATGCGGTCGAGCGCCGCCACGGTGGACAGGCGATGCGCCACCACAATGGAGGTGCGGCCGCGCATCAGGTTCTCGAGAGCTTCCTGCACCAGCGCCTCGGACTCGCTGTCCAGGGCAGAGGTCGCCTCGTCGAGCACCAGAATCGGCGCGTCGGTGAGAATCGCGCGGGCGATGGCCACGCGCTGACGCTGGCCGCCCGAGAGCTTGACGCCGCGCTCGCCCACCATGGTGTCAAAGCCACGAGGCAAGCGGTCGATAAACTCCAGGGCGTTGGCCAGGCGCGCAGCCTCGCGAATCTGCTCATCAGTGGCGCTGGGACGACCGTAGGCAATGTTTTCTCGAATGGAGCGGTGGAACAGCAGCGCTTCCTGCGGCACGTAGGCAACCTGGCGGCGCAGGCTCTGCTGCGTGCAGCGCGAGACATCCTGACCGTCCACGAGCACGCGGCCGCCCTGGACATCGTCCAGGCGCAGCAGCAGCTTGGTGAGCGTCGTCTTACCCGAGCCCGATTTGCCCACCAGGCCCACGCGCTGGCCCGCCGCCACATGAAGTGTCAGGTCATCGAACACGTTCTCGCCCGCCGCAGCGTCACGGTACGCAAAGCTCAGGTGCTCAAAATCAATCGCGCCCTCGCTCACCTTGAGCTCGGGGGCATCCGGGTCGTCTGCCACCAAGCGTGGCTCGTCCAGCACGCGCGTCATCTCGGCCGCATCGCCCAAAGCGCGGTTGATACGCTGCATCATGGAACTCACGTAGTTCAGGCGCATGGTGAGGTTATAGGTGTAGGTAAAGATCATGACGAGCGAGCCGGCCGAGATGCCAAACCACGCGTTGCCGCCCGCCACGAACACACTCACCACGGCCATGGTGATGACGATAAGGCCCGAGGTCGTAAAGTTGCGCTGCATCATGGCGTGCATCGAGACCGTCTCGGCATCGCGCGCGGCGCGGTCGGCGGTGTCGAACAGATCGCGTTCAAAGTCCTCGCGCCCGCAGGTCTTGACGGCCAAGATGTTCGTGACCGCGTCGGAGAGCACGCCCGAGAGCTTGTTCTGCGCGGCGGACGTCGCGGCCGAAAGCGGCATGATGCGCTTGTACATAAGCCAGACAAACGCGATGTAGACGACCATGATGCACACCAGGATCACGGTAAACGTCGGCACCACCGGGGCGAGTGCGGCCACGGTACAGATGACCGAGGTGATGGTGGGGATGAGCGAATACACCGTCACGTCCACCAGACCCGTGTAGCCGCTCATAAAACGGCTTGTCTGGCTCACAAGCGATCCGCCAAAGCGGCTGGTATGGAATGTCATGGATTGGTTGGAGAGCGTGTCGAAGCACAGGCGCGCCAGGTGGTAGTTGCCTGCGATCTCGAGCTTGTAGACGGTGTAGTCCTGCAGCTTGGAGAGGATCTGACCCACCAGGTTAACGAGTACGAGCGCCAGGATATAGGGGCCGAAGACCTCGAATACTTGATCGCCCGCCACGGGGCCGGCCTGGACGCGGTCGACGATGAGGGCCATCACGTAGGTGTTGGCAAACGTGAGCAAAAAGATGTAGCCCGCCGACGAGAGCACCGAGAGAAAGACAATCAGCGGCTGCGTGCGCGTGACACCCCAAAACCGCTGCAGCGTGCGGCGCACGGTGGAGCGGCTGAGCGGACTGGTGCTTCTCTGAGACATGGGCTTCCTTTCGCATCTGATAGGGCGAAACGCCATTGTTGCACATTGAAGCGCACTTCAGGCAAGCACGATGCGAAAAGCGATGGGGCACCCGCGTTTACGCCGGCGACCCACCGTCCGTTGCGACTAGTCCTCGTCTTTTTGGTCTGCGAGCAGGCCTGCGGACTCCAAGCCCAAAATCGCGTCGGCTTCCTCAGCATCCTCCAGCGCGTCGATGTCCTTGAGCTTGCGCTCCATGACGTTGGTGCGCGTGGTAATGATGCCCTCGACCGTTTTGCCCGCGGTCTCGATCTGCTGTTGGGCGCGGCGCAGCGCCGCCTGATAGCGCGGCAGCTCGGCCTTGACGGCGGAGAGCACGCGCAGTACGTCGTCGGTACGTTTTTGCAGCCTAAACGTCTGGTAGCTCATCTGCAGACTATTGAGGATGGCCGCCATGGTGCTGGGACCGGCTACGTTGACGTGATAGTCGCGGCCCAGGATCTCGATAAGCCCGGGGCGGCTGACGATCTCGGCGTACAGCCCCTCAAACGGCACGAACATGATGCCAAAGTTGGTCGTTGCCGGCACACTCAGGTACTTTTCGCAGATGTCCTTGGCCTCGCGTTTCACCATCGTATCGAGCGTCTTGCGCGCTGCGGCGACGGCCTCAGCGTCACCAGACTCCTGGGCGTCGAGCAGATGCTCGTACGCGTCGCCCGGAAACTTGGAGTCGATCGGCAGCAGCACGGGGTCGCCCTCGTCTACCGGCAGCCTGACAGCAAACTCAACGCGTTCCGAGGCGCCGGGCTTGGTGGCGACGTTTTCCAGATATTGGTCGGGCGTAAGGATGTCCGCCAGGATCGCGCCCAGCTGCACCTCGCCCAAAATGCCACGCGCCTTGACATTGCCCAGCACGCGCTTAAGGTCGCCCACGCCGGTGGCGATAGACTGCATGTCGCCCAGGCCCTTGTACACGGCCTCGAGCTGGTCGCTCACCTGCTTAAACGATGCCGACAGTCGGTCGTTGAGTGTGCGAGAGAGCTTCTCGTCCACCGTCGCGCGCATTTGGTCGAGCTGCACGTTGTTGTCTTTGCGGATGGCGCCCAGCTGAGCATCGACCGTCTCGCGCACCTTGTCCAGGCGATGCTCGATGCCTTCGCGGTTGGCGCCAAGCTGTTGGGCCGTCTCGCGGCGCAGGTCATCCATACGGTCGCCGGCCTGCGAGAACTCGCGCGCAATGGTCAGGTAGCGCTGCTGCTCTACGGCGGCGTCGGTCGTCTGCTGCTGCGCGATGGCATTTGCCGTGCGGCGGGTTTCGGCCAACGCGACGTTCAGGGTGTCGAGCGTGCTGTTGGCCTGCTCGAGCGCTGCCAGCGTTTCCGCGCTACTGTCGCCACGCTCCCGCAACTCGGCACGCAGGCTCTTGAGCTGGAGGGTGCAAGCCACAGCAACCCCCACCGCCACCAAGGCAATCACAACAAGCACAATATCAATAGCAGACATAAACTCCGCCCAACAAACCCAAACGAGCACCAATCAAAACCGTGATTAATCTTACCCTGTCAAACGCAGCTCATGTCCAATCGAGCACAGACAAGTTACCCTTGCGCTATGGGTGCTGGTCCGCTAGCTCTCCCAGCTGGCGCGGATGGTTGCTGCGACATCCCCCAAGCGCTGACCGAGAGCTGCCAAGTGCTGAAGTACCTCATTGGGCGAGGCGCCGTTGAGAATGCACGTGAGGGCATATGAAGCCAAGAAGATTGCCGCGAGCCCCAGCGGAATCAGCACGATCATCGCCAGCGTACGCAGGCGCTGGGCCCAGCGACGGTGACGCGCACGACGTTTATCGAACGCGAGCTCCTGCGCATATGAATCTTGCTGTACGGAATAGGCCTCTGGAGCCGATTCACACCCGGGCACAGCTGCAGGTACAGCAGCGGGCACGACATTTTGCGCAAAGGGCTGGGCTGCCGCCCCTTGCATTTGCATCTCCATGAGTCGTTGCTGCTGACGCAGCATGCGCTCAGCTTGTTGCTGCGGAGTCTCAAGAAACAGATCCATGCTGGCCTCCAAAATCGGAGCATTCGACGCTTACGACCAGCATCCCGCACCGCCATGACCGCGACAACGCAATCGCCGGCAATAGCCACAAAGTTTCTTTTGCTCAAAAGCCGTCGAAAAGCTCAACAACTCCCCTACCAGCACTTTCTCTGAGCTTTTTTCGCCAGCAATCTTTTGGCCTTCCACTCTTACGCCAACTGACCAAAATCTAACCAAAAACTTGACGAAAATTGTGAAGACCGGGACCCCACAAAAACGTGCCGCCCCAAAAAGGGGCGGCACACAACCTTTTTTATCAGCTTTTCTGTATCGAGCACGCGACGACCCAACGCCGGAGCGCAAGGCGGGGAAATACCTTTGCCTCGCGCGACTCTGCGAAGCCGTGAGCGAGAGGGAAAGGTATTTCCCCGCCCTGCGCTCCGCAGCAGCCAGCGCCAAGCGCTAGTAGTTCACCACCTGCTCCTCAAAGTACGCCTTGGGGTGGTTGCACACCGGGCACACCTCAGGCGCCTCGGCACCAACGTGCAGGTGCCCGCAGTTCAGGCACTTCCACACCTTCACGCCCTCACGCTCAAACACCTCGCCCGACTCGATGCGCTCGACGAGCTTGTTGTAGCGCTCCTCGTGGGCCTTCTCGACGGCGGCGACACCACGGAACTTTGCGGCAATCTCGGTAAAGCCCTCTTCCTCGGCGGTCTTGGCAAACTCGTCGTACATCGTGGTCCACTCGTAGTTCTCACCCGCGGCGGCATCGCGCAGATTGTCCAGGGTATCGGGGACGGCGCCATCGTGCAGATACTTAAACCACAGTTTGGCGTGCTCGGACTCGTTGCCAGCCGTCTCGGCAAAGATGTTCGAGATCTGAACGTAGCCGTCCTTCTTTGCCTTGGAGGCATAGTAGCGATACTTGGTGTGTGCCTGGGACTCACCGGCAAAAGCGGTCTCGAGGTTCTTCTTGGTTTGGGAATTCTCAAAATCCATAGGTGTACTTCCCTTCAACGCATGCCGCCCGTAGGCTTCGAGCGGCCTCGTCTTTAGGATGCCCTCATGTCGGAAATCTAAACCTTACAATCCTGTTCTTCAGATTTCCACGGGCTAAATGCTCAGCCAGCGATCGCCCTCGGCTCGGCAAAAGCCCTCACGCTCCAGGTCGGCCAGAATGCCCGCGACAAGCTCGCGCTCGACCGGCCCGCGCCCAGCCGCCGCTTCCATATCGTTAACGCCCACCACGGCATCAGCAAGCGTAATCCCCGCCGGTTGGCCATCGCGCGCTGCCAGCAACATGCGCACGATATGCGCGCGCTTTTGGCGACGTGAGCCCTCAAACTTTGATTGACGGCTATAGCCCGCCGAGCGCCTGGACGGATTGGGCAACGTCTTTTTTAGATATGCGCCGTAGTCCAGCAACGCGTAATACCACGCGCGCGGCGTGTCGGCATCATCGAGCGGCACGGCAAAGGGAGCGATCTCGTCGGTCGCCGCACCGGGGACCGCCGGACAGGCCGCCTGAATCAGCGGCACCAGCTCGCGGTCGGGAACAGCCGGTACATCGGGAAAGAAGTGATGCAGAAAGACCGTGCGCACGTTGGTCTCCAGATACACGCCTGGAAGGTCAAACGCAAACGACCGGATACCTTGCGCCGTTGCCGGGCCAATACCAGGCAGAGCGACCAAGTCACGCGTCTCACGCGGAAACTCACCGTCCCAGTCCTCCACAACGCGCTGAGCGGCCTTGTGGAGCGCCAGAGCGCGTCGGTTGTAGCCCATGCCCTGCCAAGCGTCCAAAACATCGGAAGGCGCGGCTTGGGCAAGCGCCTGCACGGTCGGAAAGCGATCGAGCCACGCCGGCATACGCGTCTCCACGCGTGGCACCTGTGTTTGCTGCAACATGACCTCAGAAAGCCAAATGATGTACGGATCGCGCGTGCGGCGCCACGGAAGGTCGCGATAACGCAGGACCCCTTCCGAACGAATCATCGAACGAAAGGGGTCCTGAATCATATCTATGCTCCTTATGCGGCGCTATTCCTCCCGGCATGTATACGCACAGGTGGCGTACTCGGGAAACGCTTCGCGGTCGGCGAACTTGGGATCGACGGCCGGGAACTGGCGGTGAGCGACGATGTCGCCGAGCGAAACGGAATCGAGGTAGTCGCGCATCAACGCTTGAGCTCCGGCCCACAGGAGATGATAGCAGCACGTGCCCATGCGCGCACAGTCGCCATCGGGTGCGGTGCAATCATTCATAACCATAGGGCCCTGAACGGCCTCGACGACCTGACGAATGGTGACGTCGTCCGGACTGACCTTGAGACGCATGCCACCGTGGACGCCACGCAGGCTCTCCACAATACCGGCCTGGACCAAACCGTGCTGAATCGAGCGGGCAAACGAATACGGAACATTGACCTCTTCGGCAGCGGTGCGAACAGAAAGCAAACGCTCCGGATCCTCGGCAAGCATCGCCAGCATACGAAGGGCGTAATCAGTCTTCCTCGATATGTCCATTTTTCCCCTTTCAAGGAATACGAACAGCTCGAACGAGCTCCGGGGCCGAGCTTGTGTCGAGACGCTAAATGACCGCTAGGACATCCAAATGGTAAATCGGATATCCACTGAGTGCCGCGCTTGGAGCGAAATGCATCAGATGCGGCCTACAGTGCAATTTAGTATAACCTAACCCCCTGTCTCGTTGAACAGGTGTTGCGCAACAAAGCTGTTGTTTAGACAGATATGCTTATTAGATTTTACTTGCGTTCCCGAAGGCGCGGGGATTCTGGGCAAAGATGCCTCAGGGCGATCGTTCTATCGAAACAAAGTGTATCAAACGCAAAAAGCCACGTCCGAAGACGTGGCTTTAATTGCGTTGGCGGGAAGTACGGGGCTCGAACCCGCGACCTCCGACGTGACAGGCCGGCGCTCTAACCAAACTGAGCTAACTCCCCAGGCAGGCGTTCGCGTTTGTTTCCGCTCGCGTGCGCTGCGGGGATTAGTATACACAGAAGTCTGTCCGGCGCGCAACAACTTTTTTGAAAAAATTTTTCGGTCCCTCCGGGAGGGTCTCCGGGGCTGGGGGCGGGGGTTAAGTTTGCTGCTCTACAGTCCTGCGCAAGACGGAAAGCACATTAAGTGCTT
>CAJMRI010000026.1:0-29191 GCA_905215905.1 uncultured bacterium | reverse complement strand
AGCCGGAGAGCACTTAATGTGCTCTCCGTGCGAGCAGGACTGTAGAGCAGGAAACTTTACCCGCGGCCCCCGCCGGGAATAGCAAAAGGGCGACCCCAATACGGGATCGCCCTTGTTGAGCTGCTTATGTGCGGCTGTTACTCGGCGTCGTGGTGACGGCGGGGCTTGCGGCCTCCGTTGTCGCCGGGACGGCGCGGACGGTCGCTGCGCTCGGAGCGCTCGCGACGCGGACGCTCACGGCGCTGGAAGTGCTCGCCGTCACCCTCGGAGGCACCCTCGGCACGAGCCGGGGCCTCGGGCTTGTCCAGACGATCGAGCGAGATCTTGCCGCGATCGTCAACCTCGATGACGACGACCTTGACCTCGTCGCCCACGTTGAGGACATCCTCGACCTTCTCCACGCGACCCTTGGCGACGCGGGAGATGTGCAGCAGGCCGTCCTTACCAGGCAGCAGGTTGACGAAGGCGCCGAAGGGCTGGATGGAGACCACGCGACCGGTGTACTCCTCGCCCGGCTCGGGAACCTTGATGATGAGCTTTATGCGCTCGACAGCCTGGTCGACGGACTCGCCGGTGCCACCGACAAAGACGGTGCCGTCCTCCTGGATGTCGACCGAGGCACCGGTCTCGTCCTGGATGCCGCGGATGACCTTACCACCAGAACCGATAACGTCGCGGATCTTGTCGGTCGGAACCTGGATGGAGACGATGCGCGGAGCGGTGCTGCGCGTGGTGTGGCGCGGCTCGGGGATCACATCGAGCATCTTCTGCAGGATGAAGGCGCGACCCTCCTTGGCCTGCTGCAGGGCGCGGGCCAAGATGTCGAAGGTAAGACCGGTGGCCTTGTTGTCCATCTGCAGGGCGGTGATGCCCTCGGTGGTGCCGGTGACCTTAAAGTCCATGTCGCCCAGGAAGTCCTCGAGACCCTGGATGTCGGACAGGACCACGGTCTTGCCCTCCTCCTGGATCAGGCCCATGGCGATACCGGAGACCGGGCGCTTAATGGGCACGCCGCCGTCCATAAGGGCGAGCGTGGAGCCGCAGGTCGAAGCCATCGAAGAGGAGCCGTTGGACTCCATGACCTCGGAGACGACGCGGATGGCGTAGGGGAACTCGTTCTCGTCGGGGAGCACCGGAAGCAGAGCGCGCTCGGCCAGGTTGCCGTGGCCGATCTCGCGGCGCTTGGGGCTGCCCATGCGGCCGGTCTCGCCGGTGCAGAACGGCGGGAAGTTGTAGTGGTGCATGTAGCGCTTGCCCTCGGTGGGCTCGATGGTATCCAGACGCTGGCCCTCGTTGAGCATACCGAGCGACAGGACGGAAAGCACCTGGGTCTGGCCACGCTGGAACAGACCGGAGCCGTGAACGAGCGGCAGGTAGTTATCCTTCACCATGATGGGGCGAATCTCATCGGCGGCACGGCCGTCGACGCGCTCACCGGTCTCGACGACCATGGTGCGCATAGCCTTCTTCTCGAGCTTCTTGAGCGCCACGGGAATCTCGCGCTCCCAAGCGGCCTGCTCCTCCTCGGTGAACTCGGCCCGGATGGACTCCTTCAGAGCCTCGACCTTACCGATACGGGAGAGCTTGTCGGCGTCGCGAAGGGAGGCTGCCATCTCGTCGTAGTGGGCGAAGATGCGCTCCTGGACCTCCTCGACGGGCTGGTCGAGCGGGTACTCCTTCTTGACGATGGCGCCGTTGACCTGCTCCCACTCGGCGACAAACTCGTCCTGAGCCTGGCAGAAGGCAGCAAGGGCCTCCTGGCCAAACTTCATGGCGGCGAGCATGTCGTCCTCGGAGATCTCCTCGGCGCCGGCCTCGACCATCGAGATGAAGTCGGCGGAGCCACCCAGCTCCAGATCCAGATCGGAGTTCTCGCGCTCCTCATAGGTGGGGTTGACGATAAACTCGCCGGTCTCCACGTTGCGGCCGATGCGCACGCAGGCAAGCGGGCCCTCGAAGGGCACGCCGCCGAGCGTCATTGCCAGGGAAGCACCCATGACGTTGATGACGTCAAAGGGGTTGACCTGGTCGGCGACGAGCGAGGTGGCGACGATGTGCACCTCGTTGCGGAAGCCGTCCGGGAAGCTCGGACGAATCGGGCGGTCGATCATACGGGCCGTGAGCGTGGCCTTCTCGCTGGGACGGCCCTCACGCTTGAGGTAGCCACCCGGGATGCGGCCGGCGGCGTACATCTTCTCGTTGAAGTCGACGGTCAGCGGGAAGAAGTCGTAGTTCTTACGCTCCTTGGAGACGACCACGGTGTCGAGCATCGTGGTGTCGCCCTGCTTGACCAGACAGGCGCCGGTGGCCTGCTTGGCAAGCTCGCCGGACTCAAAGGTGTAGGTCTTGCCGTACAGCTCAAAGGTCTTGGATACGAGTGTCATTGTTCTCCTTTACCCCACAGGCCCCTTGCCTGCGGGCTTCTCATGTGACGCGGGCCCCCTGCCCCCGCCACGCTTCAGAGCGTGATTGTTCGCGCCCTTACACAAAAAGAGCGCCCCGCTGCGCAGGACGCTCTTAGCATGTACAAATCCTACTGGATGTTGTCGCGGATGCCCAGAGCCTTGATGAGCTCACGGTACTCGACGATGTCGTTCTTCTTGATGTAGGAGAGAAGACGACGACGACGGCCGACGAGCATGAGCAGGCCACGACGGGTGTGGAAGTCCTTCTGGTGGGACTTCATGTGCTCGGTCAGCTCCTTGATGCGCTCGGACAGGATGGCGACCTGAACCTTGGGGTTGCCGGTGTCGACCGGGGTGTTACCGAACTGGGCAGTCAGCTCCGCCTTGCGCTCTTTGGAAACAGTCATTGTTTCACCTTTCGTTTTGCGTCGCCATCGGGCGACTCCATTCGCCTCGGACTGGGAAGCCGCCGGTGGAGCGAACATCCAAGGTCGAGGTACCAACAGGTCGGTATGTTACCACAAGCGGCGCGCGCCTGCGCATCATCACCGACCCAACATGAATTCCATCGCACGGAGCCGCTGATCGGTGTGCGTGGCGGCCCAAACATGCGAAAGCCCCAGCAAAAACGTAGCCGTATGCGGATCGATCAGCTCGTCCATAAGGGCATCGAATGTCATGGACATCAGAGCGCGCAGCCATGCGACCTCGCCGACCGATACCAACTCGGCGCCAGGCACGCTCGAGGCGCACGACCCGCACAGAAGCCCGCCGGCCTGGGCCGAGAAATGCGAGAGCATGGGATCGCCGCACGAGACGCATGCCGAGAAATCGGGGCGGTAACCAACGTGCGACAGCAGTTTAAAGACAAAGGCTGCCACGAGCAGGTCCATATGTGCCGAGTCGAGCCCGCAGCCGACAAGCATGAGCGCCCGCTGCGTGATGGCAAAGGTAAATGGATCCTCGGCATCCTCGAAAGAGCACACGCGCGCAACCTCGGCAATCGCGCTGGCGGCACAGATCGTCTCGTAGTCAGGAGCGGCACCGAGTGGCGCCTCCATAAGCTCCGCCTGAGAAACCACGTCAAGCGAGCGACCACGCGCGAGCAGCATATCGACGGTACAGAAAAGCTCACAGCGGGCCGCAAGGCGACCGCCGGGCTTACGCGCGCCCTTAGCCACGGCACGCACCTGCCGTCCCCGTTCGTCGAGCATGGTCAAGATCAGGTCGGTTTCCTTGAGCTTCGTCTTGTCGAGGACGAGCACCTTTGTGCGATATGTGCGAGAGCCTGCCATGAACGCCGAGGCTTAATCTTCGGCATTGTAGCCAAAGCGGCGGATCTGTGCCTCGTCATCGCGCCAGCCGGCCTTGACCTTCACGTCGAGCTCCAAAAAGACCTGCGTGCCAAAGATACGCTCAAGGTCGCGACGGGCATCGATGCCGATATGCTTAATCATCTCGCCGCCCTTGCCGATGATGATGCCCTTCTGCCCCTCGCGCTCGACGTAAATCGTGGCGTGCACGCGCAGCACCTTCTTAGTCTGCTCGAGCGCGTCACAGATGACGCCCACGGAGTGGGGGATCTCGTCGCGGGTGCGACGCAGAACCTTCTCGCGTACAAACTCGGCCACGAGGGTCTCGTCGGACGCGTCGGTGCCCATGTCCTCAGGGAACCAGCGCGGGCCCTCGGGCAAAAAGTGAGCGACGGTCTCGATAAACGCATCGACGTTGAAGTTCTTGACCGACGACGTCACGATCTCGTCGTCATATTCCATGAGCTCGTGAGCGGCCTTGAGCTGTTCCATAACCTGGGCGGGATCGGCCTCGTCGGCCTTCGTAAGCACCAGGACCTTTTTGGAACGGGCGCTCTTGACACGCTCGGCAACCCAGGCGTCTCCCCTGCCGATGGGTTTGGTGGCGTCGATCAGAAACGCGACGACGTCTACGTCATTGAGCTCAAACAGGGCGCTCTTGTTGAGCTCGGATCCCAGGCCGTCCTTGGGCTTGTGGATACCCGGAGTGTCAACGAAGACCAGCTGGTAACCGGGGCGGTTGACCACGGCGCGCATACGGCGGCGGGTCGTCTGGGCCACCGGAGAGGTGATGGCGACCTTCTTGCCGTAACAGGCATTGAGCAGCGTGGACTTGCCGGCGTTGGGGCGACCGACCAGGGCCACAAAGCCGCTGCGGAAACCGGGTTCCACGTCGCCAAAGCCCACGAGGCTCTCATCCTCGTCGCACAGGGCATCGAGTTCCTCGTCGCTCATACCCTCAAACGGATCGAACTCCTCGACCTCGTCAAACAAATCGGCACCTTCAGCCTCGTCCAGGACCTCGTCATCCAAAACTCCATCGGTAGGCTGCATATTGTCGGACATGGGAATCCCTTTCTAAATAAAGTCGAGCGCGTGGGCAAAGACAAGCAAGCCAACGATCGCGGCTGTAATGGAAAGAACGTATACAGAGGCAGCGGCGATATCCTTCGCGCGCTTGGCCAGCGGATGCAGCTCCTGGGTCGCCAGGTCCACAATCGCCTCCATGGCGGTATTGCACAACTCGCCGTGAATCACCAGGCCACAGCAGATGATGACCGTAGCCCACTCGGCAATATCGAGCCCCACGATGCAGCCGGCAATGACGGTGCACACGCCCGCCACGAGCATGACCTTAATGTTGCGCTCGGTCTTGACGGCAGTGACGAAGCCCTCCATCGCGTATGAGAACGACTTTAAAAAGGACGGATGGTCCTTGTTCGATCCGGGAATCATAGACGGCTCCTAGTCGTGGGCATGATTGGTTATGGGGCCGACGTGGACGAGTTTGGGGTCCTCGCCGCGCTCAAGCGCCAGGTCGCGCAGGATGGCATCCTCGCGGGCCTCCATGACCTCGGCCTCATCGTCCTCGATGTGGTCGTAACCCAGCAGGTGCAGCATTCCGTGCACGAGCATCAGTCGGCACTCATCGGCGGGGCTGTTGCCAAAGCCGGGGGCCTGGCGGGCAATAACCTGCGGGGCCAGGATAATATCGCCGAGCTCGAGCGTCTCGTCGGCGGGAATGTCCTCGTCAAAGGCCGAGTCACATTCAAACGAGAGCACGTCGGTCGTGCGATCGATGCCGCGCCACTCGTGGTTGAGCTCGTGCATCTCGTCCTCATCGACATACGAAAGGGAAATCTCGACCTCACGCTCAACACCCTCGGCGGCAAGCACAACTGAGCAGATGTGCTCCACCTCCTGGGCATCGAGCAGCGTATCGAGCTCGGCATCGTTGCTGATCAATACACTCAACGGGACTCCTTTCGATCGTGTGCGCGCTGCTCACGCGCATCGTCGTATGCATCATAGGCCTCAACAATACGGCCCACCAGGGCATGGCGCACCACATCGGCGCGCTCCAGGTGAGAAAACGCCACATCGTCGACGCGACCCAGAATCCTTTCGGCATCGGCAAGACCGCCGCGACGACCCACCAGGTCACGCTGGCTCAGGTCGCCGGTAATCACAAACTTGGAATTAAAACCTAGACGCGTCAGGAACATCTTCATCTGCTCGGGCGTCGTGTTTTGCGCCTCATCGAGCACCACAAAGGCATCACTCAGCGTTCGACCGCGCATGTAGGCGAGCGGCGCGATCTCGATCACGCCACGCTCCATAAGCTCATCGGTGCGTTCGCGATCCATCATGTCAAAGAGGGCATCATAGAGCGGGCGCATATACGGGTCGATCTTTTCCTCGAGGGTACCGGGCAAAAAGCCCAGGTTCTCCCCCGCCTCGACAACCGGGCGCGTCAGGATCAGGCGGCCCACCTCATGGCGCTTGAGCGCGGCAACGGCGAGCGCCATGGCCAGATAGGTTTTACCGGTACCGGCGGGACCGAGGCCAAACGTGATGGTGGAAGAGCGGATGGCATCCACATAGCGCTTTTGACCGAGCGTCTTGGGGCGGATAACGCGACCGCGGTACGATAGCAGCACATCATCGCGAAGCGATGTGGCCTCATGCTCGCCGTCGCGCAAGACGGCCAGGCAACGCGAGACATCGTCGGAAGAAAGGGTACGGCCGGCCGCCGCCTCGCGAAAAGCATGTTCGAAAAAGCGCGCCACGAGCTCGACCTCGTCCGGGTCACCGCTCACGGCGATGCTATCGCCACGGGCGACCACATGGGCGCGAACCAAGCTCTCGAGCGCACGAAGGACGCCGTCGCCGGCGCCCAAAACGCGCGAGGGATCAATCCCCTCGGGAACGGTAAGTCTAATCTTCGAGGCTTCCATGAACCTCCCTGCGTGCATGGACCAAGCCGGAATCATCGACTCCGATGATAGCAACATCGAGCAGGCACGGGGCTGTGAGTCCACAGGTATCATCAAGACGGGCATGATGGAACGAGCCAAGCGTCAAATTATCACCGTACTCAAGCACGGCGCGCTCGACGGTACCCACGCGACGGCGGGCATCGGCAACCGCGAGCTCCTGAGCCGCCGCGCGCATGCGACGGCTGCGCTCGGCCATGACCTCAGGCGGTACCTGGTCGGGCATGTCGGCGGCGAGGGTGCCGGGGCGCTTGCTATAGCGAAACACGTGCATGCGCGAAAAGCCCACGCGACGGCACAGCGCCAGCGACTCCTCGAACTCCTCGTCCGTCTCGCCAGGAAAACCGACGATAACGTCGCACGAAAGTGCGGCCTGTGGCAGGTTCGCACGGATCATGCGCACCGTATCCTCAAAGGCCTCGGCACTATAGGGACGGCCCATGCGATGCAGCGTCGCCGTGCAGCCAGACTGCACGGGCAGGTGCAAAAACGGGGCGATACGCTGCGGATAGCGCGCCATAACCTTAAGCAGGCGCTCAGAGATATCCATGGGCTCGACCGAGGAAATGCGCACATGCGCAATAGTCGTGCGCTCCATAATGGCCTCGAGCAGCTCATCGATTTCGACATGCTCGTCGGTCGCGCTCTTGCCGTCATAGGCACCCAGATTCACGCCGGTCAACACGACCTCGGGCACGCCGGCCTCCTGGGCCTCGCGAACTTGCTCGAGCACGGACTCGACGGGCACGGAGCGCTCGGGGCCGCGTGCCTTCCACACAATGCAATAGGTGCAGCGATGGTTGCAGCCGTCCTGAATCTTCACGCCCAGGCGAGAGCGACCGAGCGCATCGACAACCTCGCCATCACTGCAGGCGGGAACGCTATCGGACTCAACGCCCAACACCTCGCAGACACGTTCGGCGACATCGATCTTGGACGGCTCGGCGATCACGCGGTCGGATAGCTCCAGCAGCTCCTCGGGATGCAGGTTGACCACGCAGCCGGTCACGACCACATAGGGCTCGTTTTGATGGGCCAGCGCATGGCGGACGGCCTTACGGGTCTTGGCCTCGGCCTCGCCCGTAACGGCACAGGTGTTAATGACGATCAAGTCGGCATCCTGGGGCTCCACAATAGCAAAGCCCAGGCGCATAAGATCGGCAGTGATACGGTCAGACTCAACCCGGTTGACACGGCAGCCGAGGTTGACGACGGAAACATGGGGTGCGAGCACGCGGGCTCCTTAATCGAGGATATCGTCGAGGGCACTCTTGATACGGTCGGTCACCGACTTCTTACCGGAAGCGACGTCATCGCCCATCTCATCGGCAAAAGCACGGAGCAGCTCGCGCTGCTTATTGGAAAGATTGGTGGGAACGACCACGCGCAGTTGCACGATCAGGCGGCCACGCGAACCGCCACCGCCAATGCGCGGCATGCCGTAATTATTGACGCTCACGGTGTCGCCGTACTGGGCGCCGGCGGGAACCGTCACCTTAACGACCTCGTCGGGCATAATGCCCTCGACCTCGATCTCGCAGCCGAGCGCAGCCTGTGCAATCGAGATATCGCTCACCAGGTACAAGTCGTCACCGTTGCGCTTAAAGCGCTCATGGTCGGCAACGCGCACGTTGACAATCAAGTCGCCCGAAAGCTCGCCGCGAAGGCCGGCCTCGCCAAAGCCGCTCACACGCAGCTGTCGACCGGTCGAAACGCCGGCGGGAATATCGATGTCGATCTTTTCATGCGAAGGCGTGCGACCCTGACCGTCGCAGGTCTCGCAGGGATGGTCGATAACCGTACCCTCGCCATGGCAGTCGGGGCAAGGCGAGGAAGACTGAACCTGGCCCAGGAACGAACGCTGAACCGTCGTGACGTAGCCCGTACCGTGGCAGCGGCCGCACTGCTTTTCCTGTGCGCCCTCTGCCCTACCGGTGCCATTGCAGTCCTCGCAAGGAGCAAGGCGGTCATAGCTGATAGTCTTTTTGCAGCCGAGCGCCGCCTCCTCGAGCGTCACCGAAAGCGAGATGGCCATGTCACGACCGCGACGACGCTCGCGACGGCCGCGGGCACCACCGCCGGCGCCGCCGCCAAAGAACGACGAGAAAAGGTCGTCCATGCCCATGCCGCCAAAGATGTCGTTAATGTCGACATAGCCAGAGCCACCGGGGCCGTCAGGAGAGCCAAAGCGATCGTAGTTTGCACGCTTCTGCTCATCGGAAAGAACGGAATATGCCTCGTTGAGCTCTTTGAACTTGGCCTCGGCCTCGGGGTCGTCCGAAACGTCCGGGTGTACGGTACGGGCCTTCTTTAGAAACGCGCGCTTAATCGTCCGCGCGTCGGCATCCTTTTCGACGCCAAGTACCTCGTAGTAATCCCTATTTTCCGACACGACCGAATCCTTCCGACTTTCATTATTGTCACAGTGCGTCCTATACCCAAGCTGGGGCGGCCGCAAACAGAGGGTTTGATGTTAGTACATTCCGTACGGCGAAAGCATGGCACGCTGCGAGCAGCTCGCAAACCAAACCGACACGAGTGCAAACATAAATCCGTTGGCAAAACCGTTGGCAAACTGCATCGCGCCGCGTTTCCACCACAGCAGGCTGCGATGAAGCACGCCGTCCGAGAGCACCATGAACAGGCCCATGGCAAACGGAATAAAGCACATCATGGCAAAGGCCGAGAACACGCCCGAGATGGCCGACAGCACCAAAAACGGCGCCACGATGCCCATCAGGTAAAAACCGGTACGGGCCTTGCCTTCCAGGCGCTCGGCCTCGACATGGGCACGGCCGACCAGGTCGCCGCCCGCGGCACCGTTGGTGCCGGCGTGACCCATGCCGCCAATACGAACCTCGTCGCCATCGTGCGTGCCGGCAGGAAACTCAATCGTCTGCTCGGAGGTCACGCGGGTTCGACCGCTGCCACCGCAATCGGGACAGGGGTCGGCGACGACCTTACCGGAACCGCCGCACTCGGGGCAGACCGACTGGAACGTGCCGGCGCCAAACAGGAAGGACAGGTCGACATCGATGTGGCCGCGACCGCCGCAGCTCGGGCAGGTATGCGCATGCTCGGACGAGACGGAGCCCGAGCCGCCACAGTGACCACAGGTATCAAAACGCGTATAGCGGACGGTCTTACGGGCACCGCCCTTGGCCTCCTTGGCGTCGAGCTTGATGTCGACGACCACGTTGGCGCCGTTCTCGGGATTGTAGGCAGCCTGCCCACGACGCTGCTGGCCCCAGGCGCCACCAAAGGGGAAGCCGCCCTCAAAGGGATTGCCATAACCCGTGCTGCCGGCGTAGCCGCCACCATAGGGCGAAGCCGTAGGAGCACCGGCAAAGGGATTGCCCGAGCGCATGGCGTCATAGCGAGCACGCTTCTGCTCGTCCGAAAGCACGGCGTAGGCCTCGGAAACCTCTTTGAACTTTTCCTCGGCATCCGGCTCTTTATTGACGTCCGGATGGAGCTTGCGGGCCTTTTGCTGGAAAGCCTTTTGTATATCACGCGAGGTGGCGTCCTTGGAGACGCCCAGGATCTCGTAGTAATCTTTTTCGTTCATCGTCGCCATGCGCGGCAACCTCCTGCTCACAGCAGCGTATATAATGCGGTCATTCTACCCGAGCGGCCTAAGCTAGACCCCAAAACAGCTCGAACAGCACATTTCCATCGAGCCAACCCAAGTGGGTGGGAGCCAGACGGGCGCGAGTGCGACCTTCGATAACATCTTTCGATGTAACGCGCCCCGCATGCCCTTTAGCATCATCGGACACCCAGGAGGCAAGGCCCAACTCGAGCGCGCGGTCGCAAGCCGCCGCCAGCTCGTCCTCGGGGATAATGTTTGCCGAGCGAACCAACAGGTCAGACCCAACGCCGCGCGTCATGCGACAGGCGAGCATCAAATCCTCGGCTGCTGCCTCGCGCTGCGACAGACACTCGGCATCAAACGTCGTCGCAGCATCGTCGCGCTGTACCAGACGCACGCGATACGCGTCGCCTCGAGCAAGTGCGCCGCAAAACAGCCCGGCCAAGCGAGCGAAGTCCCCAGCATCGAGCATGCCGGCGGCAGAGCGGCCCAGACCCAGGTAACCCTGTCCGGTCCAGTAGGCAATGTTATGGGCGCATTCATGGCCGTCGAGCGCGTAGCTCGCCACCTCATACGGGTGATAGCCGGCGGCACCCAGGAGCTCGCGCGCCACGTCCATGCAGGCGGCCTGAAAATCCTCGTCGGGCTCGAGCGACTCGTCACGGCACGCCATGCGATAGAGGGGCGTCCCCACCTCGAGCGTGAGCGGGTAAACCGACACATGATGCGGAACCGCCGCCAGCACGCCCTCGAGCGTACGCTTCCAACTCGCTGCGGTCTGCCCGGGAAGTCCGCACATAAGGTCGCACGACACGTCAAGCCCAGCGTCCTTGACCGTCGCGATGGCGGCGAGCGCCCGATCGGCATCGTGAATGCGGCCGATGGCGGTAAGTTCGGTGTTATCGAGCGTTTGCACGCCCAGAGAAACGCGTGTGACACCAACCTTGGCAAGCGCAGTAGCAAGCTCGGCGGTCAGCGACTCGGGATTGGCCTCGCAGGTAAACTCAACGGGGGCGCACCACGCACGAATACGCCGCGCCAGCTCCACCAGGCGCTCCCCCGCCAGCGACGGCGTGCCGCCGCCAACATAGACGGTGCGGATCTGGTCGAGGGCCCCAGCCTTGCCAAAAGCATCGAGACGCGCGAACAACTGCTCAAAATAGGAATCGAGCGCGGCATCCAAATCACACGAAGCAAAGCTGCGCGAGTCGAAGTCGCAGTAGCGGCACTTTTGGGCACAGAACGGCACGTGCACGTACAGCGCGGTAACGGCCACCCTTAAGCCTCCAGCGGATGAGGGGGCACCGATTCGCCGGCGGCAAGGGCAGCCTCGCAGGCCACCACATCATGCTCGATCTCATCGACCAGCGCCATAAACTCCTCATACGTGGAGCAGCGCACCACATGGGCACGCCAAGCGGCGGCATGGGGCATGCCTTTTAAGTACCAGCTTGCGTACGTACGGGCACGCGACATGAGCGGCAGGAGCTCATGCGTCAGCGTTAGGTGCTCACGCAGGGCGTCCAGGCGCTCGACAGAGCTGCGCGCCGGCACCGGTGTGCCATCGAGCGCAAGAGCGCGAGCATCGCCAAACACCCACGGGTTCCCGTAGATGCCGCGCGCGATAAACACCGCGCTGGCACCCGAGTTTCGCAGATGCACCGCGGCATCCTCGGCGGTGAACACATCACCCGAACCGATCACGGGAATCTCAACGGCATCTGCGACCTCATCGACGACCGACCAATCGGCCTGGCCGGTGTAGAGCTGCGTGGCGCAACGACCATGCACGGCGACTGCGGCAGCCCCTGCGCCCTCAAGCATCTGGGCAAATGTCGCGGCATTGCGGTCCTCGGCATAAAAGCCTTTGCGAATCTTGACGGTCACGGGCACGTGCGCCGCGCCCACCGTGGCCTCGACGATCTTCTCCGCCAGGTCGGGCGTGCGCATGAGCGCCGAGCCCTCGCCCTTGGTAACAACCTTGCGGGCGGGGCATGCCATATTGATATCGATGAGCGACAGGCGATCGCCAACGCGCTCCTCGACGGCAGCGACGGCGCTCGCAAACTGATCGGGCTTGGAGCCGAAGAGTTGCACGCAAATCTGCTGCTCCTCGTCGGCCGGTAGCACCAGGCGCCAGGTCTTGTTGCTGGCATAGGCAAGGCCCGCCACGCTCACCATCTCGCTGTAGGCAAGGTTGGCACCGCGACGGCGGCACATGATGCGGTAGGCAGGGTCGGTCACGCCCGCCATGGGAGCCATAAGGAACGGCTGCTCGGCATAGGCGCCCAGCAGCCGCTTGCTGTATTCAGAAAGCGCCATAGACCTACTCGTCCACCTTGAGGATCGCCATAAAGGCCTCCTGCGGGACCTCGACCGATCCGATGGCCTTCATGCGCTTCTTGCCCTCTTTCTGCTTCTCGAGCAGCTTGCGCTTACGCGAGATATCGCCGCCGTAGCACTTAGCAAGCACGTCCTTGCGACGCGCCTTGACGGTGGAGCGGGCAATGATCTTATTGCCGATAGCACCCTGGATGGGCACCTCGAACAGCTGACGCGGGATGATCTCCTTAAGCTTGTCGCACAGGCCACGGGCCAGGCCATAGGCCTTGTCCTTGTGGACGATAAACGACAGCGCGTCCACCTCATCGCCCGAAAGCAAGATATCGAGCTTAACGAGCTCGGAGGGACGGTACTCGTTGAACTCGTAGTCGAGCGAGGCATAGCCCTTGGTACGACTCTTGAGCTGGTCAAAGAAGTCCAGGATGAGCTCGGCGAGCGGCATGTCAAAGCGCATCTCGACCGATTTGCTCGTGAGATGGATCATGTCGGTTGTAATGCCACGGTGCTCGATAGCGAGCTGCATGACGGCACCCGTATACTCGGGCGGGCAGATGATCTTAGCCTTGAGGTAGGGTTCCTCGATACGCTCGATGCGCGTGGCCTCGGGAAGATCCTGCGGGCTACGGACATCAATCATCTCTCCGTCAGTCTTGTAGACGTGATAGTCAACCGAGGGGCTCGTGGCAATGAGGTCCAGATTGAACTCGCGCTCCAGGCGTTCCTTGACGACTTCCATGTGCAGCAGGCCCAGGAAGCCCACACGGAAGCCAAAGCCGAGCGCCACCGAGGTCTCGGGCTCCCACACCAACGACGGGTCGTTGACGTGCAGCTTATCGAGCGCGTCACGCAGGTTCTCATAGTCCTTGTTATCGATCGGGAACAGGCCCGTATAGACCATGGGCTTAGCCTCGCGGTAGCCGGGAAGCGGCTCGGGGCAGGGATTCGACGCCCACGTGAGGGTATCGCCCACGCGCACGGCCTCGGGGTCCTTCAGGCCCGTGACCACGTAGCCCACCTCGCCGACGGTCAGCGCGTCGACCGGGGTCTCGGCAGGACGCTTGACGCCCACGCCGTCGACCAAAAAGTCGCCCTTGGCCTGCATCATAAGCAGGGTATCGCCCTTTTTGATGGAACCATCGAAGACGCGCACCGTAGCCACCACACCGCGATACTCGTCAAAGTACGAATCCAAAATGAGCGCTTTGAGCGGAGCGTTTGCATCGCCCTTAGGCGGCGAAATCAAAAAGACGATGGACTCCAGCAGATCGTGAATGCCCTCGCCGGTCTTGCCCGAGACGCACACGGCATCATCGGCGGGAATGGCCAGATCGTCCTCGATCTCGGTCTTAACCTCGTCGGGATGGGCCGAGGGCAGGTCGATCTTGTTGATGGCGGGCACAATGTCCAGATTGGCGTTCATGGCGAGCGTCGCGTTGGAGACGGTCTGTGCCTCGACACCCTGAGTGGCGTCGACGACGAGCACCGCGCCCTCACAAGCGGCCAGCGAACGCGAGACCTCGTAGGTAAAGTCTACATGGCCCGGCGTATCGATGAGGTTGAACTGATACGTCTCGCCGTCGTCGGCGTCATAGGACACGCGGACGGCGTTGGACTTGATCGTGATGCCGCGCTCGCGCTCGATATCCATGGTGTCGAGCAGCTGCGACTCCATGTCGCGCTCGTCGACGGTATGGGTGAGCTCGAGGATGCGGTCGCTGATCGTAGACTTGCCATGGTCAATGTGCGCAACGATTGAGAAGTTGCGGATGTGGGAAATGTCAATTGAAGTATTCATGCGGACTATCTTACCCGAGCGGTACAAAAAATGGAGCCTGTTCCATAAAACAGGCTCCATTTATGCGCGTAATCTGTGTAGTGTGAAATTTACAACTTAGGCGTTGATGCTGTTCACGAGCTTGGCAAGACCGGACTTGCGGTTGGAAGCCTGGTTCTTGTGGATAACATGCTTGGCGGCAGCCATGTCGAGACGCTTGGTAACGGTCTTGAGGGCAGCCTGGGCCTTCTCGGCGTCGCCCTCGGCGACGGCGGACTGGACGTGCTTGGTCAGCGTCTTGAGCTCGGACTTGACAGCCTTGTTACGCATGCGAGCTGCCTCATTGGTGCGGATACGCTTCTTCTGAGACTTGATGTTTGCCACTTCTGGAGTTCCTTTCGAGTTCCTTGCAAAAAATGTATGACACCTCTGAGACACGGTGAGGTCATGCAAGCGCCTACTATAGCACGCTCCCCCTCAAAGGAATAGAACGAATTTGTCAAATAGGCAGGTATCATCACGATTTTCTCAAGATGTTCGTAATCCAGAGCAAAAGCGCGGTCTCAGAATCGGCAGAGCCCTTGAGCGCGAGCTCCACATCGACCGCACCCTCGAGCGCTGCGACGAGCTCTGCCATCGAAAAGCGACGCGCCCAAGTCAGGTGATTCTTGACCTGCCAGGACTGGAGCTTGAGCGTTGCGGCCAGCTCACGACCCTGTCCACGCGCATCGAGCGCCTTGGCGACGATCAGCTCACGGATGCGACCGCACAGCAGCGTGTAGGTCCACACATAGCTCTTGGCGGGCAGCAGATTGAAGAGCTCGAGCGATCGCCGCATATCGCGAGCCGAGACGGCGTTGAGGAAGTCCCAGGGTTGAACCTCGGCCGTACGGACAATCCAGCGCTCAACATCGGCAAGTTCAATCTGAGGCGACTCGACCATCTGGGCAAGCTTAGCCAAGTCGTTATCGAGCATGCGCGTGTTTTCGCCCGAACGCGAGACGAGCTCCTCGGCGGCCGCCGTCGAAATCGACTTACCGCGCTGCGTCGCCATCTGCTGAACACGGCGCGGCAGTTCCCAGCGCTTGGTACCCGAGCAATCGACGATAGCCTTCTTGTCGATCTTGGCGATTGCCTTATACAGGCGCGTATTCTTGGCAAGCGAGTCGGCGATGATGAGGCAGACCGTTGTGGGGCTGGGACTCGCCAGATACTCGACGAGCGGCTCCGAAACCGCTTTGGCGAGCTTTGAGCAGCCATCAAGGATTACCAATCGAAACTCGCTGCCCATGGGAAAGGTGTTAAGCGATCCGATAATGGACTCGATATCGGGGTCCTTGGTCATGTCTCGCTCGTCGAGGTTGAACTCGACCATACCCGACTTTTCCAGACGCGCTTTCATACGCGAGACGGCGTGGTCGCGCTTAACTCCGTCGGTACCGACGATCAGATATGCCGGCAGCAAACCGGTTTCGGACATTGCGCTCCCCTCCCGCAGGTCTTCGTATTCGTTCCGTGCCATTCTAGCCCAGGGGCCCACCACACGCCAACGACGTCGTCACGGTCGCTGGCATCGCATCACAAAGCCATTCGCAGTCGGTGCGACGGTAATGTCGCCGTGTTCGATGGTACACGCGAACACACCACCCGCTTCCTTAACGGCATCGATGCAGGCATCGGACGGATGGCCGTATCGATTCCCCTCACCGGCGCTTGCGAGGGAAAGCTCGGGCTTCAGGACGTCCAGCAACTCACCATCGACTGAAACCTTGGAGCCGTGATGCCCAAGTTTAAGTACATCGATATCCCCCACCTCCTGCACGAATTCCCGTTCTTGGTCGAGCTCGGCATCACCGGTGAGAAGTATTCGCAGGCCCTTACCTTCCTGAACATAAGAGAGCAGCAGGACAAGCGAGTCCTCATTTCCCTCGCCATCCACGGACTCGAATGGCCACATCACGCGGGCGCAAAATGAGCCGATGTCGACCGTATCCCCACGGCGCACCTGCCGATACTCCACGCCAGGTCGGTTCAATACCTCGGCAGGAGCATCCTCCAGCGCATCCGCCGCCACGGCAATCGTTCCGACCGAAAACTGTTCGAGCACGGCAGGCAAACCACCCCAGTGGTCCTCATCCCAATGCGTCACAAAGACGGCATCGATATGGTGCACGTTATTGCGAACCAACGCCGCCACCACGCGCTCGTCGAGCCCGCAGTCGACGAGAGCTACTGCGCCGCCTTGGCGGATAAGAATCGCATCGGCCTGGCCCACATCGAGCACCGTCACCGAAGGCGGAGCGAATCGATCCCAATAGACGTACGGAATCGCAGCCAAGAGCATCAGGCATGCAAGCCCCGCCGCCATAGGACGTGCACGGGGACGCGGCCACCAGACCAGCAGAACCGCCAGAAAACACGGCAATAGGTAAATCCACATGCTATCGGGCGGCACGCTCACGTATGCACCCGGCACGGCGGCAAACAGCTGCTCGAAGAACAGCGCGCAACGGGCGGCAATCATGGGCACAACGAGCGCCCAAGTCCGCAACGGTCCCACGAGCGAAAAGGGAGCCAGCACGATCGACACAGCGAGCAGAACGCTCACCACCGGACCGATGACCGCATTTGACAACGGAGCAATGAGCGAGAATGTACCGAAGGCAGGAATGGTAATGGGAAGTGTCGCCAGTTGCGAGCACAGCGTGACGGTAAACACGCTGGTAACGCCCGATGGCACACCCAGCTCACCCAAAGCATAGGTCGCATAGGGGCAAAAGCACAGAATGGCTAAGACGCTGGCACATGATAGCTGAAAGCCCATCTCGAACAGCACCGTCGGCCGCAGTAGCACAAAGATGGACATGGTTACGAAGAGTGCCGAAAGGCCGTGCCGACGACGCCCCGCGTCGTTTACGACAAGCGTCACGAACACCATGCAGCACGCGCGCACGGCCGAGGGAGACGCGCCCGTAAATGCAGCGTAGCCCACAAGCGTTATCGCCAATATCGCCCGCTGAAGACCACGTGAGCACCGAGTCTTTTGCAATACGCCCTCGATTACAAACCCCACGATAGCCAAATGGCTGCCCGAGACGGCGATAAGATGTGCCGTTCCCGTCACAGAAAACCAGTCGCCCGCCGGCTGGGCGCGCAGCTCGGCCGAACGACCGCAGACGACACCGGCTATGAGCGCACGCGCCGGGTCGGTCGCAGGCGCGATGGACGCAAGCAGCCCATTTCGCAGCCGAAGCACCGGCCCCGGAGAACCCTCATCGACCGACACAATCCGAACGGCTTTAACCTTACGCACCTCGCCTCGGAGCACGCGCGATCGTCCATATGCATCGTTCTCAAAACGCGAAACGCGACCGATAACACGCACGTGCGCCCCGACCTTGAGCTCACGATCACACGATAGGCGAACCGCTGCCAAGTTCTTACCGTCCGCGCGTGCCTCGCAGGTATAGGAATACACGTCGTCGTTTATGGATGGATCACCCTGCACGACAAACTCGAGGCCGCTTGCCGCTCGACCGTCGAGCGCCTTCGAGGCGCTGAGCACACCCACAGCCCACCACGCCGAGACGACCGCTCCCGCCACGAGACCGGCGGACGCGGCATACAGCCACCGCTTCAAAGGGGCAAGCCGCGCACAAGAGTGAGCCAGCACAACGAAAACCGCTGCCGCAACGGGAATGGCCCATAGCGGCCCGACCGCCGTCGCCCGCTCCCTCAGCAGCGCATCAGCGGCTATGCTGAGCACCAAGGCGCAGCTCACGCACATGCCGGCACACAGGGCCATCGTCCACGGAATCAGGGGTCGCGGAGGCATCACGTGCTCGCGCTCGGTCGCGCTCATACGCAGATGCAATCTTTGATTTTGGCAAGCTTCTTCTCGCCGATTCCCGACACACGCATCAGATCGTCAACCGAGGCGAAAGCACCGTTCTTTGTCCGCTCATCGATAATCGACTGGGCCATGGAGGGGCCGATGCCCGAAAGCGTCTGCAGCTCTTCCGCGCTTGCCGTATTGATGTTTACTAGGCCTGTTGCGCCACTAACGCCCGACGATGCGGAAGTCCCACCATCAACACCGGCTTCCGCAATGGACGCCTGCTGCTCCCCTACCGTTGGAACGTGAATCTTCTGTCCATCGACGACCTTAGATGCCCGATTGAGCCCCGTGACGTCTGCCTCGGGCGCCAGCCCGCCGGCGGCATCAATCGCCTGAGCCACCCGCGCGCCGTCCTTGAGACGATATACGCCGGGCGACACAACGGCGCCATCGACATCGACATAGACCTCTGCCGCGGCAGAAGCCTTAGTCGAAGAGCCTTCGGATGTCTTTCCGCTCGAGGCATCGCCGGATCCCGGCTCCACTAACGAGCCCGAACCATCAGTACGCTCAAACGACACGCCGCCGGCACTGCCGCCAAGGTTCGCCATTGCCAGTCCACTCGCCATCGCAATGACGACCAGTATCGCCATCACCACTGCCTTATGACCGAGCAGTTTGCCCGCCCAGCGGTCCATCTTTTTGACTCGTTCATGTTGTTCGCGCTGCGCCATAGCAAAACCTCCCAACACCATCGTGTCAGGAAAGGAGCTCCGCAACAGCCACGCCCCAAAACCGGTTTTCGCGGTCAAACCAAAAGCTGACCAAAACCTTGCGCAATAATGTCCATTTATTCAGGCAAACGTCGACAAATGAACCGTTTATCGCCTAATGCCCAGATAGCAAAAGACCGACGATGCAGGCGCATCGTCGGTCTATGCACAAATTTACTCGTAATCTTGGTAAATCTCACGCGGAGCAAGCTCCGAATGTTTGCGTTTTAAGGTCTTAGGGGCCTTATACGTGTTGCTCTCGAAGTCGATGTACTCGGTCTGCTTAAGCAGGCGCTCGATCATCTCCTCATGATCGAACAACTCCCAGGCCTCATGCACGGCATCGAGTTTAGCGTGCGTCTCGGGACGGCGCGGCATAAACAGCGTGCAGCAGTCGGGAGCGGCCTCAGTCGAGATATCGAACGTACCGATCTCCTCAGCACGCGCGATGATCTCCTGCTTGTCCGAACCGATGAGCGGACGGAACACGGGGATCTTCACGGCCTCGTTGACGGCCATGATGTTCTCAAGCGTTTGGGAGGCAACCTGCCCAAGCGATTCGCCCGTAACGATGGCCTTGGCGCCCTCGATGTGCGCAATGCGCTCGGCAACCGAATACATAATGCGACGATACATGATCACACGCAGGTTGCTGGGGCAGGTGACCGAAATCTCACGCTGGCAGTCGCCAAACGGCACCACGTACAGGCGGCCGATCTGGACACCCGGCTCAAGCGCACGGATGATATCCTGCACCAAATACTCACTCGTATCGGGCGTCTGCGGACGACCGGAGAAATGTACCGGCACGCAAACCGCGCCGCGGCGCGCGAGCATCCAGGTCGCCACCGGAGAATCGATACCCGAGGACAGCAGAGTCACGACCTTGCCGGCAGAACCCACCGGCAGACCGCCCACGCCGCGCTCGGAGCGTGCGTACACGTAAACGCTACCCTGGACCACCAGTACGTGCACCATTGCATCGGGGTCGTGCATTTGAACCTTTTTATCGGGGAAGGCCTCACACAGCACCTCGCCCACCTGACGATTGATATCGATCGAGGTGAGCTCATAGTCAGTATTGGAGCGCTTGGCGTGCACCTTAAACGAATCGAAGGAACCAAACTCGCGCAGCGCCTTCACGGCGGCGGCGCAGTACTCCTGCGGGTCGCGGTTGATGTGATACGCCAAAGACACACGGGCAACGCCGGGAACGGTGCGAATGACACGCGCCGCCTCGTCGGCCTGATGTTCGTTAAAGGTCACGAGGATATAACCGGAAATTCGAGACACGGCGTTCACGGAAAAGGCGGCCAAGGCCGCCTTGATGTTATCCATGAGGATATGCTCAAAATGTGCGCGGTTCTTGCCCTTCAGTCCAACCTCGTGATAGTGGACCAGGCAGACGCGAGCTGCCATTTAGGCTTCAGCAACCTTGTGGCCGAGCGCCTTCTCGTAACGGGCCTCGTCGTAAGAGATGTCGCCGTCGACAATCTCGTCCATAGCCATCGAGATGGTATCGGCACCGGAAAGCCCGATGGTGATGTCATCGACATCCTGGACGGCAAGCACGCGGTTGTGCTGGCCACGCAGCATGCTATTGATGTCGCAGGCGCGCTTGGAGGCAAGCGAAGCGAGCAGGAAGCGGTTGTGATCGGTCTTCTCCAGAAGATCGTCAATGCAAGGCTTTACAACGGACACGGACCTCAGATCCTTTCATGCATATCGAGAACGCGAACGAGCTCATCGGTCGCGCGGTCGAGATCGTCATTCACCACGACGTCGTCGTAGCGGTCGGCAAGGGCAAGCTCATCGGCGGCGTTTGCCATACGCAGCTCAATCGTCTCGGGCGTCTCGGTACCGCGACCGACCAGACGCTCGCGGAGCACCTCAAGCGAAGGCGGCTTGATAAAGATCAGCACGGCCTCGGGGAAACGCTCCTTCACCTGCAGGGCGCCCTGGACATCGATCTCCAAAATCAGAGACGAGCCCGAGGCGAGCTTGGATGTGACCTCGCTCACCAACGTGCCGTAGCAGTTACCGTGGACCTCGGCCCACTCAACAAACTCACCGTTTGCCACGCGGCGGTCGAACTCCTCGCGCGTCAGAAAAAAATAGTTGACGCCGTCGACCTCACCTTTGCGTGGTGCTCGCGTGGTAGCCGAAACCGTCAGACCCAGGTTCGAGCGGCGCTCGCGCACACGAGTGACGAGCGTACCCTTGCCTGCGCCTGACGGTCCAGAAATCACAAAGAGCTTGGAATCCTGAGCGCTCACTTATTTGGTCAGCTGCTCGAGGAGCTGCTCGCGCTGACGGACGCCGAGGCCCTGGACGCGACGAGTAGCGGAGATACCGAGCTCCTCCATGATCTTGGCGGCCTTGGCCTTGCCATAACCGGGGAGAGACTCGATGAGGGTGGAAACCTTCATGCGGGAAGCGATGGGGTCATCGGAGTTGAGCACGGACTCGAGGGACTTCTCGCCCTTCTTGATCTGCTCGCGAAGCTCAGCGCGGGCGTGACGTGCGGCGGCAGCCTTCTCAAGAGCCTGCTTGCGCTGCTCGTCGGTAAGCTGAGGGAGTGCCATTCGTACCTCCAAATAGTTGGGTTATATCTGATTCAATAATTGGCATTTTAGCACGTAGAACGTACAAAATGCCTAATCGCGGCTCCATAGGTTAGACGATACCCGCAAAAAGTGCAATATACTGCGCCCAAAGTTAAGCCCCTGACCTGCGATTCCACACAAAGGATGGGAAAGTTTACGCAGGCACAGGGGCTATTTTGTGCTAATAAGACCCAAAAGTGGTGACTTAGGGGAATCTTTTACGCGACGTTTTCGACCAGCTCGGCGACGATGGCGTCAAAGGCGGCAACCGGATCGTCGGCACCGGTGATGGGACGGCCCACCACAATGTGGCTTGCGCCACGCTCGATAGCCTGGGAAGGCGTCGCCACGCGGGACTGGTCACCAAGGGCGGCACCCACCGGACGCACACCCGGAGTCACGATCAGGGCATCAGGACCCAGCAGCTCACGCATGTCGTGAGCCTCCATCGGCGAGCACACGATGCCGTCGATGCCGTTGGTCTGGGCAAGCTTTGCCAGACGGGCGGCTTCCTCGGCCACGGGAGACTCGACGCCGATCTCGCTCAAGGCATCCTGATTCATACTCGTGAGCACGGTAATGGCGACGAGTTTGGCGCGGTCCTCGCGCGCCTCCTCGGCACCCTCACGGCACGCGGCGAGCATAGCGCCCGAACCCAAGCCGTGGACCGAGAGCAGGTCGGCACCGGCAAGCGAGGCCGAACGGGCGGCACCGCGCACCTGATGCGGAATGTCATGGAACTTAAGGTCGAGGAAGACCTTGAAGCCCAAGTCCTTGAACGTCTTGACGATCTCGGGACCCTCGGCGTAATAGAGCGTCATGCCCACCTTGAGCCAGACGGCGTGGCCCGAAAGCTCATGGGCGAGCTCGAGCGCACGCTCACGATCGCAGTCGAGGGCGACGATAACACGGTCGCGGGCATCATTCTCTAGCATTCGAAAGCACCTACCAGCTCGTTGATATCCTTCACGCCCTGGGACTCTGCCCAAGCCTCGAGCTCGCGCGCGATCTTAATCGAAGCGCACGGATCGACAAAGTTGGCCATACCGACCGACACGCAGGTGGCGCCGGCCAGGATAAACTCGGCAGCATCCTCGCCGGTCATGACACCGCCGACGCCGTTGATGGGGATATCGACGGCCTGAGCGACCTCCCAGACCATGCGAACGGCGATGTGGTGGCACAGCGGGCCCGAAAGGCCGCCCTTGGGCTTGGCAACACGGGACTTGCGGGTGTGCACGTCAATGGCCATGCCCTGGATGGAATTGATGACCGAAAGGCCGTCGGCGCCGGCGGCCTCGAGAGCCTTGGCAATCTCGGCGACATTAACCGGAGCCATCTTTACGAACAGCGGCTTATCGGTCACCTTGCGGCAGGCAGCCATAACGGAAGAGGCGCCCTCGGGCGTGGAGCCCATGGCGGCACCGCCGGCGGCGATATTAGGGCAGCTCACGTTGATCTCGTAGCCGGCAGCCCAGGGGCACAGCTCGACATACATCTCGAGCGCGCGGACAAACTCGTCAACGGAGTGGCCGGCAACCTGACAGATGACCTGGCAGCCGTCCTTGGACAGCTGTTCGAGCCACGGACCGGACTCGCGGGCAAAGGCGGCCACGCCGGGGTTCTGAAGGCCCACGGAGTTGATCATACCGCCGGGAATCTCGGCCATGCGGGGCGCGGGATTGCCTGGCCAGGGCTCGGCAGCGCAACCCTTGGTGGTGATGGCGCCCAGCTGGGAAACATCAAAGAAGTTCTGGAACTGCCAACCGTAGCCAAAGGTACCGGCTGCGGTGTTAATGGGGTTCTGCATCTTGACGCCGCCGAAATCGACGGCCATGTTCACGGTACCCACTAGAAGACCACCACCTTGGAAGCATCGAACACGGGGCCGCACATACAAGCACCCTTCATACCGTCGACCGTCTCGACATTGCAGGTGTTGCAGGCGCCAAAGCCACAGCTCATCATGCGCTCGAGCGACACCTCGCAGTACACACCGGCCTCGGCGGCAGCGGCGGCGACCTTCTTCATCATGACGGCGGGGCCGCAGCTGGCGACGTAGTCGTAGCCGCCCTCTCCAAGCAGCTCGGCTGCCGGATCGGTGCAAAAACCGTGCGTGCCGAGCGAACCGTCGTCGGTGCACACGTTAACCGTGGCGCCCAGCGCACGGAACTCATCGACACCCACGACTTTGGAAGCGGTGCCAAAGCCCAGGCACACGTCCACATCAACACCCTGCTCGGCAAGCATGCCGGCAAGACACAGCACAGGCGGAACGCCGATGCCACCGGCGACGAGCAGTGCCTTCCTGGTGCCCTCGGGTACCATCCAGCCACGGCCACCGGGGCCCAACAGGTTAGAGGTGGAGCCAGGGCCCATCTGGGACAAACGGCGGGTATCGTCGCCCACGACGGCGTACCACAGCTCGACGGTGCCGGCCTCGGCGTCGGCGCGGTAGAAACTCAAGGGCACACGAAGCAGAGAAGACGCATCGCCGGGGACGGCGATGTTCACAAACTGACCGGGCTTGAGCGCACTTGCAAGCTTGGGGGCCGAGATTACGAGCGAGAAGATGCCGTCGGCGATCTCCCGGTTCGAGACGACCTCGAAGTCGTGCATGCGTGCAGTGGAAGGTGTGGGCATAGACGCTCCAATCCCCCATGCGGTTGCATGGTCTAAACGAACAGAAAGCGCGGCACCGCAAGGGCGCCGCGCACAAAAGCGATAAGGCTATGCTAGCAGATGCAGCCGTCGGCGAGCGTCTGCTTGCCACCGACAAATGCATCGGTGGCACGACCGGTGAGCGTGCGGCCGGCAAAACCGGAGTTCTCGGCGCGCGACTCGTAACCGTCCTCGCCAACCGTCCAGGTTGCGGAGGGGTCGAACACGGTCAGGTCGGCGACAGAGCCCGCCTTGACCTGAACCTGATCGAGGCCCAGAATCTCACGCGGCTTGATGGCCATAAGCTCGACCATGCGGCTCACGCTCATCTTGCCCGTGTTGACCAGCTCAGTGAGCACGAGCGACAGCGAAGTCTCGAGGCCAATCATTCCAAAGGGCGCGAGCTCGAACTCGCGGGCCTTCTCCCACGGGGTGTGGGGAGCGTGGTCGGTAACGATAGCGTCGACGGTACCGTCGATGACACCCTGACGGATGGCCTCGGCATCCTCGTCGGTGCGCAGCGGCGGATTGACCTTGAGCGAGGTGTTGTAGGTCTCGTCCAGGTCGTTCTCGGTCAGGAACATGTGGTGCGGGGTGGCCTCGCAGGTCACCTGGACACCGGCAGCCTTACCGGCACGCACGAGTTCCAGGCCATGAGCGGTGGAGATGTGCTGGATGTGCAGCTTGGCACCGGTCAGCTTGGCAATCTCGATGTCGCGGGCAATCTGAAGCTCCTCGCCGGCGGCCGGCCAACCCTCGAGGGCCAGACGGGTCGAGACCTCGCCCTCGTTGATCTGGCCGTGGCCGACCAGATCCTCGTCCTGGCAGTGGCTCATAAAGACCTTGCCGAACATCTTGCCGTAGTCCATGCAGCGACGGAGCATGCCCGCGCCCTGCACGCCGCGACCATCGTCGGTGAAGGCGACGGCGCCGTGGGCGACCATATCGCCCATCTCGGACATGGCCTCGCCCTTAAGACCGCGGGTCATGGCGCCCGACGGATAGACGCGGCAGTGGCCGACCTCGGCAGCACGGGACTTGACAAACTCCACGACGGTGCCGTTATCGGTGACCGGATCGGTGTTGGGCATGGAGCACACGCCGGTAAAGCCGCCCTTGGCAGCTGCGCGGGTGCCGCTCTCGATGTCCTCTTTGACCTCGTAGCCGGGCTCGCGAAGGTGAACGTGCATATCCACCAGGCCGGGTACGAGGTACTTGCCGGAAAGGTCGCGGACCTCGGCTCCCTCGACGGCGAGATTCTCGCCGACCTCGGCGATCTTGTCGCCGTCAATCAGGACGTCAACGACACCGTCAAGCTCGACGGACGGGTCGACGACGTGGGCATTCTTAAGAAGCAAGGCCATTATCGGCACCTCCAAGCAGCAGATACAGGATAGCCATACGCACGCAGATACCGGCGTAGACCTGCTCCAGGATGACGGAGCGTTGCGGGTGGTCGGCCATATAGGAGTCGAACTCGACGCCGCGGTTGATGGGGCCCGGGTGGCAGATGATCGCATCGGGCTTCATGAGCTTCTCGCGGTCCTTGGTCAGGCCGAAGAGCTTGTGGTACTCGCGAATGGTCGGGAACGGGGCACCCTCGAGGCGCTCCTGCTGCACGCGCAGCATGTAGACGACGTCCAGCTCGGGCAGGACGGAATCGAGGTCGCTCGTCACGTGGTCGCAGCCCAGGACCTCGGGCGCCGGCGGCAGCAGCGTGCCGGGGGCGACGGCGTAGGTCTCGCAGCCCATAATCTTAAGGGCGGGGATCAGCGAGCCGCAGACGCGGGAGTGCGCGATATCGCCGACGACGGCGACCTTCAAACCGTGGAAGTCACCCTTGTGCTCCCAGATGGTGTACAGGTCGAGCAGGGCCTGCGTGGGATGGTTGTGCTTGCCGTCGCCGGCGCAGATGACGCTCGCGGGCGAGTTCTGCGTGACGATGTAGGGAGCGCCGGCGTGCTTATCGCGCACGACAATGCAGTCGATCTTATAGGCGTTGAGGGTCTCGACGGTATCGACGAGGCTCTCGCCCTTGACCGTGGAGGTCGAAGAGCCGCCAAAGTTGAGGCTGTCGGCCGAAAGACGCTTCTCGGCAAGCTCGAAGGAGCTACGGGTGCGCGTCGAGGGCTCGTTGAACATGTTGACGATGGTCTTGCCCTTGAGCGTGGGGACCTTCTTGATCGCACGCTCGTTGACCTCGGAGAACGCCTTGGCGGTCTCGAGGATGAGCTTGATGTCCTCTTCGGAGTACTCAGTAATGTCAATCAGGTGCTTATGGTTGAACGCCACGGTACTACTCACCTCCCAGCGGCGCGGAGCCCACGTGGGAACCCGGCGCGACGTCGTTGATCTCGACAGCGGTACGGCCGTCGACTTCCTTCATATATAGGTGCACGTTCTCTTCATGCGACGAGGGAACGTTCTTGCCGACAAAATCCGGCGAGATGGGAAGCTCGCGGTGACCGCGGTCAACGAGAACTGCCAGCTCAATGCGGCTCGGACGGCCCAGGTCCATGACGGCATCCAGAGCGGCGCGAATGGTACGACCCGTATACAGGATGTCGTCCACCAGCACGACGCGCTTGCCGTCGACGCTGAAGGGAATGTTGGTGGCGTGGATCGCGGGAGCGAAATTGGTCGCATAGTCATCGCGGTAGAAGCTGATGTCGAGGCTGCCGAGCGGAACTTCGACGCCCTCGATCTCCTTGATCTCCTCGGCAAGCTTCTTTGCCAGAAGGTCGCCGCGCGTGACGATGCCGACCAGAGCGAGGTCTTCACAGCCCTCGTTGCGCTCGAGAATCTCGTGCGCGATGCGGGTCATCGCTCGATTGACGGCGGTCTCGTCCATGATGACCGCCTTGGGGGAAGTCGTGCCCATCGATCTCCTTCCTCACATGTCTTGACTGCTGACACAGTCAAAAAAATAGATGCCCGACCGCTCAAAGCGGACCAGACACCCACAGGAAGGGCTGCTCTTTGGCAGCAATGTAATTCCATGTGGGCATCTCGTACCCCTTTAATGGTCAAGGGATAGTGTAGCCAACCTCGAGCTTAATTGCGAGCATAAATACAGAGCAATCCGTAAACGGGCGCAGGCGCTCAATAAACCTATATATATTTGTGGGACGAGCTTGAAAACGCACGCACGAGCTGGCATAATCCCCTCTGCTGCACGCAAATCGGATCTACGTCCAGGGCCGTAGCGTGAGCACTATCGCCAAAAGAGGAATATCTCTGTGTAGATTACGCACAGGGAGCTGCTTCTGTGCTATAGTTCAGGATTGTTTGTTAACGCGACATGTTCGTTTGTCGCCCAAGGAGGGTCAGTTATGTCCAAAGTTTGCGAAGTTTGCGGTAAGCACCCCGTTGCCGGTCGCTCCATCAGCCACTCTCACCGCGTCACCAACCGTAAGTTCCGCCCCAACATCCAGCGCGTCTACGTCGTTGTCGATGGTCACCGTCGCAAGATGAACGTTTGCTCCACCTGCCTCAAGTCTGGCAAGGTTGCGCGCTCCTAAATAAGGTCTTACCAACAAGTACCTCGGACTCTCCGGGTCAAAGACCTCGCGTTCATATAGAACTATAAGAAACCGCTTTCTTTTGAGAAGGCGGTTTCTTTTCTATCTATCCAGGAATGCAAAACCAGAGTGAAAATGAACTGCGTCCCAAATCTTGGACGCCCTAAATAGCGACTAGGCCGCGAGGGCCTGATTCCGGACTCCTCCGGGGGGAGGCCCTTCAATCTTACCTGCCTCCGGCTCGTGTTCCAGTGGACTATGTATTCCTCCGGGTCGCGTTTGAAATCCTCGAACGTCTTCCACTCGCGGCCCCGGTAGAACTCGTCCTTGACGTGGCCGAAGAGCTGCTCGGTGGCGGCGTTGTCGATGCAGTTCGCCTTCCTGGACATGCTCTGGACGATGCCAGCGGCCTCGAGCCTGGATGTGTACGAGGCGTGCTGGTACTGCCAGCCCCGGTCCGAGTGCATGGTCGGGGCGGTGCCCTCGGGGATCTTGGGCAGCAGCTCGTCGAGCATCCTCACCTGCTGGGCCATGTCGGGCGTGGTCGATATGTCGCTCACCACGATCTCCTTGGTGCAGAAGTCCAGCGTCGGGGCCCAGTAGGCCTTGCCGCCCGCCACCTTGAACTCGGTGACGTCCGTTCCCAGCTTCCGCCACGGGGCCCCGGCGTCGAAATCCCTCGCGATCACGTTCTCGAACGTCCTGCCGACGACGCCCCTGTACGAGTTGTACCTGTGGTAGGCCGTCTCGCGTCTGATGCCGCAGCGGATCCCCATCTCGCGCATCATCTTGAGCACGGTCTTGTCGGCTATCACGGCCCCCTCTTCCGCCCTGAGGCACATCGCTATCTGCCGGTGCCCGCAGCCGTTGGCGGTGCGCGAGAAGATCTCGGCGGCCACCGGCGGCCTTCTGCTCGTATGTGCACCTGCCCCGCTTTCCGTCCATGCGCAGCAGCACCTCGCTCCCGAACGCGCGGTATATCTCCTGCCAACTTCTCAAGGCTTCCGCGGGAAGCGAAAGGGCAATCGCGGCGGATTTATACCCGTGCCCGAGCTCGAAAAGCCCTATGGCCGCCTTCCTGGCCTCGACATCATGCTTCACTCTCAAGTCAACGCGCATAAAGAAAGCCTCCCATTTCTCATGTCCAAGAAATGGGAGGCAGTTCATTTAAAGCCATGGCTGGCCATTATTTTTTTATCGTTCCGCCTCTTCTTGCGGTTGTATTCGAGCAGCAAGCCCAAAGAAGTCAAAGCAGATCCGACAACTGCCAGCGGAAGAACCGGCAGCAGTCTCTCCCCTGTCGAAGCCAGAGCACCCGGCTCGGTGGTCTTGGTCTGGGAGGCGGGGTCGGCCTTGGTCTCGCCGCCGT
>CAJMRI010000025.1:0-30244 GCA_905215905.1 uncultured bacterium | reverse complement strand
GACAGGATTTGAACCTGCGACATCCTGCTCCCAAAGCAGGCGCGCTACCAAACTGCGCCACGTCCCGAAGGTGTTGAGCAGCTAAGGTCTAAACCTTGCGTGTCCCAAAGCGAAGGAAATTATAGGGGAGACTCCCCGCCTGTGCAAGCATTGATGCCTTAGCTCCTCGAATGTGCGACAAAACGACTATGGAGCAGACCGATCACAAATGCCACCACGGCAACCGGCGCCCACGCGGCACCGATATCCGCCAGCGGCAGCGCATCGAACGGCAACCACGCGCCCGCAAAGAATGCGTCGCGGACCGAGTTGATCACGCTCTGCACCGCGACCACACCGCCAACCCAGACCCACACCTGCGGATGAGCGTCGCAAAAGCCGTGCACCAGGCCCATCAGTACCAGCACGATGGCAACGGGATACAAGGCGTTGAGCATAGGCACCGAGAACATGAGGATCACGTCGAGACCCACGTTGGAGAGCACGCACGAAAACGCTGCGAACACAAAGGCGAGAACCGCAAAGGGGCGGCGCATGGCCTCCTCAGAGGCCTCCGCTCCCCCTTCGACCACATACGTCTCGCAGAAGTAACGCGAGCAGCAGCTGATGAGGCCGATGCACACGTTCATGCAGGCGAGGAAGAAGATGGCGAAGACCACGACCGTGCCGGCAAGCCCAAAATGCATGGAGGCCGAACGGGCGAGGATGGCGGCGCCGTTGGTAGCGTCGGGCATCACGGTGCCGAGCTGCATACCGGCAAGGCCCAAGCCGCAGTAGATGATGGCCATGAGTACGCCGGCGATCACACCGGAACGCGAAATCTCGAAGGCCACGCGCTTGTCATCGGTAACACCCAACTCGTGGATGGTCTCGGCGATGATGATGCCAAAGGCGAGCGACGCGAGCAGGTCCATGGTCTGATAGCCAGTCAGAAAGCCCTGCACGGCAGCGCCTGCATCGTAGGGGGCCTGCGGCGCGGCAGCGGGACCCAGCGGCGAGATCACGGCAGCACCAACGACCAGCACGATGAGCGCAATGAGCGCGGGGCCCGTAATGCGGCCGAGCACGTGTGTGATGACGCCCGGGCGCAGCGTGAGCGCAAACGCGACGACAAAGAAGCCGACGGCAAACACCAGGCGCGCCGTGCCGAGCGAGACGCCCTCGGGCAACAGCGGCACCAGCATCTCGAAGGCCGTGGAGCTCGTGCGCGGAATAGCCAGGCACGGGCCGATGGCCAGATACACCGCCGCAACGAAGAATTCGCCGAACTTGGGGTGCACGCGGCCAGCAAGCTCGCGCGCCGTTCCGGCAAGCGCCACGGCGATAAAGCCCATAACAGGCAGACCGATAGCGGCAATCAAAAAGCCGATCATGGCAACCGGCGTGGCAGAACCTGCCTGCAGCGCCAGCAGCGGCGGAATAATGAGGTTACCGGCGCCAAAGAGCATCGAGAACAACGCAATGCCGACGGTAACGACATGGTCGGAGCGCAAACCACGCGGGGCGGATGAGGCCATAGGCACACCTTTCGGGTCGAAACAAAAACGGGACGGGCAAAAACACTCGTCCCGCAAGTATATACGCTTTAGCAGGCTAAATCGCGCAAAGCGTCAATCGCGATGTCGACTTCCTTATCCGTGTTGAAATACCCAAACGAGAAGCGGACGACACCCTGGCGCTCGGTCCCCAGCGCACGGTGCATGAGCGGAGCGCAATGGGCACCGGGGCGCGTCGCAATCCCCCACCCTTGCATGAGCGCGTCCGAGATCTCGGCAGAGTCGATATCACCCACGTTGAGTGAAACGATCGCCGAGCGCACGGGCTGGTCAAAGGCACCGTAGAGCTTGATCTCCGGGATTTCGCGCACGCCAGCGAGAAAGCGATCCGCCAGTGCTCGCTCATGCGCCGCAATCGCCTCGACCCCACCTTGGGCCTCGATAAAGTCGAGGCCGGCAGAAAGGCCGGCGACACCGTGGCCGTTGAGCGTGCCCGCCTCCAGGCGCGTGGGCCACTCCATGGGCTGTAACGCATCGAAGCTGTGCACGCCCGTGCCGCCCATGGCCCAGGGCGCCACGTCGACGCCCTCCGCCACGGCCAGGCCGCCGGTGCCCTGCGGGCCCATGAGCCCCTTGTGGCCGGTAAAGCACACCACGTCGAGCCCCATGGCCTGCATATCGATATGCGCCGTACCGGCAGACTGCGAGGCATCGACGATCACAAGCGCACCCGCGGCATGTGCCAAGGCCGCCACGCGCGCAATGTCGACCGCGTTGCCGGTCACATTGGAGGCGTGCGTCACCACCACGGCACGTGTGCCCGGCGTCACCAGCCGCTCAAGCTCTTCGTAGTCGAGCGCACCGTTCGCGTCGCAGCCCGCATGCTCAACGGTCACGCCCTGCTCTGCCGCCAGGCGGTTGAGCGGACGCAACACGGAGTTGTGCTCGAGCACCGTCGTGACCACGCGGTCGCCGCGACGCACCACGCCATTGATGGCGGTGTTGAGCGCGGCCGTGGAATTAGGCGTAAGGCACACATGGTCCGCCCTCGGGCAGCCCAGCAAGCGCGCAAGCTTGGCGCGGCAGCCGTGAATCGTGCGCGCCGCGTCGAGCGCGCCCGACGTGGCACCGCGCCCGGCATTGCCGAGCGAACACATCGCCTGCGCCACGGCATCGATGACCGTCTGCGGCTTGTGCATGGTCGTCGCCGCGTTATCCAGATAGATCATCGCACGACCTCCCACATATCAATCACGGTATAGCCCTCAGTGGGAACGCCCGCCGCGGCGAGCTCGCCGCGCAGCAGCTCCTCATCGGCAGGCAACGCTTTCCACGCCAGGCCACAGCCGGCAGCGACCTCCCCGGGCACGGGAATCGTTCGCCCGGGAAGGCCGCGCTCGATGCACAGAGACTCGCAACCCATGGCGGCCGCCGTGGTGGGAAACGTGATGACAAGCGCCGGGCGTTTCTCCCTCATGGCAACTCCAACCAATACGCTACGGGCGCACGACGCGCACGGCCTGCTCCATCTTCTCCACGATCACGTACATGTTGGTGACCTCGCCCACCGCAAGCTGGTCTTTAATGCCAAAGTGATCCAGGCAGGTACCGCAGGTGAGAATCTCGACGCCCTGCTCAGCCAGCCCCTTCAGGTCGTCGAGCACCGGAGAGCCCTCGACGGTCAGCTTGGCGCCGCCGTTATAGAACAGCATGGTCGCGGGCAGCTCCTCCTGCTGCATCACGGCAAAAATGAAGGCCTTCATGAGCTTGTGGCCCAGCTCGTCGTCGCCGCGGCCCATGCAGTCGGTGTAGACGGAAATGACGAGCTTGCCCTTGCCGGCGCTGGCGTCGCAAAAAGCGGCACCGTCCTGCTCGGGGTCCGCAACTGCCACGGCACCGGCGGTCGCGACAATCACGTGCCACTCGGCGTCCGAGATCTTCTCGACCGAGGCCGTGCAACCCTTCTCCTGCGCCATCTTGGAGATGTTCTTGACGGCCGTCTCGTTGTCGACCGAGGTCACGACAGTGCCCTCGCCATCGAGCTGCTTGAGGGCCTTGAGCGTCTTGACGACGGGCAGCGGGCAGGCATCGCCCATGGCATTGACTTCAATCTTGGTAGACATAGCTACATCCTTTCAAAAGGGACCGCCCAGAACAGTAGGCAGTCGCACAAACGGTTTTCTTTAATGCACAACGCGAACAGCAGGACCGCCCGGCTCCGCCTCGCACACGCGCCCGACGACGGCGGCGATACGTCCCTCGGCATGTAGACGGCGCGCAAGCTCATCCACATCGGCAGCAGGCGCCGCGATGAGCAAACCACCCGAGGTCTGCGGATCGTACAGTGCATCCAACATGCCCGGCTCCAGGTCCTCGTCGGCAGCCACGCGCGGGCCAAAGAAGTCCTGGTTGCGGTAGGCACCGGCAGGAATAATGCCCAGACGCGCCATATCGAGCACCTGGTCAAAGAGCGGCACCGCCCCCGACGTAAGTTCAATCTGCACGCCCGAGCCCTCGGCCATCTCGCACGCATGCCCGATCAGGCCAAAGCCCGTGATGTCGGTGCAGCCGTGAAGCTCGAGTCCCTCGGCCAGGCGAATCGGGGCCTCGTTGAGGGTACGCATCGAGTCAAACATGGCTGCGGCCTCGTCCTGCTCGATGAGCTCGCCCTTAATGGCCGTGGTGATGATGCCCGAGCCGATCGCCTTGGTCAGCAGCAGAACATCGCCCACGCGTGCGCCGCTGTTGGCGAGCATGTGGTCGAGTGGCACAAAACCGCTCACGGACAGACCGTACTTGGGCTCGTCGTCGTTGATGGTGTGGCCGCCCGCGATGGAGCAACCCGCCTCGACGCACTTATCGGCGCCGCCCGCCAGAATCTGACCGGCAACTTCAACGCCCAGGCAACTGGGTATGCAAAGCAGGTTCATGGCATGGCTCGGCCGCCCGCCCATGGCGTAGATGTCCGACAGCGAGTTGGCCGCAGCGATCTGGCCAAACAGGAACGGGTCATCGACCATCGGTGGGAAGAAGTCGATGGACTGCACGAGCCCCAGGTTCTCCCCTACGCGGAAGACGCTCGCATCGTCGGAGGTATCGAACCCCACGAGCAAGTTGTCGTTATGCACATTGGGTAAGTCGCCCAGGACCTGGGCGAGGGCTCCGGGAGCCAACTTAGCGGCTCAACCGCTCGCGGCCGTCATGGACGTGAGCCTCATGGTGTCCTTAGCCATACGAACCCCCTTCCAACAAATCAACGACTTTAAGTATACGCGCCAGGCACGCTTCCCAAGAGACCGCCGACGGCTCGAACGTCGAAAGCGGCGCCGCAAGCGCCTGCGCGATAGCATCTGCCAGTGCGCGCTCAAACAACGGAAGGTCGGCCGCCACGGGCGTGTCGACATCCGTCATACGCGGCGACGCCACCCACGTCACGGGAGCACCGGGAAGCATCGCCTCCATCCAGGGACGAACGCCGGGCAAATCGGTCGCCACAACTTTGCAGCCGCACGCGAGGGCCTCGATCGTCACGAGCGGCAGACCCTCGTAAAACGAAGGCAGCACAAAGACGTCGGAACTGCGGTAGGCACGCACGAGCCCATCGCTATCCAGGCGCCCCGCCAGCGTCACCGGCACATCCGAGGCCGCGGTCAAGCGCTCGATACGCGCGTACTCGGCATCGTCCCCGCGGCCGCCCACAAGTACCAAGCCAGATGGGCGGACGCCATCGTCAATCGGCAATGACACAGCTCGAACCAGCGACTCGACGCCCTTTTTAAAGCAAATCTTGCCCACGTACACAAGCGATCCCGGCTGCCTCGCCACGCTTGCATCGCGGCAGAAGACGCGATGGTCGTAGCCCGTCCCAATCACGTGGATACGATCGGCATCGACGCCGCACACCAGGCCAATCTGCTCAGCCTGCTCAGCATGGAGTGCAAAGACGGCATCGAGCCGACGAACCGCACTTACGATGCGATCGCGTTCGAGCGTATGCGAACGCAGCTGGCGCAGGTCGGTCGAATGACACACGGCAACAACCGGCACGCCTCGGACGCACTCGCGCGCCAATGCGGTCACCAGATACAGGTGATGGCAGAGCACCAAATCGGGCCGAAACTCAGCCACCGCTCGATCGATTGCAGCAGCAAATGCCCGCTCAAATGCCTTGAGCATCGAAGGCGTCAGATCACGATAGCGTGTGGAGGGATAGGGCATGACATCGGACATGCCACAGATGGGAAACGGCAGCTCGGGCGACTCGAACGGTACGGCAAACACGGCAGCACGCCGGTCCAGCTCGCCTTGGGTATCACCCGGTGCCGCGCCGCAAAGCACGGCGGCGCGATGCCCCGTCTCGATCTGCTCGCGTACGAGCGCGGCAAGGTAGGTGCCGCTGCCAGTGCTATCTGGTTTTTGTGCCGAGATATTGAGGATGCGCATGTCGCGGTACACCCCTAGGCCAAGGCGGCGGCGCGGACAGCCGCGCCGATCGCTCCGGCAAAGCGAGCCTGGGGCGAGGTGGTCACCGGCGACCCCAGTAGCTCGCCCAACCGCTCCACCACGAAGGCGTTCTCGCACAGGCCACCGGTCAGGTAGTACGGGGCACCCGCGGCCTGTCCGGCCATGGTCGCCACGCGCGAGACCACGCTGTCGATCACGCCACGCGCAATGTTCTCGCGCGGCTCACCGCGACCGATCAGGCTGATAACCTCGCTTTCGGCAAACACGGTGCACATGCTGGAAATCTTGGTAGGCTCGCCGGTGCGGGCGAGGTCTGCCATCTGCTGCTGGGTAATGCCCAAGCGGTCGGCCATGATCTCCAAAAAGCGCCCCGTGCCGGCGGCGCACTTGTCGTTCATGGCGAACTTTGCCACGCGGCCGCCCTTGAGTTGGATGACCTTGGTATCTTGGCCGCCCACGTCGATCACCGTGCCCTGCTCGCCAAACAAGCGGACCGCACCGGCACCATGGCAGGTGATCTCGGTCACTACCTTGTTGGCATAGGGCACCGCGACACGGCCGTAGCCAGTCGCGACCACGCGAACATCGTCGCCCGTCACGTCATAGCCGGCTGCGGCGAGTTCACCGCGTAGGCGCTCGGCCGCATCGACCGACGAATACCCCGTCGGCATGACGCAGGTCCACGCAATGGCGTTGTCCGTCTCCACCACCGCAGCCTTCGCGGCCGTCGAGCCTATGTCGATACCAATGCCAACCACGGCATCCTCCTTCTATGCGGCAAAGCAGCTATCCCTTTGCCGCATTTGTCCTACAGGGTCTCGATAAAGGCGGCGATGCGGGTCTCGATCTGGCCCATGTCGCCATTGCTGTAGTCGGTCTCGATCTTCATATACGGAATACCCGCACCCTCGACAGCCTCCTGCATGCGCGCACTCTCCACATTAAAGGTGTGGCAGGCCTGGAGCACGTTTTCGACCACGCCATCGACGTGATACTTCTCGCACATGGCCAACGTGTTTTCCATACGGCCCTCGTTGGGCGTCATGACCGAGCAGTTAATGTCCAGGTAGCGGTCTGCGATAGCGCGCAGAATGTCGGGTGCGTCCGGGTCGATCATCATGGCAGCCGTGCGCATGCCCGAGCAATCGTCCATGCACACGACCACGCCGCCGTTGCACTCGATGGTGCGACCGATCTTGTTGATCACGCCGCCCACGGGGCAGCCGGTAATCAGGATGCGCCTGGCATCCGCCGCGACCGGGCGCTCGCCCGCGTCGTAGGCCTCGCGCAGCTTGGCAACCTTTTGCTCCAGCTGCTGCGTATAGGCCTCGATATCAAAGCTGAACGTACCGGCGAACATGGTGCTCATCAGGTCGACGCCGCTCATAGCCGCCGGCTGGTTGGCCTGCAGGGCGAACATCTCGAGCTGGGCGGCACGCAGGCGATTGCGACGACGGACGGCGGCGCGCAGGTCGTCATCGGTGATCGTAATACCGTAGAAGTTCTCGAGCTCCTCCTTGAGCAGGCGGCACTCCTCGTACCAGCCCTCACGCTCATAGGCACGATCGCGACCCTGCGGCAGGTGCAGAATGTACGTACGCTTGAGCTCCCCCAGCAGCTCGTACATCTTCTTCTTGCCGTCGCAGGTGGTCTCACCGATGATCATGTCGCTGAAGTACGTAAACGGGCACTTTTGCGAGTAGGCAAAGCCGTAGGTCGACTTGATGAGCGGGCAGAGGTTTGCCGGCAGCACCTTCTCGGCCTCGGGAATCACCTCGTCGGACGTGCCGCACAGCGCCACGCTCGAGGCGCCCGCGGCATCGATAATCTCGAGCGGCGTATAGCTGCACAAAAAGCCGACCAGGCGATTACCCGCCTGCTTATAATCCTTGACGCGAATAAACGCCGCCTTGCGCTGCTCGTTGAACTCCTCAAACGTGCGCGGCAACGGCTGCTCAGTTTTTTCCGACATATAACTCCTTAACAAACCTTTTAACCAACCAAGGAAACGGCTTTCCCAGGTGCCCGAGGTTGCCGTGAAAGAAGAGCGCCGCGTACTTTGGTACGCAAGCGACGGTTTGAACGTCAAGATCGGGTGCCCGGGAAAGCCACCGGGACGGATAGCCCTAAATGGTTTCCAAGAAAGCCTCGATCCTGGTTTGCAGTTGGCCTGCGTCCTCGCCGGCGTAGTCGGTCGTGATGTGCATAAACGGAATGCCCGCCTCCTCGGCGGCCTTCTCCACGGCAAACGACTCCATCTCGTAGAGTGTGCAGAACTGCAGGGCCACGTCGACGATGCCGTCGGCATGCAGGTCCTTGGCCATCTGGACAATGTCCTTCATACGCTGGTCGTTGGGCGTAAAGACGGCGCAGTTGATCTTAAAGTAGCGCTCGGCGATGGCGTCGAGCATCTCGTCGACCGTCTCGCCGGTCTCGTCGACCAGGTCCTTGTAATAGCGCGAACCCGTGCAGGACTCCTCGCCCACCACGACGCCGCCGGCCTTCTCGATGAGGTTGAACAGCTTCCAGTTGGGTACGGCCATGGGCGTGCCGGTGTACAGGATGCGCTTGGTCCCCTTGGGCGCCACACCCTCGCCAGCCTCGACACGCTGCTCGCACTCAGCCGCCATATCGTTGATGGCTCCGGTCAGACGCGGCGTGTCGTCCATAAAGGCGGCCTGAACGGTCAGTAGGCTGTCGAGACCGCTAATAGGTGCAGGGTCGGCAGCGCGCGTGGCAGCGAGGCGCTGCAGGGCACGTCGCTTCTCATTGACGGCGTGGATGGCGGCCTTCAGACGCTCAGGCGTGATCGTGACGCCGCACTCTTCCTCGATCTTGGCGGCGAGTTTCTTGACCTCGGCCTTCCAGGTCACGAGCGTCGACTCGTCGTGCACGTTGGGAATATCCATGACGTACATGTTCTTTTGCGTGGCAAAAAACTCGTAGGCCTTCTTCTTGCCATCGCAGGTGTTCTCGCCTACCACCAAGTCACTCGACTCAATGTAGGGGCAGACCTCACCCAGCTTAAAGCCGGCAAAGCTCTTGATAAGCGGACAAGTGTTACGCGGCAAGTGCTCCTCGACCTTGTCCGTTGCCCAATCGGCACCCGAGCACAGACCAACGGGAATGCCGTCACAGGCAAGCACGATCTCCTCGGGCACGTACACGCAGAACGAGCCCACGATTTTGGTGGCCTCGCCGGCCTCCTTCTTATCGAGCATCTCCTTAATGCGGCCGCTGTGGATGTTGGTGGCGACAAAATCCAGGTAGGAAGTGGACTTGGGGCGATTGTTCTGCGTCAGGAACATATCGCCGTACATCTGGCCCACGGCGCCCAGCAGCATGTCGTGGTCGGCAAGATTCATGCCGAGGCTCTCCCACATCGGATGGAAATCGAATTCTTCAGCCATGACGGTTCCCCTCTCGAACCAAAAACGGATAACGGCGGTATCGATGCACGACGGACGGCGATTGCCCGGCCGTGCTTAAACCCGGAATTTTAGGGAACCTGCCTTGCGGACGGTTATTTAGTTGTGCGTCGTCTCTCCCGGAGCCGTGAACATACCTGCTCATATGCGGCTCCGAGCCATATACAGGGCGCGCGCGGCAACGCGGCGAATGCATGTCGTCTGCGGCATGTGCGCACCCTCCTTTACAAGATAAGGTCAACTATATCAACGGTCATCGACCATGCGAACACCGTTGACATTCGTACGACAGCCTCGTGTGCCGTCGTTTAATAAATAATTATCTTGATTGATAAGAGTTTGTCATCCTTCATTCGGCGAACGGCAAGACAAAGCCGCCGAGGCTTATATCCCCGACGGCATTACCCGGCGCTATCGACAAACCAAGTGGATCTTACTCGCATCGAAGTGCATGCGCAGGGCCTCGTCGGCCTGCGGCAGCCCGTTGGCAGCTACGTTCACTTTGTTGACCTTCCACTGCAGACGCGTGGGCGCATCAGTACGCGGCACGTCCAACAGCACCAGGCGCTCAAAGCGTGAATCGCTCACTCGGGCCACGTGCAAATCATAGCTGTTGCGACCCCGCTCCGCGCGATTGTCAACATGGAAGTAGCTTGCGCGAATGCCCAGGTACGCCACATTATCGGGAACCTCGCGACCCACGTTAAAGGTCATGCCCCAGTCGAGGGCCTCAACTTCTTCGTCGCCGATCTTGCGCGCCCGGCTTGTGTTCTTGCAGCCCGTAAGGCGCAGCGCCGCCAGCGTCTGCGGACGGCGGACCACGTCCTCGACGGAGCCGATCTCCTCAACATGCCCGTCATGCATCACGCAGATACGCTCGCACAGGCGGCACGCTTCGTCGATGTCGTGGCTCACGTAGAGCACGGTGCGGTTGCATACGTCGAACAGATCGAGCATGTTCTGCTCAAGGGCGCTCTTAAGATAGGAATCGAGCGCGCTCATGGGCTCATCGAACATAAAGATGCCCGGATGCGCCGCCACCATGCGCGCAAGTGCCACGCGTTGCTGCTGACCGCCCGAGAGGCGCGCGGGGTAGCGGTCGGCAAAATCGGCCAGACCGAAAATGCCCAGATAACGCTCGGCGAGCTTTTTGCTCGCGGCGGCGTCGCCCGCATCCTTAACGCCGGCGCATACGTTATCGGCTACCGTCATATTGGGAAACAGCTGATAGTTTTGGAACAGCAGGGCACACTTGCGCTCCTGAGGCGACAGATTGATGCCCGCGTCCGAGTCAAAGAAGGTTACGCCGTTGACGACGATCTTGCCCTCGTCGGGCGTCTCCACACCGGCAATGCAGCGCAGCGTGCAGCTCTTGCCGCAGCCCGAGGCGCCCAGCAGCGCCACACGCTCCTCGCCGGCCTCAAGCTGCATGTCGAGCATAAACCCGGGATAGCGTTTTTTGATATCCAAAACGAGCGACATAGCTTATCGACCTCCCTGCGGTGCTGCGTCATCGCGCATGAGCTCGGCCAACGCCTCGCGATCGATACGCAAGGCGTCGCCGCCCACCGGATCGAGCGAATCGCCCTGTCCGGCAAGCTCTTTGGCCTGTTTGCGCTCCGCACGGGAAAGGCCCCGCTCGCGATACTTTTGCGAATGCGCCGTGTACATGTTGATGAACAGGATTACCAGGAAACTAAACACGATCACGACCACGACCCAAAAGAGGGCCACCGACGTGTTGCCGCCCATCCACTCAAAGTAAATCGCAATGGGAATGGTCTGCGTAATGCCGGCATAGTTGCCTGCAAAGAACAGGGTGCAGCCAAACTCGCCCATCGCGCGGGCAAAGGCAAGCACCGCGCCAGCGGCAATCGAGGGCCAGCCAAGCGGCATCATAAGCTTGGTAAAGATGCGACGCTCGGACCATCCCAGGGTTCGCGCGGCATCGAGCATCTGCGTGTCAAGGTTCTCAAAGGCTCCGAGCGCCGTGCGGTAGACCAGCGGAAACGACACAACGACGGCCGAAATGACCGCCGCGGGCCAGGTAAAGACAATCGAGATGCCGTGCGCGATGAGCCACTGGCCCACCCCGGTCGAGCGGCCAAACAGCATGAGGAGCAGAAAGCCGCAGACCGTGGGCGGCAGCACCATCGGAATCGTAAAGACCGAATCGAGCAGGCCCTTGATGCGACTCGAGGTACCCATAGTCTTCCACGCGGCAAACAAGCCCAGCGCAAAGGAGATCAGCAGGGCAAGGCCGCTCGTTTTAATGGACACCCAAAACGGGCGGTAGTCGATGCCGCCTAAAAAGGAGGCCAGAGAGGTCAAGGGCCCCTGCTCATCCCGCAATACGACAGACGATGCTTCTACCATTTGAGCGCTATCAAGCCAACGCGCGCCGCCCTTGGCATCACCCGAGGCCGATGCAATCACCACATAGCGGTCCCCATCCGCACCACGCACATCAAAGCCATAGGTATACCCGCCGGCATCAAACGTTGTTTCCGCCGTAACATACCAAGGAAGATCAACGTCCCCTAGCTGCGCACCTCCCATGGAGTTTGCGCTGTCGAGCTCACAGACGAGGGCCTTGAGACCCGATACGCACTCGTTGTCCTGCGGATCCAATCCATACTTCTCGGCCGCCTTGGGCGATATCCACACCACAACGCGATCGGCAGCAGGCGCCACTACAAGGTCCACGTCCTCGTCAACGGGAAACCGGTAGCCCTCTGGCTGGCCCTCCATGGCACGAGCGGTCCCCTTGGCCAACCGCTCAAAACCCTCGATTCCATAGGGAAGCCCATGTGCGGTCGCAGCAACCTGGGCCCCGTCTTCAGCGTCCCCAGCAAACGCAAATCCCGGCACCCAGCAAAGCGCGAAGGTCAAAGCACAGGCGACAAGCATGCGGAATCTTTTAAGCACGAAAAGCTCCAAGCGAATACAAGGACGGAGTGAAACACAAAACGATGGGATTATCGCGCCAAGCCGCACTACTCGGAAAGCTCAAAGCCGTACTTAGCCCAAATCTTCTGAGCCTTCTTGTTGGACAGGCAAAAGTCGATAAACGCCTTGGCCTCGTCGGCGTGCTCGGAGCTCTCGGCAACGGCGCCCGGGTACACGATGGGCTTGTGCGAATCCTCGGGGCACACGAAGGCCTCCTCGATGCCGTCATAGCGGAAGATATCGGAGCTGTAGACAAAACCGGCCACGCAGTCGCCCGTAGAGACGTAAGACGCAGCGGTGCCGACCTTGTCGGCCAGGGCCACCTTGTCGGCAAGCTCGGGTGCATACTCGCCGTCGTCGCCCTCGGTGCCGGTGTAGAGACCCACAGAAGCTAAGGCCTGGTTAGCGTACTTGCCGGCGGGGACGGTCTTGGCGTCGCCAATGGCGATCTTGCCGTCCAGGTTCGCGACGTCGGCGATGGCCTCGACCTTGGTGCCGGAGCCCTCGGCGCGAATAATCACGAGGTCGTTGACGAACATGTCCTCACGCGTGTCGGCGTCGACGAGCTCAGCGGTCTCAGCGTCATCCATGGTGCCCTTGGAAGCAGTGATGAGCACGTCGGCCGTGGCGCCGGCACGCATCTGCTCGACGAGGTCGCCGGAGGCCTTAAACTGCGTGTCGGCAAAGGTGGTGCCGGTCTGGTCGGTGTAGAGCTCTTGGACCTCGGGCAGGGCCTTCTCGAGGGAGTTAGCAGCGAAGACCTGCAGCTCGACGGCTTCCTTCTTGGAAGAGGCCTTGGCGGAACCGGCATCGGAGCCGGTGGGCTCGGAAGACTTGTTGCCCGAGCAACCAGCAAGGCCAAGGCCGGCGGTAGCGGCAGCAGAAAGCAAGACGAAACCGCGGCGTGAAACCATATCGAACATGTTCAACCCTTTCGGACCTTGTGCCCGGGTACCCCACCGCGGGCTTTATTCTTCAATCAGATTATACTTCGGTACGAATAATGATTATGAGAAATTATTCTCGTTTGAGAATATAGTTTCAGGAATGCCTACAGAATGCCGCCCCCTTGGGCGCAAATAAAAGGCGGAGCAGCCGTTCAGATCGCTCCGCCGCAGGTAAACCGCTTAGTTGGTATGTCCGCCGCCCGCTGTCATCTGAGCCGCATGCTCCAGCTGGTCCGCTATGGCCTCCCAGCTTTCGCGGGCGGCCTTCGTAGAACCGGGAAAGTTTACGACAAGTGTATGACCTCGTTGCATGCAAATAGCGCGCGAGAGCATAGCGCGGCGCGTCTTGGTCATGGAGTACGCACGGATTGCCTCTGCAATACCCGGCACATCGCGCTCGCAGACGGCACGCGTCGCCTCGGGCGTCACATCGCGCATCGAAAGCCCCGTGCCGCCGCAGGTGAGCACGACATTGGCGTGGCACTCATCGGCGGCTTCCACAATGGCATCACCGATCTCGCTGACGTCGTCGCGCACGACCACATGCGAGGCGACCGCCCAGCCCTGCGCCTCGATAAGTTCCTCGAGTGCGGCTCCAGCCTCGTCCTGGGCAAGATCGCGCGTATCCGAGCACGTCACGATCGATATCTTCAGCTCCATAGCATTCCTCCTACAACACGGCGCCCTCGGGCAGGTCGACGCGAACAACGTCCACGACATCGCCCACCTTGAGGTCGCACGGTCCTTCGTCAACACGCAACAGGCAGTTAGCCCGCTGCATCGTGCCGAGCAGCGCCGAATTCTGCGTCTTGGCCTCGGTCACCAACAGCTCACCGGTCTCGGGGTCGCGCAAAACCGTGGCGCGATCGAAGAAGCGGCGATGCTGTCGCTTTTTCACGCCGTGCGTGAGCGTCGCCTGCTGCACGGGACGCGTACCCTCGGCAAAGCCGCGCATCTTGCGGATCGCCGGACGCGCAAGCATCTCAAAGCCTACATACGCCGCGGCCGGATTGCCTGAAAGTCCCAGGTAGGGCTTACCCCCAAGCAAGCCAAACGTGATGGCCTTGCCCGGACGCATCGAGATGCGGTCAAACAGCACATCGCCCTCGCGCCGAACGAGCGCCGTCACGTAGTCGTAGTCGCCTGCCGAGGCGCCACCGCTCGTAATGACGAAATCGCACTCCAGCACGGCGCGATGCACCAGCTCGGCAATCGCCTGCTCATCATCGGGCGCAATGCCGTAGAACACGGGCTCGGCTCCTGCATCGAGCGCTTCGGCCATCAACGCCGACGAGTTGGAGTCGCGAATCTGTCCGCGTGCCGGCAGTTCACTCGGCGCGACCAGCTCCGTGCCCAACGAGATAATGCCCACACGCGGGGCGGCGTGCACCTTCACGCTTGCGTAACCGGCACTCGCCAACAGGCCGGCGCCGGCCGGGGCCACGACCTCGCCGGCGTGCATCACGACATCGCCGGCATGGGCCTCCTCGGCGGCAGAGCGAACGTTCTCCCCTACCTTGGCGGGCGCCGAGAACCTCACACGCGAGCCCTCGTTGTCGTCGCCATCGAGCACGTCGACGATCTCGTATTTCACCACGGCATCGGCACCTTCGGGTACCGGCGCGCCCGTCATGATGCGGACCGTCTCGCCCGGGGCGATAACGCCATCGAACACATGGCCTGCGGCCTCGTGCCCCACGACGGAAAGCGTCACGGGCGCATCGGTGGACGCTTTGGCGAGGTCGGCGGCACGCACGGCATATCCATCCATGGCGCTGTTGGCAAACGGCGAGATGTCGATATCGGCCGTGGCGTCCTCGGCAAGGGGAAGACCGGCCGCCTGCCATACCGGGATCTCGACGACATCGGTCCCGTGCACCCGCGAAAGAACGATTGCCTGTGCGTCCTCCAACGGAATGAGTTTCTCAGCCATATGCACCTCTAGCATGCTGCGGCGCGCAACAAAAGCGCCGATTCTTTATGTTTATCTCAGTATAATCCCTCGCCGCCTGCTCAAGACCTGGCCCGCGGCCGCGAATACATCTGTCGGCCGCAAGCCGCGAAACAAAACCAAAACCAACCCACCGGCTCGTCGCGTTTACCGCGTTTTATAATGCTCGTGTTGCAACCCAAAAGAGGAACGTATGACTTTTACCGACAAACCCGAAAGCGCAAACGAGGCGCAGGATCATTCCCAGCCGCTCGACGACGGCGGCCTTTTCTCCCTTAACGACGTCATCATGGCAGGCAGGCAACAGCTCACCCGCTCCGAGCATCTCTTGGCTGCCGACACGCGCCGCAACGCCCGCAACCTACTCGCGAGCGCCAAGTTGCTCGTGCTCGTCGTCATCGTCTCGCTCGCCATGGGCGTTGCCGCTTGGGCGTTTTTGGCCTCGCTGAATATCGCGACCGACTATCGCGAGCACCACGCGTGGGTCTACGCATTGCTTCCCGTTGTGGGCATTGCCACCGCGTGGGTCTACAAAAACCACGGCCTTGCTGCCAAACGAGGCAACAACCTGGTCATCGACTCCGCTCTGGGCACACGCCTCATCCATATGCGCATGGCCGTCCTCACCTTCGTCTACTCTACGCTCACGCACCTAACGGGCGGATCGGCCGGTCGCGAGGGAGCCGCGGTGCAGATTGGCGGCACCATCGCCAGCAACATCTCGAGCCTCGCCCACCTCAAAAAGCATGACCACCACGACCTCATGCTCGCCGGCATCTCGTCGGCCTTTGGCGCCGTATTCGGTTCGCCCCTTGCCGGAGCTTTCTTTGGCATGGAGATGTGCTTTATCGGAAAGATCGACTACACCGCGGGCATCTACTGCCTGGTCGCCTCGTTTACCGGCTACTTTACGTCGCTTGCCTTGGGAACCGAGTACGAGGCGAATGTCATCGCCAGCGTTCCCAACATGACACCACGGACGGTTGTCATCGTTGTTATCAGCGCAATTATCTTCGGCCTGACGGCACGCCTCTTTGCCTGGTCGGTTCGAACCGTCAAAAGCCTGTACGGTCGCTTTATCACCAATTACCTCGTCCGCGCACTCATAGGCGCACTCGTGGTTTTGGCCGCCTATGCCCTCCTCGACGCCTGGGACTACGCCGGCCTTTCCACGTGGCTTTCCGGCGCCGGATTTGCAGGCAACACCACCCTGGCGGACGCAGCCATCAAGTTGGTCGTCACAGCGCTTACCCTGGGCGCGGGCTTCCAAGGCGGCGAGGTCACGCCCCTGTTTGGCATCGGTGCGGCACTCGGTGGCTGGATCGGTTACCTTACCGGGCTTGACCCCAGTTTTCTGGCGGCTCTCGGCATGCTCGGCGTGTTCTGCGCCGGCCTCAACGTGCCCATCACCACCTGCATGATGGCCATCGACCTGTTCCACGGCACGGCCGCCGGGTTCTTTGTCATCGTTTCGTTTATTAGCTACCTTGCCGGCGGCCACCGTGGCGTGTATCCCGCACAGCGTATTGTGTCCCCTAAGCGACGCTCGCTTATCGTGGACGAGGGCGGCACGGTGGCAGAGGCTATCGAGCGCCACAACGACCTGATAGAGTAGACGTTAGTATTCGCCGTGCAGCCACAATCGGGGGCAATTCGACCCGAGCGCGACCGCACCGTCACGTTATACGCCGGGAGTCGCCCCATGCACGCAACTGATTTTGGTCGCACGCTCATCATCGCCAACCCAGCCGCCCAGTCGGGTGCGGCACGCGAAGTTGCCGAGCGCCTGCAACGCTTTTTGGACATGACTGCACGCGCATCCCAGTTTGACCTGGTGTTGACCGAGCGTATGGGACACGCCAAGGAGCTGGCCGCACAGGCTCAGGGCTATCGCACCGTTATCGCACTCGGCGGCGACGGCGTGATTCACGAGGTCGTCAACGGGCTTATGACGCAAAAGGAGGACGCCCGCCCCGCTCTTGCCGTCCTGCCCGTGGGCTCCGGCAACGATTTTGCCCAGACGCTCGGCATCGACGATTTCTCCGGCAAGGATTATGGCGCGCTGCTCACCTGCGAGCTGCAGCGTCAGGACATCGGGCGCATTCGCTCGTGGAGCCCTGCGAGCGGCAGCGGCGAGGCTACCGTTGAGTACTACGACCAGACGCTTTCGGTCGGCATCGATGCCGCCATCGGCCTGGGCACCACCGAGTTGCGCAAAAAGACCGGCCTGACGGGCGCTCCGCTCTACACCCTCTCGGGACTTGAGCAGTTTGGCCTGCGCTATCGCAACTACCCCATGACGGTCAGCTTTGACGGCGCGCCCGCCGAGCGCGTGAGGGCGATCATCATGGCGATTCAGCTGGGCCCCACGTATGGCTCGGGTTATCGCATCTGCCCCGATGCCGATCCCTGCGATGGCATACTCGACGTCTGCTACGCCTGTGGCCCCGTCCCTCGCGCGGTTGCCCTGCCTATGTTCCTTTCGGCCAAAGACGGCCACCACACCAAGCTTCCGCCGGTACGCATGCGCCGCTGCCGCCATGCCGAGCTCACCTTTGAGGGGCCCGACTACCCCATCCAGGCCGACGGCGAGCCCGTTGTCGCCTCGCGCATCGAGGTCGACGTCCTCGGCAGCGCTCTCCAAGTTTGGCACCCTACCCGCTAGCAAGGCCAGTGGAACAAACGACTACTCGTCGCTGCCCGGCTTGCGACGGTTGGCCTTTTTAATGGCGTTGAAGTGCTTGTCATTGAGCCTGCGCTGGCGAGAGCGCTGGGGCACCTTGGTCTTTACGCGTCGGCGCGGTGGACGCCCGCGACGCTCGAGCTCGGCGCGCAGCTTGCGCAGGCAGCTCGCGCGATTTTGGAACTGGCTGCGGCTCTCGCGCGCCGTCACGGTAATCCCTGTGGGCACGTGCTTCATGCGCACCGCCGAGTCCGTCGTGTTCACGCCTTGTCCGCCCGGACCCGTCGCGCGAAACACCTGAACCTCGCAATCGCGCGCCAACTCTTCGGCCGCCATCGCGGCATAGCGCGCATACTCACGCCATCCCATCTTGTTCTCATCCATATCAACACCTCCCCTCATAAAAAATGTGACAAAGGGAAAGTCCCTTTGTCACATCGCATACCAATCGCTTGTGTTGCGGGCTTAGGCGAAGGTGATCTCGCCGGTATCGCAGTCCATATCGGCGATACGGGCTAGGCTTTCAACGCGGAAGCCGCGCTCGCGGAGCTTATCGCCACCGCCCTGGAAGCCCTTCTCCACCGCAATGCCAATACCGGACACCTCGGCACCCGCAGCCTCGCAGATCTTGATAAGACCCTCGAGCGCGCAGCCGTTGGCCAAGAAGTCGTCGATGATCAGGACCTTGTCGCCCTCGGACAAGAAACGCTTGCCAACGATGACCGGGTACTCCTTCTGCTTGGTAAAGGAGTAGATGGTCGTGGCATACTGCTCGCCGTCGAGGTTAATGGACTGGGCCTTCTTGGCAAAGACCACCGGCACGCCGCCAAAGTGCTGGGCTGCAATGCAAGCCATACCAATGCCCGAAGCCTCAATCGTCAGGATCTTGTTGATCTCAACATTCTTGAACAGACGGGCCCACTCGGCGCCCATGTGGTCGAACAGCTCAACGTCGCACTGGTGGTTGAGGAAGGCATCAACCTTAAGGACGTTACCGGCCTTTACGATGCCGTCATGGCGAATACGATCCTCAAGCTCCTGCATGGCGCAACCCCTTCTCGCGGCAACGATACCGCGCGATTAATAAACGTTGTTCGATAGTCTACCACGGACCGACCCCCGCCTGTCCCACAAGCCGCATCGCACCACAAACCAGTCTTTTTGGGACGGCGCGAATACGTGGCAGGCAGCCTCCCAACACGCTAATGGCGGGCGCGCATCCTCACCAAACGCACCATGGCGAGCGCAAAACCCACAGCGGCCACAGCCATAAGCACGTAGAACACCGAGCGAAAACCGAATAGGAATACATCCGGACGGCCTGCAACGAAACTGGTTACGGCCTCGCCCATCGCCACGCTCATCTGCCCATACAGGATATGCGACGCCACCGTAATGCCGAATGCCATGCCAGCGTAGCGCGCCAAACTGCCCAAGCTGCCCGCAAAACCGAGCGCCTCGCGCGGGGCCGAACCCATATACAGGGAGTTGTTAGGGCTTTGGAAAATCGACGTACCGAGCGACATAAATGCGACGCAGCACACGATCACAAGGATGGAGGAATGCTCGTTGAGCGTGCTCACCGCAAAGAGACCGCACACGTACACACCCAGGCCGACCGCCGTGGGGCCCTCGCAGCCAACACGGTCCGAAACCGTACCCGAAAGCGGGCCGATAAAGGCATTCACCATCGGCAACGCCAAAAAGAGTAGTCCAGAGATGTCGGAACCAAAGCCGTGGGCGTCCTGAAAATAGAACGGCAGGATAAACTCGGATGCGCCAATACCAACGAACACGATGAGCATGCAGGCGAGGTTGATGGTGAAGGCCGAATTTGCAAAGCAGCGACGAGCAGCCTCGATCAGGGACATGGGGCGCTCGCCAGCCTCCGGCTTAACATGCGGCAGCGTATAGAGCCCCACGATAAACGAGATGACGCCAATGGGCAGGTTGATGAGGAAGATGCTCTCCCAGGGAAAGCTTGCCACCAGCATGCCGCCCAGCACGGGGCCACACATCATGCCGAGGGCCACGAAGGTCGCGAGAATACCCATGGCACGACCGCGCTCGCGCGCCGGAAACGACTCGGTGATGATACCCATGTTGTTAGCCATGGCCGCCGCGCAGCCGACGCCCTGCACAATGCGTGCCAGAATAAGAACTTCGAGCGAACTCGAAAGGCCGCAAAGCAGCGAGCCGGCCGTAAAAACGATTACGCCCAGCTGGAATACGCCCACCTTGCCGCGCACGTCGCCCAAGCGGCCAAACGGCAGCATAGCCACGCATGTCGCAAGCAGATACACCGAGCTTACCAGCTGAATGCGATCGAGGCCCACACCCAGCTCCTTTTGTATCACGGGCAGCGCCACGGTCACGACGGTCGAATCCAGACACACCATAAACGTCATGATGAGCACGGTAAACAGAATCGCCCACTTGTTCTTGCCATGGGTGTCGCCCTCAAGGGCAATGTGCTCGCGGCGCAGCTGCTCTGCAGTTTTCTCCATATCCATCCTTTCGAGTGGTGCAACGCAAAAACGGGGCCCCAATCGCCTGCGAACAGTCGCGATTGGGGTCCCGCCTACGGAATCGGAACTAAAGGTCGCCGAAGCTTTCTGCCAGCATCGGCGACTTGTGCGAACGCTAGCCTAGCACTGCTCGAGCGCCTGCTCAAGGTCGGCAATCAGATCGGCCGTGTCCTCGAGGCCGCACGACAGGCGCACCATGTCGGCGGAGATGCCGCAGGCGATGAGCTCCTCATCGTTCATTTGGCGATGCGTGGCGTTAGCGGGATGCAGGCAGCAGGTGCGGGCGTCTGCCACATGCGTGGCGATCTGGGCGAGCTTAAGGCTCTTCATAAAGGTCTCGGCCGCCGCGCGACCACCGTTAAAGCCAAAGCTCACGACGCCGCAGGTACCGTTGGGCATGTACTTCTGAGCCAGGTCATAGTACTTATCGCCCTCCAGGCCCGGATAGCTCACAAAGCGCACCTTGGGATGACTCTGCAGGAACTTGGCAACGGCCAGGCCGTTCTCACAATGACGCGGCATGCGTACATGCAGGCTCTCGAGCGAGCTGTTCAGGAAGAAGGCCGCCTGCGGGTTCTGCATGGGGCCGAGGTCGCGCATGAGCTGAGCGGTTGCCTTGGTAATGAAGGCACCCTCGCGACCGAACTTCTCGGCATAGGTCACGCCGTGATAGCTCTCGTCGGGCGTGGTGAGACCCGGGAACTTGTCTGCATGGGCCATCCAGTCAAACTGGCCGTGGTCGACGATCACGCCACCCAGGTAGGCCGCATGCCCATCCATGTACTTGGTGGTAGAGTGCGTGACGATGTCGGCGCCCCACTCAAAGGGACGGCACATCACGGGCGTCGGGAAGGTGTTGTCGACCATCAGCGGCACGCCGTGGTCATGCGCGGCCTTGGCAAAGCGCTCAATATCGAGCACGGCAAGGGCGGGGTTGGCAATCGTCTCGCCAAAGACGAGCTTGGTATTGGGCTTAAAGGCGGCCTCGAGCTCCTCATCGGTGCAGTCGGGGGCAACAAAGGTGCAGGTGACGCCCATACGACCCATGGTGTGGGCGAGCAGGTTGTAGGTACCGCCGTAGATGGCAGAGCTTGCGACCACGTGATCGCCGGCACCGGCAACGTTAAAGATCGCGAGGAAGTTCGCAGCCATGCCCGAGCTCGTGAGCATCGCCGCGGTACCACCCTCCATCTCGCAGATCTTGGCAGCGACCAGATCGCACGTGGGGTTCTGCAGGCGGCTGTAGAAGTAGCCCGACTCCTCCAGGTCAAACAGCTTGCCCATGTGCTCGGACGTGTCGTACTTCCACGTGGTGGACTGGTAGATGGGCACCTGGCGCGGCTCCGCATCGCCCGGATGATAGCCGCCCTGAACACATGTAGTTCCGATGGTCTGCTCGCTCATATCCAACTCCCTTACTTGGGTTTTGTTTTTATTCGGTTTACGATACCGCTACCCCGCACCCCTCTCAACCCATCCCGCCGATAGGTTATGGGACAAATTAATCAGGTTTATTTGTCCCAAATCTTAAGAAAGTGTTCGATGGCGAAAAACAATGAGATATGCACTGCGGTCTCGATAAGCGAATGCGCCAGCAAGGGTACCATAGGCGGGTACACCGCAATCAAGGAGACACCGATGAAGCAGATTGATACCACTCAGCTCAACACTGCCACCTGCCAGGCTCAGGCTGCCGAATACCACGCCCGCGGCTTTAACTGCGCGCAGGCCGTCGCCTGCACGCTCGCGCCCGCCGTCGGGCTCGACCCCCAGGTCGCCTTTACCCTCACCGAGGGCTTTGGCGCCGGCATGGGCGGCATGACCGAAACTTGCGGTGCCATCTCGGGCGCCGTGGCCATCATGGGCTTTGTAATGAGCGATGGCATGGAAAACCCCAAGACCAAGGGCCAGACCTACAAACTGTCGCGCGAGATTGCCAAGCGCTTTGGCGAGAAGAACACGACGACCGTCTGCGGCACGCTCAAGGGCATCGGATCGGACAAGGGTCCGCTCCGCAGCTGTCCCGGTTGCATCGACGATGCCGTCGAAATCGCCTGTGATGTACTAAAGCAGCTCGCCGAGTAAACGGCAGCGACATAAAACGACGGTCGGTGTGCTTGGGATCCGTCCAAAAGCACGCCGGCCGTCGCCGTTAGAACTCGGCAAATTCGGGAGTGCTGACCTCAATCTCCTCGCGCCCCGCCATAAGCTCGCGCATCTTAGCGCAAAACGACTCCTGCTCCCCCGCCTTAAACACCAAATGAAGTGTCACGGCATCCGCGTACTCGGTATCCGAAACCTTGGCACCGGAATCCTGGGCCAAGCGAAGCACCTGCTCATACTGCGGATAGGCCACATGCACGTCAACAGGCACGACACTCGTCATCTCGACGATCTGCCCGGCCTCCTGAGCCGCGGCCACCGCCGCTTGCGTCGCCGCAGTATAGGCGCGAACCAGGCCGCCCGGCCCCAACAGCGTGCCGCCAAAATAGCGCGTCACTACGCAGCAAACATTTTTGAGCTCCGCACCGCGCAACACCTCGAGCGTCGGCATACCGCTCGTGCGGCTCGGCTCACCATCGTCGCTCTGGCGCTCGCGTCCATCGACCAAAATCCACGCGGGAACATTGTGTCGAGCGTCGTAATGACGTTTGCGAACCATCTCGATAAAGGCATTCGCCTCGTCCTCGGACTCAATATGGACCAGCTGGGCAATAAACCGGCTCTTGCGGTCCACAAACTCGCCCGAAGCCTCAATATTCGATTGCAGAGTAAAATAGCTGTCCAACAAAGCCCCTCAACAAAATAAAGCGCAGCAACGAACAGCTTCAATAATACGGCAAAGGCCGTACCGATTGTCAGGGTAACAAAAATGCCAAGTGGGCCTATAAGCCGGGTTCTGTCGTGAACGGTCATTTATCTTGTCTGCACGTTACCGTGCAGCTCCACGCACGCTACCCGAACGCGGACCGGGCCGGCCCATAGCGTTCCTATTCGCGCTTGCTCCGGATGGGGCTTGCCAAGCCGCCGTGTTGCCACGACGCTGGTGGTCTCTTACACCACCGTTTCAGCTTTTCCCTTTACGCCTTGCGGCGCAGGTGGGAGTCTTCTTTTCTGCGGCGCTTTCCGTCGGATCACTCCGCCCGGCCGTTAGCCGGCATCCCGCCCTCTGGAGCCCGGACTTTCCTCACGCGTGCCGCAAGCAGCACATCGCGCGACCGTCTGGCCCACTCAGCAGTGCAAGAGTGTAGCACACCGTTGCCGCAGGCAATGGCACAACACAAGCGTTCGACACGATAAACCAAGAAGCGCCCATGCAGTACAATAGGGTCGTCGATGGGCAACGTCGTCAGTCGAGACGCGACCGCGCTCCGCACCCCTCCGTCTACTCGGTGTGTTCCCGCCTCCTCCCCGAGGCGGGATGTCGGCATTTTTCATGCACCGACAACCCAATAGCCTGTGGACAGCCCGGACATCATTGCGCACGAGCAGCATCGCGCGCATCAGCAGCAAATGCAAAAAGGGACCCGTCCATTACGGACGGATCCCTTAAAACAAGTGATCGTCAAACCGATTTACTCGGCGTCGGTCTCCTCGTCCTTCTTCTCGGAAGGCAGCGGGGTAACCTCGATCTCGACGCCCAGAGTCTCAGCAGCGGACTTCATGGACAGGGAGATACGACGACGGTCGAGGTCGATCTCCATGACCTTGACCTGAACCTTGTCGCCCACATGGGTGACCTGAGAAGGCTGATCGACGTGCTTGTTGGCCATCTCGGAGATGTGCACCAGGCCCTCGATGCCCTCGCCCAGATCGACGAAAGCGCCGAACGGGACAAGCTTGGTCACAGTGCCCTCGACGATAGCGCCGACGGGGTACTTCTTGACCAGTGCGCGCCACGGATCCTCGGTGGTCTGCTTGAGACCCAGGGAGATGCGCTCGCGGTTGAGATCGACGTCGAGAACCTCGACCTCGACCTCCTGGCCGACCTTGACAACCTCGGAAGGATGGTTGACGTGGTTCCAGGAGAGCTCGGAGATGTGGATGAGGCCGTCGATACCGCCGAGGTCGACGAAGGCGCCGAAGTCGACGATGGAGGAAACGGTGCCCTGGAGACGCATGCCAGACTTGAGCTTGGACAGGATCTCGGAGCGCTCGGCCTTACGGGACTCCTCAAGCACGACGCGACGGGAGAGGACAACGTTGTTGCGGTTGCGGTCCATCTCGATGACGCGGGCCTCGATGCGGGTGCCCATGTAGGAGGTGAGGTCCTTGACGCGACGGAGGTCGACGAGGGAAGCGGGCAGGAAGCCACGCAGGCCGATGTCGAGGATCAGGCCGCCCTTGACAACCTCGATAACCTCGCCCTCGACGTTCTCGCCGGAGTTGAACTTCTCCTCGATGCGGTTCCAAGCACGCTCGTACTCGGCACGCTTCTTGGACAGGACCAGACGACCGTCCTTGTCCTCCTTCTGGAGAACCAGAGCCTCGATGGGATCACCGAGTGCAACGATGTCTGCAGGGTTAGCGTCCTTGCGGATGGACAGCTCGCGGACCGGGATAACGCCCTCGGACTTGAATCCGATGTCAACGAGCACCTCGTCATGCTCGATCTTAACGACAGTGCCGTTAACGAGATCGCCCTCATCAAAGTCGGTAATCGTACCGTCGATGAGGTTGTTCATCTCCTCCTCGTTGACATCGTCAAGAGAGAAAATGGACGAGTTCTGAATCTCACTCAAAGGTGGACCCCTTTCGAACTACGGGGCCCCGATTGCTAGGACCTACAGAAGGGTGCGACAAGCACACAACGTTTAGGAACACTCGGGAGCCGACAGATACTAATGTGACGCTTATGCAATCACGTTCGTATAGGTTACGGGGAAATCACTTCGATTTCAAGCGTGAACTGCGATTTTTTACCCGTATGGAGACTTTTTCGCAATCTTATGGACGGCTGTCTCCACAAGTTGACGATAAGCAGTTAGATATACGGCTTTGGGGTAAAGTATCCCAGACATACGATTCTGGAACGATTTTTCGAGAAAGGCGCCCGCGTGCTCAAAGCAGTCGTTTTCGATATGGACGAGACGCTTCTTAGCATCAACCTCAACGCATTCATCCTTCGCTATTTTAAGGATGTATCGTCGATGCTCGCGGACATCGGACGTCGCAGCCGCGGCGGTACGATGGCGCGCCTGGGCACTATCCTAGTCGATCTCAACGCCAATCGCCGCAGCGGTGCGGACAATCGCACCAATCTTGAGTTTTACCAGACCGAGGTCGAGCGCAGGTGTGGCATATGCCTCTCCGACCCCCTCATCTACGAGGTGCTTACCTACTACGACCGTGAGATTCTTCCGTACAAGAATGACGACGTCATCAACGCCCATGCCATGCCGGGCGCACACGCCGCACTCCAGGCCGTACAGGACGCAGGGCTGCGCTGTGCGCTTTTCACCAACCCCAGCTTTCCCCAGGGGGCTATTGAGTGCCGTATGGGCTGGGGCGACCTGGCCGACGCCCCCTTTGAGCTCGTGACGCACATGGGAAATGCCACCCGCTGCAAGCCCGATGCCACCTATTACCTCGAGCAGCTGCAGGCAATGGGGCTCGAGCCGCACGAGGTCCTTATGGTAGGCAACGACCCCAAGCGCGACTTCCCCAGTCCCGCCTGCGGTATCCAAACTGCCTATGTTGGCCAGGGAAAGCCGGGACTCGCCACCTGGCGCGGAACCATGGAAGACTTCGCCCGCGACTTCAACGCCGTAATCGAAGCCTTCTACGAGCACCAAGTAGCCGACGAACTAAGCTAGTCCCCAAATCAGGAATGGGGCGCACGTTTGCCTCACGCTTCGTTACGTGGGCAACGGCTTGAGGGCAAGATGCGATGCCCCAGTGTCCTAGGCCGTGATCATTTTGACGCGTTCGCCGATTTTGGCGTCGCGCTTGTCGGAAATAACAGTAAAGCCCTCCAGGTCGCACACCTTTACATTTGAAAACACGTGGAACTTGGAGCTATCGGCGAGTACGTAACTCGCCTGGGAATTCTGCATCACGATACGTTTTTTGATAGCCTCGGGATAACCTGGCGTCATGATGCCGCGGTCCTCGTCCACCGCGTTGACACCTATAAACGCCCGGTCAAAGTACAGCTCGCGCAGCGCGCTCTCAACCATAGGACCGGTGAGCGAGCAGGTAACGGGGTTGAAGTCGCCGCCAATTACCACCACCTTAGCAGCAAGCTCGCCCGTAAACCAACATGCATAGCCGTTGGTGGTGTAGATAGTCACCGGCTTGTCGACGAGCAGGCTCAGGAGCGCCATCGCGGTGGTACCGGAGTCGACATAGACCGTCTCACCGTCCTCGACCTCCGCCGCCGCACAACGCGCGATCAGGTCCTTCTCGCTGCTCCGCTGCGCACCCTTCTCAAAAACGCTCGCCTCGTGAGCCGCGGAATGCAACTTAACCGCGCCGCCGGTCAGATACTCGATGCTCCCCCGCTTCTCAAGTTCTTTGAGGTCACGGCGAAGCGTAGACATCGACACATCGGGCATAAAGGCCGCGAGCTCGTCGATCTTGAGCAGATCGACCTCCTTAAGCTTATTGAGAATCAGTTCATGCGCTCATACGGAATCATCGGCGTTCCGTCCTTTTCATCTGTTTTCAAAGTTTACTCCAATCATGTCAATCAAAAGCAAAAAAGGGCCGCTGCGATATAAACAGCGACCCTTTATTAGATGGAAGTCGGTCTTAGCCTTGGACACATGGTGTGGGGCCTCAAAGCAAGACTAGGCGAGCTGATCGTCCTTACCGGTGAAGATGTAGCCGAGCACGCCGACGACAACAGCCGAGACAACCATACCGATCATGGCGAAGGCGAAGTTCATCGGATCGGAGGAGACGAAGGCCGGGAACGTGGTGACGGAGCCAAAGACAAAGGCAGTGGTGACAACCTTGAAAACGCCGAGGAACGCGCCACCGCAGGCACCGCCGATAATCTGAGCCAGGAAGAGCTTCTTATTCTTGAGGAGCATGCCAAAGAGCGTGGGCTCGATGATGGCAGAGAGGCAGATGGTCACGGCGCCGGTCATAGCAAAGCTCTTGAGCTTCTGGTCGCGGGCCTTGAGGAAGACGCCGAGGGCGCAGCCGATAACGGCAAAGTTGCAGGCAAAGGTGGCCGGGCAAATGTAGTCGAAGCCGTTGGAAGCGATGTTGTTGATCATGATAGGGTTGACGGCCCAGTGAATACCCATCGAGACGAGCACGGACCAGCCGCCGCCCACCAGGATGCCAGCAAGTACGTTGGAGCGGGCGATGAGCCAGTTAACCACGAAGGCAATGCCCTCGCCGGCATAGACGCCCAAGGGACCAATCACGAGCATAGTGGCGGGAACCATGATGATCAGCGAGACCGCGGGGAGCACGACGAGCCTGAGAGTCTCGGGCACATGCTCATCCAGGAACTTATAGAGGAACGAGTAAACCCAGATGGCGATGATGGCCGGGATAACGGTGGAGTTGTAGCTCATGAGCACCACGGGGATGCCGAAGAACTCGCTCATGGCGCCGTTGCCCGCATCGCCCATCAAGCCGATAAAATCGGGATAGAGCAAACAGGCGCAGATCAGAGCCGACAGGTACGGGCTCGCACCGAAGCGTTTGCCCGAGGAGAAGCCTAGAAGCACCGGCAGGAAGTAGAACACGCTCATCGAGAGGGTGTAGAGGATGGTGTAGGTACCCGTGCCCTCGGTGATAAGGCCAAGCTGAACCGCAAGGATTAGCAGGCCACGGAGGATACCGGAGCCGGCCATGGCGGGCAGCAGCGGAGCAAAGACGCCCGAGATAGCAGAGAAGATCCTGGAGACGATACCCTCATCGGAGGAGGTGCTCGTGGAGACCTCGGCGCCCGAGCCCTTGACGAGCGGCTCGAACTTCTCATAGAGCTTGGGCACCTCGGTGCCGATCAGCACTTGATACTGGCCGGCCGAGTTGACGGTGTTGACCACGCCGTCGACCTCCTTGACGGCCGCGTCGTCACACTTGGAATCGTCGCGTAGGTTCAGGCGAAGACGAGTGGCGCAGTGCGTCATGCCCGAGATGTTCTCGGGGCCGCCCACGGCGGCAAGAATGCCCTTGGCAGTAGCTTCCCAATCGCGTTTCATATAATGATTACCCCCCATCGTGCAGAAGAGCTCGCGCACGAGCGCGGCCGCTGCAAGCGCATCGTTTGCATCGATCACGGACTGAATCTTTTCCTGGCCCACGCTTTCCAGGGCGTCATTCATAAGCTTCATCATAACGAGGTTATGAGCGCACTCCCCTTCCGCATCCTCGATAATCGGGAACGTATCGAAGTAGACGGCGCGGTCAAAGGCGTACTTCTCGAGATAGAAGAGCATTTCGAGCATCTTGACAGGCGTAGCCATGCCAATCATGAGTCCGTCGTCCATCACGCCGTAACCATCGTTGAGGTGAATGCCGTAGAGCTTGCCGGCACGGCCGAAGATATCGGTAGCCATCGCGGGGTTCTCGTGCTTCATGAGCATGTGACAGTAATCGAGCGTGACACCCAGATTCTCGCGGTCCGCCGCGTTGAGGATCATGCCGGTGAGGCCCATCGTATCGATATAGGCGTAGCTGCGCTCCTCATAGGGCTTGTACTCGATGAAGATTTGCAGGTCGGGCGCATAGTCGCAGACCGCCTGGAACGCCTTAACGAGGTTGTCAAACACGTGGGTGTAGTCGATCTGGAAGCTGTAGTCGAAGCCATCGTGGCCGAGCCAGATCGTCACGGTATCGCCGCCGCAGGTGCGACAGTAATCGCAGGCCTCATAGCAGAGCTTAAGCGCCTCTCCAGCGAGCGCGGGATCCTGGTTGCCCAGGTCCCCATTGATAAAATCGCTGCGAAAGCGAATAGCCGTGCCGTTGAGCTTAAGGTCGTGTGCGTCGAGCTTGGCCTTCATCTCCTCGGCGGGGATGCCCACCACGTGCTCAGGGTAATTAAGGTCCACATGGGTGAGGCCGACAAGGGCCATATCCACCATCGCCTGATCCAGGAGGGCTACGACCAGCGCCAGGCGGTCCTGCTCATCTACGCATGGTGTCTACTGCTCTCCCTCGGCGCCATGGTGATCAACCAGGTCCCCGTGGGAGCCCGCGTGGTGATCTTCCTCTTGCTGTTCGCGTGCTCGGCGCTATTCGCCGCGCGCCTGCACCTGTTTGAGCCAGTACTGCGTCACCACTACAATCCCAAGACTCAGCGAGATGAGACCGTCACGCCCGAAGACCCCGCTTTCGCCGCCGAGGAGCGCGCGGCGCACGTGGCCCATGAGGAGCGGCTCGAGCATATCGAGGGGCTCCTTCCCAAGAAGGGAAACGACCCTGCGGGACGACACGGCGAAAACCATCGTTGATTCCGGCAAGAGACGCCGTTTCTCTGGTAGCTTCATCTTCAACCAAGACCGACAATGCCGGCCGGGCACTCAACCCAAAAGGAGACAGCATGCCCAACGAGCTCAGCTATGAGGTCAGCCTCGAGCGCAGCAACCAGATCCGCGCCGACCTGCCGCAGCACCCCGAGAAGTACACCATGCTCACCGGCGACCGCCCCACCGGCCGCCTGCACCTCGGCCACTACTTCGGCACGCTCAAGAGCCGTGTCGAGCTGCAGGACATGGCCGTGCACACCAACGTGCTCATCGCCGACTACCAGGTCATCACCGACCGCGACAGCACCGATAACATCCAGGACAACGTGTACAACATGGTCATGGACTACCTTGCCTGCGGCATCGA
>CAJMRI010000024.1:0-31982 GCA_905215905.1 uncultured bacterium | reverse complement strand
GTCCGGCGACGGCGAGCGCGCCCCCGAACACGCTGAGCGCCACGGCCAGCGCGCCCGCGCCGAGCGCCGCAAGGGCGAGCAGCTTCGCCGCGACGGCGCGCCCTCGCGAGGGGACCGCCGTGAGGTTGGTGAGGCGCCCGGCAGCGCGCTCCTCGTCCACGGCGAGCCCGCAGACGATGGCGGACATGAGCGGCATGAGGGCGCCGAGGAACTGAGCGTAGGCGTCCGCGCCCAGCGCCGGGTCCCATCGGGTTACGGAGAAGTACTCGCCGCAGGCAAGACCGGCCGCCAGGCCGCAGGCGAGGTGCACCGCCGCGAGCTGGGAGCGCGCCAGGCGCAGGGCCTCGGAGAGCAGGGCCCGCGGGAGAGTCATGCGCGGCGTCGGGTCGGAGAGTCGTGTCATGGACATCACCTCTCCTCGGAGCGCGCGAACCAGGCCGCGCCCGCCGCCGTGAGCGCGGCGAACGCGAGCGCGCAGACCGCAAGGCCCGCCAGCGTGAGCATGCCGTCCGCCATGAGCGCCCCGCCGAGCGCCATGTCCGCCGCGAGCGGCTCGCCGCTCGGCAGCACGGGGATGAAGCTCGTGGGGATGACCATGTTCGCCGACGGCGGAAAGAGCTGCGGCAGTGGCACCAACGACCAGGCGAACCCACCTACGAGTTGCGCGGCGAGCGGGCAGAAGATGCCCGCGAGCATGCCGAGCCGCGCCGTGAGGAAGAGCCCTGCGGGGATCATCCACGCCGCGGTCACCGTGTTGGCGAGCGCGCAGAGGAGCATCGTGAGCGTGCCCGCGGCCGTGAGACCCTGCGAGGAGAACGCCGATCCCGCGAGGTAGATGCCGAAGACCACGAGGTTCGAGAGCGTGCAAAGAGCGAGGCACCAGAGCGCCTTGGCCCACCAGGCTCGCCCGAGCGGGAAGCCCAGGCCCAGAAGCCCCCGCATCCGCGTGCGAGCGTCCGCCCGCGCGACGCACGCCACCACAAGCGATAGAGACACGGGCAGGAAGAGCGCGTACCAGTAGTTCCACGCGCTAAAGATCTGCACGCCCCGGTAGGGCATCGCGCCGAGCAGCGGCATCGGCAGCGCCATGAGCACGGCCAGGCGAACCGGTGCCGCGTGGCGCGACTTCAGGGCCTCGGCGCGCAGGCCCGCGAGCAGGCCGCCTTTCTCGCCCGTCATGCCGCCACCTCCCCGCGCGCTCGTCGCCCTTCCCGGCAGAAGCTCATGAAGAGTTCCTCGAGGTCCTGCCCGGGACGAAGCGCATCCTCGTAGGCGAGGCGCCCCCCGCAGATGATGCCGATGGTGTCCGCCATCTGCTGCACCTCGGAGAGGATGTGGCTCGAGACGATCACCGTCGTACCCGCCGCCGCGAAGCCGCGGATCTGGTCGCGCAGCTCCTCGATGCCGATGGGGTCGAGGCCGTTGGTGGGCTCGTCGAGCACGAGCAGGCGTGGCCGGGCGATCAGCGCCAGCGCGAGCCCCAGGCGCTGCCGCATGCCCATCGAGAAGCGCCCGGTGCGCTTCTTCCCGGTGTCCGCGAGGTCCACGGCGGCGAGCACCTCATCTATGCGGCTCTCGGGAAGGCCCAGCAGCGTGGTGCGCACGCGCAGGTTCTCGCGCGCGGTGAGGTTGGGGTAGAGCGGCGCCTCCTCGATGAGGCTGCCGATTGCGTAGAGGTCCTCGCGGCGCCAGGCGTGCCCGGCAAAGAGGATCTCCCCGGCCGTCGGCCGCAGCATCCCGCAGATCATCTTGAGCGTTGTCGACTTGCCGGCGCCGTTGGGACCGAGCAGCCCGTACACCTCGCCCTCGCGGATATGAAGGCTCACGTCGGCCACGGCGTCCTGCGCCTGGTCGCCGCGGCCGAAGCGCTTGGTGAGCCCGCGCGTCTCGAGCATGTAACCCATGGGTTTATCCTTTCTCTTCCGGGCGCGCGGGCCGAGTCGCCGTGCCCGCGCGCCTTACCTTTCGGGTTCACCATCCATGGTGGGGCGCGTTTCTAACGAAGCCGTAACGGCCGTTGGGCTCTTTTGGCGCCAACCCTTCTCGACCCGCACATCATGATTAATTTGCTTAAGGCAACAACTTTCCCGATAGATGTAATCACCGAATCAAAACGTGTACATCAGCCATCAAAGATGCCGAAAAATGTCATATTTGGAGGCTGATGTACACAAATGCAGAATCCCGCACAACCCAGTAGCATCCTCCATATGTCTGGACTCTCTATGCTTACGCTGGATAGACATCGCCGGAACGGGTATAGTATCGAAAGTTTTGTCGTTAACCAGCGGGGGAGTCCTGTGGGCATCAAAAAGAAGATCAAAAAGGAGCTTATCGGCACTTCCGATTACCCGTCGAATAAGATCTTTACGATCTCCAATTTCATCACCTTTACGCGCCTGATCCTCACCCTGGTATTTCTGTACCTGTTTGTGACGGATAACAACCGCGTCATCGCCATCGTTATCTACGCCGTTGCCGCCTCTACCGACTGGATGGACGGTCAGATCGCCCGCATGACCAAGACGGTCTCGTGGCTCGGCAAGGTCATGGATCCCATCTGCGACCGTGCGCTGCTGTTCACCGGCGTACTTGGGCTGGTGGTCCGCGGAGAGCTGCCCATCTGGGTCTGCGTGCTCATTATTGGCCGCGACATCTATCTGGGCATCGGCACGCTTATCGTTCGTCATTATCACCGTCGCCCCATCGATGTCGTCTTTCCCGGAAAGATTGCCACTGCACTGCTCATGACCGGCTTCTCGCTCATGCTGCTCGGGTTCCCCGTTATTGACGGCCTGCATCTTTTACCTTCAACCCTTACGGCCTTCCCGGGCCTCAACGGAAGCTCGGTGCCCCTCGGCATCTTCTTTGTGTACGGCGGCGTGATCTTCTCCATGCTCACGGCTGTCATCTATTCCATTAAGGGCGGAGTGGCCATTAAACAGGCTCTCGCGCATCCCGAGGACGAGGACATCGACTTTCTGAACCCTGAAATCGAAGACTGATTCGTTGGGGTATGATTACGTACGGTTCATTATTTGCGGCACGTCCGCGATAAGTTAGGGGTTGTCATGGACAACATGGTTAACAATATGCCTCAGAATGATAAGACTGCTGACGCTACCTGCGTATTCCGCGTGCCTTCAAGCGACGTCACCGTTCCCGACCTCATGGCCAACGTGCGCATCACCGCCCCCGTTCTGTCCATCGTCAAGGGTCCGCAGACTGGTGCCGCCTTTGAGCTCGAGGACGACGTGACCACCATCGGCCGCGATCCTGCGAACGGCATCTTCCTCAATGACATGACCGTTTCGCGCAGCCACGCGCGCATTATTCGTGAGGGGCTCCAGGCTCGCATCGAGGACTTGGGCTCGCTCAATGGCACCTGGGTCGACGGTGCCATCGTCAATGCAGCCCCGCTGCACGATGGTTCATCCGTCCAGATCGGTACGTTTACGCTCATCTACCACGAGAGCACGCCGGAGCGCATCGAAACCGGTGAGTAGGGCATGGCCGAACGCAACTATTTGAGTATCGGCCAAGTCGTCAACCTTCTTCGAGGCGCATACCCCGATCTTTCGAACTCAAAAATTAGATTTCTAGAGGATGAGGGGCTCATTACCCCTCATCGTACGCCTAAGGGATACCGTCAGTACTCCAAGGAGGACGTTGATCGCCTGGAGGTCATTCTGCACCTGCAGAAGACCCGCTACATGCCGCTCAACGTGATTAAGCAGCGCTTGGAAAACGCTACGGACCTGTCAACGCTCGCCTACGAGGTGGGCTTACTGTCCGATGTTCCGCTCAAGACGGAGCCCAAGGAGACTAAACAAAAGCTGCATCCCATCGAGACCATTCCCGATATGTTGGGCGTCGAGATTTCGTTTATCCGCTCGCTCGCCGAGAACGACCTTATTCGCATCATCAAGAGTCCGCAGAATCGTGAGCTCGTCGATGGTCGCGATTTTCCGATCATCCGTTACTGCTCCGAGCTGTCACGCTTCCATATCGAGCCGCGCAACCTGCGTCAGTACGTGTCTTCCGCCAACCGCGAGTCCTCGATGTTTGAGCAGGTGCTCGTGAGCATGCTCGGCATGGATACCTCCGATGACGAGCGCGACGCCAAGCTCGAGCGTGCGTTTAAGAAGCTTCACGACCTGACGGAGGGCGTGCACACCGCGCTGCTCAAAAACCGCGTTTTTGAGTCGCTCAACGCCGTGGTCGAGGACGCCGACATCGATGCACTCGATGAGGAAATCGCTCGCTCCGAGTCCACCAAGGCCAAAAACGAAGAAACTGCCGCGCCTGCTTCGCACGAGGATTCTCTCGTAAAGCCGCTCAAGGTCGTCGCCCCTTCGCACTCCGGCACCGTCACCGCGGGCAAATAACCGCTGCTGATATTTCGGCAACTCATTGAAAGGTCATGCAATGTACGACTTCGAATCTCAGATCGTCGACATCCCCGACTATCCCGAGCCCGGAGTCGTCTTTAAAGACATCACGCCGCTCTTTGGCAATCCCGAGGCGCTCAAAGCCATGACCGATGCCCTCGCCGAGCACTTTGCCGGCATGGGGATCACCAAGGTCGTGGGTCCCGAGGCTCGCGGCTTTATGGTTGGCGTACCGGTGGCTGTAGCCCTTGGCGCCGGCTTTGTTCCCGCACGTAAACCGGGCAAGCTGCCGCGCGAGACCGTAAGCCAGAGCTACGAGCTCGAGTACGGCACCGATTCAATTGAGATCCATGCCGACGCTATCAGCTCTAAAGATACCGTGTTGATTCTGGACGACTTGGTCGCGACGGGCGGAACCGTCGAGGCAACAGGTAAACTGGTGCGAGATATGGGCGCAAAGCTTATCGGTTACGGTTGTATACTTGAGCTTGCGTTTCTCAACCCGCGCGAGAAGCTCACGCCGTCTGATGACGATGTGGAGCTCTTTAGCCTGGTGACGGTAGGCTAGCCGTTACCCTTAGTTACTGGAAAGGAAGCTACATGCGCACAGCAAACACGCACAAAAACATGGCACGCTGCGCTGCTACGGCAACCCTCGCTTGTGTTTTGGGCTTGGGCCTCGCGGCTCCTGCCTACGCCGATACCGCATCCGACCTTGCCGCTGCTCGTACGAAACTCGAGCAGATCGGCACCCAAACCCAGCAGATTTACGATGAGCTTGCCACGCAGACGCAGGCGCTCGATCAGACTGCCGGCGAGATCACGCAAAAGCAGCAGGAGATCGCCGATGGTCAGGCCAAGCTCTCGACCTATGTCGCCGGCGAGTACAAAACCGGCGGTCTGAGCCTGCTTCAGGTTTTGACGGGTGTCGATGATCTGAGCGATATGCTCAACCGTCTGTTCTACTACGGCAAAGTTTCCGATAAGCAAGCTCAGACCATTCAAGAGGTCAAGGAGCTTAAGCAGCAGCTCACCGATAAGCAGGCCGAGCAGGAGAAGAACGTCGCCACCACGCAAAAGAAGGTCGACGAGCTTAATGCCCAGCAGGCTGAAGCCCAGAACGTCGTAAACTCCCTGGATTCGCAGCTGCAGGCCGAGCTCGCTGCCGAGGCCGAGGCCAACGCTGCGCTGCAGGCTGGCATTAATGCTAGCACCGCCGAAAAGGCCACGGTGAGCAACGACACCGCCGGTACGACCGAGAACACCAACAATGGCGGCCAGACCAACAATAACAACAACAATGGCGGCAACACGCCGGCTCCCGCACCGCAGCCTGCCCCCACGCCCGCTCCGGCTCCCACGCCTTCAGCACCGAGTCAGTCTGTTGATGGTGGCTCCGTTGTTTCGCGCGCCTACAGCAAGCTCGGCTATGCGTATTCTTGGGGCGGCATTGGACCGAACAGCTTTGACTGCTCCGGTTTTGTAAGCTATTGCCTCACGGGACGCTACTGCCGTCTGGGCACCACGGTCGACTTCATGGGTTGGACCCGTGTGTCCGATCCGCAACCCGGCGATGTTGTGGTTAACTCCCACCATACCGGCATTTATATCGGTAATGGTCAGATGATCCATGCTTCCGACTACAAAACGGGCGTCATCATCAGCTCCGTTGCCGCCGGCATGAACAACAATTATATTTTCGTGCGCTACTAAGTCATCTTACACAGCGTGTGAATGTGGACCTCGTGGCTTAAAGTCGCGAGGTCTATTCTTTTGTCTCTAATCTTGTACGGCTATCTAGTATTCAAAACTAGATAGCCGTACATTCGGTTTGCAAGAAGGCTATAATTGTTTAGGAACAATTAGAAAGGACCCTCTATGAGCTGGGCACTTATCTCCGATTCAAGCTGTAACCTCCGCGATTGGCAACCGACCGCGCCCCATACCACCTTTGCATTTGCGCCCCTCAAAATTCGAGTGGGGGAGCGTGAATTCGTCGATGACCTTTCGCTCGATGTACATGAGCTCAACTGCGCTGTTCAGGCGGAGACGAACGCTTCTTCGAGCGCTTGTCCCAGCGTAGGGGAGTGGGCCGAGCTCTTCAAATTGGCAGACAAGACCATCTGCATGCCGATCTCTGAGGGCGTGTCGGGCAGCTACAACGCGGCAGCCACGGCTCGCGATATGGTTCTTGCCGAGGAGCCCGACCGACAGATTCATCTAGTCAATTCACGCGCAGCTGGCGGCAAAATGGACCTCATTTTCTTGCTGTTCGACCGCTATCTTGCAAGCAATCCGGATGTCTCATTCGAGGACGCTTGCGCATACTTCGATAGCCTTGAGCAGAACAGCAAAATCCTCTTCAGTTTGTGCAATTACGAAAACCTCGCCAAAGCTGGACGTATCCCTAAGGCAGCCGGCGTCATTGCCAACAAGCTCAATATCCGCATTTTGGGAACGGCGAGCGAGGCCGGTAAAATCGAACTCGTCGGTCACACGCGTGGCGAAAAGAAGATGCTCAACAAGATCATCGACACCATGGAAGCCGAAGGTTTTACGGGCGGCGAGGTCGTTATCGACCATGTCGAGAATGAGGCAGGCGCCCAAGCACTTGCCAGCCGAATTGTGGAGCGCTGGCCAGGCTCCAAGACTATCATCATGCCCTGTAACGGGCTAGATTCATACTATGCCGAAATGCATGGGCTCATTATCGGCTACGGCATGGGCGTGGCTTCGGGCCAATAACGTCCAACCAAGCAAAAATACGGGCGGGACAAAGTGACAGATGACCCTTTGCTCCGCCCGTTTTATACGTCGGCTAGCTATTAAACCCATTAAACTTTAGATAGCTCATCAGGTACGCCTTCGAAACGAAGGATGAAACCGCACTGCGCACAAGCAGCGACTCACGCGTTACCTGATGCGCCGTATCGGGAACCGGCGTCTGCTCGACGGAAAACGCCGAACGAATCGATGCCTCGAGCTGATCGACCACATAATCGAAGGCCGTCGGGGCATCGTAGCTCAAACGCTGAATGTTAAAGAGTGCCTGCACCGCAGCAATAGGTAGCACCTGCTTAAAGAGGCAGATAGCGATCAGGCGGGCAATCTGCTCGCGGCCATATTGCTTTTTGACCGGAGCAGGCACCAGGCCGACCTTCACGTAGTTATTGATCATCGATGGCGTAATGACAGGGTGCTCAACGCAAATGGACAGCGGCTCCATCCACAGCGCAACATACTCAATGACCTGGTCGCGGTAGAGCGTCACATTGGGCAACTGGTTATAGCGCGGCAAACTCAACGTATTGAGTTTACGCACGATATCGGACTGAATGAATGCATCGGGTAGCACCGTGGGCTGAATATCCTCGGGCTTAATGCTGACCGACGAATCGGACATCGGAATAACGTATTTAGCGTGGTTCATAAGAGGCCTCCGTTCGTTTCTATATTGTATTCTAGGTTTTCTATATTGTATTCTAGGTTATCTAGTTTTGCATACCACATAGCCGCCAAGAAAATTGGCGGGACAGTGCACTGATGCTTCGTCCCGCCATTTAGTAAATTGATAACAACCTTACATAAGATATATTATCGTACTTATGCGCGAAGGAAAGCGTATGCGCTGGTTGCCGCTATGGCTCCATCAGAAACGGCGGTCACAACCTGGCGTAAGCGCTTGGAACGGATGTCGCCAGCGGCAAATAGACCAGGTGTACGGGTGGCCATCGAATCGTCGGTAACAATGCCGCCGTCGGGAGCCAGGTCGACTAGATGCTCAACAAGCTCGGTATGGGGCTGCGTCCCCGTAAAAACAAAGATGCCGAATGAGCCGGGCTCAAATGACTCGGTATGAGTTTCCCCGGATGCATTATCCTTAAAGGTGATCGTCGTTGGCATGGCTTCGCCCGATAGCTCCACAATACTAGTTTGGTACCTAACTGTAATATTATCCTTTTCGAGTACTTTCTGAACAACACCACCAGGCGCACGGAACTGATCGCGACGCAGCACGATGGTCACGCTGCTGGCAATGTCGGCCAGGAACAGCGCCTCCTCGCATGCCGAATTGCCGCCTCCGATAACAAAGACCCGCTTGCCACGGAAGAACATGCCGTCACACGTCGCGCAATACGAAACGCCACGACCGCGATACGTATCCTCGCCTGCGAAACCTGCCGGACGCGGCGTGGCACCCATGCAAGCGATAACGCTCGAGGCCAGCGTATCGCCCATATCGTGATGCACCGTAAACAACGCTGCATCGGCATCGTAATCGATACCCGTAACCATGCTCCATGTAACCTGTGCTCCCAGGCCCTCTGCATGCTGCTGAAAACGCTCGCCGAGTTCGGCGCCACTCAGGAGCGGGAAACCCGGATAGTTCTCGACCTCATTGGTTGTGGCGATCTGCCCTCCCGACATGCCCTGCTCAATCACGGTCGTCGTCAGGTTGGCACGCGCAGCATAAATGGCGGCAGCATAGCCCGCGGGGCCGCCACCGATAATCGCAACATCGATCGGCTTATCGGTAGTCATGAAGCGTCCTTTCGTCGAAACGTTGTCGTTCTTTGCGCTCATACCCAAATTTACGTGAACGTGACACTCATGCACTACAATGATAAATCCATGTTACAACGTCGAAGGGGAGTTATCGATGGATCAGACGCAGACGAGCGACGACGCTCCCCTGCTTACGCTCAGCACTCCCCAATCGAAGAAAACCACGCTCTCGGCTCAGCAAAAACCTCTCGTGACCATCGTGCACGCCTCGGTCGGCTCGGGCCACAAGGCCGCCGCAAATGCGATTGCGCAGGCATTCGACCTCATCCGCGGCAACAATGGCATCCCCGAGGATGTTGAGATTGAAGTACTCGATATCCTTGATTTTGGACGTATTAAATTCGACGGCAATAAAACCGCGGCTTCTTTTACGGGAGCCACGCGCCCCATTTACGACCTGACCTGGCGATATACGCTTACGGGACATCTGCTCTGGGGCGGCGGCACAGCATGGTCGCGAATTATGTTCCCCGCCTTCAACGAATATATTCGTAGCCGCAGGCCCATAGCCGTGGTCGCAACGCACATCACAGCAGCCAATGTCGCCGTGGGCGCCCGCGTAATTACGGGTATCGATTATCCGGTCATCTGCGTGCCGACCGACTACGAAGTCGAGGGCTGGTGGCCCCACAAGGACACCGATTTATTCTGTGTTGCCAACGAATTTATGGCCGAAACGCTACGTCCGCGCAAGGTGCCCGAGACAAAGATTCGCATTACCGGCATTCCTATTCGCGCCGGATTCGACACGGATTACAATCGCGAGGAAGAGCTAGCCAAGTTCAACCTCCCCACCGACAAGACCGTCGTGCTGGTAATGGCCGGCGCCAGTTTGCCTCAACCGTACGTTCGCTTTCGCGCGGCGATGGACCACACACTCCCCTTCCTGCGCAGCTTCGAGGACATGCACTTCGTCTTTTTGCCGGGCAAGGACGCCGAATACGCCGCCCGCCTCAAGACACTCTTCGATGCCATGAAGCTCGAAAATGTCACGGTGCTGGACTATGTCGACGACATGGCGGCCCTCATGCACGGCTGCGACCTGGCAATTCTCAAATCGGGCGGACTCACCGTCACCGAGTGCCTATGCGCACATCTGCCGATGATCCTGCTGGGCAAGTCCTATGGCCAAGAAAAGGCCAACACCACCATGCTCACCGGCATGGGCGCCAGCATGCATGTCACCACCGCACGAGAGCTCATCGTTACCCTACGTCACTTGCACGACCATCCCGAATCACTCAAAGCCCTACTCATCAACGGCGAAGTACTACGCCGCCCCCACGCAGCCGAAGACATAGCCATCGCCGCCATGGAGCTCGTAGGCAAACCCCAAAAGCGCAAACGAGCCTTCTGCCGCTTCTACTGGGGCGGAAAACCCGCGCATATCCGCTAGCGTCTTTATGTCCGCTTACCTGCGGGAGGCCCCTATATATCATCCCATGCTCAAACATTCTCGCTTCGCTGCGAAACTGCGCGTGGGACGATATATAGGGGCCTCCCGCAGGTAAGCTGCGTTTACGTACTAGCAGCTATACCAGATTCCCCTCCAGTAGAATCTGCAAAGGGGAACCAGAAAATATAAATACAGTAAGTCGATGCGACAAAGGAGGCGTCCCTTTATCGCATCGACTTACTAGAAAAGTAAATATTGTTTCAAGCGAGTAGCCGCCCGCCCGGGGCTTACCTATATCGTTCCACGCGCAGTTTCGCAGCGAGCGAAGCGACGCGAGAATGTTTGAGCATGGAATGATATAGGTAAGCCCCGGGCGGGAGGGATACGAGCGCCCTAGGCGATGCCGCTGGAGCCGAAGCCTCCTTTGCCTCGGTCGGTTTCGTCTAGTTCTTCTACTTCTATGAGATTGACCGTGGGGACTTCTTGGATGACGAGTTGGGCTATGCGGTCGCCTTTATTGATTTGAATGTTATTGGAGGGATCCAGGTTGATGAGGATAACCTTGAGTTCTCCTCGGTAGTGAGCGTCGATGAGGCCCGGCGTGTTGACTATAGACAGGCCCTGCTTGATGGCCAAGCCGCTGCGGGGCTGGACGAAGCCGGCGTAGCCATCGGGCAGAGCGATGGCCAGCCCAGTAGAGACCAGACGGCGTTCGAAGGGCTTCAGGACGCAGTCCTCGTTGGAGCGCAAATCCAAGCCGGCATCGGTGGGATGGGCGTATTTGGGAAGCTCAACGGTGGGGTCGAGACGCTTTATGTTGACGGTAATGTTGGACATGGAATCACCTTAGCTTGTCGAGCTCTTGCAGAAACTCATCGACGTCTTTGAAATCACGGTAGACCGAGGCAAAACGGATGTACGCAACCTTGTCGATCTTGGCCAAGCGCTTGAGCACCATGTCACCCAACTCATGGGACGTGACGGCCGTCAGCGTGCGAGAGCGCAGCTCGACCTCGATGTCATCGATAATCTCATTGAGCTTCTTAGTGTCGATATCGCGCTTGATGGTGGCTCGCATCAAGCCGACGAGCAGCTTATTGCGATCGAACCGCTGCTTGGTTCCGTCTGACTTAATGACCTCGATAGGGTCCTCGCATCGCTCGAACGTTGTAAAGCGGTAGTTACACGAGCAACATTCGCGACGGCGCTTAATGGTGTTATTTGACTCCTGCATACGGGAATCAACGACGCGGGTATGTGCCTTGCCGCATTTGGGACAGCGCATGGTACCTCCTCTTAAACGATAACAAGGGTACCATGCGCAGCGCGATAATGATTACGAACGAGCAGGAACCTTAAGATGCGCACCGGCGGCGAGCGAACCATGCTCCAGATGATTGACGCTACGGATCATGTCGGAAGTCTCTTGCGTGGAAAGGCCTTCGATTGGATATTCTTCGGCAAGCGACCAAAGAGAATCGCCAGGCTGAACGCGAATGGTCCCGTAGGTAATGTTGGAAACGGACTCGGCATACGCGGCGTGACGAGCGCTAAAGACCGACATAGCGAGGACAAAGAAGAGCGTAAGCGCAACGGCGACGGCGACAATCGTCGGAACCTTCAGGGCAACGCGGGCCGGCGCGACTACAGCCTGCTGATTGCGCGCAGGCTTTACGGTCAAAGGCTGAAAGCCGGAGCGGCCACCCTGAACAACCGTAAAAGTGGGTTCTGCAGGCGTCTCGAGCTTAAGGGCGAGGTTTCCCTGGACCATATTCGTTACGTTCATCATGTTCTCCTCTCGCGTGTTTTGCTGAGAACAGTTTTATCAAGCCGCGCGGACAAAAATGTCTAGCGCGAGAACGAATGTTCGGTTATTATTATCTTCGAACAGTTGTTCCTGTCAAGCAAAATTCGAACATTTGTTTGACATGGGTAGAGAGGATGCCCTGATGGCTCGCAAAATTACCAAGCGTCAGCAGCAAATTTACGACTTCATCAAGGAATATCAGCAGGAGAAGGGTTATCCGCCCAGCGTGCGCGAGATGGCTTCTGCCGTGGGCCTTTCCTCCCCCAGCACCGTGCACGCCCATCTCTCTGCCCTGGAGGCGCGCGGGCTACTCAAGCGCGATGCCACCAAACCGCGCGCCCTGGAACTCTTTAACGAGGATGGTTCCTCTGTCTCAATTTCTAAATCTGACGAGCCCACCGCACCTCGCGGAACGGTCTCGCTACCGCTCGTTGGTCGCGTCGCGGCTGGGATTCCCATTCTGGCCGAGCAGAATATCGAAGACACGTTTACTATCCCGACCGAAATCGCCACTGATCAGGGTTCCTTTATCCTTGAGGTGCATGGGAGCTCAATGATCAATGTCGGCATCTTCAATGGCGATTACATCATCGTCCGTGAACAAAAGAGTGCCATGAACGGCGAAATTGTCGTGGCCATGATTGATGGTTCGGCGACCGTCAAGACGTTCTACAAGGAGCAGGGGCGTGTGCGCTTGCAGCCCGAGAACGACACCATGGAACCTATCTATGCAACGAATCCCGTTATCCTGGGCAAAGTCGTCGGCTTGATGCGCCGGTTCTCGTAATGCAAAAACGCATAACCATATTTGATACCGTCCGCGGGTTTACGATGATTTCTATGGCAGGTTTTCACGCTTGCTATGATCTCGCCTACCTGTACGGCTGGGATATGCCCTGGTTTACCCAGTCAGTCTTTCAAGACATCTGGCGCGCCAGCATCAGCTGGGTATTTTTGTTTATCGCCGGTTGGATGTGCACCCTTTCGCGCAACAATATCAAACGTGCCGCCAAATACGCCTTAGCAGCACTCGTTGTCTGGTTGGCAACAACACTTGTCTCAGTCGACGATTCGGTTAATTTTGGCATCATCTACTGCATGGCCGCATGCACCGGCATCGTAGCGTTGACCGATCCCGTCCTTAAGAAGATAACGGCGAGATGGGGCATGCCCCTATGCCTTATGTTGTTCGCAATCACCTTGAGCATCCCCAAAACGATCTACCCTGTCCCCTACCTGGCGTGGCTGGGATTTCCGAGCCCTGGGTTTATCTCAGGTGATTACTACCCCATCATCCCGTTTATCTTTATGTATCTTGCAGGATACTTCGCCGCACACATAGCGCAGGGAATCGATAAGACCGTCCCTAGCTGGGCCTACGCCAACCCCCTGCCGGCGCTCGCCAGCCTTGGACGTCACGCTCTCCCCTTTTATCTGCTGCATCAGCCCATCATTCTGGGCATTTTAGAGCTCGTCTACTCGGTGCGATAACGCTCGAGCCGCGGTGCAATACGAGCCGGCAACTTCGCCACAATGCGAACGCCGTCCTCGAGATATTCCTCATGCAGAAGGGTTCCCTGCTCATGCACCAGCGTGATGAGAGCGCCCTCACGATACGGGATATCAGCGGAGAGCAACACATCGGTGGCAGCTGCCTCGCGAGCAATCCGGTCGACGAGATCGTCGAGCCCCTCGCCCGTTTGGGCCGAGAACAGAACGGCCTCCGGATAGCGACGACGAAAACTCAATCGATCGACGCTATCGAGAAGATCGATTTTATTGAATACGGTCAGCGTTAAACGCTCTCCGGCGCCGATCTCATCAAGCACGCGGTCGACAGCCTCCAGCTGCCGCTCATAGTCCTCGTCAGACGCATCTACGACTTTGAGAATTAGATCGGCACCCAAAACCTCGGACAGCGTCGATTTAAAGGCATCGACCAGACCATGGGGCAGCTTTTGAATAAAGCCGACGGTATCGGTAATCGTCATGCCGCGACCGCCGGGCAGACGATACGAACGCGTCGTCGGGTCGAGCGTAGCAAACAGCTTGTCCTGCGAAAGTACCGTAGAGCCGGTCAGACGATTGAGTAACGTCGATTTACCGGCATTGGTATAACCGGCTAACGCGACGCGAAACGCCGGTGACTCAATGCGACTCTTGGATTGAACATCGCGACGCCGTTCAACCTGCTTGAGCTCACGACGAAGCGCAGCGATCTTATTACGAATGAGGCGACGGTCGACCTCGAGCTGACTTTCGCCCTGACCAAAACGTGAGCCGATGCCGCCGCGCGTCTGCTCCTTGGCGAGATGGCTCCACATGCCACGCAGGCGAGGCAACAAATATTGAAGCTGTGCCAGCTGTACCTGCAGGCGTCCCTCACGCGTCTGAGCATGCAGGCCAAAGATATCCAGGATCAGTGCTGTACGATCGATAATCTTTACCGGCTCGCCCACGGCTTTCTCCAAATAGGATTGCTGCGAGGGGGTCAGGTCGTCGTCAAAAATAACGACATCGGCATCCATGCGATGCACCAGGCCGCACAGCTCTTCAACCTTACCGGAACCGATAAACGATTTAGGATACGGCTTTACCAAACGCTGCGACAAGCGTGCCACGCACCGGGCACCAGCTGTGTGGGCAAGACGCTTCAGCTCATCAAGCGAGCGATCGAGCGGCCATGCATTGTCGCGCCACTCAACACCAACTAAAATGGCACGCTCGGGCTCGGGTGCCGTGGGAACAAGGGGGAAACGGGGCATTAGGCAGCCTCAATACGATGCAGGATATCCTCAACGACCTCATCGATCGTACATTCATCCATATCAAACCACACGATACGGTCATCGCGCTTAAACCACGAAAGCTGACGCTTGGCATAACGACGCGAACGCATCTTAATGAGTTCGCGAGCCTCATCCATGCTCATCACGCCATTGAAAGCATCAATGATCTCTTTATAGCCAATTGCCTGCATCGACGTCAGGGCATCTCCCAGCCCCTGGCCCATAAGACCGCGGACCTCATCGACAAGACCCTGCTCAAACATCAGATCGACGCGCTGGTTAATGCGCTCGTAGAGCACCTCGCGATTACGCGTCAGACCAAACCAAAGGGCATGATAATGCTCGTGCGGAACACTAAACTGCGACTTTTGCTGCGCATAGGAGACGCCATCATCATGCATCTCGAGCGCACGAATCACACGGCGCACGTTATGGGGATGAATAACAGCAGCCGATTCTGGATCGCGCTCGGCAAGCAAGGCATGCAGTTCTTCCTCGCCAATACGCTCGGCAAGCTCCTGATAGCCCGCACGACGATCGTCCTCAAGTTCACCCGAGGGAAAGTCCATCTCATCGAGGGCGGCCTTGAGATACAGCCCCGTACCTCCGCAAAAAACCGGCAGGCAACCCGAACCAAGGAGACGTTCAACATGCGCGCGAGCGTCGGCCTGATAAAGCGCAGCAGAATATGCCACACCCGGCTCTACAATGTCGACGAGACGCAGCGGCGCCGTGCACTCATCGGGCGCCATCTTTGCGGTACCGATGTCCATGCCGCGATAGATTTGCATCGCATCGCACGACAGCACTTCGGACGAAAGACGAGCTGCCAAACGGTCGGCAACATCACTCTTACCAACCGCCGTCGGACCGACGATCGCAACGGCGGAAAGACCTGCCCCGGGAGAAACCATTAGCGCGGCTCGCCCACAACGGAGCCGGACAAATACCAGGTCTTGGCAACGTCAACGTCAACATCAACGATCTTACCAACAAGCTGATCGATGCTGTAACCCTCGGGGATAGGCGCATGCACGGTCTGATTCTTGGGACTCTTGCCCAGCAGGACCGCGTCGTTCTTTTTACTCGTTCCCTCAATGAGCGCCGGAACCACAGTATGAAGCTCACCCTGGTTATACTCGTGTGCCGTGGTCTCGATAACCTTAACCAGACGGTTGAAACGCTCGAGAATAACCTCATGCGGCGTAGGATCGTCAATCTCGGCGGCCGGGGTACCGGCGCGCTTGGAATAGATGAAGGTATAGGCCTGAGCATAGCGGACCGTCTCGGCAAGTGAGAGCGTCTGCTCAAAGTCTTCTTCAGTCTCACCCGGGAAGCCAACGATAATGTCGGTCGAGAGCGCGATATCGGGCATGCGGTTTCGAATGCGATCGACCAGGTCTAGATAGTCCTCACGCGTATAGCGACGGTTCATCTCTTTTAGAATGCGCGTCGAACCCGACTGAACGGCCAGGTGCAGTTGCGGCATGACGGCGGGCGTCTCGGCCATGGCGTCGATGGTCTCGGGCAACAGGTCCTTGGGATGCGAAGACGTAAAGAAGATGCGCTCCACGCCCGTATCGCCCACGGCACGCAGCAGATCGGCAAAACGCGGCTTGCCAAACAGATCGCGACCATATGAGTTAACGTTTTGGCCCAGCAGCGTAATCTCACGCACGCCCTGGCGCACCAAACCGGTCACCTCGTCGACAATCTCCTCGAAGGGGCGGCTCTTTTCGCGACCGCGCACGTACGGCACGATGCAATAGGTGCAGAAATTATTGCAGCCCGTCATGATGGGCACCCAGGCGTGATACTGAGTCTCGCGATGCCACGGCATGCTCATGGCATCCGTATCCTCATGCTCATTGGTGCGGATATGACGCTTACCATCAAGGAACGCCTCGGCAATGAGCTCGGCCACATGTGCAATGGAATGCGTGCCAAAGATGACATTGACGTTATCGACGTTGGTGAGCAGGCCCTCGCCATCGCGCTGCGCGATGCAACCGCCAACGGCAACCACGCGCTTGCCCGAAGGCGAAGGCGGCAGGCTTTTGCAGGAATTGCACTGACCGTACAGGCGAGTATCGGCGGCCTCGCGCACGCAGCACGTCATGAAGACAACGATATCGGCATGCGCGGGATCGAGCGCCATGAGGCAGCCATACGAATCAAGCAAACCGCTCACACGCTCGGAGTCGTGCTGATTCATCTGGCAGCCAAAGGTGCGGATAAAGTAGGTTTTACCGGCAAGAATATCGCGTACGGAACGCTGGTCCATGTGCATAAGTCCTAACGATGGGGAGCGAAACAAGGCAAGCAGAAGCTATGCCACAGGCTTAACATCATCCATGACGACGTTATCCATAGCAGCTCGATTGATCTGGTGAACGTAGATAGAAAGGCGGATGGCCGTGCGCGACTCCCCGTTAATGAGGATGTCGGAGAACACGGGCGCGCAGGAAATATCAAAACCGGTTGGAATCAAAAAACCGCGCGCGATAGCAACGGCCTTAATGGCCTGGTTGACGGCACCGGCGCCGACACACTGGATGTTGACGGGTACACCATCCTTGACCATGCCGGCGATGGCGCCGGCAACGGACGCGGGCGATGATTTGCTTGATACCTTCAGGCAATCCATGAAGAAACTCCTGCATTTAAAAGTACGTTTTAACTGCAATAACTGTATCGTACCGAGTGGACTCGGTAAAGGCACTATTCCTCTTTGGCAAGATCAAAGGTCACGGTGATTCGATCACGCGAAACACGAATCTTTGGGTCGCCGCAAAGGTTGAGATAGTACCGGGCAGCAAGGTCATTAAAGTCGCGCTCCACAGCACGCGAAAACTGTGCAATGTCATCCTTGGCAATACGTAGCCCGCGACGATCCTTCGCGAGATCGACAGGAGCCGGCGCATGCGAGGACGAATCACGCTCGCGCAGCAGACGCGCGGCCACACCGCGAACGGGCTTAATCTGCCCCGCCAAAATGCGATGGGCCGTGCGCTCGGACATCTCAAGACCCAAACCCGAACAGATACGGATAAAGTCCTCGGCATCAGAAGCAAGGCCTAAACGATCGACAACCGGAAGCTCGCTCTCGTCATCAATGAACAGGAGACGAGACGTATCAAGCCGGCTTGACGCCTGAGCATAAAGGGTCGCGGCAATCTCAGACGGAGAACCAAGATAGACATCGCAACCACGCAACTCCTCGAGCGCAAACTCACATGCAGCGCGAATAATATTATGCGGACCGCGAGCACAGACATAACGTCCGTCCTCATCCTTGACGGCCTGGGGCCAGCTGGACTGATCGGCACGCTCACTGAGGCGGTCGGCCGCGACGCTCACCTTAAAGGCTGAACCAAGATCGACACCGGACGTGACCACACGGGCCTCATCGGTGTTCTGCTTGATCGAAAACAATGCCATGCCACGACCGTGAACGCCCCAACGGTCCATCTTCATGCTCTCGAGCTTGGAGGTAACGCGGGCATCAAAGATTCGCTCTTGCATATCCTGCGGAACGCCCGAACCGTTATCCAGAAAGACAAGCGTGCGGACGCCGTCTTCCTTGGTCGTGGCGAGATAGACCTTGTCGGCGCCGGCATCGCGAGCATTACGGAGCATTTCGATGACGATATCCTCGACATGCTGAATGTCGTGCTTTGCCTGGCGCCGCTCGGCCTCCGAAACGCGGAGGCGGACATACCCCTCGCCAAGGTTCTCCTCGACGCGAAGGTTGCCCTCCCCCGACATCGACGCGATAAATGAGATGAGCTCGTTCGCGTCGCTCATGTTATTTAGCGATATCGACAGCGCGGCTCTCGCGAATCACGACGACGCGCACCTGACCGGGATACTCCATCTCTTCCTCGATCTGATGGGCGATATCGTGAGCCAGGACCGTGGACTGGGCATCGGAGATCTTGTCCGGCTGAACCATGACGTGGACCTCGCGACCAGCCTGCATGGCATAGGTGCGCTCGACGCCGTCATGGGAGTTGGCGATCTCCTCGAGCTTCTCAAGACGCTTGATGTAGTTCTCGGCAGACTCGCGACGGGCACCGGGGCGAGAGGCAGAGACAGCATCGGCGGCCTGCACCAGGACATCGAGCACCGTGTTGGGGTCGACATCGGCATGGTGAGCCTCGATAGCGTGGACGATAACGGGCTTCTCGCCATAACGGCGGGCCAGCTCGGCGCCGATGACGGCATGCGGGCCCTCGACGTCATGGTCGATTGCCTTGCCCAGGTCGTGCAGCAGGCCAGCGCGCTTGGCAGTCACAACGTCCAGGCCAAGCTCGGAAGCCATCACGCCGCACAGATCAGAGACCTCGAGGGAGTGCTGAAGTACGTTCTGACCAAACGAGGTACGGTAGCGCAGGGCACCAAGGGTCTTGACGATCTCGGGGTGCAGGTCGTGGATGCCGGTATCGAAGGCAGCCTGCTCGCCAGCCTCGCGCACGCGCTGCTGAACCAGGTCGGCGGCCTTGTGATACATCTCCTCGATACGGGCAGGGTGAATGCGGCCGTCGGCGATGAGGTTCTCGAGGGCGACACGGGCGGTCTCACGACGGACCGGGTCGAAGCTCGAAAGAACGACGGTCTCGGGCGTGTCGTCGATCACGAGGTTGACGCCGGAAACCTGCTCGAAGGTCCGGATGTTGCGACCCTCGCGACCGATGATACGGCCCTTGAGGTCATCAGAGGGAATGTGCACGGAGGTAACGGTGACCTCGGCAGTGTGGTCGGCAGCGCAGCGCTGAATCGCCAGAGACAGAATTTCCTGGGCGGTCTTGTGGCACTCGGCGCGAACCTGCTGCTCGGACTCGCGAATGATCGTGGCGGCCTCGTGGGTGACCTCGCCGCGAACCTTATTGAGGAGCTCCTTGTGGGCGTCCTCACGGGTAAGGTCGGCGATACGCTCGAGCTCGGAGGCCTGCTTTGCGCAGAGCTCCTCGAGCTCACGGGAGCGCTTCTCGACCTGACCGGCCTGGCTGGACAGCTGATGCTCGCGCTTGTCGAGAGCGTCGTTGCGGCGATCGAGGGATTCCTCGCGCTGCATCACGCGGTTCTCGAGCGTACGAATCTCGTTCTTACGCTGCTTGTCCTCGGCCTCGGCGGCCTGCTTGTTCTTGATGATCTCCTCTTTAGCCTCGAGCAGAGCCTCTTTTTTGAGGGTCTCGGCCTGACGCTTAGCATCACCGATCAGGGACTCAGCCTGTGCGTGTGCCGACTGGATTTTTTCGTCGGCCTCGTGAAGACTACCCTGCTTGGCGGTGCGCATGTAGGCAATGGCGGCGATGGCACCCAAAATGATGCCAACGAGCGCTGCGATGATAGGCATGCTCACTCCTTTTTATGGATTCGTTACACAACAAAGCGAACCGTCCTTACGAACGGCTCGCGACATTTGAGTAATATGGGCGCAGCTTATGCGGGTCGGATACAGATAAACATATAAACAAACTCATCACAGATGAGCACATATCACAAAGCAAATGACAGTGTTTATCGTACGTTGAACCACAACAACTGTCAAATAAATGGCTCCAGCACGGCGGCTAAAACGCGGTGAACGGCAGGGCCACAAAACGCATACGCCTAAACCGCACATTCCTCACGTTCGGCATCGAGACGTGCCTTAACGGCATCGGCGGCGATGTGATACGAGAAGCCCTTGCCCATCAAAAACCGAACCAGTTTTTCGAATCCGCGCGTCTCTGGAACACGCCGCTTGGCGAGCAGGGCTGACGCACGCGCCAAATCGTCTTCGACGGCAAAATAATCCTCCGGATAACCGGGAATGTCATCGAGCACGACATGACGGCGCTTGAGCTCGGTCTCGATTTTACGCTGTCCCCAACCGCGCCGCTTGCGTTCCTCGATAAAGTACGAGCAAAAGCGGTTCTCGTCTAAAAAGCGATACTCGGTGGCGCGCTCGACGGCGAAATCGATCGCGGGCTGGCGAAAGCCGTAGCGTGCCAACTTGTCACAGACCTCACCCGTCGCATGGTCGCGGCGCGATAGCATCTCGGTCACCATGGTAAGTGCACATTTACGCTCGATGAGCTGCACCGCTTCACGAAAGTTATCCCAATCACAGGGAAGATCGGGGCGATTTTTGACATACAGGCGCGCGACCCGCACGGGAATCCAAATGGACCGCTTAAAACCGCCCTCAAGCTCACAATCGATATGTGCGCAAGGCTTTTTGGACGCATACCCGCTCGAGAACGAGGAGGCCGCCTTCTTATCGGGAAAGACGACCGTGGCCTCGGTCACCGTATACGACATGAGCGTAACCGCTACTCGTCGTCATCATCGAGCATGGCGGAACCATCGATGGCGTAAAGCTCGTCAAACTCCTCAGGCGCAGGCTGATCGGTCAGCTCGACCTCGGACGGAGCATCGTCATCAAACTCAAGCCCGCAGGCAAGGCGGACCTTATGCTCAATCTCGTCGGCGCAATCGGGGTGTTCGCGCAGGAACGCCTTGGCGGCCTCGCGACCGTTGCCGAGCTTGTCCTCGCCATAGGCAAACCAGGAGCCCATCTTCTTGCAAATGCCGCACTCGACAGCCATGTCCAGAATCGAGCCCTCCTTAGAGATGCCCGTACCGTACATGATGTCGAACTCAGCAGAACGGAACGGAGCTGCCACCTTGTTCTTAACGACCTTGGCACGCACGCGGTTACCGATAACCTCATCCTTAAGCTTAATGCTGTCGATGCGGCGAATGTCGATACGCACCGAAGAGAAGAACTTAAGGGCGCGGCCGCCCGTCGTGGTCTCGGGGTTGCCGAACATGACGCCGATCTTCTCTCGCAGCTGGTTAATGAAGATGCATGTCGTGTTGGACTTGGACAGCGAGCCGGCGAGCTTGCGGAGCGCCTGACTCATCAGACGAGCTTGCAAACCGACCGTGGTATCGCCGATCTCTCCCTCGATCTCGGCACGCGGGGTCAGCGCGGCGACGGAGTCGACGACGATGGCATCGATGGCGCCGGAACGCACGAGCATGTCAACAATCTCGAGCGCCTGCTCACCCGTATCAGGCTGGGAAATCAGTACCTCGTCGATATCCACGCCAATGCGCGCGGCATACGTGGGATCGAGCGCGTGCTCGGCATCGATAAATGCCACCACGCCACCCATTGCCTGGGCTTCGGCCAGGATCTCGAGCGAAAGCGTCGTCTTACCGGAGGACTCAGGACCGAAAATCTCGACGATACGGCCGCGCGGCACACCGCCGATACCCAGAGCGGCATCGAGTGCCAGAGCGCCCGTGGGGATGGCCTCAACCTCAAGCTCGGGGCCGCCGTCACCATACCTCATGATGGAGCCTTGACCGAACTTCTTCTCGATCTCGGCCTTGGTGGTGGCGATCATCTCATCGCGCTCTTTACCCGTCGTGCGAGCATGAACGGTACGTACGGGACCTGAATTCTTGGCCATGAATAGCCCTCCTCTTAACAACCTGCATTGATAGTAAACGAACGGCTGTTCGTGGTCAACCGTTCAGGCCAATCATATGCAGGCAGTCTTTCCAAAACCCAACCAAACGCCGACCAAACACTGACCAAATGCTTGACCACAAAGGGCCGAATAAGAACAAGGAAGGCAAGAATACACCTATAACCAGCGCAAACGCTAAATTCGTCAGGGGTCCCTATCTCCACAATTAAGGGGCCCTAAGGCCCCTGAAAACACGTCTATTCCATAGAGTTGAGCACAAGAGCAATGCGTCCCAATGCCTCCGCGACCGCATGGGCACGAACACACGAACGGTCGCCCTCATAGTGGCAGCGCACAGAGTCCACGACCGGCACTTCCCCATCAGCCGCGCGATACGCCCAGCCAATATAGAAAGTGCCAGCCGGATCGTCCTCAGTGCCGCCGCCGGGGCCGGCATAACCCGTTGCGCTCACGGCAATATCGCTCTGGTACAGCTCCAGCGAACCCGCCGCCATCTCGCGCGCGGTCTGATGTGACACCGCGGTATAGCGGTCGAGCGTCTCCTGCTCAACACCCAGAACATGATGCTTGATCTCATCGCAGTAGGTCACCGCACCGCCACGCAGCACCGCCGAGGCACCCGGGATATCGGCAATCGTCGAGGCGATCATACCAGCCGTCAGCGACTCAGCCGTCGAAACCGTCACGCCCCGAGCGCTCGCGCGCTCGACAATATCACGCGCCAGCTCCTCATTATGTGCGGAAATCTGCTCAAAAGAGTCCGTCATACCCACCAGGACCTATACCGAAAAGACGATCTTGCGGCAGTTCCAGAAGTACTGGGCGCCCGAGATAACGGTCAGGACAACGGCAACGGCGTACAGGAAGCGCGACACCGAGTAGATGCCGAGCGTCAGCGCCACCGGGCCAAGGTGCAAGCCGGCCATCGCAAAAACGCACAGGTAACCGCAGATGGAGACCATCGTGGTTGCCGTCTTGTACTTGCCGAGCTTATCGGCCGCAACGACCACACCGGCCGCACTCGCGACCATGCGTAGGGCGCTCACCAGCAGTTCACGGAACAGGATAATGAACACGGACCACACGGTCACAGCGCCAAAATCCAAGAACAGCAGCAGAGCCGAGAACACCAGCAGCTTATCGGCGATGGGGTCCAAGAACTTACCGAAATCGGTAATCTCATTGCGCGAACGCGCCAGATAGCCGTCAACTTTATCGGTGCACGACAGGATGACGTACAGAATGAAGGCTGCGGCGGCGAGCGGGCCGTCGAAGGTGCTCCAATCTGTACCGGCAACACTCGTGTGAGAAAGCGCCGACACGATCATGAACACCGGGATAAAGACGATGCGCACACACGTCACGATGTTGGCGGGCGTCCAAACACTCGTCAGTTCCTTATTGCTCTCGTTTGCCACGATGCTCTCCTACTCCACAACATGGCCGATAAGCTCATAGCAGAAGCTATCGGTAAACTCGACCGTCAGAATATCGCCCACGGACGCCTCGCTGGCGTCCAGATGCACCGCGCCATCGGAATCGGGCGCCTGGAACCAAGCATGGCCGATCAGCTCGGCGCCGTCCTCGGTCTCCTCGATGCCGTCGACGATCACCTGGGCGCGCTCGCCCACATGTGCGGCGGTGGCGGCAAAACCGAGCGACTCGGCCAGGTCCATGGCCTCCTGGGCGCGCTCGAGCTTGACCTCCTCATCGACCTGACCCTCCATCTTAGCGGCCAGGCTGCCCTCCTCCTGCGAGTAGGCAAAGACGCTCGTGTAGTCAAAGCCGACGGTGTCCATAAAGTCGATAAGGTCGCGGAACTCGTCGTCGGTCTCGGTCGGGAAGCCGACCATGGCCGTGGAACGGATCACGATGCCGGGGATGCGCTCACGCAGATCGCGGAACAGGTCCTCGAGCTCCTGGCGCGAACCAGAACGGCGCATAGCCTTGAGGATGCGCGCGTCGCAGTGCTGCACGGGGATATCGATATAGGGCAGCACCTCGGGCGTATCACGAATGGTCTCAATGAGCTCGTCAGTCATGCCCTCGGGCTGCAGGTAGAGCACACGGACCCAGACGTTCTGCGGACGCACGGCCTCGGCGACGGCGCGCAGCAGCTGCGCCAGATTGCGCGGCGAGCCATCGGTGACGTCTTCGTCGGCAAAGTCGGTGCCCCAAATACCCGTGTCCTGGCCGATCAGCACGATCTCGCGCACACCGCCGTCAACCAGGTCGCGTACCTCGGAGATAATGCTCTCGGCATTGCGCGAATGATAGCGACCGCGAATATAGGGGATCATGCAGAAGCTGCAGAAACGGTTGCAGCCATCGGAAATCTTGACGTAAGCAACGGCGCCCTCGACAGTGCGCTTGACTTGCGGAATATAGGCAGCGATCTCACGCTCGACACCCAGCACGCCATCGATGACCGCCACGATGCCGTCCTCCTCGTCGGCCTTCACAAAGGCAGCGACCTCGGGCAGCTCGTCAGGCAGGTCGTCGCCATAGCGCGACGGCACACAGCCGCACATGACGATGGGACAAGAACGAACGCCGTCCTGAACCTCGTTGGCGAGCTCGAGCGTGGTCTCGATGCTCTCGGACGTTGCGGAGGCGAGGAACGAGCATGTATTGACGATGGCGATATCGGCATCCTGTGGGTCGAATGCCTCCTCGTAGCCCGCGGCGGTCAAAAGAGAACGCATGCGGTCGGTGTCAACCTCGTTCTTAGCGCACCCGAGGGTGATGTAGAGCACGGAGCCCAACGGTGTATCCATGTTGGAGAGCAGTCCTTTCGAATGATATTAGCGGTAGTTGGTGAACTGCAGCGGCTGGCCGTAGTCCTGGTCGCGCAGGAACTGGATAACGGTCTGCAACGCGTCCTTCGAAGCAGAGGAAACACGCAGCTTCTCGGCCTCGATGGTCACCTTGACCTTGAGCTTTTGGTCCTTGATGTCCTTATTGATCTTCTTGGCGGTCGCCTGGTCGATACCCTCGACGATATGGCCGAGCACGCGCACGGTGCCGCCCGATGCCGCCTGCGGAGCATCCCACGAGACAGCCTTGAGGTCGATGCCGCGCTTGATGAGCTTGGAGCTCAGGACATCGATGATCTGCTTGGAGACAAAGTCGGCCGGGGCGTTGATCGTAAAGAGCTTGTCGCCCTTCGAAAGCTCGATCGTGGCGCCGGAATCCTTCAGGTCATAGCGCTGGGAAATCTCGCGCGTGGTCTGCTGGAAGGCGTTGTCGACCTCTTGCATGTTGACCTCGGACACGACGTCGAAGCTGGAATCTTTAGCCATGATGTTTCCTTTCGCGTACGAACGGCTTAGTAGCTATCGTACGAATAGTCGGTAGAATCGGTGGGCGTCTGGCCGTCAGTTGCGGTATCGGCGCCATCCGTGGACTGGGCATCGGTGCCGTCGGTGGTGTCGGCACCATCAGAACTTTCACCATTCTCGGAATCAGTCGTCTCCTTCTTGGGAACGGTGATCGTCACGCGCGCCACGCCCGAGGTCTTGGTATCGTAACGGACCTTTTCGCCGTTCTTGGTAACGGTGACATCGGAAGGCTTAGACGTGGTGATCTCGATCGAGGACTCGGGCGTGTACTCCTGCTCAAAGGGGCCAGTCGCCTGAGCGCCATAAACCGACTTTCCGTCGACCTTGACCTCAATCCACGCGGTCTTTCCCTTGGCAACGGAGACCTTAACCTTTGTGACCTCGTTCTCTTCCTTCTTGGCCGTCGTCTTGGCGGCGTCCGAATCAGTCGACTCGTCAGTCGGCTCATCGGTGTCTTCGTCCTCGTCGACCGTTTCGGTCTTCTTAGAAGACTTCTTGGTCGTCGTCTTGGTAACAGCGGGCGTCTCGGGCGTGGTCTCGGGCGTCGAAGATGCGCAGCCGCGCAGAAGTACCACGATGAGCACGATCAGCAGCAACGCCACGGCACCGATACCGGCGTAGACGATACGCGGATCGAGCCCGTTGTTTTGAGGAGCACGGGAACCGCCGCGTCCACGACTGGAACTGCTGCGTCCGCCTCCCTGAGGCATACGGCCACGATTGCTATCGGAACGGCCGCAATAGCCACCCTGGCCCTGAAGGCTGCGCTGACCCGAGCGGGGCGCAAGTTCACCGCGGCCTTGATAGCCACGCTGGCCCGCACGCGGAGCCGAAGAGCGCTGGCCATACGGCTGTGGTTGAGAGCGAAGACGCGGCGTCACCTGCGTGGTATCGGCGTCCGCATAGCCACTGCGAGAGCGTCCGGTGGAGATACCACGGTGACCGCGATCGGAATAGCCGCCGTCGCCGTAGCCGGCACGAGGGTCACGCGCCACGCCGCGGGCAGCGGGAAGTGCACGGTCCTCGGGCATCGGCGTACTGCGGAACCGGTCACGCTGCGAGCGAATCTCCTCGCCCGAACCCGTCTCGGTAATATAACCGGCCTGCTGAGGACGCTGTCCATAGCGAGTCGAACGACCGCCCTGAACCATCAGAAAGCGCCCGTTATCGACAGAGGAACGCGAATTGACGTAGCCGGCGGCGTCCTGGAAACGACCGCCCTGCTGCGACGTCTCGCGTTCGTATGCCATCAGTTCGTCAAAGTAGGCATTGACGACCTCGCGCGGATTGAGTCCCAAAAAACGAGCATAGCTCGAAATCATGCCCTGCGCATAGCCGCGCGGCGGCATCGAAGCAAAGTTACCGGTCTCGAAAAACTCGATGATCTGCGGCCTGATTTTGATGGTGTTGGCGACCTGCTGAATGGAAAGGCCCATTCGGCGACGCTGCTCGAGCAGCATGTCACCAAAGCGTGCAGCCATCAGAATCCTCCAAACTCACGATCTTCACGTGCCATCTCGGCGTCGACAGATTCCAGCGCGGCAAGCCCCTCCTCGTCCAACAGGACCTCGCGCGGCTTGGAACCGTCGGGCGGGCCGACGACACCCTTTTCTTCCAGCATGTCCATAATACGCCCGGCACGCGCATAGCCAACCTTCAGGCGGCGTTGCAGGCCAGATGTGGAGCCCAGCTGCGATTCCACCACAATATGGGCGGCTTCCCAAATGAGCGGATCATCGTCTTGCGGCTCGGCGACTCCGGTGCGGACAATGCCGCCGCCACCAGCCATGGACATGGAAGCGGGCGCCACGGCGGACAGAATCTCCTCGTGGTAGTCGGGCTCGCTCTGCGACTTGACGAACTCGACAATCTCGTTGATTTCGTCGTCCGAGACAAAGCAGCCCTGGATACGGCGGGGCTTGCCCCAGTCGACCTTGGAGAACAGCATGTCGCCCAAACCGGTGAGCTTCTCGGCACCCATCTGGTCGATGATGACGCGCGAGTCGATGCCCGTGGCGACGTTAAAGGCGATGCGGTTGGTGATGTTGGCCTTGATAAGGCCCGTCACCACGTTGGAGCTGGGGCGCTGCGTGGCAACGATAAGGTGAATACCGGCGGCGCGGCCCAGCTGTGCAATACGCACGATCGAGGCCTCGACATCCTTACCGGCGACCATCATCAGGTCAGAGAGCTCGTCAATGATAATGACCAGGTAGGGCATCTTTTGCGGCGGGTTGTCGTAATGCTCAAACTCGCCGGCGGCCTGCTTTTCGTTATAGGTCGAAATCTTACGGACGTTGAGGCGTTCGAATACCTTCAGGCGGCGCTCCATTTCGGACACGGCCCACTGCAGGGCGCTCGCGGCCTGCTTGGGCTCGGTCACCACGGGCACATAGAGATGCGGCAGACCGTTATAGCCCGCAAGCTCGACGCGCTTGGGGTCGACCATGATCAGGCGAACGTCCTCGGGAAGGGCGCGCATGAGCAAGGTCGTGATGATGGAATTGATCATCACCGACTTACCAGAACCGGTCGTACCGGCGATCAACAGGTGAGGCATCTTGGCGAGGTCGGCGACGACCGGCGTGCCCTCGGCGTCGCGGCCGATGGCAAGCTCGAGCGGACCGCCCTTCACATAGGGCAGCACGTCGCCCAGATTGACGTTCTGGCGCTTGCGGTTGGGAATCTCGATGCCCACGAGCGAGGTGCCGGGGATCGGGGCAAAGATACGAACCGACTGGGCGGCGAGCGAAAGCGCAATATCGTCCTCGAGGCTCGAAATCTTGCTCACGCGCTCGCCCTCGCCAGGTTGCAGCTTAAAGGTCGTCACCGTGGGGCCGGCGATCCAGCCGACCACGCGGGCACTGCGGCCAAACTCAAGCAAGGTGGATTGCAGTGACTCAGCGGTCTGCTCCAGCTCCTTATCCGAAGACGCGGCAGAAGCCGACTGCGGGTTGGCATGTAGGATTTCGAGCGGCGGAAGCTTGAGGCCGTCCTCTTCTTCGCCCTCGTTATCTGCGGCGCCGCCGTCCGCTCCCCCATCACGAGCCGCAGCCGATTCGACAGCACTCGTGGCAGGCGCATCGGCAACCTTGGGATGCTTTAAGAAGTCGGGAATCTGAGGTGCGGCCGAAACAGGGTTCACGGCAAACGGCGGCTCGGACTCGTCAACCTTGTCCGGATCGTCCTCCATCGAAAGCTGTCCAGTGACCTGACCGCGCTTGGCGTGGCGACGCGGCAGCAAGGTTGTCTTGGCGGTCTCGAGCGGAGCCTCGTCGTCCTCGTCGTCACCCTCGGTGAGCTCAATCTCGCTATCGGACCAAGACGGGTCGGGCTCGCTTGTGTTGAGCTTGGGCGCAGCCTTGCCCTTCTTGGCATGGCGGCGCGGCAGCAGCGTGGTCTTGGCGCGCTCGGCTTCAACCGACTCGGATACGTCGACAAATGGGTCATCGTCCTCGTCGTCATCCAAAACCGGGTCGACATCGCCACCCATGACCGTGGTCACCGCGGCGTCAGTCCCCTTCTGGCGCAGAATGCTCAGGTGCGGACGAGCGACGCCGGGAACAGACAGGGCCTCTTCATCGCCCCACGGGCTCGCATTGACATCGGCACGTCGACGCTCGGCAAAATCGGCAGCGCGATCGCGTGCGGAGCGCAAAACTCCACCCACCGAAAAGCCGATAATGACCAAACCAACGACGACAAGCCCCAGCAAGACAACCATGGCGATAGGTTTACCCAGGGCGTTTTGCAAGGCACTTGCGATAAAGGCGCCAATGTAGCCGCCCGACACGGAAAGGTTCTGCGGCGTAAACATAAGGTCGCACGAATCGCTCGTGCCCGGCACCATCAGCGAAAGAATAGAGACGACGGCGATAAAGACCAAGGCGCCGCCCGCAACAGAGCGCACGTTGAGCGGCGAGTCCTCACCCAAAAAGAGCGTGGCGGCAAACAGCAAGATGACGATCGGCAGCACGTAGGCGCCCAGACCAAAGCCCAGGTGGTAGAAACCGGCAACCGCAGCCGTCACGGGCGCTGTTGCCGGAGAGATCACGGCAATGAAGGACGCGATCGCCAAAACGGCGATGACCACACCGGCGATATCGCGATTGGCCGAAGGCTCGACCAAGGGCTCAAACTCATCGAACTCGGACTCGTGGCCCTTATTGGCACGCAGATGGGAACCGGCACCCTTAGCAGATGCCGGTTGGTTATTGGCCTTATTGCCTTTGGCGTTTTGTGCAGATCCGCGCGCCAAACTAAACCTCCATGACGACCGGGATGATCATCGGACGGGTGCGCGTACGGCTCCAGATAAAGTTAGAGAGCGAATCGCGCACGGCCTTGCGAATGGCATCGGAACCGCTGCTGGTAAAGCTGAACTTACCCTTCTCGATCGTCTTCATAATGGACGCGGAGGCATCCTCGGAGAACTGGTCGTCGATGGCAAACGAGACGCCGCGGCCCGAGAACTCGATGGCCTCGATCTTCTTATGTTTGAGGGAGACGATGGCAACGGCCGTGACCATACCGTCGTTGGCGAGCTTCTGGCGATCGCGCAGGACGATGGGGTCGGTATCGCCGATACGCAGGCCGTCGACGTAAACGACACCGGACTCGACGGGCGTACCGCGCTTGACGATACCACCGCGCATCTCGAGCGTGTCGCCGTTATCGAGGATAAAGATATGATCGTCCTTGATGCCCATCTTGCGGGCCAGCTGGGCATGGGCGCGCAGATGCACGGCCTCACCGTGAACCGGCATAAAATACGTGGGCTTGGCCATGGCCATCAGGAGCTTGAGCTCCTCCTGGCTACCGTGACCCGAGACGTGGACGAGAGCGCGGTTCTTATCCCACACGTCGCAGCCGAGCTTGGCCAGGCTGTTGACGACCTGCTGGACGGCCTTCTCGTTGCCAGGAACGGGAGTTGCCGAGAGGATAACGGTATCGCCCTCGTGGATGGAGAGCGTCTTGTGCTCGCCATTGGCCATGCGGGACAGGGCCGACAGCGGCTCGCCCTGCGAACCAGTGCACATGACGACGATCTTGTCGTCAGGCAGGTTATCGATATCGAAGGCATCGATGATATCGGCATCATCGATGTTGAGATAACCGAGCTCGCGCGCCACGCGGGTGTTCGTAAGCATGGAGCGACCGGTCACAACGACCTTACGGCCGCACTTGCGGGCGGCATCGCAGATCTGCTGCAAACGATGGATGTGGCTCGAGAACGATGCGACGAACACGCGACCCGGGGCGTTCTTGATGGCGTGCAGCAGGTTGGGACCAACCTCGGCCTCGGACTTGGTAAAGCCGGGAACCGTGGCATTGGTGGAGTCGGAAAGCAGCAGGTCGATGCCCTGCTTGGCAAAGCGGCTGATAGCGGCATAGTCGGGCGTGACGCCATCGATGGGCGTCTGGTCGAGCTTAAAGTCGCCGGTGTGCATAACGGTGCCCTGATTGGTGCGGATGAACACGCCCAGAGCGCCGGGGATGGAGTGCGTCATCGAGAAGAAGTCGAGCGAGATGCCGCCGAGGTTGACATGGCTGCCGCCCTTGACCTCACGGAACTTGGGTGCGCGGATGCGGAACTCGGAGAGCTTGCCCTCGATAAAGCCGAGCGTCAGCTTGCTCGAGAAGATGGGCACCTTATTGTTGAGGTCCTGCAGCAGATACGGAAGCGAACCGGTGTGGTCCTCGTGGCCGTGGGTGACGATGATGCCGCGGAGCTTCTCCTCGTTCTCAAGAACATAGGTGTAGTCGGGAAGCACCAGGTCGATACCGGGCTGGGAGTCATCCGGGAACATAAGACCGGCGTCGACGAGCACCATGTCGTCGCCGCACTCGAAGACCGTCATGTTCTTGCCGATGCCGTCAAGACCGCCGAGCGGGATGATCTTCAAGGGAGATGATTTTTTAGCTGCCATAGGTAAGTGTGGTTTCCTTTCTTCGAAACGGGTCTGGAACAACCGACGGGGCGCTTCTGGCAAACCGACCGCCGGGAACGTACTAACATGCATCACAGAGTCGATGCAATAACCACAGTATGATACCCATTTGCACAACAACAGACCACCCATGCATCAAAGCCCCATCTGAACCCGTCTATCCCGCCGGTTCCCCGCGAGGGCGGGCACGGATGAAGTTTCCTGCTCTACAGTCCTGCTCACGACGGAGGCCACATTAAGTGGCCTCCTGT
>CAJMRI010000023.1:0-32674 GCA_905215905.1 uncultured bacterium | reverse complement strand
TCGGCTCGGCTCGGCTCGGCTCGGCTCGGCTCGGCTCGGCTCGGCTCGGCTCGGCAGGAGCATAGCGCCGCTTTTTCAGCGTTTCAAGTCTTATTTCATACAATTAATAACGAATCGGTTGCCGGAGACAGGGCGCAGTATGCCTTGACTTCGGCTTTTTGCGTTTTCCGGAAGGATGGTGGTTTGATATTGAAGTCCTAGCCACGACCGGCAAATCAATCTTTTCCGGTTAAGCCGGCTAAGCCCTCTATCTTCTCCGGCATGTCCGCTGTCGGAGGAAGTAAGTAGCGGATAGAGTTATTTGGGAGAAATAAACATGAAGAAGAAGCTTCTAGGCATTCTGCTTGCGTTGTGCCTTTCGATGACACTTGTTCCGATGGCAGCGTTTGCTGAAGGAACTTCAGTAGATAATTGGGACGGTACGGCAGATACAAGCTGGTACACCGACCATAAGACGGATACTGAATACCATTTCACCACTGCCGAACAGTTGGCTGGTTTAGCGCAGTTAGTCAATGACAAAACTGCATCTGTATCATTTGAAGGGAAAACGATTTACTTAGATAATGACCTCGACTTATCCGGCTCCCAGTGGACTCCCATTGGAGATGGCAGTAACCATGCAAGATTTTTTGCTGGTACTTTTAATGGACAGCATCATAAAATCATGAATCTGAACCATCACTATACTGGGGACGAAGTTGTTCGAAATGGACTTTTCGGAGTTGTTTCTGACGGCGGTACATTAAAGAATGTACTTGTTATAGACGCTGATATTGCCTCAAATGATGGTTCGTTACTTGCCGGCATTTTGGCGGATTGGGTCAATGGCGGCACCGTTGAAAACTGCTACACAAGCGGAAAAATAGAAAACAATGTTGGCAACAAGTTCGTTGGTGGGCTGATTGGTCAATGCACTTGGAGTACACAGGTAAAAGGCTGTGGCTCAGACGCCACGGTTATCAGTACAGAGTCCAATGAAGATGATGTTGATACCGTTGGCGGGCTGATTGGTCAGTGGGAAAACTCTGCGGACAGCTCGTCGATTACCGATTGTTGGTTTGGCGGTTCTGTTTCCTGCAATAATATCTATTCAGCTGTAGGTGGTATTCTCGGTGCAAACTTTGAAAACTTCTCTGGGACCAGGCCTGGCGTAATAATCAAAAATTGCATAGTTGCAACAAAAAGCATCACTTGCGCTGAGCCCGGCAATATCACTTGGATTACAGCTGTCGTAAAGACCCATGTTACCAACTGCATTTGGCCGGATACCCCTCCTGATGGTGTAACGCTTGATGAAGAAACATATCCTAATAATAAAGGCAATTACTTAGCCGTTGCTAAGCTGGTGGTTGATTGGGATGCAGGTACTGCGGGTGCCGACCCGACCTTTGACCAGTCATCGTGCGGCGCTGCTGTCTCCAACTTCACCTCCGCAGATGTCCTTGCTGGCTTGCAAACCAATGCCGGTGCGGGCGTTGAATGGGTTGCCGGAATCGGTCATCCAACTTTTGTGTGGGATGACAATAACATCCCCGCTGATTACACAAAGGTAGATGCAGCCATCGCAAGGGCAACGGCTCTTGATAGCAGCCTTTATACAAATTATTCTGCGGTAGAAGATTCCATTAACTCTGTTGACCGAGCAAAAAGCAAAGCCCAGCAAACAGAGGTTGATGCAATGGCAAAGGCTATTGAAGATGCCATTGCTGCCCTGCAATACAAGGATGCTGATTACACAAAGGTAGATGCAGCCATTGCCAAAGCAAATGCCCTGAACAAAGATGAATACAAAGACTTCACTGCGGTAGAAGCTGCCGTCAAGGCTGTTGTCCGCGACAAGAACATCACTGAACAGAGCGAAGTTGATGCAATGGCAAAGGCTATTGAAGATGCGATTGCTGCTCTTGAGAAAAAACCTGTCAGCACCAAGGAGAAAAAACCTGCCAGCACCAAACCGGGAACATCCGATAAGCTTCCGCAGGCTGGCGATACAAACAGCCTTGCTTTGTGGATCGCCCTGCTGTTCGCCAGCGTCGGCGCAGTAACCTTAACAACCGTTTACGGCGGAAAGAAAAAGCGCAGCGTAAAGTAAAACTAAGTATTTAGCCCAAGGGACCGGCGCTTTCCTATATTCAGACAACCAGTCCGGTGAGTCGCGCTCAGGACCCGAGAGGGCCGCGTGCCCGCCCGCAATATATATGATTGATCGCGAGTTCCGCACGCAAAGAAGGCCACTTAATGTGGCCTTCTTCTTGCGCAGGACTGCCCGAGCAGGCAATCAAATATATTGCGGGCGGGCACGCGGCCCAGTCGGCTTTACGACAGCGCAATACCGCCGAGCCAGCCCCAGCGAACGCCAGAGCCAGTGCCGTAGAACCGAATAAACGCATCAAGTGACTTAGACGTAATGGCGCCCTCGTTGCTCATAACGATGCCGCCGCCAACATAGATGCCCACGTGTCCGTACAGCAGACCCGGCGTACCGGTGCCGCTGTGCGACGAGTCGGCCACGATCATGCCCACCTGCAGCGCCGAACGATCGGAGCTGTAGCACCAGGCGTTAAACATGTCGCACGCGTTGCCGCCAAAGTAGCCCACGCCGGCGTTGCGGAACACGTTGGTAACCCAGGCAGCGCACCAGTTCAGGCCAGGCGAAGGCGTGGAGTAGCATGCGTTGACGACAGCCTGCTGCTTGCCCGAGCCGGCATTCTGCTGCGGGGTGCCGCCGGAATACGAGCCGCCACCCGAGCTTGAACCACCCGAGTAGGAATTATTCTTGTTTGCGGCAGCCGCGGCAGCGGCAGCCTTCTTGGCAGCCTCCTCTGCCTGGGCGGCAGCGAGAATCTCGGAATCACGCTGGGCCATGAGCTCCTTGACATCGTCGGAGAGGCCGTTCAAAACCGTCTGGACCTCCTGCTGCTTGGCCTGCATGTCCTGCATCTGAGCAGTCTGCTGGTCCTTGAGCTTCTCCAGGTCGGCCTTCTGCGACTCGAGCTCGGACTTCTGTGTATCGAGTTCTTTCTGGATGGTCTGGATGTCCTCAATGGCGTCACGGTCGCTCTTGTTGATCTTCTCAACGTAATGCGCGTTGGCGACGAGCTCCTCAAATGAGCCCGAAGCCAGTAGCAGCGACAGGATGTTGGTGCCGCCCGACTTGTAACTGGCGGCAACGCGATCGGAAAGGTCGCCGCGCTTCTTTTTGAGCTCGGTCTTCTTGGTGTCGATCTGGGCCTGCGTCTCGTCAATCTGGCCCTGCACGCCTTCGATATCGCTGAGGGTCTGGGCATTCTTGTTGGCGAGCGTCGCGTACTCATTGGCGATGCTGTCGAGCTGAGCCTGGACCTCGTCGAGCTGGGCCTGGGCGGCATTTAGTTTGTCGGTGGTTTCTTGGCTGGCCTCAGCCGCATGGGCGCGGGCGGGCAGGCCAAAAAGAACAGCCGCGGAAGCGGCGCCGAAAAGAGCCTTAAGGGCAGTGCGGCGCGAAAGCTCCTGCGTAAAGATGGAATCGTTGTTCGGTGACATATGTACTCCGTTACATGCTTATTTATATGTCGCTCAACTCAAACATATTAACGCACATCGCGCCTGTCCCAACTATTTCCACGAACGGCTGGAAAAGCATGGTCAGCGGCTCGCAAATACGCCCCACACCAAAGGTAAAGATTATGCAAATAACACCCTATGAGTACGTTAACATCAATCCTCTGGTTTTCCTGCCCCGCGTGTTTTGGGCGCCCCCAGCTGCGCTATACTCCCCTCAAGAAGTGTTCCTGATTCGATAGGAGACTACATGTCCAAAGCACTCGACCCCAAAGACACCTGCGTCCTCGTTACCGGCGGCGCCGGCTTTATCGGCTCGCATACCGTCGTTCAGCTGCTCGAGGGTGGCTACCAGGTTGTCGTCGTCGACGACCTCTCTAACTCCAGTGCCGTTGCCATCGACCGCGTCAAGACCATCGTGGGCGACGAGGCCGCCAAGAACCTCACCTTCTACGAGGCCAACGTGCTCGACCGCGATGCGATGAACAAGATCTTCGATACCCACCAGATCGACCGTGTCATCCACTTCGCCGGCTTTAAGGCCGTTGGCGAGTCGGTGAGCAAGCCCGTCGAGTACTACCACAACAATATCGAGAACACCCTGGTGCTCATCGATGTCATGCGCAACCACGGTTGTAAGTCCATCATCTTCTCGAGCTCTTCGACCGTCTACGGCGATCCGGACAATCCGCCCGTCACCGAAGAGGACCCCAAGAAGCCCGCGACCAACCCCTATGGTTGGACCAAGTGGATGATTGAGCAGATCCTCATGGACGTTCACACCGCCGACCCCGAGTGGGACGTCGTGCTGCTCCGTTACTTCAACCCCATCGGCGCTCATCCGTCGGGCCTGATCGGCGAGGACCCCAAGGGCATCCCCAACAACCTGGTGCCTTACGTCGCCCAGGTCGCCGTCGGTAAGCTCGAGGCCGTTCAGGTCTTTGGTAACGATTACCCCACCCCCGACGGCACCGGTGTTCGCGACTACATCCACGTGTGCGACCTGGCATCTGGTCACGTGGCCGCCCTCAACTGGATGAACGGCAAGACCGGCATCGAGATCTTTAACCTGGGCACCGGCACCGGCACCTCGGTACTCGAGGTCGTCGCTGCCTTCTCCAAGGCCTGCGGCAAGGAGCTGCCCTATGTGATTCGCGAGCGCCGTGCCGGCGACATCGCCGCCAACTGGTGCGATGCCTCCAAGGCCGAGCGCATGATGGGCTGGAAGGCCCAGTACGATATCGCGGATATGTGCCGTGACAGCTGGAATTGGCAGAGCCACAACCCCAACGGCTTCGCCGACGCCGAGTAGCCACTCCCCCGTGCTAGGTTTTGTGGCATGCCTCAAAACCTAGCACGCGACATGCTCGGCACATGCCGCTTCCTGCATGGGTAGATTTCTAGACATGTCCCAAAAATCTACTGGCCCCGGCCTCCAATGTGAGGTCGGGGCTTTTTAGGAACTCGTTCTCGAGCTCGAGCTCGCGCATGCACTTGCGGCCGCCGCGACCGGGTGGTTGGTCAGCTCCTTCTTCCTGACCGTCACCCATCTTCCCAGGGTCTTCTCGTTGATGCCGAGGTCGGCTGCCACTTGGGCGATGGGCTTCCCCGACGCGGCGGCGAAGTCTGCGGCCTCGGCGCGGTACCCCGCTGTGTAGGAGGGCCCGTCTGCCATGACTGACACTCCTTTCTTTTTGGCGCTGAAACGATTATCGCCGCTCAACGCCATTCCTCTAAGTCAAGTGTCCTTGAATACGATACAGTTCAAATGGACGAGGAGAATCTGGCGCTCCTCTCGATGAGCCCGGAGAGGTCCCTGGTCGTCACCTTCCCCCGCGCGAACGCGAAGCGGACGGCGGCGAGCCATGTCCTCACCGCGCGTTCCATTTAGGGAGTCCTCGAGAAGTCGATCTCTCTGTGCGATAATCGAGCTATTGAGTCTCGCGAGTTTAGAGCTGGTGATATGCATTGAAAATCAAGATGAAAAACATCGGCAGGGTCGCTGAGGCCGATATCGAGATTAATGGTATTGCCGTGATCGCCGGGGAGAACGGGACGGGGAAAAGCACGGTTGGAAAAGCGCTTTATGCGGCCTTCAACAGCATGTCCGATTCGGAGAACAAAATCGACCGCATGAGGCGCAATAGTGTTGAGCGCGCCATCAGGAAGGCATATGTGGGAAGCCCTCTCGACTCCACGTCTCGCCACAGGCGAACTGCTGGAAGAATGAATAGTTTCATCGACAGGGTTTTTTCGGGCGAGTGCACGAGGGACGAGCTTATTGATGAGATAAAGGAGTATTACGGGGAGGAGATCTCCCGTGAGATCGAATCCGATTTCACGAATGGCGTAGCAGGAGTTGCCGATCAGATTATCGAGATCATGGATATCTCCGATGATGAGGTATTTCGTGCGATTGCGACAAACAGGTTCCGAAGCGAGTTCAACGGCCAGATCAATTCGGTTTTCGGCGAAGAGCCCGGGAAGGTCGAACTCCAGATAAAGGACGCATCTACGGTTTTCTCGGTTGCAAGTGACGAGGTGGCGGAGGTGCACGATAGGAGGGTTTTGCGATTCAGGGCGCATTATCTGGACGACCCGTTCCTGATCGATTCTCTCGGAGGACCCTACGGCCCCGCTTTTCGGTTCAAGCCCCTCCTTGGACACCAGGAGGAGCTGCGGCAAGATTTGATTCAGGCGACCATCCGTAACGATGACAGCGAGTCCTCGCTGTTCGAAGAGATCGCGAAGGAGCGACACCTGAAGGTTCTCATGGACAAGGTTTCCTCCTTATGTCCGGGGCATTTCGAGAGGAGCGAAAGTCGCGGTCACCTTACGTATCTCGAAGAGGGCTTCGCTCGGGGGTTGGAGCCTGGGAACCTTTCTGCTGGCTTGAAGACGTTCGCCATCATGAAGGTGCTCTTGAAGTCCGGCGCGCTAGATGCCGGAGGGACTATTATCCTCGATGAACCCGAGATTCATCTTCATCCTGCATGGCAGCTGGCCTTCGCCGAGATAATCGTGCTGCTCCAGAAAGAGCTCGGGATGCACGTCTTAATGAGCACCCATAGTCCATATTTCCTGAATGCGATCGAAGTGTATTCTAAGAAGCACGCTGTTGATGGATTGTGCTCATATTATCTTGCGGAGACCTGCACTGATGGACGCTCTCGCTTTGCCGATATAACCGGCTCGACTGAGGTCGCCTACGAGAAGCTGGCGGCTCCTTTTGATACGCTTGAGAGGGAGGAGTACGGCCTTGAGTAGCGACCTGTGCGCCTCCTGCCCTCATCCGAACTCTCCCGCGGTGCCAGATGGCAGCGATGGTTGCTCCCGTTGCAGGACCTGTATCCTAAGGGACTGCACGTCGACCATCTCCAAAACATCCAGAGACGGGAGCGTCTCTCTTGTGGATGACGATTTGCCTGTTGTCAATTTTGACTCTGTTAAAGAATGCTACTGCAAGAAGGTCAATAGGTGGATGCAACTCCCGCGCTCCGCCGATGCGCTGTATTGCGATCGGGAAACGTTATATCTAGTCGAATTTAAAAACGGCAGTCTGAAGGAGACGCTGGGGAAGAGGCTCAATCCCAAGGATGACGAAGAGCTTGGTATCAATCTTGGCCAAAGGGACGCCCTCATCGAGAAGTGCAAGGACAGCGTTTTGATCTGCTCGGACCTGTGGGGAAAGAGGACGAGATGGTTTCGCGAGCACTGCGTCTTTGTTTTGGTATACAACGAGGACAAGAACAAGACCGCGTTGAAGCGGGTTGCCAGCTCGATTAGGAAAAAAGCGCGTTTTGGGCTTCCTGACAAATTGAAAGGTTTTTGCGTGAAGGATGTCTTGACGCTAACCGAAAAGGAGTTTTCGACATCGCTCCTTTCAACTTGGCGAGACGCAGAAGAAATCGCGGAGGTCGACGCGTAGGAGACCGAAAAGCATCCGGTGGCTATTTGCTCCCGATATCGATCGTTCGTCTGCAGTCGGTTTTCTTTCCGCTGCGCCCGCCAGTTTGCGATGAGTCGCGCACCGTGTGAAGCTCAACACGGATGAAATACAAATATAATCCCCCCTTGCACTGTGTTGATAAATATTGCTCGTCGAACTCATCTGAACTGGGCTTTCTTGCATAGAACTGCCTGAACCTGAGCGTTTTCGGGTATCGCATTGCCCGATCGAGCACCATCGCGACCTTCTCAAGCTTGTCCTCGGGCGGACTCATAGCCACAGCCCCGCATGTCGTCCCGGTTGGAGCCGGGATGAGCCCTCAGGAAGCACTGCATGAAGTAGCGCATCCGGTTCACGGGCCCCAGCGGGTTCTGGCCGTCGGGAACGCCCTTGAGCAGCTTCGCGTTGTAGTGCTGGCTCTTCAGTGACAGATTGTTGACGGGAGCCGTGTGGCGCCCGGCTCCATGTCGTGGATGAGCGCGGAGCCGGGCGCCACACGGCTCCCGAACGTCGCCAAGGTCTTCGCCCTGCTTGTCTTGCCAAGGCCCTCCCGGATGAAGATTGAATTGCCTGGCTCATCGCAGCCGAGCGCGACACGGCCTCTACCCGAGACCATCATCTCTACACATAGCCCATCATTCGACAAGAACGCGCAGTTTGTCCTGCATAGGCGCATGGTGTCCCCCTCCGCCGCAAGAGGTGAGCAAAAGAGAGGCTCCCCTCGCCACTACCGGACAAAGGGACCTCTCTGGGGAAACACGCTATAAAACCTTCTTGCCGGGCGGTCGAGTACAGCACCGACGGCGTACCCGTGGAGACCTACCCAGAGCCCACGCCATTTCAAGTTTCTTGGTCTTCAACGCCACAATCCGATAATCATCCAGCCGTCGAAATGACCTCGTCACAGGCGGCAAGCATCTCCTCGTCATGAGTGACAACGATTACAATATGGTCTCTCTTAATTTCATGAAGCAATTTGATCAGCGCGCCTCGACTCTTCGCATCAAGTGCTGAGGTCGGTTCATCAAAAAGCATAACGTCCGGCGATTTCAACAGCTGTCTCACAATTGCAATCTTTTGCTTCTCGCCGCCGGACACCCCTCCTTTCCCGCCGTCAAGCATCGCCGTTGCCCCGTTCTCCACAGAAGCAACCATTTCGTCTAGCCCCAATATGACAAGCATCCGATTCAGCTTATCCATCTCGTAATCATCAGAAAGCAGCGTAAGATTATCGAGAATCGTCCCCTCAACGATAGGGGGTTCTTGCTCCGTAATGCTGACTCGACACCGCCGCAATGCATATCGATCGATGCAACGCTGTGACACCCCGTTGTAGCGAACGGCCCCTTCTGTGTCATCTGGATATAGCCCCAATATCACTGACAGCAGCGAGCTCTTCCCCGAACCATTCGGCCCCGAGATTCCATATAGCCGACCCCTGGAAAACGCGAGCCCCTCAATGCTTAACGCGACCCTTTCCGCCCCTGGATAACGTAGCTTGATGTTCTCTAGACGGATTTCCTCAATCGGACCAAGCGCCAATTTGCCATTCGCTTCCACCGGGACATCCCAAATTCTTTTCAGCCGCTCATAGCATACGCGATTAGTCTGGTAATCCCTTCCCCAGCCCAACAAATACTGTACCGCTGAGCTTAAGTTCGAATAATATCCAACAGCAGTCACGAGAAAACCAGGCAACAGTCTCCCGCCCATCACTTCAACCGCGCCCACAGCAAGAAGACATCCTTGAGCGGCGGAAGCGACCAACGCGTTGCCAAAGGTAAATCTAGACCCTACTTCCTGATTTGCTCTCATCGTTGGATAGAGCCCATTAAAAGCTTCGACCAGTACAGCGCGGGACCTATCGAACAAAGCATGTTTGCGGATGAAATCAACTTTCTCCAACTGATCTTGTAGACAGGAAAAAAACCTCGCGCTCTGCTCTTGTACGTCAAAACTTCTCTCAAACAGCCTTGCGCGTGAAACCGCATAAAAAGCGGCACTCGCTGCCGCAAGAACAAGGCAGACCACACTCAACTTGATATTCAGGCTACCGAGAACAAACAGGGCGGACAAAAGGGTGATAACGTTGCTTGAAACCCCCACAACCGAGTTGATTACGAAGATGACAAGGTCATTAGCGTCGTGATTGATTTGCTGGTTATAATACGACGCGTTGAAGCCCTCGAAGAATGCCTGGGGAAGGTGCTTCACGTGCTCAAGCGTATCCGCATTTAAGCCGAACCCCGCATGCGACTGAAGGTTGATGTACAGCATCTCTGAGCAATACACTAGTCCCGCTCGAACCGCTTGGACCGCAACCAAAATAAGGCAACAAACGAGAACGGCGGCAAGATCGGCGCTGGCCGGCATCGCCAATCGGTTTACCACTATGCCGGTAAGAAAGGGACCCGCAAGCGCAAGCAGCCCGACCAAAACTGTTACGACAAGATAGGCGTAGAATCGACCGCCCAGTATATATTTTCTACAGAGATTAAGCATCAGCCTCATTTTGCCCCGCACCCCGTTTTGCCGTATTCATCATCTGGGAGAGCAGCATTTTTTGCTCGGCATCATACCGGAAGGAAACGCAACGTTTCCCCTCACCGTTTAAGGCGTGGTTGGGGCACCCTCCCATGCACATGGGAAAAGCAAAGCACTCTTGGCATTCCGGGTCATCCGGCTCATATGCCATCCAGTTAATCATGTTCTTGCTCAACATTGGCGGCTCGAAAATAGTTCCGACCCTCCGCTCCTTCATTCCAATGTCATCCCAGCACTTATACAAATCTCCGACGGGATCAACCACGTACGAGTTGATTCCAACGGCGCAACATATCCCGAAATTCGTCCCACCAAAAGGTTGAACTTTGAAGCCCCGCGCAATTGCCCTTTTATAAAACTCAGTCTCCTCATACGAGAACTCTTTTACAGTAAAGCAGTGGCTGTCGTTCGCACATACCTGATTGATATCGTCAACAGGGGCTAAATAGAAGTGAACCTTATTCATCAGGCCATTTAGCTCGAGATAATCCAATAGCTCTTGAGCGGCCTCGATGTTGGTCTTGTCGACGTTGCTCCTTATCGAAATATCGATGATGTCGGCACACTCTTTGACGTTCTTGAGAATACGTTCGTATGTAGGGCTTCCGTCGTGAAGAATCCTTCTCGAATCGTGATCCGACTTCGATCCATCTATAGTCACTTGCGCGCTCGTCACACCACATGCCGCGAGCCTCCTTGCAACATCAGGCGTCAGCAGATAGCCATTTGTCACTATCGATGCGGAATATTCACACGTTGGCCCCACGACATCTTTCAGATCCGACGTAATCCGTTCGATCATCTTCATTCCGAGCAGAGGCTCGCCGCCGTACCATCCAACTGAGAGACTTGCGATACCAGGATAGTAATCTTTCACGAACTTGGAGAGCTGTGTCAAAACCTCCTCGCCCATCGTCGTGTACGCCTGCCCTTTTCATAGCAGTAGGGACAGCAAAAGTTGCAAGCCATCGTTGGCGCAATGGTAAGGGACAGAGCAGTATTCGCAAAGCGCGCGGCGCGACTTTGCAACCTGATCTCCCCAAGCTCGTCCCTCTCCTCATTGACTAGGATGCCTCCCCTTATCAGCTCCGCGACAAGATCATCGGCATCCCGAACGTCCCCTTCTTGAATCCTTTTGAATTTCTGCGCGTATTCCGGATTTAACGACAGGATGCCGCCGGTTCGCGCATTCATGATAAGAAGACTTCCGTTATGTTCATGCACCACATTAAATTGCGACAGTTTCACTTCGCACCATCTCCATTTCCAACCAAATCCATATCGACCCTCAGACGCTGCGCATACGCCAGCGCACTACCTTCTTCGATAAAAACTGCACGAAAGCAGCAATAGACATGCGAGCGACACGATGACCGCATGGCCGCATGCAGCCATCAGGACCGTCCCGCCGGCAGCCCCGCACGCCCTCATCCAATAAGCCATGTGAACCGGGGGTAAAACGGTTGGGAAACTCATCGCGATAACAAGGCCCGCGAACGTTGCGACCAGCAAGGCTCCCGACACAAGAGATCTGATCCTGAACACCTCATATGCAACCGCAACCATCAGCGTATAAGCGGCGTCTATAACGATATTCGACAGGAGTGCCGAGGTCACATTACCAACCGTAAGGCTGTCTAGACCGCTTCCGGAGCACACGGCAAAGACCGCAGCGACACCGAGAGTAAACACGATGTAGGGGCACAGCGTATACACTTCGCAAGCCAATGTCTTTGCCGCAAACAGCTGCCAGCTGCGGAAGCCCCGAGCAATCGAAACTCCCCTTGCCGACACGCTCGTCGCATCACCGAATAGCGTCCCCGCCACAACAACAGAGACGATTGGGAAGAACACCGTATGCGCCATGGAGACGACACTTAGCCAGGAAGAGATACCCGTTGGCCCAACCCCTATCGAGAAAAGATAGCCCGGATCGGCGGAAAAGCCAAAGAACTGGCCCTCTCCCCCTGCGGAGACCCATGCGCCGGACCCGGCAAACACATAAATCCCCGCGATGCCCAAATACATCAGCGCTATTATCACGGCGAGTTTCATTCTCCTTGCGCGGAACAGTTCCGCCCTGACCGACATCCCAAGATTCATCGAACCGCCGTCCTTACAAATAGCGAGACGAGCGCAACTCCAACCGACACAAGCACAGTGCCGCCCGCATACAGCAAAACCTGAATTACACCAACATTCTGCATACTCAGGGAACACAGGTTCATCAGGTAATACACGGGCGAGAGCATGAGCAGCAAGCTGGGCTGACCGCTTCCGTATGTACTTGGGAACCACACCATCACAAATGTCGAAACCGCTATTGCAACGACGCTGCTCGCCACCACACTCCTCGTGAGCAAATACAGGGCGAAGGTAGCGGCGTACATCGAAATGAGCAGCAGCGCGATCATCAGCGCAATCGATACAAATTGGGCAAACCCTGAGCACGAGGCCCCAACGTCCCATTGGGCCATCTTGGTTAAATACAGCGCAGTCGTAGAAAGAAGATACACGGCACCGACCAGAGTGCAGTTCACCAACAGCTTCGTGATCACAATCGCCGCCTGCGACACCCCTCGCGATCTCGATACGGCGTAAGCCACGGATTCAAAGTCTCTCGACGTAGCGTAAACCGCGTAGAGAATCGTCACCGGAATCCAGACCACTGTAGACGCAAAAGACGTCCGGGCAACAGAGCCCAAAACGTCCCCTGCATCCACTAGGTTTCCAATAAAACCTATAGCCCCTCCAAGCGTATACGGGTCATCACCGGCGACCATGATCAGCACCTCAGACGAAGTCGCAGCCGCAACCACATACAGCACAGCCGCAAGCGCAATCATCAGAGCGGTCGCCGGGTGCCTGGCGAGCAACCATACCTCGCTCCGAAAAGCTGAGATGAACTCGCGTTTCATCACAGCTCGCTCTCTCGACCGATGAGCTCCGAATAAAACTCCTCAAGGCTCTTCCTATGAGAATACGCCTCCGCAACCCTCACACCTGCGGTCGAGAGCGCTTCGATTGCAATGCCCCGCCCTTCCTTTTTCTCCTCATAGCGCATAAGGACGCTGCCGTCCGGCAGAAAAGAATGTGAGGTCTCATCTCCGAGAACCGATCTCGTTCGCTCCAGATCGTCCACATGCAACACGAAACCACCGCGGCATGACTTTTCCAGCTGAGGTGCGGTCATCCTTCGAATGAGGCGACCATGACTTATGAAGAGGTAATCAGTTGCCAGCTTGTGCATCTCCTCAAGATTGTGGCTGGATACGAGAATCGTTTTACCTTGATCTTTGTTAAGATGCGTAAGGATTTTTCTTACTTCGACTATCCCCATCGGATCCAGGCCGTTTGTCGGCTCGTCCAGGATCAACAGCTCCGGATCGCCCAGCAACGCTATGGCCAGATCGAGACGCCTCCTCATTCCCATTGAGAAGTTCTTCACTTTCTTCCCGCCGGCCTCCCCCAAACCGACGGTTGATAACACACCGTCGATGGAACGATCGGTGGGAAGCCCCCACTCAATACAGCGAACGACCAAGTTGTCTCGCGCGGTCAGATTAGGATACGAAGCATTGAGGTCGGGCATATAACCCAGCCTTTCCCTGCAGCTCCGTATTTCACGTCTCCCGGTTTGCCCAAACATCGAGATCGTTCCTGACGATGGCTCCGAAAGCCCCGTGATCAATCGAATTAACGTGCTCTTGCCGGCACCATTCTCCCCAATGAGTGCACACAGCTCGCCTTCCATTAAAGAGAACGAGACTGATTTAACCGCTTCAAACCCGCCATATCTCTTGGATATGGCACGCAATTCAACTGGGACTTCCCGCATGGACGACATCCTCCCCGTCAATAAAAAGGGACGACATGGCAATTGTGCGGGGTTATAGGTAACGTCGGTTCGCCCCCCATATTGCAATGCCACATCGCCCCTCAGGCGCTGCTGGCCAAAATATCTTTGAACAGTCTGTGCACGCCGTACGGCGTGCACTATCCGCTAAAAGCGGATAGTGCACTCCTGTGAAGAACACTTGGTGCTGCAGCTGCCGTGCGCGTAAAAGAAGCAATTGCTGCACATGGGCTCAGCCCCGGCTGACGGCTCGGTAATCCATTCCATTTCATTCCCCTCCTTTCGCGGTAGAAAGCCAGTTCATCTCTGCCCCCTAGAAACGGAACGTGCAGGACTGATTGGGGCACCTCTTCGTGCATCCCCCGTGCGCGTAGAAGAAGCAGTTGCCGCACGCGGGTGCAACGCCTTCCTCCGGCTCGTTAATCCAATCCATCTCTCCCTCCTTTCCTTGCATACCGAATTGATAATGTTATTCTAATTCGATATGTATCATATTTCAATATAAGCTTATTTATATATTACACAAGGTAAGCACCCCCCTGCATCCAGCACAGGAAATGACTCTCTCGTTCCCCAGTGACGCGGCGAGAAATACAGGCCACTGCAGGACGTTGAATGAACAGCCCGTGAAAACCGTTGTTTTCACGGGCTGCACCTGCTCAATACTTTTTTATTCTCCAGCCTCAGTCGTCTCTAAGATCGACCACGTAAACATGATCTGACTCCAGGACCGGGTCATCACCCGTCGCGGTCGCCCTGCTCAGCGCGTTGCGGGCGCGCCGCGTCGCCAGTTCCTCAAGTTCTCTTTCGTTGACGCGCTTAATAAGATCGCCAGGCTGGCAATCAAGCTCTACGCAAATATCCAGCAATGTCTTTAACCTAATTGCCTTCACCTTGCCATTTCGTATTTTTGAGATACTTGCCGGTGTGTGCCCGGTCGCCCGAATGATATCCGTACTCGTCTTTCCGCGTCGAAGCAATAAGCTTTCAAGCTCAATAATCAGATAGTCCATGCCGCCCCTCACACCAAATCCTCGGTCTGGTCTTGAAGCAGAGCTCCGTAGCGCCATATCGCAGAAATCGAGAAGCAGCAAACGGCCCCCAGCACAGCACCAATATCTATGGGCAGGGCCAGGTTTTCAAACATCGAATAGGCGTTCCCCAGCAAGTCGAAGGGGCCAATCACTATCGAAAGAAACCCCGGAGAAAACAAGAGGTCACCTATTGCCGCTGCAACAAACAGCCACCCGATAATCGAGATTCTTCGAGCATGCGAAAGGGTAAAGGGCGATTCGCCATGAGCCATGTCCATGCTGATTCCCCGCAGGGTCCATGTGGCCCCTCCGGAAATCAGAAGATACATCAAAGGAACCACTACGGAAACCGTCTTTGATGGATCATATAGGTTTCCTTGAGCAGCCATAAGCCCAATGGAAATAACCACCACCACCGAACAGCAACACACCGCTATAAACAGCGCCGTAAACAGAATCCCAAGCCTTCTTCCGAGAGTCATCATCTTCTGGATGGACTTATCGATCTTCTGGGCGCTATTCACCACAGCTCCTCCTAAAGCAATCAGAGGTCTTCTTACTTACTGTTTTTCCTACATTGTAACGAACTCGATAAGAAGAGGGTCGCTTCACGCCGCGCAATCCCGAACTCCAAGCGTTTCTCATCAGCATTGCCCATCTTTCGAGTCGAAATTCAAATCCAGTTTCTTATCGCATGCTGAAATCAACCCGAACTGGATGTGACTGGAAAACAGCGCGCTGCGTCGGTCGCGCTTTCCCGAGCGACTCTGGCACAACAGACGATATGAGTTGAACATTGGGGCCTCTCCCCTTGCAGCTCTCTCGTGGGTCGGGCGACAATGGTCGTACCATCAACCGCGGCCGCGCGCTGCGGGCCCTCGGCCTCGGCTGCGTCGTCGGGGCGGTCCCGAAGATGCACCGGCCCGCGGCCGACCGCGGCCGCAAGAACGACCGCCGCGACGCCGAGTGGCTGGCACGCATGCTGGCGCGCCGCAACGTCGTCGAGGTGTGGGTCCCCGACGAGCGCCCTCGAGGACGCGCGCGACGACCTGCAACACGCCAAGCAGCGGATGTCGAAGTTCCTGCTGCGCCACGGCCTCGTCTTCGACGAGACGACGCCGGCCGGCAGGCGCAGGGGCGCCTGGACGGGGGCCTACTGGGACTGGACGGAGTCCCTCTCCTTCGACGAGCCCGACGACGCCGCGGCCTACGAGCACTACATGGACGGAAATGACCTGGTAGAGAACCCTCGCACCGTCTACGTCGCAGGGGACGTAGACGAACTCGTCGAGCACGAGCAGCCTCGCGGGCGACACGTCGTTCAACAGTTTCGACAGCGTTCCCTTGCGCTTCGCGTTGCCGAGCTCGAGAACCAGCTGCGCGGTCTGCCAGAACCTGACCGACATGTCCGCGGCGACCGCGCGCATCGTGAGGGCGACTGCCATGCGCGTCTTGCCGCGCCTGGACTTACCGAAGAAGACGAGGTCTTCGCGCGATTGTTTGTGTCAACGGCCAACTGAATGTGAACCCTTCTTGCATTGTTGCAACCTGGCTGGCAGCCGGTCTTTAATGACGACGACCATTGTCGCCCGACCCACAAAAGAGCCGCAAGGGGAGGAGCTCCCAATGTTCAACTCATATCGTCTATGGCGCACTACCATTCACCGAAAGTCGGCAACTTTTTCATTCTCTCTATACATGTTTAAACAACATGTTCTACAATAGGGACAATAGCAATGGAAACTCGGGACGAGCCGTCTATCCATCTACGGCGCAGCCCCTTATTCAAAAGGACGGTGAGTGCATCCATGGAGCGTGCAAGCGGCGTTCTGATGCCCGTTTCGTCATTGCCCGGACCTTACGGTATCGGCGGCTTTGGCTGGAACGCCTATGACTTTGTCGATTTCCTCGCCTCGTGCAAACAACATTACTGGCAGATTCTCCCCCTTACGACAACGAGCTATGGCGACTCGCCCTATCAGTCGTTCTCGGCCCGTGCGGGCAACCCCAATTTCATCGACTTTGCCGAGCTTATCGAGGCCGGCTATCTGGAGCAGTGCGATATCGACGGCGTGTACCTGGGCTCCGACCCCAGCAATGTCGACTATGGTGCCATCTTTGGTGGCCGTCGTCAGATTCTCGACCGCGCCGCCGAGCGCTTTGCCGCCGACAAGCCGGCCGACTTCGACGACTTTGTCCAAGCAAACGAAGACTGGCTCATCCCCTACTGCGAGTTCATGACCGTCAAGGAGGAGTGCGGTCTCAAGGCCTTTTGGGAGTGGCCCGCAGAGCTCCGTACCCGCGGCGAGGCTTCTGCCAAGGTCTGCGCCGCCCATCTCGCGCGCATGCTCTACCACCAGATGACGCAGTACTTCTTCAATCGTCAGTGGAGCCGCCTCAAGGCCTATGCCAACGAGCGCGATATCCTCATCATCGGCGACCTGCCCATCTATGTCTCGCGCGACTCCGTCGAGATGTGGGCCACGCCCGAGCTCTTTAAGATCGACGCCGCCGGTAATCCTGTGAGTGTCGCCGGCACGCCGCCCGACCAGTTCTCGGCCACCGGCCAGTACTGGGGCAATCCCATCTACGACTGGGACGCCATGGAAGCCGACGGTTTCTCCTGGTGGGAGGGCCGCATCCGCGCCGCCCTCGACATGTACGACGTCATCCGCCTGGATCACTTCCGCGGCTTCGAGGCCTATTGGGAGGTGCCGTTCTCCTCACCCGATTCGTCCTACGGTTCGTGGACGCAGGGCCCCGGCCTCAAATTCTTCAAAATGCTCGAGGAAAAGCTCGGCACACTGCCCATCATCGCCGAAGACCTGGGCTTCCTCACCCCCGGCGTCATCGACATGCGCGACAACTCGGGCTTCCCCGGCATGAAGATCCTGCAGTTCGCCTTTGAGGGCGCCAATTCGTACTACCTGCCGCACAACTACATTGCCAACACCGTCGCCTATGTGGGCACACACGACAACGAGACGGCGCGCGGTTGGTTTGAGGGAACGGCCACCCCGCGTCAGCGCGAGCAGGCGGCCCTGTACACCCACCAGCAGGCCGGCGAGCCCATGGCCGATGCACTCAACCGCACCATCGCCGCCAGCGTGAGCGATACCTGCATCTACACCATGCAAGACCTGCTCAATCTGGGCAACGAGGCGCGCATCAACACTCCCGCCACCCTGGGCGGCAACTGGACCTGGCGCATGCTCGATGGCGCCATCACCCGCGAGCTCGAGCACAAGCTCACCGACTGGACCGAAACCTTCTTCCGCATCCCGTCGGAAGCCGTAATTGAGCTTCCCCAATAGGAGCTACCGCGCCCGACCCCACCCCACCGTGCGGACGCGACCGCTTTTCCCGCGCGAGGCCACCCCAATCCCCTCGCGCGGGCTTCTTTTGAATTTCTGACATGTCGTCAACTCACCACAGGAGGAAACATGCCCCGTATCGATCTTGGGGATCTTGCCGAGCAGTCCTTTGGAACTTCGCTCGAGCAACTCGATGACCGCCGCATTTACAAGCTGCTGGTCAAACTCGTGCAGGAGCGCTCCGCCGCCTGTCCGCTCAACAATGGCAAGAAAAAGCTCTATTACATCTCCGCCGAATTCTTGATCGGCAAGCTGCTCATCAACAACATGATCGACCTCGGTATCTATAACGAGGTTAGGGACCAGCTCACCGCCGCGGGCCACGACCTCAATAAGATTGAGGAGTTTGAGGTCGAGCCTTCGCTCGGCAACGGCGGCCTGGGCCGTCTGGCTGCGTGCTTCTTGGATTCCATCGCCACGCTGGGCCTTACCGGCGACGGCGTGGGCCTCAACTACCATTACGGCCTGTTCCGCCAGCGCTTTGTCGACAACCAGCAGAAGGCCGTCCCCGACGAGTGGCTCGGCGAGCAGGACATCCTGATCGATGACGACCGCTCCTACACCGTCGAGTTCGGTGATTTTGCCGTTACTTCCAAGCTCGTCAACATCGATGTGCCCGGTTACGGCCAGCCCACCAAGAACCGCCTGCGCCTGTTTGACCTGGCGAGCGTCGACGACGGCCTGGTCCCCGGCAGCTCCATCGACTTCGACAAGACCGAGATTGCCAAGAACCTCACCCTGTTCCTGTACCCCGACGATTCCGACGAGCAGGGCCGTCTGCTTCGCATCTACCAGGAATACTTCATGGTGAGCAACGCCGCCCAGCTCCTGATCGACGAGGCCATCGAGCGCGGCAGCAATCTGCACGATCTGGCCGACTACGCCGTGGTCCAAATTAACGACACGCACCCCACCATGGTCATCCCCGAGCTCATTCGCCTGCTCACCACCGAGCACGACATTGAGTTTGACGAGGCCGTGACCATCGTACGCTCCATGGTCGCCTACACTAACCACACGATTCTTGCCGAGGCGCTCGAGAAGTGGCCGCTCGCCAGCCTGCAGAAGGTCTCCCCTGCCATCGCCGACATCATCGTCAAGCTCGACGAGATTGCCAAGGCCGAGCACGATGACCCGCGCGTCGCCATCATCGACGAGTATGAGACCGTCCACATGGCCCACATGGACATCCATTTTGGCTTCTCCATCAACGGCGTAGCCGCGCTGCACACCAAGATCCTGGAGGACACCGAACTTCATCCGTTCTACGAGATCTATCCCGAGAAGTTCTCCAATAAGACCAACGGCATCACCTTCCGCCGCTGGATCCATGGCGCCAATCCCGCGCTCGCCAGCCTGCTCGACGACGTGATCGGCACCGATTGGCGTAGCACCGGCGACCTGAGCAAGCTCGCCGAATTCGCTAACGACAAGGACGTTCTTGAGCGCCTGGCCGCCACCAAGGCCGAAGCCAAGACCATCATGCGCCAGTTCATGGCGCTCGAGCAGGGCGTAACTATTCCCTCCAACGCCATCATCGACGTCCAGGTCAAGCGCATCCACGAGTACAAGCGCCAGCAGATGCTCGCGCTCTACATCATCTGGAAGTATCTCGACATCAAGAACGGCAATAAGCCTAAGCACCCCGTCACCATCATCTTTGGTGGCAAGGCAGCACCTGCCTATACCATCGCCCAAGACATCATCCACCTGATCCTGACGCTGTCGCAGTGGATTGCAAACGACCCCGACGTGGCCCCCTACCTGCAGGTTGTCATGATCGAGAACTACAACGTCACCGCTGGCGAGCGCGTGATCCCCGCTGCTGACATCTCCGAGCAGATCAGCCTGGCCTCCAAGGAAGCGAGCGGCACCTCCAACATGAAGTTCATGCTCAACGGCGCCCTGACCCTGTGCACGCTCGACGGCGCTAATGTAGAGATCGCCGAGCTCGTCGGCGACGAGAACATCTACACCTTTGGTGCCTCGTCCAAACAGGTCGAGCAACTCTACGCCGACGGCACCTATAACGCCGGTGCGCTCTACCGCAAGCCCGGCATCAAGCTGCTGGTGGACTTTATCACCAACCCCGCCTTTATGGCGACCGGCAACGCGGAGCGCCTGCAGCGTCTGCACGATGACATCAAGGGCAAGGACTGGTTTATGGCCCTGCTCGATATTGAAGAGTACATCCAGACCAAGGAGCGCGTGCTGGCCGACTACGAGGACCAGGACGCTTGGATGCGCAAGGCGCTGATCAACATCGCCAACGCCGGCACCTTCTCGTCCGACCGCACGATCTCCCAGTACAACGACGAGATCTGGCACCTGAGCTAATTCGGTTTCATCGCCCATCCTCTTGAAAACGGAGCCACGGCAACGCGGCTCCGTTTTTTGTGCTCGCACGTTACCCTGTGATCCGACTCGGCCAAACAATCTCGATCCATAACAACTACTCAACCAAAACGGTCCCAGCTGTTACAGATTGAGACATACCGGCCCCTCCCCTTGGGTTTATCTCAATCTGTAACATCTAGCAGGTGAAATTCGCCTTTGGTGTTACAGATTTAGATGAAATGGTTAGCTCAGCGGAACCGTCTCGATCTGTAACATCTAACGTCCGAAATCGGCCCTATCCGTTACAGATCGAGACAAACGACCGGTCAGGCAGTCCCAACACAAAGAAAGGCTCCCCTCTCGCCCAGTGGACGGGAGGGGAGCCTTATATGTGACCGCGGCAAAAGGATGGCAATACCGCAGTCGCCCAAAGGAAGGGCCTGGTTGCACCGGGCCTAGATAAGGTTCTTGCCAGACACCTTATCGAAGAGATGGGTCGCGTTCTTCTCAAACTTGAACCAGATGGGGTCGCCCGCCTTGAGCGCACCCTTGGCCTCAAGGTCGACAACGGGAATGATCAGGACGAACTGGCCATCGGGAGCAGTCACGTGGACGTGCTCGGTCGAACCCATGAGCTCAGTCACCTCGACGGTGCCCTGGAGCGCACCCTCCTCGTCCTTGTCGGCAAGCAGGATCTGCTCGGGGCGCACGCCGGCCGTGATCTCCTTCACGTCGCCGCCGTCCCAGTTGAGGGCAAGCTGAGCGCAAGTCTCGGGGGCGAGCGCAACATTCATATCCTCGGTCTTGACGGTAAAGCCGTCGCCCGAGCGCACCAGCTGGGCATCGAAGAAGTTCATCTGCGGTACGCCGATGAAGCCGGCGACGAAGATGTTCGCGGGGTGGTTGAAGACCTCCTGCGGCGTGGCGATCTGCTGGACAACACCGTCCTTCATGACCACGATACGGTCACCGAGGGTCATAGCCTCGGTCTGGTCGTGGGTAACGTAGATGAACGTGCCCTTGATCTCGTGGCGCAGCTTAATGAGCTCGGCACGCATCTGGTTACGAAGCTTGGCGTCCAGGTTGGACAGCGGCTCGTCCATCAGGAAGACCTTGGGGTCACGAACGATAGCGCGGCCGATGGCGACGCGCTGTCGCTGGCCGCCCGAAAGCGCCTTGGGCTTACGGTCGAGGTACTCGGTAATACCCAGGATCTCGGCGGCGGAGCGAACCTTGCGGTCGATCTCGTCCTTGGGGACCTTCTTGAGCTCAAGCGTAAACGCCATGTTCTCGTACACCGTCATGTTGGGGTACAGAGCATAGCTCTGGAACACCATGGCGATATCGCGGTCCTTGGGAGCGACGTCGTTGACGCGCTTGCCGTCGATGAGCACATCGCCCGAGGTAATGTCCTCCAGGCCGGCAACCATGCGCATCGTCGTGGACTTACCGCAGCCAGAGGGGCCAACGAGGACGATGAACTCCTGGTCGTGAACGGTGAGGTTAAAGTCCTCTACAGCGAGCACGCCGTCCTCGGTAACCTTGAGGTTGTGCTTCTTCTCCTCGGTCTTCTTCTTTTTGCCAAAGAAGCCCTTCTTTTTGGACTCGTTGTTGGGATACACCTTCTGAACATGTTTGAGAACGATCTCGGCCATGTCTTTACCTTTCGATATGCGGCGCCACGCTGAAGGGCGCCGCAGAAACTTGCAAAACAGTTACGGCATCAGCCCTTGACGGCACCTGCCACCACGCCGTCGATGATGTACTTCTGGCAGAAGATGTACATGATGACGATGGGGACAACGACCATCATGATGCAGGCCATCATGGGGCCGAGCTCGACGTGGCCATAGCCGCCACGGAAGTACTGGATCAAGATAGGAATGGTCTTGTACTTGGTGGAGTCGAGGGTGAGGTAGGGCAGCAGATAGTCGTTCCAGACCCACATGGTCTCGAGGATGCCAACCGAAAGATAGGTGGGCTTCATGATGGGAAGGACAATCTTAAAGAACACCTGGACCGGGTTGCAGCCGTCGATCATGGCCGCCTCCTCAATCTCGAGCGGGATGTTCTTTACAAAGCCGGCGAACATAAAGACCGCCAGACCCGCGCCAAAGCCCAGATAGATAAAGCAGATGTTGAACGGCGTGTTAAAGCCGATGCGGTCCGCCAAATTGGACAGCGTGAACATCAGCATCTGGAACGGCACGACCATCGAGAACACGAACAGGTAATAGAAGAAGTTCGAGATCTTGTTATTGACGCGCACCACGTACCAGGCGCACATGGAGCAGCACACCAGAATCAGCACGACCGACGTGACCGTGATGATGAGCGAATACATAAACGCCGAGGCAAAGCCCTGCTCGTTCAGAGCGTGCACGTAGTTTGCGAGGCCGTTGAACGTCTCGGGCGTGAGCAGATCGAACGCCGTGGTGGTGCTGATTGCGGTCGCTTTCTTAAAGGAATTGAGCGCAATCATGAACACGGGGTAGATCCATGCGAGCGACAGAATCGTAAAGAAGATCGAGAGCGCGCGGTTGATAGCCTTATCGCGTTTCATTACTGCTGCACCTCCTTGGACCTCGTGGCCTTAAGCTGGATCATAGAAATAGCGACAACCAGGATGCAGAAGATAACTGCCTTGGCCTGACCGATGCCCTGCCATGCGATGCCAGCACGCGAATAGAACGTGTTGTAGATGTTCAGGGCGAGCATCTCGGTGGAGTGCGCCGGGGCGCCACCGGTAAGGGCGAGGTTCTGGTCGAACAGCTTAAAGCCGTTGGTGATGGACAGGAACAGGCAGATGGTGATGGTCGGCATCAGGTTGGGGATCTTAACCTTCCAAAACGTCTGCCATGCCGTAGCGCCATCGACCTTGGCGGCCTCGATGTAGTCAGACGGGATGGACTGCAGACCGGCGATGTAGATGATCATCATGTAGCCGACCTGCTGCCACAGGGTCAGGATGATAAGGCCCCAGAAGCCAGCAGCAGAGTTAAGGGCGATGAGCTGGGCGCCCACGTTGGAGAGCAGGCAGTTGATCAGAATCTGCCAAATGTAGCCCAGCACGATGCCGCCGATCAGGTTAGGCATAAAGAAGATCGTACGGAAGATGTTGGTGCCCTTGAGCGCTTTGCGGGTGAGCGCCTGCGCGATGGCCAGCGCGATCACGTTGATGAGCACCGTCGACAGGAAGGCAAACGCCACGGTAAAGAAGAACGACGTGGAGAACTGCGGACCGGACAGCGCGCGCACGTAGTTCTCGATACCGACAAAGTGCGCGTTATTGATGGTAATAAACTGGCAGAACGAGAGATAGAAACCCTGGATAAAGGGAATCACGAACCCGATCATAAACGCCAGGCACGTGGGCAGCATAAAGAGCGGCCACCAGCGCTTGAGTGCTTTGCCCATAGAAGGGTCCTTTCAATATGCAGGGGGCGGGCAAACCTACGTCTGCCCGCCCCCTGTCGCTAATCAGATAGCTTGGGCAGCAACTGCTTACTCGGAAGCAGCCTTCTCGGTCTTCCAGCCATCGACGAAGGCGTTCTTGACGCCGTCCCACTTGGTGTTGTCGGCAGCATAAGCGATGAGAGCCTGCTTGAGGTTCTTCTTCCACTCCTCGGAGGGGATGTAAACGAAGTCCCAAGCGACGGTCTTCTTGCCGTCCTTGGCCATAGCAACGGCCTGCTGCGAGAAGACGTTGGTGGTCTCCTTAGCGCTCTTGAACGGGGCGGTCAGACCCATCTTGTCAGCGATGATGCTGGTGGCGGTGTCAGAAGTGACGCACCAATACATGAAGTCCTCGGTGGCCTTCTGGGCATCCTCGGAAGCCTGGGAGCTGACGCACCAGTAGTTCTCGCCGCCGGAGCACAGGCCCTGGTTCTCCTCGCCGTCGACGCCGATGTAGATCGGCAGCATGCCGAGCTGGTCGTCGGTCATACCGGCCTTGGTGAGGTCGGCGTAGGCCCAAGAGCCGTTCTGGTAGAAGACGGCCTTGCCGGTTGCGAACTCGTTGGTGGCGTCGTCACCGGTCTTGGAGGCGAGCTGCGAAGGATCGCAGGTGGAGTCGGTGATATACAGGTCGAAGATCTGCTTAAAGTTGTCGAGATACTCGCCCTTGATCTCGTCGTCCTCCTGATTGTGCTCCTTCTCGAACTCGTAGTAGAGCGGGAGGTTGGCGAGGTGCGTGGTGTAGCGCCAGCTGGAGGAGTCATCCATGCCGGCGGAAGTGAAGGCACCGTCAACGCCGAGCTCGTCCTTGCGGGCCTGGATGTCATCGGCGCAAGCCTTCAGCTTGTCGAAGGAGTTGATGTCCTCGGCCTTGTAGCCGGCCTTCTCGAGGAGCTCCTTGTTGTAGATGATGCCGTAGCTCTCCTGAACCCAGTCGATACCCAGATCCTTGCCGTCGGACTGCAGCGCCAGGGAGTCGTCGATGAGCTCGCCGCGGAGCTTGGTGTCGGAAAGATCGGCGCAGTAGTCCTTCCAGTTCTTAAGGCCGGTGGGGCCGTTGACCTGGAACAGCGTCGGAGCGGAGCTCTTGGACATCTCGGACTTGAGCTTCTCCTCGTAGGTGTTGGAGGCGGCGGTCACGATCTTGACCTCGACGCCCTTCTCCTTCTTGTACGCCTTGGCGATCTCCTTCCACTCCTTGTCGACCTCAGGCTTAAATTGGAGGAAGTAGACCTCGGCAGCGTCACCAGAAGCAGAGGAGCCGGAGCCGGCAGAACCACCACAGCCCACGAGACCCAGACCAAGAACCGCAGCCGCGGAGCCAGCGAAGCCCAGGAACTGCCTTCTGCTCATTTCGTTCTTCATTACAATCCACCCTTTCACACCGTGGCGGCACCCTTTGCCGCCGCCTTCGGAGATTGGCTCGGGGACTTTGCCCCTTTTGCTGATTTGTACAATACGCTATTTGGCTAGTTGTTTGAACAAGTATTACTAGAGCGGTAGAAAAACTTCGGTGAACGGTAATTTCAACTTGATACTTGACAAGTTTTGTATAAACAATTACTTGTTATCGAATGCAGAGAAAACGCCCGGTCAAGCCGATGCATCGTCGGTTTGACCGGGCGTTTTCTCTTTGAGGACATGAGTCTCGTCAGGCTGCGAGCTAGCCGGCTATCGCTTGGAGTTAACGCGGTAGTGGAAGATCTCGGGATGCGTGCGGGCATGCGTCACCTCAAATAAGATGCCGTCCGAGGTGTACGACTGGCTCTCCATAACGGCGACGCAGTTGTACTTGCCAAGGTCCAAGTAGCTGCAGTCCTCATCGTTGGCAAGCTCGACGCTCACCGTACGGCGGCTCGCCATCACTTTGACGCCACGCTTGTGCTCCAGATAGTCGTAGATAGAGCTTGCCGCAATCTCGGGGGTCAGGCCCTTGGCGATCGACTCCAAAAAGTAGCCGTGGTCCACCTGGCGCGCGCTGCCGTTGAGGCTTCGGACACGCACGACGCGAATCAGCTCCTCGCCCACCTTAAAGCCAAGGCGGCGCGACAGTTGCTCAGTGCAAATCAAATGTTCAAAAGACTTGACCTCGGTCGATGCGACGGCATTGTTGCGTTTTGCGAACTCGCCAAACGACTCAACCTCTTCGAGTGCGCCCAGCATGTCGGTTTCGCCCTTAAGCCAAATAACGCGCACGCCCTTGCCGTGTATAGGCTGCACAAACATCTGGTCGGCCAGCATGCTCAAGGCGCGTCGAACGGTATTGCGCGTGCAGCCAAACTCCGCGGTCAGCTCGGCTTCGGTTGGCAGCATCTCCTGAAACGCATAGGTCCCGTTAATGATGCGCGAACGGATCTCGCGGTAGATTCCTTCGTAAATCGCTTTTGGCATAACTTCACCTCTAATGAATATGTATGGCTAGGCACGATAGCATTTCTTAAAGTTGTTTAAACCGATTATCGGTAAAGTACGGATTATTTACCGTCGACGGTTCCCCCGAAACCCAAATCGGACCGAATCAAAACCGTCAATGCGGCAAGCAGCCAGTCCTCTACAATGAGTTCATTGTTTAAACGTTCTTGCTCGCACAGCATGTTGCATCCGGAAGGCATATTATGCTGCAGAAAATCCAACGCTTTGGCGGGGCAATGTTCGCGCCCGCCATGCTGTTTTCTATATCAGGCCTCATGGTCGGCATCTCCGCCCTCGCCACGACCGTAGACATCGTCGGTGACCTCGCCGTATACGGAACCCCTTGGTACGTTTTCTGGACCATCATCCAGCGCGGCTCGTGGACGGTCTTTAAACGTCTCCCGCTCCTTTTTGCCGTAGCGCTGCCTATCGGTCTTGCCCAAAAGCAACCGGCACGCTGCTGCCTCGAGGCACTCGTGGCCTATTTTGCCTATTGCTTCTTTTTGAGCGAGATCATTAAGCTGAGCGGAGACAACCTTGGGCTTAAGTACCCATCATCTTTGACCCCCGCCAGCGGTATCACCGTCATCGACGGCATCAAGACGCTCGACACCGGCATTATCGGCCCGCTGGCGGTATCGGCAACCGTCGTCGCCATCCATGACCGCTTCTACGATGCCAAGGTTCCCGATTGGCTCGGCACCTTCTCGGGTTCCTCGCTGGTCTACCTCATCAGCTTTTTTGCCGTGTTTGCCCTTGCCGCCATCTCGGCCGCCATCGTGCCCTTCGCATACGCCGTGACCGAAACGCTGCGCCACGCACTTGCGGGCGTCGGCCCCTTCGGCGTGGGCATCTTTGTGTTTTTGGAGCGAGCACTCGAGCCCATGGGGCTGCACCACCTGCTCTATATGCCCATCTATTACGACAATCTGGTCATTCACGACGGTATTTACGCCACGTGGACCAACCTGCTCCCCATTCTCTCCCATAGCACGCGCCCTTTAAATGAACTTGCGCCCTGGGCAGGTTTTACCGCCACCGGCTGGGGCAAGCTCTTTGGCCTTCCCGCCATCGCGGCAGCATTCTATTTCACCGCCAAACCCGAACGCCGCGCCGGCCTTAAGGTCATCCTTTTGCCCGCCATCGTCGCCTCGGTGGTCTGCGGTGTCACCGAGCCGCTCGAGTTTCTCTTTATGTTCACCTATCCTGGACTCTTTTTGCTCTACGCCGTCCTATCCTCCTGCCTTGCCATGACCATGAACTTCTTTGGCATCGTCGGCATCTTCTCGGGCGGTCTCATGGAAATGACGGCCTTCAACTTCATCCCACTCATGCGAATGCATGCCGGCTCCTACCTTTTGGCGCTCGGTATCGGTCTTGCCTTTAGCCTCATCTTTTTTGTTAGTTTTCGAGCACTCATCTTGGTCTATGACCTTAAGACGCCGGGCCGCGAGGATCATGTCTCCAATCGCGCGGCAATCGATCGTTTAACGGGAAGCGGCTTTGCCAAAGAGCAATCTCCCAATGGCGAGGTCAGTATTCAATCCGATCAAGATCACGTCCTCGCCGAGCGGGTAATTCAGCTTTTAGGTGGCGTTGGCAATATCGTGGGCGCAACCAACTGCGCCACGCGCCTGCGCGTCGAGGTCGCAGACCCTTCCATCGTTGCAGATAATGCGTCGTTTGTCGCGGTGGGCGCCAAGGGCCTCATCATTACGGGCAAGACCGCCCAGGTGATTATTGGCATCTCCGTTCCCCGCGTTAAAGAGCATTTTGACCAGATCATGGGCCTCGAGCCGGGATTTGTGCCCACCACCTCGGCCTCCCCTGCCGCCAGCGCAGCCCATAAGCGCGGCGATATCTGCTTCTTCGATATCGACGGAACACTCGCCTGGCAAGACCCTCGAGTGGCACAAGAGCTTCCCGAGAGCGAGCGAGACCTCTCCCCCTATCCCAATGAAGCGGTCTCGCAAGCCATCCGTGATTTTGTCGCCAAGGGCAATATGGCGTTTATCTGCACAGGGCGCACGCTGAGCTGCATCCATCCAAAGCTGCTCGAGCTGCCCTGGACCGGCATCGTCTGCCTCGCGGGTGGCTATGTCGAACTTGAGGGACACGTGATTCGCGATTTGGCGATGACGCCCGGCATGCTGCAGCGCCTTGCTCCCATTCTTGAGCAATCGGACGAAGTGATTCGTTTTGAGGGACTCAATGGCGTCGTTCGCATGAGTGCCGATGCGCCCGACGCCCCGGGATACGCCCGCACCGTGGGCGATGCAATTACGCAGCTGCAACATTACAGCGCCTACAAGATCTTAATGTCCACGTCGCTTGCCAGCCGCATCGCTCAGGATCAAGCGTTTGAGCCGCTGCTCTGCTTTAACGAGCTCGAGCTCGAAGTGACCGAGATTTCGCCTCGCGAATGCACCAAGCGCGAGGGTATCCAGTCCGTACTCGACGCCCTCGATCCCCACCACGGAACCGTATACGGCATCGGCGACGCCAGCAATGACGTCTCGCTGATGAACGCCGTCGATGTCGGTATCGCCATGGGCAATGCGCCGGACTTCCTCAAGGAAAAGGCCGACTATGTCACCGACAGCATCGACCACGACGGCGTCGTCACCGCGCTCGAACACTTTGGGCTTATCTAGCCAAGCCCCTACCGCACTTGCGGCCGCATGGACCAATCGTCTTCAACCGCCGCGCTCGACGCCCTAATGTGGCAATATGTTGTCTGCATAATGCAACGATGCAACCTATCAAAGAATGCGAGAACCCGTGTCCAGTCCGTTTACCAGCTTTTTAGCCCAGCACTTTGACCAGATTAACGACTATCTGGCCACGTTCTTTGACGGACAGGCGACTTCCGCCGATATCGAGCGCTACCTGTATACCCCGCTCTCGGCATTTACGGCAAACGCTGGCAAGCGCCACCGCCCGCTCATCTGCATGCTCGCCGCCACTGCGGTAGGCGGCAGCTTTGAGAGCGCCCGCAGCGCAGCGGCGGCCATCGAGCACTTTCAGTCGGGCGCACTCATCCACGACGACATCGCCGACAACGGGCAGATTCGTCGCGGCAAGCCCTGCATGCACCTTACCGAGGGCACCGGTCTTGCCATCAACTGCGGTGACCTGGCGCTCACCATGGTCACCAAGACGGTTCTCGACGACCCCACACTCAACGCAGACGTGAAGCTTCACGTGCTCCACGAGCTTACCGAGATGATCGTCCGTACCATCGAGGGCCAAGCGCTCGACCTGGGCTGGGTCCGCGACGAGCGCTTTGACATTTCGGTCGACGATTATCTGGACATGGCGACGCACAAGACCGCGTACTACAGCGGAGCGACGCCGCTTGCCGCCGGAGCCATTATCGGCGGCGGCAGCGAAGAGCAGATTGAGGCACTGCGCGCCTTTGGGCTGCACACGGGCCTTGCCTTCCAGATTCAAGACGACCTGCTCAACTTGATCGGCACCAAGGAGGCCGCCAACAAGGACTTCCGCACCGATATCACCGAGGGCAAGCGCACCCTCGTTGCCGTGCATGCCCTGTCAGACGAGCGCTATCACGACGAGATCGAGGCAATCCTTTCCTCGGGCACCGAGGACCCTGCGCAGCTCGCACGCGCCGTGGAGATCTTCCAGGAGACCGGCTCCATCGATTACGCCCACACCTATGCGCTCGACCTGACCGCTAAGGCCAAGGCCGCTATCGAAGGCGTCGAGCTCGACCCGCATGCGTGCGAGCTCTTCCTCTCAATGGCAGATTTCTTTGTGGAGCGTCTTAACTAGCGGGGGTCATAAAACCTGTGGGCAGCGAGTTTGGGTACAAGTTGCTACACTATTGAGTGCATGTTTATAAATTGTCTCGCGTTGTCTATCCGACACACGCTCAAAATAGTACGAATGGTACGCCGAAAGGGGTTCGTTCATGGAACCTATTACCACGGGCATGCAGGGAGCAGCCGTCGAGGATGTTCAGTCCCGCCTTCTGCAGCTCGGCTATACAATCGATGACGCCGAGGTTGTCGACAAGCGCTTTGGCACCACCACCGAGCAGGCCGTCAGCACCTTCAGGCTCGACAGCGGCCTTGCTGCCGGTCATGCCGTCGATATCCCCTGTTGGAGCGCCCTGGTCGACGCCTCGTATAAGCTGGGCGACCGCACTCTGTATCTGCGCATGCCCAATTTCCATGGCGCCGATGTGCAGGCCCTGCAGCGCGCTCTCAACGTTTTGGGCTTTGCCTGTGGCGAAGACGACGGCTACTTTGGTCCGCATACCGAGGCCGCCCTGCAGCAGTTCCAGGAAAATGTCGGCCTGTTTGCCGACGGCATGGCCTTCCAGGACACCTACGCCTACATCAACCGCCTGCACCATGTGTGGGAGGGCAAGCCCTCGGTCACCGAAGCCGAGTCCCGCATCGGTTTTGCTCGCGCCGCCAACGTGCTCGAGCGCTTCCAGATCGCCGTTATCGGTGAGGACCCCATCGCACGCAGCGTTGCTTCGCGCATGTGGAACATCGCCACGGCAACGACCGACAACAGCGGCATGATGCTCTGCGACTCCGAGGTCCCAACCGACGTTGACCTGGTGCTCGAGATCGCAAGCGACGAGCTGCCCGCCGACGCCGCGCCACGCGCCACGATTGCCCTCGCCGAGTGCCACAACCTGGCCCAGCGCATCCGCACCGCCAATGTCGCCGCGCAGCAGAAGCCGGCTCGCATTCGCATTGAGCTCACGGGCATGACGCGCTACAACGGCACCTTCACGGCCAGCGACGCGCAGACGCTCGCCGTACGCCTACTCGACGGCGTTTGCGATGCCCTCGCAGATTAGGTAAACTAGACGAGTTGCTTTTGGGCAACACCACACATTGGGACGTAGTTCAACGGTAGAACTCCGGTTTTTGGTGCCGGCTGTTGGGGGTTCGAATCCCTCCGTCCCAGCCATTAAAACTGAGCGCCCTAAGCCCATAACAGCCCAGGGCGCTTTCTTGTGGGCAAGCGGAGGAATTCGAGCCCGCAAGGGTGCGGAGCTGAGGAAACGCGAAGCGTTTTCCAGCGCAGCACGCAAGGAGCGAAGCGATGCAGCGGGGCGCGGCCGCCGCAGGCAGACGCGGTGTCGGCACTTGGGGACGCTCCTAAGTGCCGGCATTATAGGAACGTCCCCAAGTGCCGGCTCGGGACTATTTTCGAGGACCCTCCGAAGGACTGTGGCCAAAAAACGGCAAATATGAGTACTGTTACCGTTGTAGCTACATTATTTTCGTTAATAAAAGAAGATCTTAATGAGATTTATTCGCATCAAGGTCTTCCTTTAATGAACACTTGAGGAGATACGGCAGCTTATCTGCTCGATCGACACGTCAAATCACCTTAAATGTGGTCAAAATTACTGCTACTAAAAGAGTATCAGTACTCATATTTGATGTTTTTTGGCCACGGCTCTTTATAGACACACTGCACAGCGACGGTGGTAGATTTCGGAACGTGTCCGTCAGCCCCGTTCCGAAAAGCGAGCCGCATGCAACGGCCAAGCCACGACAGGCCCCGGGAGAGCGGGGACACCGGCTTAGGTTTATCGCGAGTTCCGCACGAACAGGAGGCCACTTAATGTGGCCTCCGTCGTGAGCAGGACTGTAGAGCAGGAAACCTAAGCCGGTGTCCCCGCTCTCCCGGGGCCGGCGGAATTTAGTTGTTAAGCATGCGGTCGAAGCTTCCCGAGTCGCCATCCCGATAGTCGGCGGTCATCAGAATCTCCTGCGGAATGCGCCCGCCCTCGCGCAGCACATTGCGGAACTGCACGCGCGTGACCATGGGCAGATCCTTGATCGTCGCCGCCAAGTTCTGCGGCACGCCCTGGTTGGCAGCCGCGGGCTCGCACTCGCCGCCGGCCTTCACGCGACGCTTATGCTCGGCGAGCATGGCGCGGTACATGCCGGCATGCAGGCGAATCTCAACCACATTGGCATTGCGAGCCTGCTCGACGATGCGCGCGCCCTCGCGGTCGATATCGCCCACGTAGTAGACGTAGTTAAAGCGATAGCCGATCTCAGCCAGATAATCGTCCAGGGCATGCGAGACGCTCGCCTTGCATCCGCCGCCAAAAATCACGCCGCCCACCTTGATGCCAAAGAGCTTGGCGTGCTTGCGGCCACGCAGCAGC
>CAJMRI010000022.1:0-38526 GCA_905215905.1 uncultured bacterium | reverse complement strand
CACGAGCCGGAGGCCACTTAATGTGGCCTCCGTGCGAGCCAGGACTGTAGAGCAGGCGACCAAATACCAAAGCCCTCGGAACGACGGGATAGAACAGGAGCGCATATGGCAGGCAAGCCGCAAACACTAGCTACGACCTCGGCATTCGAGATTTTGGGGCCCGTCATGGTCGGCCCCAGCTCATCGCACACCGCCGGCGCCCTGCGCTGCGCCCAAGTTGCCGCCAGCCTGCTGGAAGGCCGCATCACTAAGGTCACCTTTGGCCTGTGGAACTCCTTTGCCCACACCTACCGCGGCCACGGCACCGATCGTGCGCTCGTCGCGGGCATCCTGGGCCTCGACACCGACGACGAGAACATCAAGCAGGCCTTCGACCTCGCACGCGAGCAGGGCCTCGACTACCACTTTGAAATTAAGGGCGACGACGCCTCCATCCATCCCAACACCGTCGACATCGACATGGCCGACGATACGGGCGCCACGGCGCAGGTCCGCGGCGAGAGCCTCGGCGGCGGCAAGATGCGCATCAGCCGCATCAACGGCGTCGGCGTCGATATCTCGGGCATGTATTCCACGCTCTTCGTGGCACACCAGGACGTCCCCGGTGTGCTCGCCGCGCTCACGAACCTGCTCGCCTACGCCCATGTGAACATCGCTTTCTGCCGCACCTACCGCACCGAGGTGGGCGGCCAGGCATACTCCGTCTTTGAGACCGATGGCGCCCCCGACGACACCGTCATCCCCATGCTGCGCAAGCTCGACAATGTAAACTACGCCACCTTTATCGAGCTCCCGGGCTCGGCCTCGTCGCTCTCCCCCGGCGTTTCGGCCAAGGAAATCTTTGACGATGGTGCGCAGTTGCTCGACGCCTGCGCCGAACTCGGCCTCAACATCGGCGCCGTCATGGCCGTTCGCGAGGCGCGCCTGACCGGCGAGGCCCACGCCGTCGCCGCCATGCGCCGCGTGCTCGACGTCATGCGCGAGGAGACCACGGCCCCCATCGCCAATCCTCAGCGCTCGCTCGGCGGGCTTATCGGCGGCGAGGCCAGACTCGTTGATGCCACCGGCCGCAACGACTTGAGCGTAAGCCTGATGGGCGCCGTCCAGACCGATGCCGTGGCTCGCGCCATGGCCGTCCTTGAGCGCTCCGCCACAATGGGAGTGATCGTCGCCGCCCCCACGGCCGGCTCCGCAGGCGTCGTGCCCGGCTGCGTGCTGGCGCTCGCCGACCATCTGCAACTGGACGATGAGCAAGTCATGGACGCCCTCTACTGCGCCGCCGCCATCGGCCTCAACCTCACCACGAGCGCCTGCGTCGCCGGCGCCGAGGGCGGATGCCAAGCCGAGGTGGGAAGCGCGGCCGCCATGGCCGCCGCCGCGCTGGTGCAGATGCTCGGAGGCACGCCTGAGCAGGCACTCGACGCCAGCTCCATCGCCCTGAGCAACCTGCTGGGCCTGGTCTGCGACCCGGTGGGCGGCCTCGTGGAGGTGCCGTGCCAAAACCGCAATGCCATCGGCGTGGCCGCGGCATTTAGCTCGGCGCAGCTTGCACTTGCCGGTATCAAGAGCCTGGTGCCGTTTGACCAGATGGCGCACGTCATGCTCTCCGTGGGCCACGCGTTGCCGGCCACGCTGCGCGAGACGGCAAAGGGTGGCATCGCGCAGGCTCCGGCCGCACTTTCGGCCTGTGCAAAATGCGGTGTGTGCGGATAGCGACAAAGAAAGACTCGAAGGTGGGACAAATGTCCCACCTCTTTTGAATGCCACCGTTTCCATACCACAAACAACTGGGTAATCGCTATAATGCAAGCCCAGTAAAAACACGATGAGCCGCAAGGCGAAATCCGAAGGATATGCATACGATGTCGCAAAACGATCGAACTCAACTGATTCCCGATCCGCAGCAGCCGAGCAGGCACACCGGCGGCGTTCAGTCGCCGCGTCCTATCGCGCCGAGCCGCGGTCAGCAGCGAGGTGCGGCAAACGTTTCCCAACGTCCGAACAAGCAGCATCAGCAGCGCCAGGCAAATGGCAATGCGCCCAAGCAGCCCCCCACGCACGCTCGAGGCGATCGCGGCCCCGCACGCAAACCCGCCGAGAACAATAAGTCGGGCAAAAAGACGACGCTCTTTGTCGTTCTGGGTCTTATCGTCATTGTCTATATCGTAGGCGTTGTAGCGTTTTCGCAGGTAGCCTACCCCAACACCACTATCGCCGGCGTCGATGTCTCGTTCTCCAACGCTTCGTCTGCCGCCACCAAGGTCAACTCGGCTTGGAAGCACTATAAGCTCACCGTGACAGGCGATGACTTTAGCTGGACCTATCAGCCCGAGTCCGATGAGCCCATTGTCGACGGCGAAGCTGCCGCAAAAGAGATTATCAGCCGCAACGAAGCCATTGTATGGCCGGTTCGCCTTGTAGAATCCTTAAGCGGCAAGACCAAAACAACCGCTAGCTCCAACGAAGTCGATCTTGATCAAGACGTCGACCTGTCCATGCTCTCCGACACCTTTGACCAAAAGCAGTTTGAGAAGGATCTGGGCGCCGCCATCGACGAGTTTAACGAGGGGCGTTCGGGCGCGTTCGAGGCCAATAGCTCCTATGACGAGCAGGCCGGCAAGTTTACCGTCGAGAAGGCGCGCTCCAACGAAAAACTCAACCGCGAGCATGTCATTAAGTATGCCGAGCTCGAGCTTGCCTCGCTGGCCGAGACCGTAGATCTTTCCAAGCTCGGCAACGTTGCCTATGAGCCACTCAATGGAACGCTGACCGATGATCAGATTCAGGCCGCATGCGATGCCGCCAACAACTTCTTGGGCGTCAACGTGACCCTCAAGCTCAACGGCGAGGATGCCGGCAAGGTTGATGGCAGCTCCGTGTTGCAGTGGATCAGCTTTGCCGATCCGGCCAACCCCACGCTCGATACGTCGCAGATCAGCAGCTGGGCAGCCGAGCTTGCCAACGGCTTTAATACCGTGGGCTCCACTCGCTGGTGGACGCGCGCCGATGGCAAGCAGTGCGCCGTCGAAGGCGGCGACTTTGGTTGGTCCATCGACAGCAGCTCGCTCGCCAAGCAGGTCGAAGACGCCATTAACAACAAGCAGACCGGCGAAATCGAGATCAAGTACTCCCAGAAGGCCGACACCTTTACCGCAAAGGGAGAGCCCGACTGGAAGGCATACATCGATGTCGATCTGTCCGAGCAGCACGCGCGCTACTACGACGAGAGCGGCAATATCGTGTGGGAGGCCAACTTTATCTCCGGCAAGCCGGGAGAGGACGCCACGCCCGAAGGCGTTTGGCAGATCAACAGCAACAATGGCGCCAGCAAGCTCATCGGTGCCAAGGACCCCGAGACCGGCAAGCCCAAATACGAAAGCCCGGTTAGCTACTGGATGCCGTTTGAGGGCAACATGATCGGCTTCCACGATGCCACCTGGCAAAACGACAAGAGCTTCGATAACGCCGAGTCGTACAAGTGGTGCGGCAGCCACGGTTGCATCAACCTGCGCCTGGCCGACGCCAAGGCACTTCACGACTGCATCAAAGTCGGCCTGTGCGTGGTTGTCCACTCGTAGTGCAACGCGCGCATTCCTACAACGTGGAGCCGCTGCGACCAATCTAACAGTTCCGAAAGAATCCGCCATATGCGCCCGCCTTACGCGACGAGCGCATATACTTATTGAGGAACTTTCTATAAAGGAGACGCTATGCCGAATGTCCCCACCATCACCCCAGGCCCGGATGATGCCGAGTACACGCCCGATGGTGCCACCGAAACGATTCCTCTGATTAAAAACGTACATGCCGACAAGCAGATCGAACGCACGAACGATACGGCCGAAATTTCCGATGAAGAGGCGTATGCCAAGCTCAAGGCAAAACGTGCCGAACGTCGACGCAAAAAGCTGATTCGACGCGGTATTGCCGCCGGCGTCGTAGGTGCCATCGCGCTCATTGCCATTGTCGCAACCCTGGTTATCAATGCGCAGCCGCAGGGCGCTAGCGGGCCTGTGACCGACATGGTGACCGAGGGCACGTTTACCACAACGGTCGAGGCGAAAGGCCAGCTCAAACCCATTTCGTCCTCAGTGGTCTCCCCTTCTGTCGACGGTACGGTCGATTCGATCAACGTGCAGGCAGGCCAATCCGTCAACGAGGGCGACGTGCTTATGACCATTAAAAACGACGAGCTCGATCGCAACGTTGCCGAGGCGCAGCGTGCAGTTGCAGCCGCCCAGGAAGACCTCACCAACGCGCAGAAAGCCGCCGCTGTCGCGCAGGCCACCCCAACGACGGACGTCGATGGAGCTTCCGCAGCGGCTGGCGTCTCCGCCGCATCAGCGGACACGAACGCCGTATCGGCCGCGCAGCGCAGCCTCGCATCGGCCCAGGCAAACCTCGACCAGGCGAACGCCAAGGCCGCCAGCCGTACGGTCACGGCCCCGAGCTCGGGTAGCATCGTGGAGCTCAACGCCAAGGTGGGCGCCACGGTAACAGGCGGCATGATCATGGGCGAAAGCGATACAAGCGGCGGCAAGCAGTGCATGCAGATTGCCGACCTGTCCAAGATGAAGGTGACCGTGCAGGTGGGCGAAAAGGATATCGCCAAGATCGCCGTGGGCCAGAGCGCCAACGTGACCTATCCAGCGTTTCCCGATATCGTGAGCCAGGGAACGGTCACGGCCATCGCCTCGGTGGCAAACTCCGACTCCAACTCCGGCGGCGGCAGCGTAACCTTTAACGTCGACATCCTCATCGAAGCACCCGACAGTCGCCTTAAGCCGGGTATGACTGCCGAGGTCTCGGTAGTGACCGAGAAGCTCGACGACGTGGTTATGGTGCCGACCATGGCGCTGATGACCGAAGATGGCGAGCACTATTACGTCAATCTGGCCACCGATTCGGAAGGCAAGAAGACGCGCCGCGTGAAGGTGACCGTCGTGACGCAAAACGACAACGAGGCTGTAGTCGGTAAGACGCAGGTCAAGCGCGACGACCAGGGCAACGAGATCAACCCAGACGTCCCGGTTACCAAGTTACGCGACGGCGACACCATCGTGACGGATACCGGCACAGGCATGACGGCAGACGGCGGCGACAATATGTCTGCCGACGAGGGCAAGTAATGCGTCCCGTCATCGACATCCGCAACGTGCACCGCATCTTTGAGAGCGAGGCCGGTTGCGCCCACATCCTGCACAACGTGAGCCTGGCGGTGAACCCCGGTGAGTTCGTCGCAATCACCGGCCCCTCGGGCTCGGGCAAGTCGACGCTCATGAACATCCTGGGCTGCTTGGACAAGCCGACGGCGGGTGATTATTTCCTGCAAGGGCTCAACGTCGCCGAGCTCGACGATGATGAGCTCACCGAGGTGCGCGCGCTGAGCATCGGCTTTGTCTTTCAGAGTTTTAACTTGCTGCCGCGTCTGACGGTGATCGAAAACGTCATGCTGCCGCTGTCCTACACCAATGTGCCGCGTAGCCAGCGCGAGATGCGCGCCGTGCACGCGCTGCAAGCCGTCACACTGCCGGTCGACCATTGGGACCACCGCATATCGGAACTCTCGGGCGGACAGATGCAGCGCGTCGCCATCGCGCGCGCCCTCGTCAACGACCCGCCCATCATTTTGGCCGACGAGCCAACGGGAAATCTAGACTCGACAACCGGGGCGCTCGTCATGGAAACCTTCCACAAGCTCCAGAAACGCGGCAAGACCATCGTACTCATCACGCATGACCCCGGCATCGCCGCCGAGGCCGATCGAGCCGTAACCATCCGTGACGGGCGAATCCATGACGGCGCATATGTCGCGCATACACCGAATACGTTACGCGGGGCCGTGAACGCCCTGCCCACGATTTCGACATCCACCAATCAGCCGAAGGGAGCGAAGGAATGAGCACCCGCGATCTTGTCCAAGAAGCCCTTCACTCGCTCGAGGCCAACAAGGGACGCAGCCTGCTCACCATCCTTGGCATCGTCATTGGCATCGCCTCGGTCATCGCCATGACTTCGCTCATCGGCGGCATCCAAAACAGCCTGGTCAACAGCCTGGGCCTCAATGCAGCCCGCATGGTAGAGATCTATTCGTCCCAAGAACTCACCGATTCGGATGTGGAAAAGCTTCGCAAACTGGTGCCGCAGATTGAGCAGATCGGCATCGTCGATAGCGCCTATTCCGAGTACAAGGTCGGGGATAAAAGCTATACCGTCATGGCACACGGCGTCGATAGCGACATGCTCGATGCCGTGGGCGCCAGCAAGCTCGTTGCGGGACGTGTCTATTCACAGGCAGAGTCTCAATCAGGCTCGCGCGTGGCGCTCATCAGCCGCGGCGGCGCCGATCAGCTTTACGGCAACGAACAGGACGCACTGGGGAAAACCATCAAGGTGTCCAACGGCGAGGTGCAGATTGTAGGCGTGATTGATGGCGGCAGCGACTCCATGGGCTCGCTCACGCTATATATGCCACGCGAAACCATCTCCGGCCTGTTTGGCGACGAGAATCCTTCATTCCCCAGCGTGACGGCACTTGCCGCCGAGGGCACAGACATGGACGAGCTCTGCAAGACCATCGAGTCTAAGGTGCGCGCGATGAAGGGCATCTCGGAGGATGATGAGTACGACAGCGTATCGGCGACCTCCATGAAAAGCGCCATCGATGCACTCAACTCGTTTATGGGCGCCTTCTCGCTCATCATGGGCGCTGTCGCCAGTATCTCACTGCTTGTCGGCGGAATCGGCATTATGAATATGATGCTTACCAACGTGACTGAGCGCATCCGCGAGATCGGTATTCGCCGTGCCTTGGGCGCCAGTCGCCGCGATATCACCGCGCAGTTTTTGGCCGAGTCCTCGGCGCTGTGCGTCACCGGTGGCCTGCTGGGTGTCCTGATTGGCTATCTGCTGGCCTGGGGCCTCGCGATGTTTGCCGCAGGATCAGGGGTTCTCAACGAGCTCGGTGCCAGTGGGGAGATCACACCGAGCTTTTCAATCGCCACGGTGCTGCTGGCCTTCGGCGTCTCCGTCGGCATCGGCGTGATCTTTGGCTTCTACCCCGCTCGCCGCGCGGCAAAGCTCAACCCGGTGGAGTGCCTACGCTACCAGTAAGCCACCACCAACAAGTTGCGGCGAATTAGGGACCGTTTGGGGGTGCGGACGCCGGAAACGTAGAGATCGGCCTCGCCGAAGTCGGCCTGGGCCCGGCAGGGCCTGCGTCAGCATTGCCAAAAACGCCTATCGAAAGGGCGAATCCTTCTTGACAGAACTACAGGAACACCCCCCACGCGGGCGGGAGGGCGCGCAGGCGCGGCGAGCGCCTAGCGCGCGAACTCCCGTAAGAGCGCATCTTCCACTTCCCGAAGCGAAAGGGCCCCGCCTCCCTCGGCGGGACGGGTGACCACGACACAGCGCGCTCCCACGGCGCGCGCTGCGGCGAGCTTCTCGGCCGTGCCGCCTACGGTTCCCGAGTCCTTGGTCACAAGCCACTGGGCGCCCACCTGCCGAAGCATCGCCTCGTTGAGCTCGCGGGTGAAGGGCCCCTGCATGCCGATGACGTGCGACGGCGAAAACCCCGCGTCGATGCACTTCGTTATAGCACCGGGCAGCGGGAGCACACGCACGAAGAAGCGCTCCGCGAAATCGGCGACGTGTGTGTAGGGAGCAAGCTCCTTGCTCCCCGTCGTGAGAAGAACGCGACCCGGGTTCTCGGAGAGAAAGCGCGCCGCGCAGGCGATCGACGCGACCGGCACGACGCCTTTGGGTAGCGCCTCGACCGGGCGCGCAAGGCGCAGGCATCGTGCACCCACGGCGAGCGAAGCGGCCCGGATGTTGTCGCTTGCGAGCGTAGCGAAGGGGTGCGTGGCGTCGACGACGATACGCGCGCCGGAAAGCTCGCGCTCCATGTCGGCATCGTCGAGCCTGCCCGCATGCACCTCGATGCCCGGAAGCTCACCCAAAAGCTCGCCTCCGTACTCGGTTGCCGCGTAGGCACGGGCGGGGATGCCCGCCCCGCTCGCCCATTCACACAGAAGGCGGCCCTCGGTGGTGCCGGCGAAGATGCGCAGCGCCGGCACGGATGCAGGGGCCGTCACTTCGCGCCACCCGTGCGCGTGATCTGGTAGAGCAGCGCGTTCATAATGGCCGCCGCCACGGTCGAGCCGCCCTTGCGACCCCTCGCGACTATGGCCGGCACGCGTCGCGCGAGTAGCTCCTCTTTCGCCTCGACCACGTTCACAAACCCGACCGGCACCCCAACGACGAGCGCGGGCGCGATCTTCCCCGCGTCCATGAGCTCGGCGAGGCGCAGAAGTGCTGTGGGAGCGTTGCCGACGGCCACGATGAGCGGACCCTCGATGCGGCAAGCTTTGTCCATGCTCGCAACGGCGCGAGTCGTGCCCGCGGCGCGCGCAGCCGCGGCGACATCAGGGTCGGCCATGTAGCACACGGCCTTGCAGCCGAGCTTCGCGAGCGCGGGCTTGCTTATGCCTGCGAGCGCCATGTTCGTGTCGGTGAGCACCGTGGCCCCTGCACGCAGAGCGTCGAGCGCACAGTGCGCAGCGTCATGGGTGAACACGAGGGAATCGGCGTACGAGAAGTCGGCAGTGGTGTGGATGACGCGTTTAACGACGGGCCCTTCGAGCGGCGGGAACGTGCGGCTGCCGAGCTCTTCGGTGATGATCTCGAAGCTGCGCCGCTCGATGTCGCCGGGCGCCATCTCCTTGGAATCCATCTAGTACTCCACTCCTTCCCTTGCACATATCCCCTGAGAGTAGGGGTGTTTCTCGCACCGCATCTCGGTTATGTAGTCGGCCTTCTCCACGATTTTGCGGGAAGGCGCGCGCCCGGTGAGCGCTACTTCGACGCCACGCGCGGACATATCGAACGCGCGGTCCACGAGCGCCTCGTCGACAAGCCCCTTCGAAAGCGCGTCGAGCGCCTCGTCGAGCACGAGCAGCCCCTCCTGAGCGCCCTCGAGCTCGGCGAGCGCGGAAGCGAGGTTCCCATCGTGCAGCTCGCAAGTCGCGGCAAGTTCTTCCGACGTCATCGACCAGGTAAACTTGTCCGACACCTTCCCCGCGAACAAGGGCACGCCGAAATGCTCGGCGAGCAGGCGCGCCTCCCCGCTTTCGCCGTCTTTCAGGAACTGCACGACGACGACGCGGCGGCCTGCGGCGAGCATGCGAAGGGCGAGGCCCATCGCCGCCGTGGTCTTGCCTTTGCCGTCGCCATGATACACGTGGATCATACGCCCTCCTCGATAATGCGGTAGACATACTCCATGTCAAGCGCCCCGCGCACGACGTCGGCCAGGCGGTCGAACTCGCGCGCACGGTGATCGGCTGCGGACGCTGCGCCCGCAGCACCCACGACGCTCTCGGGCAGGCCGCGCATGCGCGCGAGCGAGCGCGCGAGAGCGAGCGCCACCCCCGGTTCGTCGAACAGGCCGTGGAGATAGGTTCCGAACACGTTTCCGCAGGCCGCGCCTTCTGGTTTGCCGCCAATCGTGCCCGCAGGGGCGCAGGAGACGGTCGTTTCGCCGTCGTGAATCTCGTACCCGCGCGCCGTCATGCCGTTCCACACCGAGAACGCGCCTTGGGCGCCCGTGATGCGCAGCTCCGACTGGGCGAGGCGCTTTTCCTCCTTGAACACCGTACTTGCAGGGATGAGCCCGAGCCCGCGCGCGGTGCCAGCGCCTTCCCTGCCGTGCGGGTCGGAAAGCTCGTCTCCCAAAAGCTGGTAGCCTCCGCATATGCCGAGCACCGGCGTGCCCGCGCCCGAAAGCGCGCGTACACAGGCTCCGATGCCGCTAGCCGCAAGCCAGCGCGCGTCGTCGAGCGTAGTTTTCGAGCCGGGAAGCACCACCAGGTCGGGTCGGCCCAGATCGGTCGTCGAGGAAACGTAGCGCACGCCCACGCCGGGCACGCGCGAAAGCGGGTCGAAGTCGGTGAAGTTCGACAAATGCGGAAGGCGCACGACGGCGACGTCGATGACGCCGCGCGCCTCGCGGGCAGATAGGCGCGGCGCGAGCGAGTCCTCGTCGTCCAGGTCGAGCGTAAGATACGGCACGACCCCCACGACGGGAACCCCGCACATCTTCTCGAGCGGGGCCAAACCCGGGCGCAGGATTTCCACATCGCCGCGGAACTTGTTCACCACAAGCCCCCGCAAAAGCGCGCGGTCCTCGGGCGCAAGGAGCGCGACCGTGCCGTAGAGCTGGGCAAACACCCCGCCTGGGTCGATGTCGCCCGCGAGCAGCACGGGGGAGGACACGGCGCGCGCGAGCCCCATGTTGACGATGTCGTTTTCGGAAAGGTTGATTTCGGCGGGGCTGCCGGCGCCCTCGATGACGATGACGTCGTTTTCCTCCGCGAGCGAATCGAACGCCTCCAAAATCTGCGGCATGAGCGCCTTCTTTCGCGCGAAGTAGTCCCTCGCAGCGAAGGCTCCCTGCGCCTTGCCGGCCACGATGAGCTGGCTTCGGTGGCCGCTTTCGGGCTTGAGCAGGATGGGGTTCATGCGCACGTCGGGCGCGATGCCGCACGCCTCGGCCTGCATGATCTGGGCGCGCCCCATCTCGAGCCCGTCGGCCGTGACACCGCTGTTGAGCGCCATGTTCTGGCTCTTGAAGGGAGTCACGCGCAGGCCGTCCTGCGAAAGCACACGGCACAGCCCCGCCGCAAGCAGGCTCTTCCCCGCGTTCGACATGGTGCCCTGGATCATGATGGGCTTCGCCCTACCCACGGGTATCGACCTCCTTCGCCGAGCCTCGGCCATCCGCGCCCGCCATAGCGCCGCTGCAAGAAGCGCCGCCCCGTTCGTCGGGTTGGCCTTCGTCCGATGCACCTTCCGCCCGAAGTGCGCGGCTGAACGCCATCGCAAGCCGGGCATTCTCCTTGCGCGTGCGCACCGCGACGCGGCACCAGAAACGGGACAGTACCGAAAACGAGTCGCACGTGCGGACCAAAACCCCCTGTTTATACAGGCGCTCGGGGATGTCTTTCGCCGGCGTGCGGACTAAAAGGAAGTTCGCATCCGATGGCACGACGGAAAGCCCGAGCGAGGAGAGCTCGTGGGAAAGCCACGCTCGCTCACCCGCCAATACATCGCGCGTGCGCGAGACGTATTCAACGTCTTCCAGGGCGGCGATGCCCGCGGCCTCGGCGACCGAGGAGACGGGCCACGCCTGCCCCGCCCGGCGAATCCCCTCGATGAGTTGGGCGTTTCCGCTGATCAGATATCCCAGCCGCAAGCCCGCCATTCCGTAGAGCTTGGTGAACGCGGAGAGCACGGCCACATGGCGCGAACACGCGGCGCGTGCGGCCACGCTCCTTTCGCGGGCGTCGAGCGCAAATCCGAGGAAGCACTCGTCCACGACGAGCAGCGCGCCCACCTGCTCGCAGCGGCAAGCCGCGGCATCGATCACGCTGGGGTCGACGAGACGCCCCGTCGGGTTGTTCGGATTGCAGAGGTACGCCACGTCTCCCGGCCCCTCGATCGCGCGGGCGAAGGAGGCGGGCACGTCGAAGTCGTCCGCTTCGGAGAGCGGGAACTCCTGCACGCATGCGCCGTAGTACGATGCCGCCTCCGCATATTCAGAGAACGTCGGCGCGCACACGACGATGCGTTTCGGGCGCACCGCCGCGGCGAGCCGCCAGATGATGTCGGACGCGCCCGCGCCGCAGACGATAGTATCTTCGGGAATGCCCTGGGCGCGCGCTAGGGCGCGAACGAGGGCGAGGCTTTCCCTATCGGGGTAGGCGTCGATTCGAGAAAGCGCCTTGCAAGCTGCGGCGACGGCGCGCGGCGAGGGGCCTGCCGGATTCACGTTCACCGAGAAGTCAATGAGGTCGGAGGCGCCCCCTTTGCAAGCGATGCCGAGCGATTGCGTGCTACCCCCATGCGCACGGGCACGCAGGATTCCCCCGGCAGCCCGGGGCGCGACGTGGTCTTCCCTCATGCCATCGCCCCCACGGCGAGCACGACCGCCGCGCGCGCAGCACCGAAGACGACAAGCGCGCATACGGACGCGGCGAGCATGAGCCTTGTCGCCCGGGCGATGTCGCCCCACTCGATTTCGCGGGACGCGTCGCCTATCGTCGGTTTCTCAACGAGCTTGCCGAAATACACCGCGGGTCCTGCCAGGCGCAGCCCGAGCGCGCCCGCGCACGCCGACTCGGTCTGCGCCGCGTTCGGGCTCGCATGGCGACGCCTGTCGCGGCGCCAGATGCGCGCCGCCCCGCGCGCGTCGAGCCCGACGATCGGGCACACGGCGATCATGAGCAGGGCCGATAAGCGCGCGGGAATCCAGTTCGCCGCATCGTCGAGGCGCGCCGAGGCGCAGCCGAAGTCGATGTAGCGCTCGTTTTTGTAGCCCACCATGCTGTCGAGCGTATTCACCGCCTTGTACGCCATGCCCAAGGGCGCACCCCCGATCATAAGGTAGAAAAGCGGCGCGATGACGCCGTCGCTCGCGTTCTCCGCCACCGTTTCCACGGCGGCACGTGCGACGCCGTGCTCGTCGAGAACAGACGTGTCGCGTCCCACGATGAGCCCGACGGCTTCGCGCGCCGCGACAAGGCCGCCCTTCGAGAACGCGCGGGCCACGGCCAGGCTCTGGCGGCGCAGCTCGCATGTCGCGAGAATCTGATAGCTCGCCCATGCCTCGGCAACGAAGCGCAAGCCGGAGTGAACCATGCCGCAAAGATACAGGATGCCCCAGGTCAAAAGCCCACACGCAAGCGGAAGCGCCACGGCGAGCACAAGACCTGCGGCGCGCGTGCCCGCGGACGTTTGCGGGAATGCGCCCCGCAGGCGGCCTTCGGCCCACGTGATCGCGCGCCCCATGGCGACGACGGGATGGGGAAGCCAGCGCGGGTCGCCGAAGGCAAGGTCGGCCGCGAACCCGGCGGCGACGGCAAGAATCGTCATCACCGGGCATCGCCCCCCGAAGCGGGACGAACGTCGCGAAGGCAGCGCCCATCCCAGGTGGCGGCCCATGCGCCGCCCGGCTCGGTATGCACGTCGAAGTATCCAATTTTCGGGACAGCTAACTCGGAGAGCAGCGCTTTCACGGTACCCGCGTGAACGACGAAGACGGCGCGCCCACTCCCCTGGGCACGCTCCGATTTGCACGCCTCCCGAAACGCCGCGACGACGCGGCGGGTGAAATCGCTCTTGCCCTCGCCATGCGGGCAGCGCGTCTCGCACCAGGAGTCTACCCAGGCGCGGTAGCGCGCATCCTCTTTAAGCTCGGCGGCGCTTCGTCCCTCGAAGTCGCCGAAATCCATCTCGCGCAGACCGGGGCACGCCATAAGCTCCGCGTTCGGGAAGAGGATGCGCGCCGTCTGGTCGGTGCGGGCCATGCCGCTCGTGATAACACGGAACACGTCACGATCGCACGCGAGGTCGCGCAAAGCGCGCTCGCCCGCGCTCGACAGGGGCTCGTCGGTGCCCGCCCCGCTGTAGCGATGGTCTTCCGTGCCCGCCGTGGCACCATGGCGCACGAAGACGACTTCCAAAGGCGCGCCCGCGCCCTGCGTCCCTCGAGGCGCATCATCAAGATTTCCCTTGATGACCTGGGGAATCCCGCACGTCATGCGCACGACGACGTCGGCGCGCGCAGCGAGCGCGCATCCCAGGCGCCCCGCGCGCTCGCGCCATTGGGCGTCTTCCGCACGCATAGGGACGACCCCCGAGCCGACCAAGGACAGAATCACTACGTCGAAGCCGATCAGCCGCTCGAGCGCCCGGTCAGCGTCGAGCGCGCGTACGAGTTCCTCAGCACAGTAAGCGACACGGCCGGCAAAAGCCGCGGGCACGCCGCCCTCCGCAAACTGCGCCGCGTCGACGAAATCGTCCGCCGCGAACCCGAGCTTTTCGCGCACGAAGGTCCTCTTCCCCGAATGCGCGCCACCTACCACGAGCATCATAGGAGCATGCCCCCCGCCACCAGCATGGCAAGCATCGCGAGCTCGGCCCATTGCAGAAACCATCCGGCCAAATCCCCCGTCACCCCGCCGAAGCGGGACAGGGCAACATGGCGGTACCACGCGAGCGCCAAAAGCCCCGCCACCGCCATAAGGGCGCCGACGGCCTGAGCGCACGCGACCATCCCTGCAGCCGAAGCCGCAGCGAAAGCGCAAAGCGGCACGACGATCGCCGCGTGCTTCTTAGCAGGCGAGAGCCCCGCGGCCATGCCGTCCGCACGCGCGGCAGGCCAGCATTCAACGGCGAGCCCCGAAAGCGAGCGGGAGAACACGAGCGAGCACAGAAGCGCGAGGAACGCCCCCGCCGTAAGCGGCAGCGCGGTGAACAGGGAAAACTGCAGAATAAGGTACACAACAACACCGATGACCCCGAAGGCGCCCGCCCGCGGGTCGTGCATGATCTCGAGCTTTCGCTCGCGCGGGGCCCAACTTGCAAGCGCATCGGAGGTGTCGCAGAGCCCGTCTAGGTGGATGCCTCCCGTCACCGCCACAGGCAGCGCCACGAGCACGGCCGCGACGATGGTCGCGGGCACGCCGAGCAGGTTCGCAACGTGTCCCCACGCCGTCATGAGGAACCCTTCCGCAAGGCCCACCAGGGGAAACGCGGCAAGCGCATGGGTTGACCCGAAATCGGTCCAGGCCGATTTCGGGACGGGGATGCGCGAGAACGTTCCGAACGCCGCGCCGATTGCCTCTGCTATCTTCACCTTGTAGGTCCTTCACCTTTCATCCACACGGGAATCCCGCATACCACCTCGACTGCGCGGTCGGCCAGCGCCGCCACGCCCGCGTTCACGCGCGCGAGCGCGCGCCTCCATGCCTCGGTCCCCTCATCGTAGCGCATCTCATCGGCGAACACGTCGACGGTGACCACCACCGTATACGCAGCGGCCTGAGCGAGCCGTTCGATGCCTCCGAGCACCTCGCGCGCCACAGCGTCAGGGTCACGCGGGGACAAGCCGCCTTCCGCGAAAAGCTCGTTCGCAACCAGGTTGCCCACGTCTTCCAAAAGAAGCGTGCAGCCGCGCGGAAGCTCGGGCACTGCGGTGCCCACGTCACGCGTGCGCTCGAGGGTGGAAAACCCCTTGCCCTCGCGCAGCGCCCGATGGCGCGCGATGCGGCGGGTGCCCTCTTCCCCGAAGGGCTCCATCGTTGCCAGGTACACGCGGGGGCCGTCGTGCCCGAGGCACAGAGACTCGGCGTAGGCGCTCTTGCCGCTCGCGGCGGCGCCGATAACGAGCGTCACCGTCATTTCACGGCCTCGAAATGCTCGTAAGCAGCCATGCCAGTCGCCGTGAACGTCTTCCCATCCCGGTATACGCGCAGCGCCGAATCCAGAAGGGGCAGATACGCCATGGCGCCCGCGCCCTCGCCCAAGTGCATGCCTGCGTCGAGGGGTGCCTTTATGCCGAGCTCGAGAAGGAGCTCCTGGCTTGCGGGTTCGCTTGATGCGTGGGTGCCCACGAGGTAGCCCAAGGCGTTGGGGCACAGGCGCGCCGCGCACAGAGCCGCCGTGCAGGATATGACCCCGTCGAGGAGCGCCGGCGCCTTCGAGGCCGCGGCCCCCAGGTAGAAGCCGCACATCGCCGCGATGTCGAAGCCGCCCACCTTCGAGAGCACGTCGATCGGGTCGGCGGGATCGGGCGAGTTCGCGTCGATAGCGCGCTCGACCACGTCGCGCTTGCGCGCGAGCGAGGCGTCCGAGAGCCCCGCGCCGCGCCCGACGAGGCTCCGCGCGTCCGCCCGGATGAGCACTGCGGCCACCGCCGCCGAGGTGGTCGTGTTGCCGATGCCCATCTCGCCCGCGGCGAGAAGGCGCACGCCGGCGCGGGCAAGCCCGCACGCGACGGCGATTCCGACCTCGATCGCGCGCACGGCCCCATCTCGAGACATAGCGGGGCCGTGCGCGATGTTGCCACTCCCCCGCCGCACGTTCGCGCGCACCATGCGCGCGTCTTCTATGCCCCGGGCCATACCCACGTCGACGGGCACGACCTCGGCACCCGCGAACGCCGCCATGCGGCAGGCGCTCGTGGCCCCCTCGCACATGTTGCGCGCGACGGCTCGCGTCACGTCTTGCCCGCTTTGCGACACGCCTTCGGCAACGATCCCGTTGTCGGAGAAGAATACCGCGAGCGCACGGGGAAACTCGGCCACCTCGGCGCTCCCCTGAGCTGCGGCGATACACGCGACGGCGTCTTCAAAGTCGCCCAATCCCCCCAAGGGGTGCGCGATGGAGTCCCACGCGGCGTACGCGGCGGCGCGGGCGCACTCGTCTGCGGGCTCGATCCGGGAGAGCGTGGCTTCGAGCACGGCGCCCGGCGCCGACGAGAACGCGCGCTCGACTTCCTCGCGGATGCAGGCAAGCGCGGTTTCGGTTGCTTCAGCCATGCCGTCTCCTCTCTGCAAACGACGCTGCGGCAGACGCGAACGCGCGCGCAACGTCGGGGTTCGCAGGATAGTACACATGCGGGAAGCCCGCAACCAGGGACGGGGTGGTCGACATGCACGGCCAGCCCTTGTCGCGCCGGGGCTTCTGCGCCCAGAAGTCGCCGCCCGGGCAGGTGGACTGCCAGTAGTGGAACTCGTGCGCGCGGATGCGTGTGCCGCGCGGCCCGTAGAGCCCGTCGCGTTGGGAAGTGAGCTCCACGTACCCGAAATGGGACAGCCTTCCCCCATTCTCGCTTGCGCCCTCAAGGGCGCCCGCAACAGGCCAGCGCCGCCCCTCGCTATCGGCGATTTCGCGCTGCAGGTACAGAAACCCACCGCATTCGGCGACCGTCGGCATGCCGGATTCCACCGCGCGCCGCACCGCCTCGCGCATCGGCGCGTTCTCGGAGAGCTGCCGCGCATGGAGCTCCGGGTAGCCGCCCCCCAGATAGAGGGCGCTTGTCCCCCGGGGCAACTCGCTATCACACAGGGGGCTGAAAAAGGCCAGCTCGCAACCCAGGTCCTCGAGCGCGCGCAGGTTCTCCTCGTAGTAGAACGAGAACGCCTCGTCACGCGCGACGGCGACGATGGGCCGCGCTCCCGCGATCGGCTCCAACCGGTAAGGTTCCTCGCGGATATCGGGTGCCGTCACCGCTATTTCGAGCAAGCGGTCGACGTCGACGCTCTTTTCCACCAGCTCGGCCATCTTGTCGATGCGCGCGGAGAGCTGCTCGACCTCGTCGGCGGTCACAAGCCCCAGATGCCGGCTTTCGAGCGAGAACGCCTCATCGGCGGGGATATTCCCCAAAACCGCGACGCCCGTGTGCTTCTCGATCGCAGGCGCCGCGTAGGCGCAGGCAGCGGCGCTCGTCTTGTTCAGCACGACGCCGCGCACGTTCGCACAAGGCAGGAACTCGGCAATGCCGCGGATTACGGCGGCGAGCGATAAAGACGCCCCGCGCCCGTTCACCACTAAAACGACCGGCGTTTCCGTGTCGCGCGCAACCTGGTAGCTGCTCGCGTCGGCCACGCCGGGCGCTATGCCGTCGTAGAAGCCCATAACCCCCTCGAGCACCGCGACATCCGCGCCCGCGGCGCCGCGTGCGAGCAGGGCGCGCAGCGTCGGGGCGTCGGTGAAGAAGCCGTCTAAATTGCCCGAGCGCGCACCCACGACGCGGCGATGAAAGAGCGGGTCAATGTAGTCGGGTCCGCATTTGAAGGCCGCGCATGCAAGGCCGCGACGCGCGAGCGCGCGCAGGAGCGCGCACGTGACGACCGTCTTGCCGCTCCCGCTCGAGGGCGCAGCGACCATGAAGCGCGGGATGGACGTGCTCACTGGGCGCCGCCTTCCCCACCTGCGGCGTTGCAGTTAGCAAGCGAGACCACCTCAACGGATGGTTTCCCCTCGGCAGAGGGGTCCTCCCCGACAGGTGACTCAACAAGCGCCCCGACATCGGCAAGCTCCTCGGCATCCGCGCCCGCACCACGCGCGCTGACGAGGAACACGGGGTTTTGCGCCTTCATAAGATGGTGCGAGCCTACAGCCTCGGCGCGGGCGGCCGAAACCTGGCACGCCTCGAACTCCTTAAAGCGCGAACCCGAGAGGAGCGCGCACGCCTCGGTGAGCGTCTCAACGGTGACGCATGGCACGCACAGGCGAACCTGCGAGTTCTTCTCGAGCGCCGCCTCCACGATGGAGGGAAGCTCGCCCGCGCTCCCGCCGACGAACACGGCGTCGGGGACGGGCAGTTTCGCGAGCGCTTCGGGGGCGACACCGGGGACCGCATGCACGTTGCCGCACCCGAATGCATCCGCGTTCTCTCGGATGAGCCGCACGCCGGCCGCGTTGCGCTCGACCGCCCATACCGACCCCGCTCGCGCGACGAGCGCCGCCTCGATCGACACGCTCCCCGTGCCGGCGCCGACATCCCACACGGTGTCGGTCGCGGTAAGGCGCAGCTTCGCGAGCGCGACGGCGCGCACCTCCTGCTTGGTCATGGGAACGTCGCCGCGGATGAAGAGCTCGTCGGGAATGCCCGAGGAAGCGTACGGCCAGCGGGAGCTCGCGGCGCGGGATGCGCCCGCAGAGTCCGCCGCGAAAGAAGCCGCCGCGGGCGCAGACGCGCCGGCCGGCGCCTCGGAGGCTGCGCTAGAGCCCGCAGGCGACCCGGCGCAGCCTGCGAACTCGATAAGCATCACGTTCAAGTCGTCGAACGTCTGACCTGCGATTTCACTTGCGGTCGCGCAGGTGATGCGCTCGTCGGGGTACGACAGGCGCTCGGCCACCGTCACGCGCGCGTCCGCGAAGCCCGCCTGCACAAGCTCGCCCGAAAGCCGCGAGGGGTCTTCCCCGCCCGACGTGGCGAGGAAGAGCTCACCTGCGCGCTCGGCCTCTGCCACGATGTCGCACGCCACGCCGTGAGCGCTCGCGAAGCGCCAATCCTGCCATGGACGCGCGAGGCGCGCGGCGAGATACGACGCTGAGCTTATGCCGGGAATGACGCGCACGTCCACCCGCGCGTCGCCGGAGAGCGCCTCCACCAGGCGGCGCGCGCCGCTGAACAGCCCCACATCGCCCGTCATCACGACCACGGCGCGCTGCCACGACGCCGCATCAGTGAGCGCGGCGACGATGTCCGCCGTCTTCACGAGCTCGCATCTCACCACGTCGGGCGGCACGTCGATGCCGACAAGCGCGCGATGAGCGCCGATGACCACGTCGGCGATGTCGATCGCGTCGAGCGCCGCACGCGAGAGCAAGTCGGGGTTTCCGGGCCCCGCCCCGATGATCGTTACCTTTCGCATGGAATCTCCCGATACCCGCGCGGCGTGACCATACGGCCGCCTACGCGCTTCGTGTCCGCGTTGCCGACGAACACGGTGGTGAACATGTCGGCGTCGAACTCCCCCAGCTCGGAGAGCCTGCACATGCCCGACTGCTGCCCCTCGCGCCCGATGTTGCGTACCCAGCCGCAGAGCGTGTCGGGGGCCTTCCATTCGAGCATAATCTTCGCCGCGCGCGAGAGCCTGTCGGCGCGCTTTCTGCTGCGCGGGTTGTACAAACAGATGCAGAAGTCGGCGCTCGCCACGGCAGCGAGCCTGCGCTCGATGACCTCCCACGGCGTGAGCAGGTCGGAGAGCGACACGACCGCGAAGTCGTGGGCAAGCGGGGCGCCGAGCACCGCCGACCCGCTCTGAGCCGCGGTGGCCCCGGCGATAACTTCCACGTCTACATCGGGGTAGTCCTCCGCAAGCTCCAGCACGGGGCTCGCCATGCCGTACACGCCCGCGTCACCGCTGCACACGAGCGCCACGGCTTCTCCGCTCTGCGCGCGCGAAAGCGCCAGGCGGCACCGTTCGACCTCGTGCATCATCGGCGTCGCGAGATGCGCCGCGTCGGGCACGGCGGCGAGCGCGAGCTCCACGTATTTCGTGTACCCCACAACGATGTCGGCCGCCTCGAGCGCGCGCCGAGCCGCAATCGTCATGCCGTCGGGGCCGCCCGGGCCAATCCCCACCACGAAGAGCTTTCCCATCACCGCTCCTTAAACGAAAGTTCGATAGTTACCTTGGAAAACGCGACGGTCACGCCGCCGTGAGCGAGCTTCGGGAAGAAAAGTTTGCCCCCGCCCGCGAGCGCCGCGCGCTCGCACACGTTGTCGACCCCCACCGTCGCGCGCACGAAATCAGATGGCGAAACGCTGCCTTCGACCTGCGACAACTCCTCTGCGGAATACGTCGCGAGCGGGATACTGCGCGCGTGGCAGAAGGCGAGCAGACCCTCCTCGCGCGCCTTAACGTCGATCGTCGCCGCCTCGCGCACGGCCGAAGGCGAGATGCCCGCCTGCCCGCACGCGAGAAGAAACGCCTCCCCGATCGCTTCGGTGCACGCACCGCGACGGCACCCTATGCCCGCAACGATGCAGGGTAAGACAAGGTGAAGCGGCTCGGGCGCAGGCGCCTGCGCCCGCACGCCCGCCGGCTTCCCCGTCACACCGGCGGGCACGACCTCGCCCGTTGTCTCCGCCGCGCGAACGGACGCACCTGCATTCGCGCCAGCGAACGGCGACACGACGATATCGGCCCGAGCGCGGTCGGACGCAATGTCAACCCCCTCAGGCGGCTGTCCCGAAATCGGCATGTCGGAATAGAGCGCCACGCGCCCGCCCGAAAGCAGCCGCGCCGACACTCGCTTGATAGCCTCGGGATTCGAAACGGCGAGCCCAGCACAGCGCGCCCACGTATCCACCGCCCACACGCCGCGGACGTCGGTCGCCGTGGTGATGACGGGGATGGCCCCTGCCGCGCGTGCCACAGTTTGCGCAAGCTCGTTCGCACCGCCCAAATGCCCCGACAAAAGCGAGACGGCAAAGCGCCCCGCCTCGTCGATCACCACAACCGCGGAATCGTTTGCCTTCGAGGCGACATGCGGCGCGATCGCCCGCACGGCGATGCCCGCCGCGCCCACGAACAGAAGCGCGTCCGACGCTTCCCACGCGAGCGCCGTCCATGCGCGCAGGTCGGCCTTCCCCTCGCCGAACCCGCGCGAAACGGAAACGTTCCAGCCAGAGTCATCTTCACCTGTCTGCGCGCAATCGGAAAGCGCGCGTGCGGTGCGCTCCGCCAACGCATACCCCCTCTCAGTGAACGCTATGCAGGAAACCCTCATCTAGCGCACCACCATCGTCGAGAAGTAGCTGCCCCGATCGGGCACATCGTCGAGCGAGCGGTACACGCGCTCGCCCGGAAGCCCACAGTCCTCTACGAGCTCGGCACCGTCGAAGGCACCCTCCTCGCGAAGGATGCGCTTCGTGTCCGCAAGCGAGCGGCGCGCCTTCATGACCACCTTCGTCCCCGGCCAGCCGATTGCGCGGCGAACGTCATCGTAGCCGCCGGGCACGATGTGCAGAGGCGACGACATCTCGGGCGTGAGGTCGCGCTCGAGCGCCGCGGCGACCGCGCAGAAGCTCGGCACGCCGGGAATGGCGCGCGCCTCGAACCCGCGGGCGCGCACGTCGGGCGCTATGCGCTGGAAGGTGGCGTAGATGCTTGGGTCCCCCAGGTTCAGCAGCGCGACGTCGCGGGCCGCATCCAGGTGCGCGACAAGCTCGCGAACAAGCGAGGCATGCTCGGCCGCGCGGCGCTCGGCGTCGCGCGTCATCGAGAATCGCACGGGGATCACCGTCTTGCCTGTAAGGTCGACGGCGCCGCGCACAATGTCAAGCGCGACCATGACCCCGTCCGCCGTTTGCGGTGCGGCGATGACCGGACACGATTCGATTGTGCGGACGGCCTTGATCGTGAGCAGCTCGGGGTCGCCAGGCCCCGTGCCCACCCCGTACAGCACGCCTTTACTCATACGTCGCCCCCAATTCCCCGATAACAGCATCGGCGCCCGACGTGCGGAAAAGCTCGCGGCGCCCGGCGTCGAACACGACCGCGGCGATGTCGCATGCGCCCGCCGCGCGGCGGCGCAACCTGTCCTCGATTGCCGCAGCGAGCGAGGCGCGCACAGCATCCCCCACGCCGGCGGCCTCGATTACCTCAAGCGCCGTCGTGGTCGTGACCGACGACATGATCTCGTGCACGGTCTTCGCGCCCGCGCCGGCCAAGGCCGCGTGGGCGGCCAGAATCTCCGCGCGGCAGTCGGCGGTACGCGAATGGGTGTCCATGATGCCGCCCGCGACCTTCACTAGCTTGCCGATGTGTCCCACAAGAAGGACATTGGTAAATCCCTCGCGAACGCAGCAATCAATCGCATCGCCCACAAAGTTGGAGATGAAGACCACCGGCGCACCGTTTAGGTGGAAATGCCCCGAGATGAACTGCCCGCCGTAGTTGCCGGGCGTGAGCACGACTCCGCGCCGCCCCATAGCCGCATGCTGCCGGATCTCGAGCTCGATGCTGTCGCGCAAGGCAGCGAGGCTGCGCGGCTCGACGATGCCCGTCGTACCCAGGATGGAGATGCCGTCCTCTATCCCCAGGTGCGGGTTGAAGGTCTTTTCGGCAAGGGCAACACCCTCGGGTACCGAAATCGTCACAGCAATATTTCCAGAAAAGCCGTGCGCGGCGCACACCTCGCGCACCGCCGAAGTGATCATCGCGCGCGGCGTCGCGTTGATGGCGGCCGCCCCCACCGGCTGCTCAAGCCCGGGCAACGTCACGCGCCCCACGCCCACGCCGCCATCGACGGAAACTTCCGATTCGCGCGCGGGCACGCCCTTGCTGCCCGCAGCGCCCGTGCCCGGCCCCGCATGTTCCACGAGCGCGTACACGAGCACGCCGTCGGTCACATCGGCATCGTCGCCTGCGTCCTTTCGCACGGCGCACTGGGCGCACCCCTCGCCGATGCATACGTCGACCACGTCCGTCTCGACGGGCAGCCCGCCGGGGGTGACGATCGACACGCGGCCCACGGTCTTTCGTGACAAGAGCATCTCGCAGGCCGCCTTCGCCGCGAGAGCGGCGCAGCTCCCCGTGGTGTAGCCGCAGCGCAGGCGGGTCGTCCCGGTATATATGTAGTGCTCGAAGGCCACGCTAGCTGCTCGCCTTCCGATACCCCGTGGCAAACGAAGGGTCGTAAAGCTTGCTGCGCTCGTACGACTCCGCTTGCGCGCCGTCGTGCGCAAGCCCGCCGCGAGCTCCGAGCACGCGGCCCACCACCACGAGCGCCGTGCGGTCGATGCCCTCTCGCGCGCCCGCATCGGCGAGCGTGCCCACTGTGCATCGCACCACGCGCTCCTCAGGCCAGGTCGCCTTATACACGAGCGCCGCCGGCTCGTCGGAGCTGCGGCCCGCGGCCAAAAGCTCGGCGGAAAGCTCGGCGAGCATACCCGAGCTCAGGAAGATGACCATAGTCGAGCCGCTTTCCGCCATGGTGCGCATGCCCTCGCCCGCAGGCATGGGGGTGCGCCCGGAAAGCCGCGTGATCACGACCGACTGGCTGATTCCCGGCAGCGTGTATTCCTGGCGAAGCGCCGCCGCGGCACCGCAAAAGCTCGACACGCCGGGCACCACCTCGTAGTCCACGCCGCGCGCGTCGAGCGCGTCCATCTGCTCCTGGATGGCGCCGTACAGGCACGGGTCGCCCGTGTGCAGGCGCACCACTTCCTCGCCCCGCGCATCTGCCGCGCACATCACGTCGAGCACTTCCTCCAAGGTCATGTGCGCGCTGTCGTAGACGATGCAGGATTCCTTGCACTCAGCGAGCAGCTCGGGGTTCACAAGGCTCCCCGCCCAAACGACCACGTCGGCCGCGTGCAGAAGGCGCGCCCCGCGCAGCGTGATAAGGTCGGCGGCGCCAGAGCCTGCGCCAACGATATGAATCATCCGAGCCTTCCCTTCCCGTTTCTCATCGCAACCGTTTACGCCGCCATTCGCGCAGCGGGCAAAACACGGCGCCTGCGGCAGCAATCGGCGCAAATACGCAGGCAGGAGGCGCAATGCCGCCCGCGCTGGCTTTGACACGTTCACAAGTGCCCACTATCATAGTAAAAGTTTCGGCAACGAGCATATGACAATCGGATAAAAGGAAATGACCGGCGCGGCGCCTGCACAGCCCGCGCTGGCTTGCGGAGGGAACCAGGTGGGAATCCTGGGCAAGGGACATTACTGTATAGGACGCGCGGGCGAACCGCCTCGCGCCCCAAGCCAGACTGCTTCGCCTTTTCCTCACGGCATCGCCGTGGCGTTAGCTCCTTGTGAACCCCGAGGGGTGCGCTTTTCTTTCGCTTGTGCCGACAAGCAACTGTCGCCGGGGGACCGGCAAACCGAGGAAAGGAAAAACCATGTCCGACCAGATGTCACGCCGCGGCTTCATGGGCGCCGCAGCAACCGGAGCCGTCGCGCTCGCCGGAGTCGCGCTCGCGGGCTGCTCCAACACCTCCGCGAGTTCCGAGAAATCTAGTGAAAAGGAGAAGGCCGCGAAGCCGGTCATCCTCGTCACGAGCTTCGGCACGAGCTACAACGACTCGCGCCACATCACCATCGGCGCCATCGAAGACGCTATCCGCGAGAAGTACTGGCAGGACTACGACATCCGCCGCGCCTTCACCGCGCAGATCATCATCGACAAGCTGAAGAAGCGCGACGGCATCACGATCGACAACATGACCGAGGCGCTTGACCGCTGCGTGGAAGACGGCGTGAAGGAAATCGTCGTGCAGCCGACGCATCTCATGGCTGGCCTGGAATACGCCGACGTGAAAGACGAGCTCGACAAGTACGCCGACAAGTTCGACAAGATCTCGCTCGGCGACCCGCTGCTCACCTCCGACGACGACTACAAAAAGGTGGCCGCAGCCATTAAGGAGAACATGGCGTCCTTCGACGACGGCGAGACGGCGCTGTGCCTCATGGGCCACGGCACCGAAGCCGATTCCAACGCCGACTATGCCAAGATGCAGGAAGTGTTCAAGAACGAGGGTTTGACGCAGTTCTTCGTCGGCACCGTCGAGGCTGAACCGACCTGCGAGGATGTTATCGCCGCCGCGAGCGCCGCAGGCTACAAGAAGGCCGTGCTCGCGCCGTTCATGGTGGTCGCGGGCGACCACGCGAACAACGACATGGCAGACGAGACCGACCCCGACAGCTGGGCTGCGAAGTTCGTGGCCGCCGGCTTCGAAGTGACGTGCCTGCTCCAGGGTCTGGGACAGAACGTCGCGGTCGACGACATCTACGTCTCGCACGTGGACGACGCCATCGCCAAGCTGTAAACTCGCCGCGCACGGGGGCGCCGGTCGCGTCCCCGTGCAACGGGCATGCGCCTTTCCCCGACTGACGACGCATGCCCGTTGCATTCGCATCCCGACCGCCCACCGCACGGCGCGGGCGGTCGAAGCGATTGAAAGGAACCCCCTCCATGTTGAAGAAAACCCTCGTCTTCGCCCTGTCGGCGGCGCTTTGCGCGTTCTCGCTCGCCGGCTGCGCCGGAAATTCAATCGACAGCGCAAAGGCAAGCGATGCCGATTCCCAGGAAAAGACCGAACAGGCGGCCGATGCGCCCGCGGGCGCAAGCGCTGCCCCCATCACCGCCGACAAGGTGGCCGACGGCACCTATCCAATCACCGTAGATTCCAGCTCGAACATGTTCAGGATCGTGGACGCCCAGCTCATCGTGGAAAACGGCTCCATGCACTGCGTGATGACGCTTTCCGGCACGGGCTACGGCAAGCTCTTCATGGGCACGGGCGACGAGGCTGCCGCCGCGAGCGAGGCCGACTTCATCCCCTATGTGGAAAACGCGGAAGGCAAGTACACCTACGACGTGCCCGTTGATGCGCTCGACGAGGACACCGCCTGTGCCGCGTGGAGTATTAGAAAAGAGCAGTGGTACGACCGCACACTTGTGTTCGAATCCGCCGGCGTCGATCTGCGCGCCGACGCACTGAAGTAACGCCATGCGGTCGATTCTTCCCAAGGGGGAAAACAGGAAGCTCCACAGCATCGCGGCGCGCGCGATCGCCTGCGTTCTCGTCGCCCTGCTCGCGCTTCCCTTCGCGGGGTGCAGTGCGAGCCCGAACGCGACCGGTGGCACGGCGGGCTCTCAGGAATACACGGTGAGCGTCTCGCTTTCCGGCGGGTCAGGGCGCGCAAGCATCGCCTCACCCACCACAATTGTGAAGGATGGCGACACCTACACCGCGACCATCACCTGGTCGAGTTCGAACTACGACAAGATGACCGTCGACGGCGTGGACTACGCGCCCGTAAACGACGGCGGCAACTCCACGTTCGAGATACCCGTCACGCTCGACGAGGACATCGCCGTGTCGGCCGAGACCGTCGCCATGTCGACGCCGCACACCATCGACTACACGCTCCACTTCGACTCATCCACCATGAAGGAGAAATCGGGCGACGATGCAAGCGGCGGCTCCCCTGCGGGAACAGCTTCAAGCGCCGCGGCCGACTTCCACAACGCCGATTTGGGCTGCGGCTGGGAGCCGACGGGAGCGCTTCAGCTTGAATACGCCGAGCACTTCACTGTCGACGAGTTCGAAGGCGGCCTGCGGCTTATCTGCGTTTCGAACGGGGAGCGCTTCCTCGTGGTGCCGCAAGATGCGAAGGTACCTGATGGGTTAAGCTCCGACATCGCGGTCATAAGGCGCCCCGCCGACAAGGTGTACCTCGTGTCGTCGGCGACGATGTGCCTGGTCGACGCGCTCGATGCGAACGACAATATCTTAATGTCGGGCACGAAAGCCGACGATTGCTCGGTCGCGGGCTTCAAAAGCGCGCTCGGAAGTGGGGCGATCGCCTACGGCGGCAAGTACAGCGCGCCCGACTACGAGCGAATATCGGCCTCGGGCTGCACGCTCGCCATCGAGAACACCATGATCAACCACACGCCCGATGTGAAGGAAAAGCTGCAGAAGCTCGGGCTCGTCGTGCTCACCGAACAGTCGTCGAGCGAGCCCAAAGCACTCGGGCGCGTCGAGTGGATTAAGCTTTTCGGCGTCCTGTTCGACAAGGAAGACGAGGCCACGCACCTGTTCAACGAGCAGAAGGCCCGCGTCGAGCAAACGTCGGGGCTCGCGTCGTCAGGTAAAACCGTGGCGTATTTCTACATTAACTCGAACGGGGCCGCCGTCACGCGGCGGGCGGGCGACTACGTGGCGCAGATGATCGAGCTTGCAGGCGGCAGCTACGCGCTCGATGACGCGCAGACGGCGTCGACGTCAGGTTCGTCAGTAACGCTCGAAATGGAGCGCTTCTACGCGACAGCGAAGGATGCCGACATCATCGTCTACAACGGCACCATCGACGAATCGGTTGCCACCTTGAACGACTTCGTAGGCAAAAACGCGCTATTGTCGCAGTTCAAAGCCGTGAAGAACGGCAACGTCTGGGTCACAAGCGCCGACATGTACCAGCAGATGACTTCTACCGCCGACATTATCGACGAGCTGCACGGGGCGTTCACCGGCGATGACGCGAGCGACTTCCATTATCTGAGGAAGCTCGGTTAGCGCCATGAGAAGCCGGCTTTCCATGGCATACGACGAATCGGGGCGCGCCGCGCGGTGTCGCGTCGTGACGGCGCTGCTCGCTGTTGCCCTCATCGTGCTCGTCGGGGCCAACCTGTGCATCGGGAGCGTGCTCGTGCCCGCAGACCACATCCCCGGCATCCTTTCGGGCGGCGCGGCCAATTCCATGGAAAGCCAGGTCATCTGGGAGATTCGCCTGCCGCGCGTGCTTTCAGCCGTGCTTCTCGGCGGGGCACTTTCGCTTTCCGGGTTCCTGCTGCAGACGTTTTTCAACAACCCCATCGCCGACCCGTTCATCTTGGGCGTCTCCTCGGGCGCAAAGTTCGTCGTCGCGCTTACGATGATCGTACTTCTAGGCGCGAACCAGGCCATGTCCTCGCCGGCCATGGTGGCCGCAGCGTTTCTGGGCTCGCTTATCACCATCGGCTTCGTGCTCCTCATCGCACGGCGCATAAGTTCCATGGCCATGCTCATCGTGGCGGGCGTCATGGTGGGATACATCTGCTCGGCGGCGACGAACTTCCTCATCGCCTTCGCCGACGACCAGTCCATCGTGAACCTGCACAACTGGTCTTTGGGTAGCTTCTCGGGTTCGAGCTGGGACGACATCGCGGTCATCGCGGTCGTGGTGATCACCGTGAGCGCATGCGTATTCGCGATATCGAAGCCCCTTTCCGCCTTCCAGCTGGGAGAAGCCTACGCGAAAAGCGTCGGCGTGAACGTCGAACGCTTCCGCGTGGTGCTCGTCCTTCTAGCGAGCATGCTCTCCGCCTGCGTGACCGCGTTCGCTGGTCCGGTGTCGTTCGTAGGCATCGCGGTTCCGCATCTCGTGAAGTCGGCGCTAAAGTCGTCGAAGCCCATCCGCGTGATTCCTGCGTGCTTCTTGGGAGGCGCCATCTTCTGCGCGGGCTGCGATTTGATCGCGCGCACGCTGTTCTCTCCCGTCGAGCTTTCCATCAGCGCCGTCACCGCCATCTTCGGCGCTCCGGTGGTTATCGCGCTCATGTTGAAGAAGCGGGTGAGGTAGATGCGGGAATTCGTGCCGCGGCCCAAAACGCTCGGAGGGGACATTCCATGCTTAGACAGTCCTGAGCTCGCACGAAAGCGCCAGAAGGCACTTTCGGCTCGTGCGGAACTGCGCGCGGAACGCCTCTTCCGAGCGGAGCCGAACCTCGAAACTACGGTCGAAACGCAGGCTGACGGAGCGCCGCTTTTCCACATAAGCGACCTGTCGGCGGGCTACGACAAGAAGGTCGTAGTCGGAGGCGTCGATCTGGAGGTTCGCGCGGGCGACGTCGTGGCGCTCATCGGGCCGAACGGCTCGGGCAAGTCGACCATCTTAAAAACCATCACACGCCATCTGGCACCGCTTGCCGGCGCGGTCGAGCTCGACGGGCGGGAGATTTCCCGATGGAAGACGGCGGAGTTTGCAAAGAACCTTGCCGTTATGCTGACAGATCGCCCCCGGACCGAGCTCCTCACCTGCCGCGATGTCGTAGAGGCGGGAAGGCACCCCTACACCGGGCGAATGGGCACACTCTCGCCCGACGACCATAGTCGGGTCGACGAGGCCATGAAAACCGCACGTGTGGAAGAGCTCGCCGAGCGCGACTTCATGCAGATAAGCGACGGGCAACGCCAGCGCGTCATACTCGCACGCGCCATCGCGCAGGATCCGCGTGTGCTCGTGCTCGACGAGCCCACGTCGTATCTCGATATCCGCTACCAGATCGACCTGCTGCGAATACTTCGCCACCTTGCGAAATCGCGGAATGTGGCTGTCATCATGTCCATCCACGAACTCGAGCTCGCGCAGAAAAGCGCCGACAAGGTGATTTGCGTGAAGGACGGCCGGGTCTTCCGCGCCGGCGTACCCGAGGACATATTCACGCGCGAGACGATTGGCGAGCTCTACGGCCTTCAACATGGCACCTTCAACGAGCGCTTCGGCAGCGTGGAAATTGGACGCCCGCACGGCGATGCGCACACGTTCGTCATCGCCGGCGCAGGTACGGGGTCGGCTGTGTTTCGCCAGCTCATCCGGCAGGGCAAGGCGTTCTACACGGGCGTTCTGCACGAAGGGGACATCGACTGCGAGCTAGCGCGCGACCTGGCGGCGGAATGCGTGGCCGAGCGCGCCTTCGAGCCGATCGGGGATAAAACCATAGCCCGCGCCAAAGAGCTCCTCGTCCACTGCGCGCGCCTTATCGTGTGCCCCGCCGCCTTCGGCACCATTAACGCCCGCAACGCAGAGCTCGTCGAGTTCGCACGCTCGCACGGTATCGAGGTCATGCGAGCGTGCGAAGGCGCATCGGAGGATTCCCAATTGGGGTGGAAAGGATAAACTGGACTTTCTTTTAAGGATCCTCAGGCTACAGCTCCTACGCCGGCGAGGTCTACAAGGCGCCGGAGAACCTCGTAAACAGGAATTTCCACGCCGACGAGCCCAACCTGCTGTGGCTCACCGACATCACCGAGTTCAGGCTCCCGGGCGGCGAGAAGGTCTACCTGAGCCCGGTCATCGACTGCTTCGGCGGGATGCTCGTCGCCTGGTCGATCGGGCTGCACCCCGACAAGCGCCTCGCGAACTCGAGCCTGCGCTTAATCCAAGCGAGATTCCAGACTCGACAGGCCATTGAGAGTCAGGTCGTTGGCGACCTCCGAGACGCGCTCGATAGGAACCGAGCCGTCAGACAGCGCCCATGTGCGATAGATTCCGATAATACCCGACAGCAAAAACGCCAGATAGTAGTCGAACATCTCGTCCTTGAGACCGTGGGGCAGCAGATCGCGCTCGGCAATCTCGTGCTCGAGCGGCGCACGAAGACGAGCCATAAAATCATCGAGCGGAATGTTCTCGATCAGCTGACGATTGAGCACCAGGTTGTTGCACAGCGCCTCGTTAACGGTTTTAAAGAAGGTCGCCGCCGCGCCCAGGGCGCGCTCGTTGGTGTCACCGTCCATGGAAGCAAGCGTTTTCTCGACCGAGTCGACAATCATCTCCACCACATCGACGGCAATGGCATCGAGCAAGCCATCAACCGTACCAAAGTGCACGTAGAAGGTTTTACGGTCGACATTGGCCTCGCGCGCGATGGCACTCACCGTAATGTCTGCCAGCGGCTTTTCCATGAGCAAGCGCTCAAAAGCGGAAAGGATGGCATTGCGGCTGCGAACGATACGGCGATCAATACGCGGTTTACTGGTGGCCATGGGTGTGTCCCTTCGATATGCGAGCATTCATCAACAGATGAGAGATAATCTACGTAAGAGGATTATCCCCCATACAGCTCAAATATGCCCCGCATCATGAAGAACGCACGACTGCCCTACCGCGACTTAGGGTGCTTCTTCTTATTGAGCGCCGACGGAGATACGCGGATACCGTCGCCCGTCTGGCGCACATAGGCTTTATGAGCCGGCTTAGCGGTCCCAGAAGCCTTCTGAGCGTGCTTCCTGGGATCAACGGTAACAGCATTCGTGGGGTGCGGCTTAGTGGGCGCAGAGGGCGTCTGAGGCTCGCGGCCGAGTTTGCGCATCACGCGATCCCAGCGCGCATGGATGCTCTCGTTGTGGGCGCTCTTAAGTCCCAGCAGGGGCGCAGCCAAAATGGTCGGCGCAATAAACGTAATGAGGCGCCACAGCAGATAGCCGGCGGTCGAAGCCGACCCAAAGAAATGACCCAAGAACAAAGCAAAGCCGCCCTCAGCGCCACCAGTTCCACCGGGCAAGGGAACCGCAGAGCTCAGCAGCTGGACAAAGGCGCTCGCGGCCATGACCGAGAAAAAGTCGACCTCGTGATGGCCAAAGGCAAGCATCAGGAAATACGGAACCAGATAGAAAAACGCGAGCTGCAGCATGGTGATAAACACGGTGAGCAGCATGGACGAAAAATGTCCGGCCGAAAGCTTGAACTTCTCGGAGAAGGAGTAGATCTCGCCGTCGACAAACGTGCGCCATCCCTCGATCTTAGTGGCCGAGACACCTATGCGCTCGAGCCAATTGATGATGCAATGGGCAACGCGCGTGACGGTCTTAGGCATGAGCGCGACGGCGAAGATGCCCAGCAAGATGCAGCAATGCCCACCAAAGCTAAAGACGCACAGCAGCGTCATGTCGCCATAGCGCTCGGCAAAAAACGGCATGCGAGCAAGCAGTAGGATAGCCCCCCAGGCAACGAGGCCAAACTGGTACACGATAAAGCGCGTGAACTGCGTGGCTCCGGCCTCGCCGACATTTTGGCCCGCCTTGGTCAGGCGGTAGATCTGGGCGGGAGTCGAGCCCATCATCATAGGCGTGAGGTTGCCAAAGAAGATGCCACTCGCCTCGACCGAGATCAGGTCGCGAATGCCGACGGGTGAATTGGGGTCAAGCCATACGGCGATCGCATAGGCCACAATGCCAAAGAACAGATACATGAACATGCAAAGACACGCGACAAAGAGCCATGACGCCTGCACGCTCGACATAGCGGCCCAGAACTGCCCCATCTGCCCGGTTACCACCAGATAGACGATATAACCCACCAGCACGACGCCGATAAAGATGGCGCCGCGGCGTGCGCTCTTATTGTCATCTCCGCCCGAGGCCTCAACCTCGACCTGGGGCTTAGACGTATGCTGAGAGGACTCCGTCATGAGACTCCTTCTAACAGTCAAAATATCTTGGTTATTGTACCCGTAAGGGCCATAGGAAGAACGCAAAGCTCTGGTTCAAACGGGAATTGCAGACGGTTGTTTGGAAATAAAAAACCCGGGCTTCCATGGGAAGACCGGGTATCAGATGCGTGGTAGCCCGTACCAGATTCGAACTGGTGATCTCCGCCTTGAGAGGGCGGCGTCCTAAACCGCTAGACGAACGGGCCATAGACCTCAGCAGAAAAGAAGTGGTAGCCCGTACCAGATTCGAACTGGTGATCTCCGCCTTGAGAGGGCGGCGTCCTAAACCGCTAGACGAACGGGCCACATGACATCTGCACTGCCGTGCTGCGAGGAAATATATTACGGGACAAAAAACGTCAGCGCAAGAAGAAATTCCAAATTGCCGAAAAATTGTCGGCAGGTTATGGAACACGCAGGTAAACTGGGTAGCTAATTCAAGTTGAGATGGACCAAAAGAGCTTCGCGCTCGTTGGAAATGTTGTCTTCGATCACGGCGTCGAGGGCGGCGTTGAGTAGCTGGCCTAGCTCGGGCCCCGGCTTCACACCGGCGCGGATCAGGTCGCCGCCGTTAATGGCGAGCATCTTGAGCGTATAGGGTTCCCCCGCCTTCAGCAGCTCGTGCGCCATTGCGCGCATCTCCTCAATCGTCTCGACGTAATAGAAGCACGACGGGGCCTTGCCCAGCGTGTCGGCACGCTTGAGGTCCATAAGCTCGTCGATTAAGCGCGCTGTATCGACGCCCTCGCCCGAAAGCGCGCGCATCATATTGAGCAGGCAGGAGCGCTCGGGGCGCAGCGGCTTATCGTGATATTTGATGAGCAGGCACACGTCGCGCACCAGGTCGTGCGAGAGCGCCAGGCGATCCATAATGACGCGCGCTTTCTTGGCGCCGAGCTCGGGATGACCGTAGAAGTGTCCGCTGCCGGCGTGATCGACCGAAAAGCACTCGGGCTTGGACACATCGTGCAAAAACGCCGCCCACATAAGGCTCGACGAGGGCGCGACGCCGTCGCACAGCGCCAGCTCCCCTGCCACCGTCAGCACGCGGGCGATATGCTCGTAGACGTTAAACGCATGATAGACACTGCTTTGATCAAACCCGCGAGCGGGCGCAAGCTCGGGCACGGCGGCACAGATGAGCTCGGGATAGCGAAGCATCGCGTCTCCCCCATGACCGGTCGAAAGAATGCCCTCGAGCTCAATACCCACACGCTCGCGCGCCACGGCATCGAGCAGCGGTGCGCACTCGGCAAGCGCGCGCTTGGTCTCGGGCTCAATCATAAAGTCAAGGCGGCAGGCAAAGCGTACCGCACGCAGCATGCGCAGGGCGTCCTCGTTAAAGCGGCGCTTGGGATCGCCGACAGCGCGAATCAGCTTGCGCTCCAGATCACCCTGGCCGTCATAGCGGTCGACAAGCCCGCGCTCGGGATGCCAGGCCATGGCGTTGACGGTAAAGTCGCGGCGCGCCAGATCGTCCTCGAGCGAGGCGGCACGCTCCACACTCTGGGGATGGCGACCATCGGTGTAAAAGCCATCCAGACGGTACGTGGTGACCTCGATACGCTCGCCATCGGAAATAGCCGTGATTCCGCCAAATTTAATGCCGGACTCCACAACCGCGATGCCGGCGGCCTCGAGCGCCGCTTTGGACTCCTGCCACAGGCCGCTACAGCACATATCAACATCGTGGCTGGGGCACCCCATCAGGGCGTCGCGCACCCAACCGCCCACGTACCAAGCCTCAAGACCAGCCGCCTCAAGCGCGCGCAGGACGCACAGGGACGCATCGGACGGTTGAGTACCGTTGAGCGAAACATTGCACATGCCTATGGCCTCCTGCACTTGTGAGCATAAATCGATGGTTCTCAAGAAGTCTAACAAGAAACGAGAAAACACGCACACGCAATCGCGTCGTCGATTAGATAAATCGAGACAGCAGACGCCACATACGTTCAGCGCGCAAAAAACACCCGCCTTGGTAATCCAAAGCGGGTGTTCGGCAACGACGTATCGATGCTGCTAGCAGACCTGGCGAACCTCAATGTGCTTCATATATTCGTCCACCTTGGCAAAATCGCCCAGACCGGGGCACTCGACCACGTTGGCGCCGGTGGCCATCGAGAGGCGCAGGGCATCCTCGACGCGCTCGGGGGCGTCGTGCCACATGGACAGGAAGGCGGCCAGCGAGGAGTCGCCCGCGCAGACGGTCGACAGCAGCTTGACGTCGAAAGTGCGGTTGGCAAACCAGATGTGCTCGCCGTTGGAGAAGTACGCGCCGTCGCCGCCGAGCGTCAGCAGTACATTCTTAGCGCCCTTGGCGTGCAGCTCGGCCATGGCGCCCTTGACGGACTCGTCGTCGCCACCGCTCACCTTAATGCCAAAGATGTCGAGCAGCTCGTCGTCGTTAGGCTTAATGAGCAACGGCTCCATAGCAATGAGGTCGGCCAGCTGATGGCTCGAGATATCGAGCACGAACTCGGCGCCCTTCGCCTTCACGCGACGCAGGACCTCTGCCAGGAAGCTCTCGGAGGTGTTGGGGGGCAGCGAGCCGCTGATAACCAGGCAGGTCATGTCATCGAGCGAATCGATAAGCTCAAACATCTCCTGCTCGTTGGCTTCGTTGATGGCGGCACCGGCGTTGACCATGTTGTACTCGGTGTCGGGACCGGCGTTGAGGAACACGTTAACACGCGTGATGCCGTCAGTCCACACGGGCTTGACGGGCACGCCCAGGGCCTCGGCGCCCTTAACGATATACTCACCCGAGAAGCCGGCGAAGAAGCCCAGGATCGTGGTGTCGACGCCGTAGTGGTCGAGCGTAAACGAAACGTTGAGACCCTTGCCGTTGGGGGTGTAGACAGCGTTACGGGTGCGGGTAACGGTGTTGGCGGACAAGCCATCGCAGGAGATGTTGTAGTCAATAGCGGGATTTGCAGTAAGCGTGTAAATCATGAATGTTCCTTTCACGAAGCAACGAGTTAATGAAAGTATATTCCACGCTTCGGCAAAAGGCTACAACAACTCGGTGAACGGTGTGGAACGCGTGAAGCGCGGCTCCGAGGTTCGAGTGGGACAAAAAACGGCGCCCCGGTCGAAACCGGGACGCCGTATGCGCACGAGTTTGTCGTGTTTCGCTTACTTGCGATCGAGCTTGCGAACGGCAACGCGCTTGCTGTACTCGTCGACGTGACCAAAGTCGCCGATGCCGACGGACTCAGCAACGTTGGCACCGGTGGCCATAGCGAGCTTCATGGCCTCCTCGACGTTGTCGCGATCCCTGTACCACTTGTGCAGGAACGCAGCGAGGGTGCAGTCGCCGGCGCAGACGGAAGAGACAAGCTTGATGTTGAACTCACGCTTGGCATACCAGATGTCCTCGCCGTTGGAGAAGTAAGCGTCACCGCGGCTACCACGGGTGAGCAGCACGTTCTGGACGCCGGCCTCGTGAGCCAGCTTCATGGCAACGCGGACCTCGTCGTCGGTGTCGACCGGCACGCCGAAGATAGCCTTCATCTCGTGATGGTTCGGCTTAATGAGCAGCGGCTTCTTGTGAGCGAGCTCCTTGAGCTTGTCGGAGGACAGGTCCAGGACGACGTCGGCGCCACGGGCCTGAGCGTGCTCCATGACCTGAGCCAGGAAGTCGGGCGTAGCTTTGGGAGGCACGGAGCCGGAGACGATCAGGCACTCAAGGTCGCCCGCGGTGTCCAGGATGTTGTAGAGCTCCTCCTGATGCTGCGGCGTGATCGGAGCACCGGGGTTCAGGATGCCGTACTCGTGCTGGCCATCGTTGACGTAGGTGTTGATGCGCGTGATACCGTCGGTCCAGACCGGGCGGCAGAGGCAACCCAGGTTCATGACCTCCTCGACGATGAACTTGCCCGTGAAGCCGGCGAAGAAACCGAGCGCGACGGTGTCGACGCCCATCTTCTTAAAGGCGAAGGACACGTCGAGGCCCTTGCCGTTAGCCGTGTAGCTGGCCGAGCCGGTGCGGACGTTCTCGTCGGGCTCGAGCGGAGAGCTCGAAACCGTCATGTCGACAGCCGGGTTAGCGGTTAGCGTGTAGAACATTTACAGTACCCCCTGTATATGTGAGGGCCGCGTGGCCGGCCCATTCCAACCACGCGGTTACCTCTGATACCAAATTAGCGAGCTGCGGACTCGAGCAGTGCCTTGACCTCGGCAGCGGTGTTGCAGGCGAGCGCCTTCTCGGCGAGCTCGTCGCACTCGGCCTTGGTCCACTGGCTGATGGTCTTGCGGGCGCGCAGGATGGACGGAGCGCTCATCGAGAACTCCTCCAGGCCCCAGCTGATCAGCAGCGGCTCGAGCAACGGATCGGCAGCGGCCTCGCCGCACATACCGACCATGATGCCGGCCTTCACGCCGCTCTCGATGATGTTCTTGAGCGAGCGGAGCACGGCGGGATAGTAAACCTGGTACAGGTTGGAGATGGTGTCGTTGCCACGGTCGGCGCACATGGTGTAGCCGATCAGGTCGTTGGTGCCGATGGAGAAGAAGTCGGCGACCTCGGCCAGGCGGTCAGCGAGCAGCGAGGCGGCAGGCGTCTCGACCATGATGCCAACCTCGATGTTCTCGTTGAACTTGCGACCCTCTTCGGTCAGCTCGGCCTTGCACTGCTCGACGAGCTCCTTGACAGCCAAGACTTCCTCGACGCAGGTGACGAGCGGGATCATGATCTTGACGTCACCGAAGGCGCTGGCGCGCAGCAGGGCGCGGAGCTGGACCTTGTACTGGTCGGGGTTGGCCAGGCAGTAACGCACGGCGCGGAAGCCCATGAAGGGGTTCTCTTCCTTGACCATGTGCAGGTACGGAATCTCCTTGTCGCCACCCACATCGAGCGTGCGGATGATGACCGGAGCACCCTTGAGCGCGCTGGCGACCTTACGGTAGGCGTTGAACTGCTCCTCCTCGGAAGGAAGCTCAGCAGAGTCCATGAACAGGAACTCGGAACGGAACAGGCCGATAGCCTCGGCGTCGTGATCGAGCGCGTTGGGCACGTCATCGGGGTTGCCGATGTTGCAGGCAATGATCTTCTTGATGCCGTCGGCAGTCACGGACGGCTTGCCGCGGAAGGCCTCGAGAGCCGCCTTCTCGGCAGCGAAAGCCTCGGCCTTGGCAGTGTAAGCGGCGAGCGTCTCCTCATCGGGATCGGCCTCGACGATACCCTTGCCACCGTCGACGACAACGGTCATGCCGTTGCGCAGTGCGGTGCAGCTGTTGGAAACCGAAAGGACAGCCGGGATCTCGAGGGCGCGCGCAATGATTGCGGAGTGCGACGTGCGGCCACCAGTCTCGGTGACGATACCGGCAACGTGCGCCTTATCGATCGTGGCGGTCATGGACGGCGTGAGGTCGTGCACGACAACGACGGTGTTCTCGGGCAGGACGGAGAGGTCGACGACCTCCTTACCCAGCAACTCGGCCAGAATGCCGGTACGGATGTCGGCGATGTCGGCCGCGCGCAGACGGAACATCTCGTCGTCCATGGACAGGAACATGTTCTCGAACATGGTCGAGGTGTCCATGAGCGCCTGCTCGGCGCAGGTGCCGCCGTCAATGGCGGCGTTGATGGCGTCGGTCATGCCCGGATCCTGAGCCAGGACAATGTGTCCGCTCATGATCTCGGCCTCGGCCTCGCCCACCGTCTCCTTCATGTGGTCGGCCTGAGCCTGAGTCTTCTCGCAGAAGACCGAAAGAGCGGTCTGATAGCGTTCCTTCTCTGCTGCCGAATCAGCAACCTCGTGCGGCTCAAACGTCAAGTCGGGATCGACGGCGACCATAACGGTGCCGATACCGATGCCCTCGGAAGCGTTGACTCCCTGATACATTCCCATTCCTCTCTCCGTGTCATGTGATAAAGCGTTTTGCCATATCCATGACAAAAGAGCGCAGCTACCTTACAACAGGTCACTGCGCCCCCAAATATGAACTTAGTTGTTCAACATGCGACCCGTTTGAGTTCTACTCGCCAAGACCGCTCTTGATGAGCTCGATGGCAGCAGCCAGAGCCTCGGCCTCGTCGGCGCCGTCGCACTTGACCTCGACCTCGGTACCGCAGGGGATACCAGCAGCCATGAGGGCCATCGGGGACTTGCCGTTGACCTCCTTCTCGGGGGTGACGACCGTCACGTCACAGGCATACTTGCCCATGGTGGAGGCGAACAGACCAGCCGGACGCATGTGCAGACCCTGAGGATTAACGAGGGTAGCCTTCTCAGAAACCATAGTTGACTCCTTTTTTGTGTTTAACCCCTGTCATGCATGTGGCAGGAGTCAGATTCACGACGTTGTTTATATTAACTCACATCAAACGGTTTTTCATTGTGTTTCGCACGAATTGTTGGACGGATGTCCTTCCTGTCCGCTCGCCTGCCGGGCGGGGCGGTTAAGTTTGCTGCTCTACAGTCCTGCGCAAGACGGAAAGCACATTAAGTGCTT
>CAJMRI010000021.1:0-39455 GCA_905215905.1 uncultured bacterium | reverse complement strand
TCGTCTTCCAGCCCAGCGAGGAAAACGGCCAGGGCGCCAAGCTCATGATCGGCACGGGTGTGCTCGACGGCGTCGATGGCGCCTACGCCGCGCACATCTGGAGTGAGGTCGACGCCGGCACTGTGAGCTGCGAGCCCGGACCGCGCATGGCCAATACCGACTGGTTCCGCATCGACGTCCGCGGCACCTCGTGCCACGGCGCCATGCCCCAGCGCGGCCACGACGCCGTCATGGTGGCCGCCGAGATCGTCAATGCCCTGCAGACCATCGTTTCGCGCGAGATCAGTCCCTACGAGCCGGCCGTCATTACCGTCGGCGAGCTGCACGGCGGAACCGCGCGCAACGTTATCGCCGGCACGGCCTACCTCGCCGGCACGGTGCGCACCTACGGAGATTCGACCCACGAGGAAATGCCGGAGCTTATGCGTCGCATCGTGGAGCATACCGCGGCCGCCTTGGGCGCCGAGGCAGAGCTCACCGACTACACCATCGCCAATTACAAGGTCGAAAACGATGCCGCCTCGAGCGAGCGCTGCCGCCAGGCAGTAATCAAATGCCTGGGCCCCACCGGCCAAGGCCATTATCGCGGCACACTCTCGGGTGAGGATTTTTCGGAGTACCTGCGCCGCGTACCGGGCGTGCTCGCCTTTGTTGGCACGCGCAACCCCCAGATTGGCGCCACGTACGCCCAACATTCTTGCTTCTACAAGATTGACGAGTCGGTACTGGCCAAGGGCTCCATGGTGGCCGCCCAATATGCCATCGACTTTTTGGCCGAGCCCACACAAGAAGAGCTCGACGGCCCCACGATTGCCGCGGTCGCCGAGACCAATCCCGACCTGGCAGCCAAACTGCGCTCTGCCAAGGCCACGGCCGCCGAGGCCCGCGACGCCATGCACGATGCCCGAACCGCCCGACACGCCGCAATCAAGGGCATCCACGACGCTCGCGCCGCCGCCCGCCGCGAGGAGAAGCACGACGAGTAGTCGATCCACGACCATCTCGCAGTCATAGCCGCATCGCGATATCAAAGCGGGGGCGGACGTTTCGACACGTCCGCCCCCGCTTATTTGTCAAGCGCTATTTCTACCGTTTCTACCCCGTCCCCAAATGGCAGGTGGCAGGGTTACTCGTCCTGCGGGTCCTCGTCGGAGCTTGGCGCAGGCTCGGGCTCAGGCGCAGGCTCGGGCTCAGGCGCGGGCTCGGGCTCGGGCGCGGGCTCGGACTCGGGCGCCGCAGCGGAATCGGATACGGGCGCTGCGTCGGCGCTAAAACCAGCCGGAGCAGACTTCTTCTCAAACGGCAGCACAAAGGTCAGGACGTCATCCTTATCCTCATCAGCCCATTCAGCTGCATAACGCGCTACCCAATAGCCAACGGCACGATGCTTGAGCATCTTGCCAAAGACCGTGAGGAATACCGTGACAAACGCCGTCAGCACCAAGAACAATACGAGCGTGATGCCACCGCCGGTAACAAGCGCCTCAATAGCCGAAGGACGGTAGTAGTAGCTATACATACCGACAGAGGCAATGGTGCCAAAGACGAGCGTCAGGATCCATGTGACAACGTTGGCGACCAGGCCCGTCAAAAACTCGGGAAGGAACGAAGCGCAGAACAGTTTGGTCTTGTTGTGCTTAAAGGCCGCCCAGACCTTATCGAGCGAAAACGCGCTCTCGACACGACCGGTCACCGCAAAGTGCATCACGGCAATGTCGGCGAACATCTTAAAGAAGACCCCCAAGACCGCCGTGGCAATCATAGCCAGGACAAGCAGGCCAAGCGAGCCGAACAGCGCTGCCTCGAGTGCATAAGAGCCGTAATACGAATACGAGCCCGCGGCGCCAATTACCACGCTCTCCACCAGCGAAAGCACTACACCGATAACGGGAATGGCAGCAATAACCTCGAGCACGACCGAGATAACGCTCGAAAAGACTCCGAGGCCAAACGACGTGGAACGCATGAGTGGACGATCCATACCGCCATCAACCTTGAGCGACAGATCGCGACCCCACTCAATACCAAAGCCGGAACCACACACGCTCGCAATGCAAGCTGCCAAAAAGCCGATGGCAGCTGCAATGCCGCCAATAACGGGAATAAACAGCACGAGTACCGACACAACACAAATCAGCGCCGGTAAAAAGGCAATCTGGCACACGCGCTGCAGCACGCCCGGAGTCTTGGTCATATCCTCAAACGCCTGAGCCACACAGCCCTTGGACGCATTCGCCACGGGCGGTTGCGGAACAAACTGCTGGGGCTGACCCTGAGGGGCAGAGGCTGCGGCACCGGCATTGGGGGCACCACACGCGCCGCAGAACTTGTCGTTATCGCCCATGGGGGCACCACACTGCGAACAGAACATCGAGATCATCCCTTCGTATCTTGAGCGAATCATCTGGATCGCAAACGATGTCTTTGGCATCATTATCACCCAATGTGGGGACAAATACTCCAACATGACGCATTTGCAATGCGCAGGGCGCTATTCGATTGTTTGATGAGCTCGACCGCGTTAGTTCGTTCCGCGGAAACCCTTGCCGACGATCTCGGAGCTGTCGACGATCGTGATAAAGGCACCCGGATCGATCTCGCGAGCGTAGCGACGCAGCTGCACGGCCTCGCGGCGACTCAGCACGCTCATGATCACCGTCACGCACTTGCCCGAGAAAGCACCGTAGCCGCGACTGATAGTCGCCGTACGGTTGAGATGCTTGACGATAAACTCCTCGACCTTAAGGGGCTCGGAACAAATGACCGTGCAGACTTTGCGCAGGTGAATGCTCTCGATGGCCTTGTCGACCACGAGCGTCTTGGCAAACAGGCCGAGCACGCAGTACAAACCGACGCGCGGACCGTACAAGAAGGCCGCGATGGTCACGATGCCGATATCGACCAGCAGCAGCGCACGGCCGATCTCAAGCGTCGTGCGGCGTTTGAGAATCATGGCGAGGATGTCCGTGCCGCCCGTCGAGGCACCAATATCAAAGACGATAGCGCTGCCGAGCGCCGGCAGAATCACGGCAAAGCACAGGTCGAGCCACATATCGCCCGTCATCGAGACATCGGTCGGAATAAAGAGCTCAAACAGCGAAACATAGGCGGACAGCGCAAACGAGGCAAAGACACTCCACAGGATTGCCTTGCGCTCCAAAAAGATAAAGCCCAGAACGACCAGGACCGCATTGATAATCCACATAAAGACGCCGACGGGCAGGGTCGGGAACAGCGTGGACAGAATGACCGACACGCCCGAGGTGCCGCCAAAAGCAAAGTGATTAGGGGTTTTAAACGCGACGATGGCAAAGGCCGTGAGGATCAGGCCCAAATTGAGCTCGGCAAAAAAGCGCGGAAAGCCCGGCTCCTGGCTGCGCTTGCGACCAGCGCGCTCGCCCCGCTCGATAACATCGCGATCGACCACGCGCTCCATCGGCACTACGGGAGGACGATGCACCTCCTCGGCAGCACGCGACGCCGCCTCTGCCGCAGCGGCCTCAATTGCCCATGCCTTGCTTTCTGTTTCGTGCTCGTCGGCCATTACGGCAACCCCTCGTTAACAATTTGGAAACAATGCGCCCATTAGAGTAACGCGGAACGTGGGGATTGCAACCCCTAGTTAGACGAGCGGTATGACTACATCGGGAGCGTACAAAAACGGCCGGCCACGCTTTTGCTTGCGCGGTCGGCCGTTTAACGTTTTCGCAGATAAAACCTGCCAAAACAAACCTGTCCCTTTTTGGAAGGTTATTCGTGCTGGCTGGTGCGGTGCTCGTACTCCTCGGGGGTGATGACGTCCTCGATGCGCAGGTTGACGCCCGCCACCTCAAGGCCGGTCATCGCTGCCAGACGCTCGGTGACACGTGCCTTAACGTCGTCGAAGATCGCGGGCGCATAGGCGCCGTACTCGATGATGACGGAGATGTTGACGACCACGCGATTATCGTCGGTGACCTCGACCGTCACGCCCTTGGTCAGATTCTCGGCACCAAACTGCTCCTGCACAAAGTGCATGAGGTTACCCTTCATGCCCAGAACGTGCGGAACCTCGCGGGTGGCCATGGCAACGATCTTCTCGATCACGCCGTTGGAATAGGTCAGCGAGTCCTCGGACTCATCCGCCTCCTCGTCGTCCTCATCCGTATCGGACTCGGCCTCGACGAGAGCCTCATCCTCGAGCGTCACATCCTCAGCTTCGGCGACGACCGCCTCGTTCTCCTCGAGCTCGGTATCGGCTACATCGACCTTCGTATTAAAAGCCATGGTTCCTCCTTATGCCTGCCGCGGATGCGACAGTCGAATACATATTAGCGGCCGCTAAACAGACGGCCGAAGAAGTTGACGATCCCGTTCTCGCCGTCGCGGATCTGACCAATTACGGCGCCGATCAGCACGAAGAATGCAATGACGAGCGTATCCCACAGGCCCAACGTGAGCACCAACACGGCGAGGATAAAGCCGGCGACGGCGCCGAGCGTGGTGTTGGGATGACGCACAGCATAGCTCCAGATGGCAGCGCCCGTACCCTTGATGAGACCCATAGCCTCGTCAAAATCCGCGGCTGCCGCGTCTTGTAACTCGGTTGCCTCTGCTTTGGAATCAACAGGTTCGCTCGCCGACGTGGCGCTCTGGTCAATCGTCAGGCGCGGCGTACGAGCGGTCTTATCTTGATTGGTATCACTCACCGGAAACCTCCACGGTCTGGACGGTAGTCTTGGACGGCAAAAAACGGACACGCGCGGTCGTACCCGGCGTGCCGAGCATGGTGTCGCAGGCCTTCTCGATGCGCTGCTGCATCGAGGTGGCAAGAGCGGCAACGTCCTTATCATCGAGCGCGATGGCCTCGACCTTAAAACGGACGTGCGAATCGTCGGAGCCTTGGACGCGGGCCTCGACATGCTCGACCATCACGCGGTCGTCACGCTCGGCAGCAGCCCTGGCGCACGAAGAAAGCGCCGCAAGGGTAACCTCGATATTGCGCTCCCCCGCCGGATGCACGCAGGACGGTTCGCGACGGGCGAACATCAGGCGGAAAAAGCTTACCAGCACGCCGATCGCCACGACGCCGGCGCACGCCGTGACGACGATGCGCGGCATGGGGTCGCGCATCAGCAGCATAAAGCGATACGTATACGGCCCCCAAAACTGGCAGACAAGCGTACCCAGCGCCACGATGGTGGCGGCAAGATACACGATCGCTAGGGCTCGTTTGAGTACGCGCACGCGGCGCTCCCTTCAAATCTCGGCTCTCGAAATGCAGAACGGTTCGCATCATTATAAAAGAGCCGGGTCCGGTGCTCTACGCACGCGGATCCGGCTCATCTATTCCACGAGGCTTGCATGCTCGCTTCATTATGCCCAGATATGCACGGCTTAACCCGTGCGAGCGCTACTCCTCCTCGAGGGCAGCGATGACCTCGTCGGTCATGTCCATGGTGCTGTAAACATCCTGGACGTCGTCGAGCTCCTCAAGACGGTCGATGAGGCGCTGGACCTTCTTGGCGTCGGTACCAGAGACCTCGGTCGGGGTGGTCGGGACCATGGTGGTCTCGGAACCCTTGACCTGGACGCCCTGCTCCTCGAGCGCCTTGGAGACAGCCATGACGTCGTTGGCAGCAGTCCAGACGATCCACTCCTCGCCGGCATCCTCGTAGTCCTCGCCACCGGCCTCGGCGATGGCCATCATGAACTCATCCTCGTCACCGGCAGCACCGTTGGCGATCATGGTCTCCTTCTTGGCGTTCTCGTCCAGGATCTCCTTGGCGACGACGATCTGGCCCTTGCGCTCAAACTGGAAGGCGACGGAGCCGGAGGTGCCCAGGTTGCCACCAGCGTGGGAGAAGGCGGAACGGACATCAGCGGCGGTACGGTTGCGGTTGTCGGTCAGGCAGTCGACGTAGACGGCGACACCGGCGGGACCGTAGCCCTCGTACACGATGTTCTCGTAGACGGCGGCGTCAGCACCCGAACCAAAAGCCTTGTCGATAGCGGACTTGATCTTGTCCTTAGGCATGGACTGAGCCTTGGCCTTGGCAACGGCAGCGGCGAGGCTGGCGTTGTTCTCGGGCAGCGGGTCACCGCCGAGACGGGCAGCAACGGTGATGTTGCGGCTGAGCTTGGAGAAGAGGGCGGAACGCTTGGCGTCCTGCGCGCCCTTACGATGCTTGGTTGTGGCCCACTTAGAGTGTCCGGACATACGTGTCTCCTATCGGTTTCGACCTAAAGCCCAGCGCAGATGCTCGGGCAATATAAACAAACGTCGTTATGATATACCTACTGGCCTGCGAGATAAACCCCAAAATGAAGGCGTCGTGATGATACAGCCCCTTGGTGCAAAGTTACCTGTCCCCTTTGCACCAAGTTAGGACCAGAGGAGGTCGCTGCGGGTGATGGTGGCGCCGATGGCAAAGGGCATGCAGGCGATGACCGGATACAGGTAGCGCATGTAGGTCGAGCCGTTGCACGGACCGATCAGGCACACGGCGAGCACACCCAGCAGCGGCACCCAAATGGCCAGCCCGCGCCACGAATGACGGCGCAACAGGTAGACCACCACGGCGATCATGATCCACACATAGGTGGCCGAGCTCATGGTGAGCGAGATAAACGGGATGCGCTGCACCGCCACGCGATACAGGTTGATCAGGTGGTCACACCAGCGCACGACCTTGCTATCGACCGGATGGAAGTCGAAGTACTTGAGGTTATCGGGCTTCGCCATAATCTCGGCACTGCGCGCCGTGCTGTAGACCCAGGCATCGCGAGCGCTCGGATAGAAGTACCCATAGTAGTTATTGATGAGCGCCGAAATATAGCACTCGGGATCCTTTTTGAACATCTGGGCCCACACCTCAAAATAGGCCTTGATGTCCTCCTGCGAGGCGTACTCGTTAAAGCAATTTTTGACGGCGTCCGACTTGTCGGGGTTGTAGCGGCGGCCCAGATTGTCGTACTTGAGCACACGGTCGATCACGGCACGCTCTTCGTCGGTCACCAAGCCGTCGCAAGGAGCCTCCACGATGGTGCCGTCCTCCTTAACCGTGGGGTTGACGCCCGAGTTGAGGCCGTCGTGCTTTTGGACGAAACGAGCCGTCTGCTGGAACGGAATCGAGAGGATTTCGCGCTTGGAACCAGGCGTGATATCGTGCGCCGGCATAAAGACCTTGGTGAAGTACATATTAGAGGCAAGGCAGAGTGCAAGCACCGCAAGAACTCCCACCCAGCGGAAGCGCGGGATGGCGCCCGAAGGCGCAGCACCAGCCTGCTTGGCTGCACAACGAGCCACATGCGCGTCCCATGCGCAAAACGCCGCCGCGATTACGCATGCCGCCAGGGGAAACACCAGGCCGCCGTTGCGCAGAAACGTGGAACCCATGGCGCCCAGAGCGAGCAGCAGCCAGTCGTGGCGCGCAAAGAGCACGGGGACTTTCTCGCCCGCCCGCTCGACATTGGCATCACGACGGGGCAAGCCACATGCCACGAGCTTGACGGTCTGTACCAGCAGCACCAAAAACGCGTCGGCAAAGAGCACGTCTTTGGTGAGCAACGCCGCGTAGTTGGAGAACAACGGCATAAACGCAAAGAACAGCAGGATCGCACCGCGAACCGGCAGGCTCACGCCCAGTTTGCGCAGCGACGAGATGGAATAGGCCATGCAGGCAGCCGTGATGACAAATTGAGCGCAGGTATAGATGATAAGGCCCGCGTTAGCGCTGTTGAACAGCGAAAGCCCCAGCTGCACGCACGAGCCGATAATGGCCGTGTGCACCACGGGGTGATGCCCGTTGAGCAACACATTAGGATTGAGCAGGCGCAGGTAGTCGCTCGTGCCGTTGGGATAGTTGAACCACTGGCGAATCTGCGCACCCGTATCTCCCATAAAAAGGCCGGGCAGCGAAGCGATGAGCGTGGGCGCCCAGGCGATCATAAGCACCAGGAAGGGCCCGGCAAAGGGATGGACCGAGAGTACGGCGTGAGCCACACGCCATATGCGGCCAAAGTGCGCTTCCGAAAACGGAATGCGCCGAGAGCTCAGCCAATCTAGACACTCAAAGGCAAGGTAGAAGGCAACAATCGCCAGGAGCATCCAGCCCGCGCCGCCAATCCAGGCGCAGATGATGCGGGCTTTGTCGCCAAGGACAATCTCGGCCGAGTCGGTGAGATCGTAGCTGCGGCCGAACACCATGCAGATGGCGAAGAACAGCGACGGCAGAATGATCGATGGACGCCAGGTGTCGCCACGGCCAAAGAACACGTAGCGAAACGGCAAGGTGAGCAGGCAGGCAAGTGCAAGCAGCATGACCGCGTCGGTATGGCCGGCAAACGAGAGGAGCACCTCGTAGCACACGTACAGCATGCCCGAGGCTTTGGGGTCAATCGCCAAGACTGCGTTGCTCGACACCGGGGCGGGATCGATGGAAAACGCTGTGGTCGCCAACAGCGCGAGCAGAAATGCGATGAGCGTCTGCTTGGCGGGGTAGCGCTTAAACCAGACGATGCGGGCAGCGTCGCGCGCAGCCGTTGTGGAGAGGTCGGAATCCTTCACAGTCCAAAGAGCCTTTCTAGAAACCTATCAAACTCAGCAAAACCACCACAAAGGTGCCTGTGTCCCTTTTGTGGTGGTTAGGCGTCGAGGTAGATGCGCTGGGGACGGTTACGGCGGAGGGCAAAGATGACGAGCGCCAGGCCCGCAATCACGAGCGGCAGACTCAACAGCTGACCCATGGTGATGACGCCGCCCAGCAGATAGCCAAGCTGGGCGTCGGGCACGCGCACGAACTCGACGAGGAAGCGGACGATGCCGTATCCCATCACGAACACGCCCATAAACGTACCCTGGGGCAGCAGCGGCTTTTTGCGGCTGAGCACCTGAAGAATGCAGAAGAGCACGATGCCCTCAAGAAATGCCTCGTAGAGCTGGGAGGGGTGACGTGGCATATCCCCCGCGGTGCCACCGAAGACCACGCCCCAGGGCAGATCGGTCGGCTTGCCCCACAGCTCACCGTTGACAAAGTTGGCACAACGGCCCAGGCACAAGGCCAGCGGCGCGCCTATGACGGCAAGATCTGCCAAAGTCCAGGCATCGAGCTTATACATGCGGCACACGATGATGCCGCCGATAATGCCGCCCACCAAGCCGCCATGGAAGCTCATGCCGCCCTCGTTGGTGGCAAAGATCTCGAGCGGGTGCGCCCAGTAGTAGCCATCACCATAAAAGACGACGTAGAACAGGCGCGCACCGATAATGAGGCCAAAGACCACGCCGACCACGACACTCGTCAGGTCGTCAATCGTGATGTTAAAGCCCCAGCGACGCTGTGTGCGGTACATGACGACCGCCGTGAGCAGGGCGCCGACCACATAGGCCAGACCATACCAGTAAATCGTGATGGGCCCCGCCGAAATCGCGACGGGATCAAGCATATGGTAGAAGTCGTTGAGCATGTCGACCCTCCTACTCCCTACATACAAATGCGGCCGCGGGCCTTGCGCTCGCAGCCGCATATTTGGGCGTAACGTCTATGCGGAGTATGCCGTCCGCAGCTTTCGCATCTTAGAACGGCGCGTACTCGTCGTACAGGTCGTCGGTCTCGCCGGAGGCATTAACCTGCTCGACACGGGTAACGCCGGGCACATGCTCCTTGAGGATACGCTCGATACCCATGGACAGGGTCAGCGCGCTCATAGGGCAGCCGGCGCAGGCACCCTGCAGCTCCAGTTTGACGACGCCCTCGTCGTCAACACCCACATACTCCATATCGCCGCCGTCAGCCTGCAGGTTGGGGCGGATCTCCTCAAGAACCTTCTTAAGCAGCTCTTCGTTAACAGCCACAGGGGCTCCTTTCTCACAATAACGCGGGCACGCCCGCGGACAGGGGCTATGTTACTACAGCCATGTACCCGCTCACGAGCCATCCATGCGCGCGGACACGACTTTCACGAGCAGTCAATTTGGGACGGGGATCTTTTAGCTGCCTGTTGTTACCAGCTGGCATTGCCACGCGCTACTGCTGAGCCTGTCCCTCGGTGCCGATGTGAACATCGACGATAACCTGGCGGTAGCTGATGCCACAGGAGTCGAGGATGCGGCGGCTGATGCGTCCGTCATCGGTGTCGGCGTACTTGTTGTCCAGGTAGACGACCTCGCCCACGCCCACCTGCGCCAAAATCTTGGCGCAGTCGTGGCACGGGAACAGCGTGACGTAGACCGTGGAACCCTCAAGATCTTTGAGCGAGCCACGGTAGTTGAGCACGGCGTTGGCCTCGGCATGGACCACGTAGTTGTGCTTGTCCTGCAGCGGGTCGTCGCTCGTACCCCACGGGAAAAAGTCGTCGTTGAGCGCCGAGGGCGTACCGTTGTAGCCCACCGAAAGGATGCGGTGGTTGGTGCTGGCGATGCACGCACCCACCTGCGTGTTGGGGTCCTTGCTGCGACGCTGCGCGGCGATGGCCACGCTCATAAAGAACTCGTCCCAGCTAATAACGTCCAGGCGCTTGCCTGACGAAGTTTGATGAAGATCGTCCGACATGGCAGACACCTCCGTAATCGCAATAATTTGACCCATTGTAGCAGGTGAAAGGTGGAGACGTTTGTCCCACCGGCGCCCTCACTTTTTACACGCGGCGGGGCTTTTGGTTGATGCGGTAGAGCTCGGCGAGACCCCGCAGCGTCAGCGCGTCGTCGACCGTCAGGCTGTGGCCGACCAACGCCGCGAGTGCCTCAGCGTCGTCGCCGGTAATGACGATGGGCACGTCGCCCTCCCCCGCGGCCTTGGTCGCGCGCATCTCGGCGAGCACCATGTCGAGCATGCCGTCGATGCGGGCCACCTCGCCCAGAACCACGCCCGAGCGCATCGCCTCGCGCGTGTTACGGCCGATTACATGCGTGGGTGCCGAGGGCTCGACCTGCGGCAGGCGTGCCGCAGCAGCCGAGAGCGAGCGGGCGCCGAGCGCCAGACCCGGCGCGATGACGCCGCCGACAAAGGTACCGCGCGCATCGATGACCTCAATATTGGTCGTAGTGCCCAGGTCGATCACGATGCACGGAGAGCCGTAGACGGCACGGGCCGCCACGGCGTCGGCGATGCGGTCGGGGCCGATCTCGGCCGGATCGTCGTAGTGTACGGGCATGCCGGTCTTGAGGCCCGGCCCCACGGTGAGCACGCGTCCCGTGCAGGTGCGGGAAAGCGCCGCCTTCCACGGGCGCTCGAGCGCCGGCACTACGCAGCTCAGCACTGCGGCTGCGGGAACGAGCTCACCCGGCATGCCCGCATCGGCTGACAGCGCGCCCATGACCTGCGTGAGCCTCATGCGCGCCTCGTCGGCTGTGATGCTCGACGGCGTCGTGATCTCGCACGTCGCAAGCGGGCATTCCTGTGCCGCGGCCGAATCCTCGGCAAACAGGCCAAAGCGAATGAACGTGTTGCCCACGTCGACCGTCAATATATATGCGCACCCATTAAGCATCGTCGGCACTCCTTTCGTCTGTCCAGCAGTATATCGCCTACCTAAACCAGTCATCCCAAAATGACTAGCTTGCGGCTATACTGGTGCGCGGTCGTTTGCGAGCTCACGCGGCGGCCCTTGGTAACCCGACTTCCCGCGCCGTATCCGTAGCGGCGCTCCCGGGGGAAGCGGATATACGCAAAGGAGTTCTATATGAGCAATCCCTCGAACCGCGCTTCGATGCGCGGGCAACTCACGCTGCGCGGCGTCGTCATCGGCGTCCTTGGCTGCGTGATCATCACGGCAAGCTCGGCCTACACCGCCCTCAAGATGGGCGCACTCCCCTGGCCGATCGTCTTTGCTGCCGTCATCTCGCTGTTCTTCCTCAAACTCATGGGCAACGCCAACCTCAACGAGGCAAACGTCACCCACACCATCATGTCCGCAGGCGCCATGGTCGCCGGCGGTCTGGCGTTTACCATCCCAGGCGCCTGGATGCTGGGCTATGCCGACCAGATTAGCTGGCTCGACATGTTTATCGTGGCACTCGCCGGCACTATCCTGGGTCTGCTGGCCACCGCGCTCATCCACCGTCACTTTATCGTGGACGCCGCGCTTGAGTTCCCCACCGGCAACGCCGCAGCTCAGACCTTGCGCGCGACCGAGGCTGGCGGCAAGACCGGCAAGCAGCTCTTTGGTTCCATGGCCATCGCCGGCATCTATAGCGTGCTGCGCGACGCTCTGGGCATTGTGCCCAGCATGCTGTGCACGCTCAACATCCCCGGCGTGACCTTTGGCATCTACAACTCGCCCATGCTGCTCTCCGTCGGCTTCCTCGTGGGCTTCGCCCCGGTCGCCTTCTGGTTTGCCGGCGCCCTGCTGGGCAACTTTGGCATCATCGTGGGCGGCACCGCTGCCGGTCTGTTCGACGTTGTGACTGCGCAGGGCATCGTCAAGTCCCTGGGCATGGGCCTCATGATGGGCTTTGGCGTCGCCGTCGTCCTCAAGGACATCCTGCCGCAGGTCGCCGGTATCGTCCGCGGTCTTGCCGCCGACAGCTCCACCGACACCGACGAGCAGTCGCTCATCTCGGGCTCCCTTAAGCTCGACGCCGGCATCATCGGCCTGGGCGCCGCCGCCATCGCCGTGATCGTCGCCATCGCGCTCGACCTTGGCCCCGTCCCGGCCGTCATCGTCACGCTGTTCACCTTTGTCACCACCATCATGAGCGCGCAGAGCTGCGGCCAGACGGGCATCGACCCCATGGAGATCTTCGGCCTCATCGTCATGCTCATCGTGGCTGCCTTCGCACAGATCGCCCAGGTCAAGCTGTTCTTTATCGCCGGCATCGTGGCCGTGGCATGCGGCCTTGCGGGCGACGTCATGAACGACTTTAAGGCCGGCGCCGTGCTGGGCACCAACCCGCGTGCGCAGTGGATCGGCCAAGCCATCGGCGGCATCGTGGGCGCCCTGGTCGCCGCAGCCGTCATGGTCGCGCTCGTCACCGCCTATGGTCCGGACGCCTTTGGCCCCGACAAAAGCTTTGTTGCCGCGCAGGCAAGCGTCGTCGCCACCATGGTCTCGGGCATCCCGAGCGTGCCGTGGTTCGCAGGTGGCTTTATCGCCGGCATCGTCATGTACTGGCTCGGCATTCCGGCCATGATGATCGGCCTGGGCGTGTACCTGCCGTTCTACATGTCACTCACGGCATTCCTGGGCTCCTGCGTCAAGCTCGCCTACGACAAGTGGTCCGCCCACCGCGACGCCACCGCTGGTCTTTCTGACGAGGAGAGGGCTGCCAAGGACGCCGCCTTCCAGGAACAGGGCCTGGTTGTCGCCAGCGGCCTGCTCGGCGGCGAGTCCATCGTCGGCGTTATCCTGGCGTTTGTCTCCGTGGGCTTAAGCCTGCTGGGCTAAGCTGAGCAGCTGCTCGACGGCAACCATATTGCCTACGACTTGCCCGGTCGGTAGCTTTTGCGGCTGCCGACCGGGCTTTTTATACCAACGCAAAGAAAGGCCGGCGCGCTGCATTTAACAGCGCGCCGGCCTTATCGTTTGGCTAACGAGACGGTCCCGTTATGAATTGAAGTTCGTTGCAGAAACTACGCTCGAAACGCTACATCTGCTTGCGACGACGATCGCCGAGCGTCACACCCGTGGCAACGAGCGTAATGCCGCCGATGGCGAAGACCTCACCTGCAAGCGCGGAGGTATCGCCCGTCTGAGCAAGTGCACCGTCCGTGGCCTTCTTCTTGGCGACGGGAGCCTTTGCGGCAGCCTGCGCAACCTGAGGCTTGGCCTGCAGCTCAGCCTTGGGATGATACTTGTCGTACTCGGCCTGCGCGGCAGCCAGGGCATCCTTGGCATCGCCAAGCTCGGCAAGCGCGGCGGCATAGGCGTCGTTGGCATCGGACAGCTTGGCATCGGCATCGCTCAGAGCAGCCTTGAGGCCAGCGGCGGCATCGACGGCGGCCTTATAGCGAGCGTAGGCAGCGTTCAGCTTGACCAGCTTCTCGTTGCCCGTCGTGCCCGCGGCAAGGGATGCCTTGTGGTCGACAGCCTCAAGATCGGCCTTGAGCGCCTCGTCGTTGGCAAGCTCGGCCTTGGCCTTGACGATCTCGAGGTTCGCATCGACGACGGCTTCGTTGGCGGCCTCGAGCTGCTTCTGGGCATCGGCGACACCGGCGACGGCAGCGTCATAGGCGGCCTTGGCGTCGTCGACCGCCTTCTGGGCGCCGGCGAAGCGCTCGAAGGCCTTGTTTGCGCCGGCCAGCTCACCCTCGGCGGCCTTGGCCTTCGCCTGCGCGTCGGACAGGGCCTGCTTCTTGGCATCAACTGCCTGCTTGGCGTCCGAAAGAGTGGTCGCGGCGTGCGTATCTGCGGCCCGAGCCTTGTCAACGCCAGCTTGGGCAGCGTCGTCGGCCTTCTTGGCATCGTCAAGCGTGCCCTGCTTGTTCGCAAGGTCCGTCTTGGCGGCATCGCACTTGGCGGTAAGGTCCTTGACCGAAGCCGTGGCGTTGTCATACGCCTCATTGGCCTGATCGGACTTTGCCTTGGCGGCATCGCGGGCGCTGCGAGCCTTCGCCTTGTGAGCAGCGGCATCGGCTGCCTTCGTCTTGCTGTCAGCAAGCGTGGCGTTTGCCTTATCGAGAGTTGCCTGGGCAGTAGCGGCCTCGCCCTTGGCGGCGTCGAGCTTGGTCTTGGGCGTCTTGACGTCGATACCCTTGAGTTTGGCTTCGGCAGCGTCGTATGCCATCTTCGCGGCGGCGGTGCCGGACTTGGCCTTCTCGTACTCGCCCTTGGCGGTGTTCACGTTCGTGTCGGCCGCGGTATAGGCGTCTTGTGCGTCTTTCTGATTATTGAGAGCAGCGAGATATGCCGTATCGGCCGTGCCCAGCGTCTTCTGCGCCTCGGCGAGCTTGCTCTGGAGCTCCTTGAGTTGCGCCTTCTGCGCCTGCGTGCCGCCAGCGTTATAGGCAGAATCGATGTAGTCGTTGACGAGCTTCTTGAACTCGGAGACAGTGAAATCAGCCTGAGTGTCATCATCGCTGTAATCGAATGCGGTTACCTCGGAATCGGTGTTCTTACCGTTACCGGTTGCGATACCGATAGCCACCGTAGCGGAATCGATAACGTTGAGATAGTGCCCGCAGCCGTCTCCTCTTTCCTTACCGTTTTCATCTTTTGTGCCGGAATACACATCGCGATAGTTTTGGTAGATATAGTACGAATCATAGCGATGAGCCATGAGAGCTTTGCCAGCCTCGCTATCCGCACCGTACTTTTTAATCCAATTCTCGTAATTAACCTTCTCCTGAGTGTAGAGACCAGTATAGGGCCAACCGAGTGTATCCTCGGTCTCGCCGCCGGTATATGCGCCGCCTCCGCCGGCAAGATTTTCACCGTTATCCCAGTAGCAGCCTGAGTGTCTCCAGATGTTCGATGAATATGATGCATTAAGGGCGGCTGCCACAGTCATGCGGAGGCTGACGCTGAGCGCCGACTGACCGTTCGCCTTGCGGAGGTTGTTCTGGGTGTCGAGATATGTCAGGGCGTTGCGCATCTGCTCCAGGGAAAGCGGGTTGGTGTCGCGAGACATGTCCTGATCGACGTACTGGTCATACCATTCGGCCTTGTCATCGGCACCGGTCAGCATCGATACGGCGTCCTGGGCGTTCTTCTTCTGCGTGGCTGTGAACTGGCTGCCGCCGATGATGTAGTTCATGAAGCCGAACATGCCCTGGCTGATAACATTCTGGTCTACGGTCATGTTCGACTTGAGGTCGGCAATCTGCTGGTTAAGCTTCTCGACCTCGGCATTCGCGGTGTCGTATGCCTTCTTGGCGGTATCGGATTCAGCGCATGCCGTCTCCCACTCGCTGCGCTTCTGCTTGCGAACTTCGACAAGCTTATCGTACGCGGTCTTCTTGTCTGCTTCGGTCTGCTGCGCCTTCTCGTATGCGGCCTTGGCGGCGTCGCGCTCGCTGGCGGCGGCGTTGTACTCCTTGTTTGCCGCATCGTATGCAGACTTGGCAGATGCCACAGCAGCGTTGGCGGCGTTGGCCTTCTCCTGCGCGGCGGTGACGGTAGTCTGCGCAGCCTGCAGGTTCGCCTGTGCAGTGGCGTCTGCAGTCGTCGCGGCTTCGAGCGCGGCCTGCGCGGTCGCGAGCTCGCTGGCGGCAGTGACCTTGGCAGCTTCGAGCGCGTTCAGATCGATACCCGTGCCCGAGGTCGCGGCATCAAGCGCGGCCTGCGCCTGGTCGAACTTCTGCTGGGCGTTATCGCGCGCAGTGGTCGCAGCAGCGAGAGCAGCGGCAGTCTCCTGCTTCTTGGCCTGGGCGGAAGTCAGAGCGGTCTCAGTGTCCTTCTTTTCCTGCTGGGCGCTAGCCTCGGCAGCCTTGGCCTGGTCCAGATTGGCCTGTGCAGTAGCAACGGCCTTATTGGCATCATCGAGCTTTGCCTGCGCGTCCTCGACAGCCTTCTTGGCAGTCTCGTACTCGTCCATACCCATGGCCTCGAGCTTGGCTTGGGCATCATCGAGGGCCTTCTTGGCCTCATCCTGCTTTGCCTTGGCGTCCTTGAGCGCCTGGGTCTTATCCTCGACACTCTTGTTGGCCTGTTCGAGCTGATCGTTCAGGTCGCCCAGCTTCTTCTGCTGCTGCTCGGTCTTTTCGACGGCGGCTTTGAGCTCGTCAATCTTCTCCTGGAGCGCGGCGACTTCTGCTGCGTTCTGCTCGATTTCGTTGTCGCTCACAGCCTGCGAGGCCTGATTCTTTTGCTGCTGTGCCTGCTTTTGAGACTGGCCCGCCGCGTCGGCCTTCTTCTGGGCGGCATCGTAGGCGGCCTGAGCGTCCTTGAGCTGCTTTGCCGACTCCTCGGCCAGCTGGGCAGCCGTCTTTACGACCGCTTGGTTACCGGCGGCAACGGTGTTCTCTACAGAACTACCCCCCCCCTGAACAGAATCGCCGTTATCGGTTGACGGTGCGGCGATTGCCGCCAGCGGCGACATAAGCGGCTGAACAATGAGGCCCGCCGTCAAAACGGTTGCGACGGCGCGGTTGGCAACGCCCTTGACGTTGACGGCCTTAGCCCGAGGCTCAAAGTGTTGTGGGCTGTAGTTTGCCATGGCTTTCTCCCTTTGACACGGATGTATCCATACGCTTCAAACTGTAGGTGCCGATTTTTGAATTCTGTTGCGCAACATTGGTCACCAGCGGATTTTTTGAAACTCGCACTCTCGTGCTTCACAATTTCGTCACACATGTAGGAGCTGGTGCATCATATTATTGCGGGATCAAATTGAACCTGTGATTTGCATTTGCTCCCGCGTCATCCGCCCTATCGGATTCCGCATCCAACAGACACCTCATCCGCCACGGTGTAGAGTTAGGACAACGGGCGCGTTGCGCGGCCCGTGCCAGAACGAGGTGGACATGGAACTCGACAAGCAACAGATCAAGCGGCTGCGCGAACGCCATCACCGGCGCCACGGCATCCGCCCTGCCCATAGTGAGGCCATGGAGAACGCCACCCGCTTCCTAAAGCGCGCATTCAACATTCGCGAGGGACGCGCGCCCTATCACGTGATCCGCAAGCGTTTTGTAAACGGGGCGCGTCTGACTGGCTCCCACCTATGCATCCTCATCATCGCCATGCTCATCGCAAGCATCGGCCTCGATATCGACTCGGACATCGCCATCGTGGGTGCCATGCTCATCTGCCCGCTCATGGGATCGGTCCTTGCCATGGCATATGGCATCGCCACGCTCGACCGTGAGATTACTGTCGAAGCCATCGCCAGCCTTGCGCTGCAGATGGCCTTTTGCCTGGTCACGTCCACGTTGTACTTTAAGCTCTCGCCCCTTGGCACCACCACAGCTGCCATCATCGACAATTCGACGCCGACTGTGTGGGACCTCGCTGTCGCGCTCGCCGGCGGCTTTGCGGGCGGCCTAGGCAACTCACGCGACCAGGAACCCGCCACGCTCATTGCCGGCGTAGCCGTGGCGACCGCGCTCATGCCGCCCCTGTGCGCGGCGGGTTACGGCATCGCCATCGCGAGCGGGTCGCTGTTCCTCTCGGCGCTCTACGAGTTTGGCATCAACGTCGTCTTTATCGCGCTGGCGGCCGAAGCCGTATTGCTTCTTTTACGTGTACCGCTCAAGCGTGACCTCAACGGCGACGGCATTGTGACTGCCGAGGAAAACGCTGAGGTCGACGAGCTATCGCGCAAGGTGCGCCGACGCATCATCGTGGGTACGGTGATCTTTGCCATCCCCTGCATCGTTATGACCGCGGGATCCATTGGCTCGGCGCAGGCCGGCGTGCAGGACGGCTACGGCATCACCGAGACCACGCGCGAGCTTGCGGCGGTGCTGCCAGGCTTTAAGGACTACACCGTCGCCGTCGAGACCTCGGCTACCGAAGGCGAGGAGGAGGGTATCGTCGAGCGCGAGATTGTCGCCCATGTGACGACAGACGAGACGCTTGGGGCACACGACCGCCACGTCGCCCGCAAGCTCATCGACCTCAACGTGCCCGAACTCGATCGCGTGGAGTTCGATGTGAAGTGATGCGGGATGTGAGATGGATGCGCGCACGGGCGCGAGTCGGAACGAGGCGCAGACGCGACGCAGGCCGCGAGCAAAAAAGCGGGGCGCGATTCATGTCCGTGCCCCGCTCGCTGTTTTATTGCCGTGAATCAACTGTCCGCATCGACATCGCCAGACTCCACCGTAAACGCCGGACCGGTACTCACCAGATAAAAACGGGTCACCCTGGTATCTCTAAATAGGTAGAGCAAGCCCTGATCGCGTCGGCGTGACAAGTACGCCACGTGGACCGTACCGAATTCTTCACCGTTTTCCTTCTTTAATATCAGGATGTTGGGGTCATCCGTACGCTTAAACTGCCCGTCTGTGCAGATTCCGTCTTGGTCGACCAGCTGCCATCGACAGTTGTCCTCCTCAAGAAAAGCCAGGGTTTCCCGACTCGTTTTGTCATCCCGATAGTAACCATCAATGACAAAGCCTTCGGAAGCACATTCCTGCATATAGGATGTTTCTCGACTTATAGCAAACAGCCCCGTAGCGCCTAAGAGCACAGCCAGGCAGACCACTGCAAGGGTTATCGAAATAGCACGGCGACCCATGTTAGCCCAACCGATAGTTATTTAACGGAGCGCGAAACATACCTGGAACCTCCGATATCAGGGGGAACGTCACCTATGGCCTGCCGGCAATCATATGTTTTCAACATCAAACCATATGGTTACAACTCGTTGGAGATAGGTTCCATGAACGGACGATAATTTGCGGCGAACGGCTACAATATGTTCATTATCTCAGGGTTCTGGAGGCAATTTTTGGTGCCACCGAGACGTTGTTTTCGGAAGTATGCGGCAAATTCCGGAGCCCTCGAGCACACCCCGGTTTTTCACCAATAAAACCGCAGGTACAAAGCTTGGGCATATCCAGTGTGCTCGGCCTATTCAAATTTTGCCGCATACTTCCGAAATCCAAGTTCGCAGGGGGTGATAGTTGGACCGTTTACGCAACAGATGTCCAGTAAAAACGGGTGGTAACCGGTACGGCTGCCACCCGTTTGTCCCATATCTAGCCCATAGCAGGCCAGTTACTTCTTAATGCCGCGTCCCAGGCGCTCGGCGACCGATGCCACGGCCTCCTCGCTGGCCGGCCCGCAGCTCACACAGCCGTCATGAGCACGCATCTGGCCGGTGACCTCGTCCATCGCGAGCGGCGCCACCTTCTCGAGCTTAAAGCCCTTACCGGCGCGCATGTTCTCCTTGGCCACGCTGATCATGAGCTTAATACGGTTGAGCTGGTTGACCTCGGACGCGCCGGGGTCGTAGTCCACCGCGACGATGTTGCTCTCGGGATGTTGGCGGCGCAGCTCCTTGATTACGGCCTTGCCCACCACGTGATTGGGCAGGCACGCGAAGGGCTGCGTGCAGATGATGTTGGGCGCACCGTGATCGATCAGGTCGAGCATCTCGGCCGTGAGCAGCCAGCCCTCGCCCATGTTGTTGCACACCGAAAGCACTGTGCGGGCCTTGTCGGCCATGGTGCCGATGCGCTCGGGCGCCTCAAAGCGGCGGGACTTCTCGAGCATCTCCTCCACCGGCGTGCGCATCCAGTCCACCAGCTTGATGAGCGCCTGCATGCCCGCGCGCGTAGTGGGAGAGCTTCCCAGCTCGTCCTTCTGCAGCTCGGCGTTGCTCATGGAGTACAGGAAGAAGTCGAGCAGGCCCGGCACCACGGCCTCGCAGCCCTCGCGCTCGATAACGTCGACCACGTGGTTGTTGGCCGTGGGATGGAACTTGACCAAGATCTCGCCGACCACGCCCACGCGCGGCTTGGTGCCCTCGCCCACGAGCGGCATGGAGTCGAACGCGCGGATGGCCTCGCGGCACAGCTTGGTGTAGTTATGCCTGTTGAACTTGGGCGCCAGCTTGCGGGCGCGCGCCATGTACTCCTCGTAGAGTGCGTTCGCCGCACCGGGCGTTGCCTCGTACGGGCGGCAACGATAGAGCATCTGCATCATCACGTCGCCAAAGAGCACCGCGTAGACTGCCTGCTTAAGCAACGCCGGCGTAATCTTAAAGCCGGGGTTGTCCTCGCCCAGCGCCACGGCCGAAAGCGAGATCACCGGAATCTCGGGGTGGCCGCTCTCGCGCAGGGCCTTGCGGATAAGCGCGATGTAGTTGGTGGCACGGCAGCCACCGCCGGTCTGGCTGATGACCACGGCTGTCTTGGACAGGTCGTACCGACCGCTCTCGATGGCCTCCATGATCTGACCCGTCACCAGGATCGACGGATAGCAGATGTCGTTGTTCACATAGCGCAGACCGGCCTCGACGGCATCGTGGTCAGTCGAGGGCAGCAGCTCCAGGTTGTAGCCGGCACCGCGGAACACCTCTTTGACCAGGTCAAAGTGGATCGGCGCCATCTGCGGGCACAGGATGGTGTAACCCTCCTCGCGCATCTGCTCGGTAAAGGGCACCTTGGGCCATGCGGTCGAGGCGCTCTCACGCTGCGCCTCGAACGTGTACTTGCGGCTCGCGAATGCGGGAGCATCCATGGAGGGTGCCACCGGCGCGGCGTCGCCCTGCTCGTAGGCCTCGCCCGCTGCCGTAGCCTCGGCCAAGCGCTCGGCCTCCTGGTCCTTGAGCGCCGCCATGAGCGAGCGGATGCGGATGCGCGCAGCGCCCAGGTTGGACACCTCGTCGATCTTGAGCACGGTGTAGATCTTGCCGCTGGCCTCAAGGATTTCCTGCACCTGGTCGGTGGTCAGAGCGTCCAGGCCACAGCCGAAGGAATTGAGCTGGATCAGATCCAGGTCGTTGCGCATCGTCACAAAACGGGCGACGGCATACAGGCGGCTGTGGTACATCCACTGGTCGACGACGCGAATCGGACGCTCAGGCTTTACCAGGTGCGCGAGCGAATCCTCGGTAAAGACCGCAAAGCCAAAGCTCGAGATAAGCTCGGGCAGGGCATGGTTGATCTCGGGGTCGTTATGGTAGGGGCGGCCGGCGAGCACAATGCCGTGGCCACCGTGGTCCTCGACCCACTTAAGAGCCTCCTCGCCCATGGTCTGGATGTCCTCATGGAAACGCGCATCGGCCTCAAAGGCAGCGTTGACGGCGGCATCAACCTCGGAGCGCGTGATCTTGGGTCCACGCACGCGACCGCGACCGGCCTCGGCATCGGCCACGCGGTCGACGGCGAGCACCTGATACAGACGGTGCTTGAGCTCGGTCTTGTCGTGATAGGGCACAAACGGATACAGGAACTCGATGTTCTGCTCGCGAATCTCGTCGATGTTGAGCGCCAGCGCCGTGGGGTAGCTCATGACGATGGGGCAGTTGTAACAGTTGCCGGCGGTCGGATCCTCCTTGCGCTCCCAGCGCACGCACGGCATCCAGATAAAGTCGACGTCGCGGTCGATGAGGTTCATCACGTGCCCGTGGCTCATCTTGGCCGGATAGCACACGCTCTCGGACGGCATCGACTCGATGCCCGCCTGGTAGGTTTTCTTGCTCGACTGGTCGGACAGCTGCACGCTAAAGCCCAGGCGCGTAAAGAACGCGTGCCAGAAGGGGTAGTTCTCGTACATGTTGAGTGCGCGCGGGATACCCACGGTGCCGCGCGGGGCCTCGTCGGGGCTCAACACCTCGCGGTTAAACAGCAACTCGTTTTTCTTTTTGAAGAGGTTGGGGGCCTCGGTCTTCTGCTTTTTGTGACCGGCGCCCTTCTCGCAGCGGTTGCCGGTGATAAAGCGCCTGCCGCCGCCAAAGTCGTTAACGGTGAGCTGGCAGTTGTTGGAGCAACGGCCGCAGCGGACATGCTTTTGCGTCACGGTGAGGTGCGCAATGTCCCCGGCCGAAAGGATGGTCGAGGTGCCGTCGGCGCCGGCGCGATCGCGGGCGAGCAGGGCCGCACCGTAGGCGCCCATGCAGCCGGCGATGTCGGGACGCACGGCATGAACGCCGGTGAGCTGCTCAAACGCGCGCAGTGTGGCGTCGGACATAAAGGTGCCACCTTGGACGATCACTTGGCTGCCGATCTCCTTGGGATCGCGCAGCTTAATAACCTTGAACAGGGCATTCTTGATGACGGAATAGGACAGGCCGGCCGCGATGTCGCCCACCGTGGCACCTTCCTTTTGCGCCTGCTTGACACGCGAGTTCATGAAGACCGTGCAGCGGCTGCCCAGGTCGACGGGGGCCTTGGCATGGATGGCGGCGTCGGCGAACGCGCGCACGTCCATGTTCATGGACACGGCGAAGCTCTCGATGAAGCTGCCGCAGCCCGATGAGCAGGCCTCGTTGAGCATAATGTGCTCAATCACGCCGTCCTTCACGCGCAGGCACTTCATGTCCTGGCCGCCGATGTCCAGGATAAACTCGACACCGGGCAGGAATGCCTTGGCGCCGCGCAGGTGCGCGACGGTCTCGATCTCGCCGGAGTCGGCCTTGAGGGCCTCGATGAGCAGCGCCTCGCCGTAGCCCGTGGTGGTCACGTGGCCGATGGTGCAGCCCGCGGGGATGTGGTTGTAGAAATCGGCCATGATGACCTTGGCCGTGCCCAGGATGTCACCGTTGTTGTTGCCATACCAGGTGTGCAGCAGCTGGCCGTCCTCGCCTACGAGCGCGGCCTTCATGGTGGTGGAGCCGGCGTCGATGCCGATGAACACGCGGCCGGTGTAGCCGTCGAGCTTGCCCTTGGGGACGACTTCCTGGTCGTGGCGGGTTTTGAACTCGGCAAAGTCCTCGTCGGTGGCAAAGAGCGGATCCAGACGCTCGACCTCGGCACCCTGCGTGTCACCCAGAGCATCGATAGCCTCAATGAGCTGCGGGAACGTGCTGAGCTTGTTGGACTCGTGCGCCATGGCGGCGCCGCTCGCCACAAACAGGTGAGCGTTTTGGGGCACGATACGGTGCTCCTCGTCCAGGTTGAGCGTGAGGTAGAAGCGGTGGCGCAGCTCGGAGAGATACTGCAGCGGGCCGCCCAGGAAGGCGACGTTACCGCGGATGGGACGGCCGCACGCCAGGCCCGAGATGGTCTGGGTCACGACGGCCTGGAAGATGGAAGCGGCGACGTCCTCGGGGCGGGCGCCCTCGTTGAGCAGCGGCTGGACGTCGGTCTTGGCAAAGACGCCGCAGCGGCTGGCGATGGGATAGATGGTGGTGGCGTTGGCCGCGAGCTCGTTAAGGCCGCTCGCGTCGGTGTGCAGCAGGGTGGCCATCTGGTCGATGAACGCGCCCGTGCCGCCGGCGCAGGTGCCGTTCATGCGCTGCTCGATGCCGTTGTCAAAGTAGATGATCTTGGCGTCCTCGCCGCCCAGCTCGATGGCGACATCGGTGGCCGGGATGAGGGTCTCGACGGCACGCTTGCTGGCGATGACCTCCTGGACAAACTCCAGGTCGAGCCACTGGGACAGCAGCAGGCCGCCCGAGCCGGTGATGGCGCAGGTCATCTGGGCCGTCGGCAGCACGGTCGCGGCGCCCTCAAACAGGTCGCGGGCGCAAGCGCGAACGTCGGTGTGGTGGCGCTGGTACTTGGCATACACGATCTGGTTATCATCGTTGAGCACGGCAAGCTTGACGGTGGTAGAGCCCACGTCGATGCCCAGGTGCAGGTTGCCACGAGCGTTCTTGGGGTTGAAAATCGCGCCTTCGGGGGCGTGGGCGGCGGCTACGGGCTCAGTAGCGGTAGCGGGCTCGGCGGCGACGGACGTCTCCCCTGCCACGTTCTTGGCATCGGCAACTGCCTCGGCAACTTTCTCGACAGCCGCGGTCGCGGCCTTCTGCGCAGCGTCCATCACGGTGGGCGCGGCCTCGCGTGCGGCAGCAACCATGCGGTCCTTGATGCCCTCGACGAGTTTGCTCATTGTCTCTCCTCTTAGTTGTTGGACTCGACGGTTGCAGCGGTGTCGGCCGCGTCCTCGAGCTGCAAGTTCAATAGCTTCATGCCGTATTCCGGCACGTTGATATCGATGGGTTGGCCATACAGGTCGCCGGGGCGCACAAAAGCGAGCACCGTCATAATGCGCGCCATGGCCTCGGGCGATTCGGTGAGCCCACGCTCAAACCAGCGCTGAATCAGGCCGACCTCGGCACTCACAACGTAGGTGACGTAGTAGTCAAAGAACGTGCCCAGCGCCAGGCCCAAAATGCCCGTCTGCGCACGCGGCACCACAGCCTCACGCGCGGTGTCGATGATCCTTTTAATGAAGGCCTGGTCGCCGCCCGGACCCAGCAGCGCACCGATTAAGTCGCGGTTGGCCGCAAGATAACGCAGCAGCTCAACCGAACCGGGCGCCGGCTCGAGCTCATCGATATTGTGATAGAGATCAGGCAGCTGAGCTGCGGTGATGAGCTCAATGCGCTCACGGATCTCGGCCAGCAAGCCGTCCTCGATTTGATTGATAAAGTCGGGGATATCGCGGTAGTGCGAATAGAACGTGCGGCGCGTAAGGCCGGCGCGCTCGGTGAGCGACGCGACATTAATGCGCGAAAGGTCGCCGCTTTCGGCAAGCTCGCTGGCAAGTGCCTGGCGAAGGGCACGCTGCGAGCGAAGGGACCGGCGATCGCATTTCTCGAGCTGGGACAAGCGTCCTCCTTGTTACTCAGCCTGTGCGCTATTGCACAGTGCGAGTATTATTGCACACCGTGTGTATCAACACGTAAAGGCAATATTTTGGATGTGACGAGAGGGCAGTCCCTTTGTCACAACCCGCACAACCCGCCTGGCTTTTGGAGCGGCATTACCGATTGTCCAAAATGTCATTCATGGGTAGAATAGTGTCGACGGCAGCCCAAGTTGTAGCTGGCTGAGCAGCGCCGTTGCTTGTTTTAGGGGGTCAACGCCTTAGCGGCGGCGACCCCCTCTGTTACGCTTCGAGCGTTGCTTGAGTGCCTCGGAAAGTCCGATAAGCGTCGTAAGAAGCGAGACCAATGCGGTCAGGAGCCTCACGAAATCAATCAAATCGGTCATGGGCATCACCTCCCATCAAATGGAGGGCGCTGCCCGGCACATGGAACTACCGTCAACGATACCGATTCTATCAAAGCACAGTTAGATATGCGAATCTTTGTTCGCATATCAGAAGATCGGAGCTCGGGTATGGCGAAGGAGCAGTTCCTTTGCCATACCCGAGCTTGTCGCCGAACTGCCAGCTACATTTTTCGAGTTATTCGGCCACGCTACTGGTTTTGTATAAATGCACCGCCGGGATTATCTGAGAGTTTATGTCCTTACTTGAGCGTATACATGCCCATTTGCGCACTTACGTCACCGAATCAAACACCATTAGAGGCATGAATGTTCCCGAGAGGGCATCTTTAGCCATTTAACGACCTCCGACAGGCCGAATAACTCGAAATTTGTTGGTGGCGAAAGCGTAACAGTCCTATACGCCAAAAGCCGGTATCTCCCATGTGACAAAGGAACAGTCCCTTTGTCACATTATTCGATGACGGTGCGGGAGTTTTGCTTGCGCATGGTGGCGAGCATGTGTTTGGGGACGGCATGGACCATGCAGCTGCCGATGGTCACGCTCGCGGCGGCCTTAGCTGCATCGCTTGCGTTTTTGGTCGCGTAGCTGTGGCGGAAATGCTTGAGCATGGCGATGTCGTTGCCGCCGTCGCCGTAAACCGCGACCTCGTCCTCGGCAATACCGTAGTAGCCCGCCAGCCAAGCCACACTCTCGCCCTTGTTGCACGCCACGTCCGTGATCTCAAACATCACCGGATCGAACGGCGCGTTGACCACGCGGTCCGAGCGCTCGGCAAGATAGGCCTTAAGGTCGCGCTCCAGCTCGGGCGAGGTCACGCGGCAGTTGATCTTGCACACGTCATGGCGCAGGATGTCACCGATCGACTGGTCGAAGTACTGTTCCTCGTGGTACCCGCCACGCGCACGCATGCCACGCATCACGATACGCTTGATAGGGCTGTCCTTTTTAAAGCCCGCCTGATGCATCTCGAACGATCCACTCGAGAACATGCCATCGGGCGTTGAGCAGTCAAAACAGATATCCGGAAACTCCTTGAGCAGCTCCTCGGTGATCTGCGGATCGATGGTCCAGGTCTTGAGCACCTCGCCATGACTGTCGCGCACGATGGAGCCGTTAGAGCAGCAGGCATCGAGCGCCAGCCCCGTAAAGCCATGCTCGCCGATCGGCAGCGTCGAGCGTCCGGTCGCGGGAACCACATGCAGGCCGGCCTCGGTCAGCTCGCGAATGGCACGGCGGATGGTCCCATCTGCCTCGTGCAGGGCGTTCAGCAGCGTTCCGTCTAAGTCACTCGCGAACATCTTGATCATGGGCGTGCCTCTCCTTCGTCTGCACGATATTGTAGACGAAGGAGAGGCATGCCCAAACAATGCCGTCCCGACGCGGCGGGCCACTGTCTCCGCAAATTCACGGTGCCCCAGCGCGTCAAGACAATCGCCGCAAGCGATTTTTCAGACGATAAAACAGCGCCGTCGTCAACGTCAGCACCGCCAACATGGCTGCGAATACAATCGCTGGTGTCCATCGATCATATGCAACCCCGTACGTCAATTGGCCGATAGGTGTTGCGCAGGAAAGGACCATGTAAACGACCGAAAGCACTTTTCCGCAGAGCTCAGTCGGCGCTACCCGCTGAACAAACGCGATGATTTCAACCGACGTAATGCTCGCCCACACCATGACCCATGCCGAACCAACCGCAAACACGGTGAACACGCATACATCTACGCCGAACAGCAGCGTAACAATAATCGGCGCGACTCCAAAACAGATCATCGCAACATATCGACATATGCCATTGAAAGAAAAACGATGCGGCCAAATGCCGACCAAGCCACTGCCGGTAAAACCACCCAGGCCCAGAGCAACCTCAACTATCCCAACGCAGGACGATTGCATGCCGAGATGCTTTGTAACAATAATGGGAGCGCCAATCGTTAGCCCAACCAACGCAAGGTTCAAAACTGCCGCAAGCAAAATCACAGCGACCAATGATGCATTTTGCAACAGATACCGAATCGACTCCCGAAAATCGTTTCGGCATGTCGTACGAGTCGCGCCGTCTCCCATCGTTTCAGATGAGGCATTTTGCTTGAGTACGCCACCAAACAACAGAGCTGAAATCGCAAACGTTACCGACGCGATTGTGCAAAGAGCATCGATGCCAAAGCACCCATAGACTGCCGTCCCGACCACAGGACCCAAGATATTGCTCACCATGGTCACCTGCGAAACCAATGCAGTGGCCCGCTCAACCTTCTTTTCACCCGCCATGCGCACCGTCTCAATTTGGAGTATTGGCTTAGCAGCGATTGAGCGCCATATTGAACACAAAGTATCGCTACTACGACGACCGCAAGAGGCAATGAGTGCTTCATGGGGATAGACAGCAGTGATGCAGTCATCAGAGCAATGCCGAGGGCCACGAGGGCCTCGCGATGTCTTCCCCTATCCGCCAAGATTCCGCCAATCGGAGTTGCGAGTACGCCGGGTATGAACGCTATCGCCACGGCGGCGCCATATAACGTTGACGATCCGCTGCAATCGAACAAGTAAAGCGGATACGCAAAGCACAGCGCCGACAGCATCGAATACGTGCACAGCTGCGCAACCAGAAGTTCCGCGAGCCTGATTGACCGCACTGTTTTTGATTTCAACGAGACGCCGACGTCTCTCAGCCCAGCCATAAGCCCACCCCCTATACATACCACTAGTATGTATTTAATGACTTGAAAAGGGCAGCCGTGGCTACCCTCACAAATCAATTACATACCGTTGGTATCTATATTACCACCCAGCGCGGTTCCATACGCCCCAAATCCGTGCCGTTGTCTGGAGCACTTCCTCGCCCAAATCGAGTCCCACCGCAGCGGCCATCTGCGCCAGACATTGTGCGCGAGCGAGCATTCGCTCCTTGGGCTCGAGCGGACGGAACAATGGCAGCAGCCAAAGATTCGCCAACAACGATACGGCCTCCGCCGCTTCGCGCGGGCATTCGCACGCAATGGAGCCGTCGGCGATGCCCTCCTCGATCACTGGCAAGAGACAGCCATCGGCCGACTCGTCAAATGAGCCCTGGTACTGCATCGCCAGTAGGCGCGAGCTTTTTACCGGATCTGCTGCAGGACGCATACGTGCCCATAGCTCAATTTGTGGAACAACGGACTCGGGAGCGTACAGTCGCTTGAGCTTTTGGGCTCCGGTCATATTGCCGACGCCAAGCATCGAGCGGCGGTGCTCAACAATCGGAGTCATCGCCCGATCAAACGCGGCGTTGAAAATCTCTTCTTTGCTCTTGAAGTGATGATAGACAGCGCCCTTGGTCATGCCGTCGAGACGGTCAACGATATCTTGAATACTCGTCCCCTCATAACCCTGTGCGCAGAATAGCTCCAGTGCCGCGTCGAGAATCTTCGCGACCGTCTCCTCGGGATATTTATTGCGACCCATAATCCGCCCATCCGCAACGCAAGTCTTGTGCCTCATTGCAGCATTTTAACGTTGCGGATGGCAGACGGTCGATTCTACACCGCGGCCGGGCCGTGTTCGCCGGTGCGAATGCGGATGACTTCTTCGACCGGCTCGACCCAAATCTTGCCGTCTCCAACGGCACCGGTGCGGGCGGCGTTGCAGATGATGTCGACAATGCCATCGACATGTTCATCAGCGCAGATAAGGGTGAACTGCACCTTAGGGATCGTGTTGACAAGCAACTCGTTGCCGCGCACGTATTCCTTCCAGCCATGCTGCGCGCCGCAGCCCTGCACCTGGTTGATAGTCATGCCGCGAACATCAGCAGCAAACAGCGCGTCCTTGAGAACCTCAAGCTTTTCCTGACGCACGATAGCCGTGATCTTTTTCATAATGAATTCCTCTCTTCAATAAAAGAAATTGATTTACCTTCACATGGCACGGGTTTTCCAGGTGCCGCAAACCAACCTCAGAGATCAAAAAGTTCAACTGACTGGTCTTAGCAGGTTTCCCAAGTGCCGCAGATTGCCGTGAAAGAGGAGCGAAGCGTACTTAAGTACGTGAGCGACGATTGAACGGCAAGGTGCGGTGCTTGGGGAAGCTGCTAATCGAGTCCGGAGAAAGAAGGATACGCGCTCTCACCGTGTTGACTCGCATCCAGGCCCAGCGCCTCGTCGGCCTCGTCCACGCGCAGGCTGCCGTGGAACAGCGCCTTGACCACCGCGGCGATCACCAAGTCGAGCACCAGCACGATAACGACCGTCACCACAATGCCCAGGATCTGTGAGATGAGCAGCGACATGTCGCCCGTATAGAACAGGCCGCCCTTACCGGTCCACGAGAGTTCCGGCACGCAGAACAGGCCCGTGAGCACACCGCCCAAGATGCCGCCGATACCGTGGCAACCGAACGCATCGAGCGCGTCGTCGTAGCCGAACTTGGTCTTAAGATGGCTGATGGCCAGGTAGCACACGGGAGAGACGATCAGGCCCATGACCAGCGCTGCCCACGGCTCGACAAAGCCCGTACCCGGCGTGACCACCACAAGGCCCGCAACCAGACCGGTGCTGGCACCCACCAGCGTGGGGCGACCGGTGTGCACGCGCTCGACGGCAAGCCACGAGACCATGCCCGCCGCGCTGGCCGTCACGGTGTTGAGGATGGCGAGCGCCGCCACGGCGTCGGCCTTAAACTCGCTGCCGCCGTTAAAGCCAAACCAGCCAAACCAAAGCAGGCCGGCGCCCAGCGCCACAAACGGCACGTTATGCGGACGGTAGCTCATCATGCCAAAGCCGCGACGACGGCCGAGCATTAAGCAGAGAATCAGGCCCGTGAGACCGGACGAAATGTGTACCACGTCGCCGCCGGCAAAGTCGAGCGCGCCGATGATGTCGCCGATAAAGGAACCATCGCCGCCCCAAACCATGTGGGCGAGCGGCGCATAGACCACGAGCAGCCAAATGCCCAGGAAGGCCGTCATGGCACCAAACTTAACGCGGCCTGCCAGACTGCCCGTAACGATAGCGGCGGTGATCATGGCAAACGCCATCTGGAAGGCGATGTTGATGATCTGAGGGTAGACGGCACCATCCGCAGCATTGGCCTCGGCCGCCTGCAGCACCTGGTTGAGCACCGGCAGGCACAGCAGCTGGTCAAAGCCGCCAATAAACGGGTTAGAACCGTCGCCACCGTAGGCCAGCGACCAGCCGGCAACAATCCACAGCACACCAACCAGGCCAATGGCGCCAAAGCACATAAGCATGGTGTTGATGACATTTTTGCGCCTGGACAGGCCACCATAGAAAAACGCCAGACCCGGTGTCATTAAAAACACGAGCATGGTGCAGATGAGCATAAACGTTGTCGATCCCGTATCGTACATTCGCTCCCCCTTGGTCGCATGAACGTTGTCGGCGCTCATGATGCGGCCGAGGGCCAACTGGTGTAGACCAGATACGGCGTTGTTAAACGCTGCGTTGTCGAATGGAAACGGTGCCGCAATCTTGGAAACGGCACGGCAACGGGCGCGAAACGAACGGGAAACGTGCGAACGAGAAGGGCGCGCTTGGCTCCACTCTGGCTAGCGCCGGAACAGCTCGCGGGCTCGGTCGCGGAGGTCGGTAGCTCGGATGACGCCCTCGTAGCGATTGATGCGCAGACGCGGGAAGGCGTTAAAGAAGCGCAGGTCACGACGGCTGAGCGACACACTCGGCACCGGACGGCTCATGCGCTTGCCGGCAAGGCGACGACTGAGCGACGGACGCGGCATGCTCGGCGCGACATCGGCAACGCGGCGGGCAGCGAGCGCCAGGCCGCGAGCACCATCCGAGATAAACGTCGGCATCGAAGCCTTCTCGCGCAGGGCATCGAGCGCGGCGTCACCCAGCTCGGCCAGCCACGCGTTAACGGCACGGCTACGGATGTGCGTCTGTGCCACCGAGTCAATCGTAGAATCGGGAATACGTTCGAGCATTGAGTCCGAGGCATCGGCAAGCGACTCATTGATGCGGTCGGCAAGGTCGGCCCGGACGCGCTCCAGCTGATCAGACAGACGCCGCCAGCTCGCCAACGAGCACACCGCGTCGACCATCATCGCGACCGCGACGATAAAGGCGGACAGCCGCACAATCAGCACCGGCAGATGGCCAAGCAGCCCCAGCAATGCCGGCTCCACTAAACGGCAAATGCACAGTGCACCCAGGCCAAACGCGCAGGCCCAGTACAGGCAGATGCGTCCGTGCAGGTTAAACGGCAGATGCGAGTAATCCCAAAACCGGGCACCCGTCGTTTTTTCCAACAGCACGCCCACGCTATATTCGATCACGCTGCATACGAGCGCGGCAGCGACAAACTGGCTCGAGGCGTCTGGGATTCCATGCAGCAGCAACCAGCACGCAATGCCGCCCGCACCGTAGATGGGACAACACGGCCCCAGCAAAAAGCCGCTGTTGGCAAAGCATCCGTGGTTGAGCATGGCGCAGACTGTCGACTCCCATACCCAGCCGCAAAAACCGTAGAAGGCAAACGAGAGCACCAGCGCCGAGAGCGGACAGGCGGCAAGCGTCGCGCCGTCAAATGCCATGCCGATCGCGGTTCCCACCGTCTACCCACTCCTCTTTTCGTTCGATTCTTTGCTCGAGCCGTCGCTCGGGCCCTCGTTCAAATCGTTCGCGCCGCCTTTGCGCGGCAGACGGCCGGCAATCGTCTCGCGCAGCGCGCACCATTTATCCGCCAGGCACACAATCCATGCCTCACGACACGTCGGCGGCACCGGTACCAGCGGAAACATATGCCGTACGATAATATTCCGCTCGCGCGGCGTCAGCTCAAAATCTTCCTCCGCACGCGCCAAGGCAAAAAACGGGTGACGAAAGCCATGCAGTCGATGGCTTGGGTCGGGATCGTGCCAGTCATAGAGAAAGTAATCGTGCAGCAGGGCCCCGCGCAGCAGCGATAAGCGGTCGACGGAGATACCGACGCGGCCCAGGCGCTCGGCAAAGGACAGACTTGCCCGCGCCACCGAGGTCACATGCGTATACACCGTCACATCGCCATGCTGGATAAACTCGCGCGTCAGGTCCAGACGGCCCGCCTGTGCCAGTTGACGGGCAGCATGGTCTACTTCGCACGCGATTTTCTCGGCACGAACGGTATCGGACATGCGGCCTCCTTCCGGCGGCGCTCGGCGGCAAGCCACAGCCTGCACGCAATGAATAAAATCATCATGGAACTTATCAGTATGGCATCGGACAAAACGTTTTGCCCCACCAGTTGGCGAATTACCGCGCCGCCGTCACATATCAAACGCCAAAATGTGCGAGACTGTCTTGTGCAATTGTGCCGGCCGAGGGAGTGCCGGCGCACGATTCGCATGGAGTAACCCACAACGATGCTGCTTACGCAAACGACAACGCCCGAGGACGTCAAGGCTCTTAATCGCGCCGAGCTCCCGCAGCTCTGCGACGAGATTCGCCACGCCATCCTCGAAAGCTCCGCCGCCGTCGGCGGGCACGTTGCCCCCAACCTGGGCGTCGTTGAGCTCACGGTTGCGCTTCATCGCGTGTTTAACTCCCCCATCGACAAGATTGTCTTTGATGTTTCGCACCAGACCTACGCCCACAAGGCGCTGACTGGGCGCGCGTACACTTATATCGATCCGGAGCGTTATGGTGAGGCTTCTGGCTTTGCCAATCCCGACGAGTCCGAGCACGACTTGTTTGCCATGGGCCATACCTCCACGTCGGTGAGCCTGGGCTGCGGCCTGGCACACGCTCGTGACCTGGCGGGCGATACGTACAACGTCATTACCATCATTGGCGACGGCTCGCTTTCGGGCGGCTTGGCGTTTGAGGGCCTCGACAATGCCGCCGAACTCGACAGCAACTTGATCATCATCGTCAACGATAACGACCAGTCCATCGCCGAAAACCACGGTGGCCTGTATCGCAATCTGGCCGAGCTGCGCGCCAGCAACGGCACCTGTGAGCGCAACGTTTTCCGCGCGATGGGGCTCGACTACCGCTATCTGGACACCGGCAACGATGTGTTGGCCCTGGTCGACACGCTGCAGGAGCTGCGCGATATCGATCATCCCATCGTGCTGCACGTCTCCACCGCAAAGGGCAAGGGCTTTGAGCCAGCCCAGAGCGACCCCGAGCGCTGGCATCATGTGGGTCCGTTTGACATGGCGACTGGGCGCAAGCTCTGCCCGGGCCATCCGAGCGAGCCTGCGCCGCGCACCTATGCCGACATTACGGGCGAGGCGCTCAGCGCCGCCATCGAGCGCGATCCGCAGGTTGTGGGCATCACGGCTGCCACGCCCTACATCATGGGCTTTACACCCGAGCTTCGCGCCGCGGCAGGCAAGCACTTTGTCGACGTGGGCATTGCCGAGGAACACGCCGTGACCTTTGCCACCGCGCTTGCGCGCTCGGGCGCCAAGCCAGTCTTTGGTGTGTACGGCACGTTTTTGCAGCGCGCCTACGACGAGCTGTGGCACGACCTGTGCCTCAACGACGCCCCCGCAACCATCCTGGTATTTGGCGCGTCGATCTTTGGCACCACGTCCGAGACGCACCTCTCGTTCTTTGATATTTCCATGCTGGGCGGACTTCCCAACATGCACTACCTTGCACCTGCCTGCATGGAGGAATATCTGTCCATGCTGAGCTGGTCGCTCGACCACCGCGAGCATCCCGTAGCGATCCGTGTGCCGGGCATTGGCCTGGTAAGCCGCCCCGACTTGGCGCCTGCCGAGGGCGACGATTACGGCGTCGCGCGCTACAATGTCGTGCGCCAGGGCCGCGACGTTGCCGTGCTCGCGCTTGGCGATTTCTTTGAGCTGGGCGAGCGCGTGGCAAACCGTCTGACTGCCGAGTACGGCATCGAGGCCACGCTCGTCAACCCGTGCTTTGCAACCGAGCTCGACCGCGAGTTCCTCGACAGCCTTGCCGCCGAGCATCGCGTTGTCGTCACCCTCGAGGACGGTATCTTGGACGGCGGCTGGGGCGAGCGCGTGGCATGTTATCTGGCATGCACGCCGTTGCGCACACGCACCTTCGGCATCGCCAAGGGCTTCCCCGACCGCTACGACCCCAACGAGCTGCTCGCTCAGAACGGCATGACGGCCGAGAACATGGCCGCCGAAGCCGTAAGGCTACTTAACGAGTAAAAAACCTCCGCAAGGGAAGCACCCCTGCGGAGGTTTTTATTTTCGCGGCGCGATTATCTCAATCTGTAACATCTATGGCCCGAATTCCCGTCTAACTGTTACAGATCTAGACAAACCGTCTTTGCCCCTGACCTTTGTCTCAATCTGTAACAGATAGAGACCTTTTGGCCGTCTAACTGTTACAGATCGAGACATTCGAATTCCCCTGAAGAGAAAATCTCAATCTGTAACAGTTAGAACCCATTTCCTCGTCTACCTGTTACAGATTGAGACAAAGCAGCGAGACAGGCCACCACATCTGCAAGAACCACCACAAAGGTGCCTGTCCCTTTATGGTAGGTAGAATAACCCATAAGGTAAGTATGTTTCTGAGTTATTTCGTGTTGACCCATTTGAGCGGGATAGGGTATAACTCTACTCAACCGCTAGGGATTTTATTGAGAAAGGTGTTCTACCATGAGCAAGAACCTCTCCCAGCAGGTCGTTCTCGACCGCCGCGGCTTCGTTGCCGCCACCTTCGCAACCGTCGCCGGCCTTGGTCTTGCCGGCTGCTCCGACACCAGCGCCGAGGCCGACAAGGGTTCCGCCGCCGGCTCTTCCAAGAGCTCCAATGATACCGAGGCTTCCACCACACTCGACGCCAAGGCATTCGACAAGCTCGTCAACGACGGCCCCAAGGCCGATGACGACGCCATCGCCGCCAGCACCTGGGCTACGGCCGTCAAGGATGCCGGCGTCTTTACGATCGGTGGCGTCCAGACCTCCACGCTCTTCTCCCTCCTCAACGAGAAGGACGGTCAGACCCGTGGCTTCGATGCCGGCATCGCGCAGCTCCTGTCCAACTACATTCTGGGCGAGAACAAGATCGAGATCACCCAGGTGACCTCGGACACGCGCGAGTCCGTCCTACAGAACGGCCAGGTCGACGCCGTCTTTGCCACCTACACCATCACCGACGAGCGCAAGAAGCTTGTCTCCTTTGCCGGTCCCTACTATTACACCCAGCAGGCTATCCTGGTGCTCGCCGATAACGAGGACATCAAGAGCGTCGACGACCTGGCCGACAAGAACGTCGCCGTCCAGTCCGGCTCCAACGGCCCCGCCATCCTGGAGGAGTTTGCCCCCAAGGCCAGCCAGCAGGAGTTCAAGACCGACGAGGAGGCACGTCAGGCACTCCAGCAGGGCCGCGTCGATGCCTACGTCATCGACAACAACATGCAGCAGAGCGCCCTGGTCCGCGAGCCCGGTAAGTACAAGATTGCCGGTAAGCCCTTCGGCAGCAAGGAGCCCTACGGCATCGGCCTGCCGCTCGATTCCGACGGCGTCGCCTTTGTCAACGACTTCCTTAAGAAGATCGAGGACGATGGCACCTGGACCGAACTGTGGCAGATCTGCATTGGCGACCGTACGGGCGACACCAATGTTCCCGAGCTACCCGAGATCGGCGCCTAGGCAATACGCCTAGTAACGGCCGCTACGAAACCATATGGAAACGCATGATGCGCTTTATTGCGCTAAACTGTTTCCTCACTGAGTTGTCGGGGCTTCCGTACACACGGGAGCCCCCTTTCCTTATCGGCGGGAGGTCCGCATGAGTCTCTCCGAGCTCTGGTCGCTCTATGGCCAGAACTACATTGACGCGCTGCTAGCAACCTGGGGCATGACGCTTGAGTCGTTTGCCATCGCCATGGTGCTGGCCGTCGCCGTCACCGTGATGCGCGTGTCGCCGCTCAAGCCGCTGCGCGTCTTTGGCGACCTGTATGTCCAGGTCTTCCGTAACATCCCCGGCATCGCGCTGCTCATTATCGTCGTCTACGCGCTGCCGCCGCTCAAGGTCGTCCTGCCCTACCGCACCTGCGTCATCGTCGCCACAGTGCTCTTGGGTTCTGCCTTTGGCTCCGAGAACTTTATGAGCGGCATCAACACCGTCGGTGTCGGCCAGGTGGAAGCCGCCCGCTCGCTGGGCATGAGCTTCAGCCGTATCCTCGCCAAGATCGTGATTCCGCAGGCGCTGCGCTCGAGCGTGCTGCCCATGACCAACCTCTTTATCGCCGTCATGCTCACCACCGCGCTCGGCAGTCAGGTGCCGCTTAAACCGCAGGAGCTCACCGGCGTGGTGAGCTACATCAACACGCGCTCGCTCGGCGGCGTCGCCGCGTTCTTTATCTCGGCGCTCGGCTACCTGGGCACGGCCTTTGTGGTGAGCCACATTGGCAACTACATCGATAAGAAGGTGAGGATCCTCCGATGAGCAAGCACTCCACCTCCGCGCTTACCATGCGCGATGCGCTCTACGAGGCTCCCGGCCCCAAGATGCGCGCCAAGATTCGCATCGGCACCGCCATCTCGCTTGTTGCCGTCGCCGCGCTCGCCGTCCTGGTACTGCAGCGCTTTTATGTGACCGGCCAGCTTTCGGTCCACTATTGGTATTTCTTTACGCACTTAACCACCTGGAAGTTCTTGCTTGCCGGCTTTGAGGGCACCGTTAAAGTCGCACTCACCGCCGGTGTCATTGCGCTGGTGCTGGGCCTGGCCCTTATGCTCGGCCGCACGAGCGACATTAAGCCGCTGCAGCTGGTCTGCCGCGTGCTCACCGATTTCTTCCGTGGCGTACCGAGCCTGCTGTTCATCTACTTCTTCTTTTTGGTGCTGCCCCAGTACAAGATCGCGCTGCCGTCGTTTTGGATGCTCACGCTTCCCGTCGCGCTCGCCGCAGCCGGCGTACTTGCCGAGATCTTCCGTGCCGGCGTTAACGCCGTGCCGCGCGGCCAGGTCGAAGCCGCCCAGGCGCTCGGTCTCTCCAAGGCTAAAATCACCTTTAAAATCGTGTTGCCGCAGGCCATTCGGTTTATCATTCCGTCGTTGATTTCGCAGCTTGTGGTCGTCGTCAAAGACACCACCGTCGCCTATGTGGTGAGCTACCCCGACCTCATGCAAAACGCCCGCGTGCTCATTACCAACTACGACGCCCTCGTGTCGGTCTACCTGGTTATCGCGGTCATCTACATCCTCATCAACGTCGCGATCAACAAGGCCGCTGTCTACGTTTCGCACAAGACCGGCGCGACCATCATCCGCTAACGCTTTACCATTTCGAGTCACAAGGAGCCGAGCACCATGGCACAGAGCACTTCTTCTACCGGCAATCAGCCGCTGATCGAGCTCAGGCACGTCGATAAGCACTATGGCGACCTGCACGTCCTCAACGACATCAATCTCTCGGTCGACCGCGGCGAGGTCGTCGTTGTGATCGGTCCCTCGGGCTCGGGCAAGTCGACCATGTGCCGCACCATCAACCGCCTGGAAACCATCGACTCGGGCGAGATCCTCATCGAGGGTGAGCCCCTGCCGCAGGAAGGCAAGGATCTTGCCCGCATGCGCGCCGAACTGGGCATGGTGTTTCAGCAGTTCAACCTGTTCGCACATATGACCGTACTGCAGAACGTCATGCTGGGGCCGGTCGATGTGCTGGGCGTCTCCAAGGACGAGGCCCGTGAGCGCGCCATGGACCTGCTGGGCCGCGTGGGCGTGGCCGAGCAGGCCGATAAGGTGCCCGCACAGCTCTCGGGCGGCCAGCAGCAGCGCGTGGCCATCGCCCGCTCGCTTGCCATGCAACCCAAGGCCATGCTCTTTGACGAGCCCACAAGCGCCCTCGATCCCGAAATGATCAACGAGGTGCTCGAGGTCATGGTGCGCTTGGCGCAGCAGGGCATGACGATGATCGTCATCACGCACGAGATGAACTTCGCCCGCCGCGTTGCCGATCGCGTCGTGTTTATGGCCGACGGCCAGATCGTGGAAACCGGCACACCCGACGAGTTCTTCGACCATCCCCAGACCAAGCGCGCCCAGGACTTCCTCAACTCCATCAAGGGCCACTAACCCAATTGCCACGCGGGCAAATTCATCAGTAACGTTTGCCCCGCGCCACCCCTGTGCCATGTCCACCCGGATTCGAAAGCCGCAACCATGATCGGAACTCGCACTTCATCGTCATACACCCCGCACGTCGACGTCGCCCCCGCCGACCGCCCACTCATCCTCGTCGCGCCACGTTGGGAAGATGCAAAGCCGTTTTTAAGCGAGACGCTCTCCCCCAACGAGGAGATTGCGAGCGTCTTTGTCGACGCCATTCTTGCCGCCGGCGGCCTGCCGCTGCAGATGGCCATCACCGAAGATATTGATGTTATCCGTCATTACGTCGATATCGCCGACGGCATCGCCATTCCCGGCGGCCCCGATGTCAATCCCAAACGTTGGGGCGATGATCGACCCTACGACCCCACCCTCTGCTGCGAGATCCGCGATAGCTTTGAGTTTAAGCTGGTCGGCGAGGTGCTCCGCGCCAAAAAGCCGCTCTTTACCACCTGCCGCGGCACGCAGTTGCTCAATGTCGCCACTGGCGGCACCCTGTGCATGGACGTGCCGAGCCTGGGTGCGCGCGAGGGTCGCACGCAGTGGCGTCACACCCACGTGCTCAACGATCCCGTGCACCCCGTCGAGGTCGTGCCGGGCTCGCTGCTGGAACGCACGGTTGGCGGGCACAGGCTAATCCAGACCAACTCCGCACACCACTGCTGCGTCGACCGTCTGGGTAAAAGCACGCGCTTGGTCGCCAAAGCAACCGACGGCGTTCCCGAGTGCATCGAAGTCGAAGGCCAGCCGTTCTGTCTGGGCGTGCAATGGCACCCTGAGTACACATGGAAGACACTCGAGACCGACTTTAACCTGTGGAAGTCGTTTGTCGAGGCAGCGGCCAAGGTAAAGCAGGCTCGCTAGTTCACGGACAGCACAACACAAAAGGGCGCCCCGCCGGCCACATGGT
>CAJMRI010000020.1:0-40896 GCA_905215905.1 uncultured bacterium | reverse complement strand
GCGCTCGAAGGCCTCGACCCGGCCTTTGTCGCCGCGCTCGAGAAGGCTGCGCGCCAGATTCGCGAGTTCCACCAGCGCGAGGTCGAGCAGAGCTGGTTTACCACGCGCCCGGACGGCACGATGCTCGGCGTTAAGGTGACCCCGCTTGCCGCTGCCGGCATCTACGTGCCGGGCGGCCGCGCGCAGTACCCCTCTACCGTGCTCATGAACGCCATTCCCGCCAAGGTCGCCGGCGTTGAGCGCGTGGTCATGGTGACCCCGCCGCAAAAAGATGGCCTGATCAGTCCCTATACGCTCGCGGCAGCCAAGCTTGGCGGCGTGGACGAGATCTATATGGTGGGCGGCGCCCAGGCCGTGGCCGCGCTGGCGTACGGTACCGAGACCATTCCGCGTGTCGATAAAATCACCGGCCCGGGCAACGCTTTTGTTGCCGCTGCCAAGCAGATTGTCTCGGGCGATGTGGGAATCGACATGGTCGCCGGCCCGTCCGAGGTCTGCGTGCTGGCCGATGCCACGGCCAAGCCCATGGTGGTCGCGGCAGACCTGATGGCCCAGGCCGAGCACGATCCGCTGGCAGCCTGCTATCTGGTGACTTGCGACGAGCAGTTTGCGCGCGAGGTCGAGGCGGGTATCGACATTCTGGTAGCGCAGTCCCCGCGTGCCGAGATTACGCGTGCCTCGCTCGATAACGAGGGCACCATCGTGGTGGCCGCCGACATGGCCGCTGCCGTCGAGGCGGTGAACACCGTGGCGCCCGAGCACCTGGAGCTGCACTGCAAGGATGCGATGGGCTTGCTCGGCGGCATTCGCAACGCCGGTGCCATCTTTGTGGGCGCTTGGAGCTCCGAGCCGCTCGGCGATTATGTTGCCGGCCCCAACCACACGCTGCCGACCGGCGGCACGGCCATGTTCTCCAACCCGCTTTCGGTCGAAGAGTTCGTTAAGCGCTCGAGCGTCATTTGCTATACGCCCGAGGGTCTGCTCTCCGACGCTCCCGCTACGCAGCGCCTGGCCGAGGCCGAGGGCCTATGGGCGCACGCGCTTTCCGCCGCGCTGCGTCGCCGCGTGCTGGAGCAGGGCGAAGATGCCGTGAGCGCCGAGTCGCTGGCGGCGGCCGACCTGACTAAGGTTGCCTGGCCAGGCGACGCCGTGGCGACGGTTGCCGAGGGCGTGGACCTGACGGCGGCTGCGGGCGGTGCCGCTGGCGCGGTCGTCGAGGAGGCCTAATATGGCCGAGCTGACGCCCCATATGAAGGAGCTCGTCCAGCCTTACTTGGCCGGTATTGAGCCCTACGATCCCAACTTTACGCCTACGCGCATCAACCTTTCGGCCAACGAGAACACCTATCCCGTGCCGGCCGGCGTGCGCGAGGCGATCGACGCTGCCTTGGCTGCCACATCGCTCAATCGCTATCCCGATCCCATGTCCAACGACCTGCGCGACGAGCTTGCTGCTTGGCATGGCGTGACGCGCGAGCACATCTGCGTGGGCAACGGCGGCGACGAGCTGCTCTATAACTATCTGCTGGCATTTGGCGGCGCGGGGAGGACTCTGCTCAACTGCCCGCCGTGCTTTAGCGAGTACGCGTTCTTTGCGTCGCTCTGTCAGACCGAGGTGCGTGACGTGTGGCGCGACCCGGCGACCTTTGAACTCGACCAAGCTGCTGTGCTCGCGGCGGCGCTGGCGTGCAACCTGGCAATCGTGACCTCGCCCAACAATCCCACGGGCGACGTGGCTCCGCTCGACTTTGTCGCGGCCCTGTGCGATGCGTGCCCCGGCATGGTCATGGTCGACGAGGCCTACGTTGAGTTTGCCGACGATTCGTTTGGCGCGGCCACCACGGCGCAGGGGCTTATTGCCGAGCATCCCAACCTGGTGATTCTGCACACGCTGTCCAAGGCGTTTGGCGCTGCCGGTACGCGTCTGGGTTACGTGATCGCGGCGCCGGAAGTCATCGACGTGTTCGCGGCGATTCGCCAGATCTATTCGGTCAATGTGCTGAGCCAGGCCGCCGCGCTTGCCTGCGTGCGTGCCCGCGATGCGTACGCGCCCGTGGTGGCACAGGTCGCATCCGAGCGCGAGCGCGAGCTGTGCGCCCTGCGCGCAATGGCTGCCGAGGGCCTGCCCGTGGAGGCGTGGCCGAGCGCGGCGAACTTTGTGCTCGTGCGCACGCCGCATGCCACGTGCGTGCGCGAGCGCCTGCGCGATGAGTATTCAATTTTGGTGCGCGACTTTAGCTATGCGCCGGGGCTCGCGGATTGTCTGCGCATTACCGTGGGTACGCCGCGGGAAAACGATGAGGTGCTGGCGGCGTTTGCCGCGCTGGTGAAGGAGGAGATGTAGATGGGCCGTTATGCCGAGGTAATCCGTAAGACGGGGGAGACCGACATTGTCGTCAAGCTCGACCTGGATGGAAGCGGCGTGTGCGATATCTCGACCGGCGTGCCGTTTTTCGACCACATGCTCAACGCCTTTGGCCGCCATGGTTTGTTTGATCTGACGGTGCACGCAGTGGGCGACGTGGAAGTCGACGCACACCACACCGTCGAGGATACGGGCATTGTGCTGGGCGAGGCGTTTTGCCAGGCGCTGGGCGACAAGGCGGGTATTACGCGCTTTGCCGATGCGGCAATCGCCATGGACGAGGCGCTCGTGATGGCCGCCGTGGACATTTCGGGCCGCGGCCAGGCCTATTGCGAGCTGCCCGTGCCGACCGAGCGCGTGGGCACCTTTGATACCGAGCTAGCCGTCGAGTTCTTCTACGCCTTTGCGCGCGATGCCAAGCTCACGCTGCATGTGCGCGAGCTGGCAGGCGGTAATTCACACCACATTATCGAGGCCGCCTTTAAGGCCGTGGGCCGCACGATGCGTCGCGCCTGCGAGCTCGATCCCCGCGTGCAGGGCATCCCCAGCACCAAGGGCTCGCTGTAACCGCCACAAAGGCAGAAACCACCACAAAGGTGCCTGTCCCCTTTGTGGTGGTTTTGGACGAAGAAAAGGGGAGGGTCGCGTGGGCGAACCGAAGATCGTGGTGGTCGATTACCACAAGGGTAACTTGTCGAGCGTCGTGCGCGGGCTTGCGCGCGCTGGTGCTGCCGCCTGCACATCGGACGATTCGGAGCAGATCCGCAACGCCGACGGCCTGGTCATCCCGGGCGTGGGCGCGTTCTATGACGCGATCGCCTTTATGCGCCGGAGCGGCGAGGAGGTGGCCGTGCTCGATGCCGTTGCCGCCGGAACTCCGCTGCTCGGCATCTGCCTGGGCCTTCAGCTGTTTTTTGAGCGCGGCGACGAGGGCGTGCCGGCGGACGAGGGTGCGGACGCGGACGACGATGCCTCCGAGCATGCCGGTGGCCCCTGGGTCGATGGCCTGGGCATCATGCGCGGCTCGTGCACGCGCCTGGAGTCGAGCCGTCTGAAGGTCCCGCACGTGGGCTGGGATCAGGTGCACATGACGCCTGCCGGCGCGGCCGATCCGCTGCTCGCCGGTTTTGCCGAGGGCGCCAATATGTACTTCACCCACAGCTATGCGGTGGCAGGCGATGCCGATGCCGCCGATGTTCTGGCGCGCACGCACTACACGCGGAGCTTTCCGTGCATCGTGCGCCACGGCAACGTGTGGGGCTGCCAGTTCCATCCCGAGAAATCCTCCGCGCTGGGTCAGCGCATCCTTAAGAACTTCGTGAGCATCGTCGAGGGGGCCGGCCGATGATTCTGTTTCCCGCAATCGATTTGATCGGCGGCAAGGTCGTGCGCCTGGAGCGCGGCGACCGGAGCCGCTGCAAGGTATATTCCGACGACCCCGTTGCCGTTGCCCGCTCCTTTGCCGAGCAGGGCGCGAGCTGGGTGCACGTCGTCGACCTGTCCGCTGCCTTTGGCGAGGACGAGGACGCGTGCGCTGCCAACTCGACGGCGATCGAGGCCATCTGCGGCGTCGACGGTCTGTCCGTGGACGTGGGCGGCGGCGTTCGTTCGCTCGCGCGTATCGACGAGCTGGCTGGCTACGGCGCGCGTCGCATCGCACTGGGCACAGTGCTCGTGACCGAGCCGGGTTTTGCTGAGGTGGCAGCCCAAGGTTTTGGCGAGCTGCTGGTAGCTGACATTGCCGCACGCGATGGCCAGGTCAAGGTAAACGGCTGGCGTGACGGCGCGGGCGTGGCACTTGACGATGCCGTGGCGCAGCTTACCGAGCTGGGCTTTAAGCACCTGGTCTACACTGACATCGCGCGCGACGGCATGCAGACGGGCATCGATGTGGCAGCATATCGCCACGTGGCCGAGGTCGCGGGCTTTCCCGTTGTGGCGTCGGGCGGCATCTCGACGCTCGACGATATCCGTGCGCTCGCCGCAGTGGGCGAGGGCGCTATTGAGGGCGCCATCACCGGTCGCGCGCTCTACGAGGGCAACTTTACGCTGGTACAGGCGTTGGCCGCCGCGCGAGGGGAGGAGTAGCCCATGCTTACCAAACGCGTCATTCCCTGCCTGGACGTTAAGGACGGCCGCGTGGTCAAGGGCGTCAACTTTGTGAGCCTGCGCGATGCGGGCGATCCGGTGGAGCTTGCCCGTGCCTACGATCGCGAAGGTGCGGACGAGGTCGTGTTCCTGGACATCACTGCCACGAGCGACAACCGTGCGACGACCATCGAGATGGCGGCGCATGCGGCCGAGGAGCTCGCCATTCCCTACGCCGTGGGCGGTGGCTTTCGCGACCTTGCGGGCATGCGAACGATGGTGGCGGCCGGTGCCGACAAGGTATCGCTCAACTCTGCCGCTGTGCGCGACCCATCGCTGATCAGCCAAGCTGCCGCGGCGTTTGGCAGCCAGGCCGTGGTCGTGGCGATCGATGCCAAGCGCGTCGGCCTGCCTGGGCAGCCGGATGCCGACAAGTGGGAGGTCTTTACCGCGGGAGGCCGCAATGCCAAGGGTATCGACGCGGTGGCGTGGGCCGAGGAGGCGGCCCGTCGCGGCGCCGGCGAGATCTTGCTCACCAGCATGGACCGCGACGGCACCAAGGCTGGTTTTGACCTGGCGCTCACCCGCGCCGTGGCGCGTGCGGTGCCGATTCCCGTCATCGCGAGCGGTGGCGTGGGCACGCTCGAGCATTTTGCCGAGGGCGTGATCGAGGGCGAAGCCGACGCCGTGCTGGCGGCCAGCGTCTTTCACTTTGGAACTTTCAGCATTCGCCAGGTGAAGGAGTATATGGCCAGCCAAGGCATCCCTGTGAGGCTGGACTTCTAGTGCTGCGGCTTGCCCAGGCACCGCATCTTGCCGCTCAAACCGTCGCTCGCGTACCAAAGTACGCGTCGCTCCTCTTTCGCGGCAACCTGCGGCACCTGGACAACCCTCGCCGACCTGTGGGATTTCGTTTGTTACTTGGGAGAAATGATGACTGAGGTAATAAATGCTACCGAGCTTAAATACGACGCCCACGGGCTGATTCCTTGTGTGGTTCAGCAATATGACACCGGCGAGGTGCTTATGGTTGCTTGGATGAACGAGGAATCGGTGGGGCTGACGCTCAAGACCGGGACCACGTGGTTTTGGAGTCGCAGCCGTCAGGAGCTCTGGAACAAGGGCGCGACGAGTGGCAACATGCAGGAGGTCAAGGAGCTCTGGGCCGACTGCGATAGCGATACGCTGCTGGTCAAGGTGGACTCACCGGGCCCGGCCTGCCATACCGGCAACCGTACCTGCTTCTTTAAGCGCGTAAAGGGGGGAACACGATGAAGGTCGTGACGCCGTTCGAAGTCGCCGACTGCAACGCCGAACTCCTCCGCGCGGGCGTGCCATGCCGCGTGCACCTGACTGATACCTGCGGGGCGCAGTCGCTTTGGCTCGAGGCCGAGAAGGAAAGGCTCGATGAGGCCCATGCCGTCATCGTCGAGTTCTTTGAGAAAAAGGGCGCAAAGCCTCGGTTCGATGAGACCGGTACCTACTTTACGCTGCAGTAACGAGAGGAAATAACCATGGGAGTCAGAACAGCTAACGTGCAGCCGGGAAATATCGGCGAGACGCTGACGGGTCTGGCCGAGGTGATTCACGGTCGTCGCGATGCGTCGCCACAGGAGAGCTACACCGCCCGTCTGCTGACCGACGTCGAGGACGAGCTGCTCAAGAAGCTTGCCGAGGAGGCGAGCGAGGTGATCATGGCCTGCAAGGATAACGACCACGATCACATTCGCTACGAGGCCGGCGACCTGATCTACCACCTGCTCGTGACGCTCGAGCGCTACGGCATTACCCTCGACGAGCTGGCCGGCGAACTCAACGCCCGCCGCCACTAGTCATTGGGGACGTTCTTAAACGACTAGTTAGGCGAGGGGCGTGGACTCCCATTCGCTGGTGGCGTGGGGGATGTCGAAGGTTCGATAACCGCAGTCGTAGGCGTGGGCCTGAGCCTCGCGAATGTTCCAGCAGATGTCGCAGGCGCGGTGCGCGTCCGAGCCAAAAGTGATGGGCACCTCGGCGTGGGCGAAGCAGCGCAACAGCCCCGTCGAGGGGTAATAGTCGTCGAGGCCCTTACGCGGCGCGGCGGTCGAGACTTCGACACGGCGACCCGTATCGTGCGCGCACTCGGCCATCTGCCCCCAAAACGGCGCCGGGTCAAAATCGGGCGCAAAGCCGTCCTTCGAAAAGCGCATGACCAGGTCGGGGTGGGCCATCACGTCAAAGTTAAGCGAGCTTTCGCAAGCACGGCACCAGTCGTCGACGTAGCGCTCCCATACGCCGCGCACGCCCAGGTTTTCCCAAACATGCAGGTTGGTATCGTCGTCGATCCAGCCACAAAGCGAATCGGGCGTATCGGGACGAGCGACGCTCTCTGTTCCCGCCGTGCCCGCGGCGCCGGCCATGATATCGCCCGGGTCGCCAATCCAATGCACGCTGCCCAAGCGCACCACGGCGCCCCGGGACCAGCGCTCTACCAAGGACTCGCAGCCTTCGTACCAATCGCATTCAAAGCCATAGATAAGCTCGAGCTCCGGCGTGATCTGCGCGGCAAGCTTGCGGGCATCCTCAAAGGCCAGGCGATGTGCCGGCAAGTCGCCCTCGACGACCTGCACCTCGCAGTTAGCATCCATGCTGGCAGGCAGGGTGAGGTGGTCGGTCGAGACCATGACCCGACAGCCAGCGGCCGCGGCAGCGCAGACGTTTTCCTCAAACGAGGCATGGCCGTCCGAAAACGAAGTATGAGTATGGCAATCGACCAGCGGGCAAGCGGACATGGCGGCTCCTTTGCATTTGGCGAATCCGCTCCATTGTAATGGCGCAGCCTCGGCGCGGCGGGAACGCTGCAAGTCGAAACCGACTGGAAAGGGCAGGCGGCGCGTGCCGGCGCCGGCGACTACTTGCTTCGTGCCGCCGCTCGTTTGGACTGCACGGTTATAATCGCGTGCCGCACGGCGGTGATGGGGCGATAGCGGATCATACGCGGTCCCGACCAACGCATAACCTCGCGGATCTTCTCGCGCATGGCAGGCCGGTAACAATGCGAAGGACATGCCGAGCAAAATGTCTTGGTGCCCATGTGCGGGCAGTGCTCAATGCGCGCGATGGCGTATTTCTGCAGCTCGGCGCATTCGGGGCAGAGCGTAATGGTTCGAAGGCCGAGTTTCACGCGCACGGACTCATCGCCGCCAGCCTGTTCGACCACATGCCCGCCGCCATGATGCCCACGACACCACAGCGCAATCATCTGCGACACCATTTGGGCCTCACGCTCACGTTTGCGTGCTAGCTCCGGTGTGTCGACTGGGCGCGCCATTAGCTCAGCCTCCCGTGCTCGACCGAAAGCGAGAAATCGGCAAACGCGCAGGTGCTGGCACGGTGGCTCACGAGCACAATGGTCTTGCCGCGGCGCTTGAGCTCGTCGATTGCCTGCATCACGGACGCCTCGTTGAGAGCATCGAGCGCGCTGGTGGGTTCGTCGAGCAAGATGAAGGGTGCGTCGTTGAGGAAGATGCGCGCAAGGCCGATGCGCTGGCGCTCGCCGCCCGAAAGCGAGTCGCCCAGCTCGGCAACGGGCGTGTCGAGTCCCTGCGGCAGACGGTCGATGAGCGTGGTGAGTGAGGCGGAGCGGCAAGCGTCGAGCAGCTCGGCATCGGTGGCGTTGGCGTGCGCGACCAGCAGGTTCTCGCGTACGGTGCCGCAGAACAGATGCGTGTCCTGGGTCATATAGGCCTCGTGGCTGCGCAGGCTCGCCGTGTTGATGTGGCGGGCATCGACGCCGCTCACCGTGATGGTGCCGGCTGCGGGGTCCCAAAAGCGCATGAGCAGCTTAAGCAGCGTCGACTTGCCCGAACCCGAGCGCCCCATGATGCAGGTCATGGTACCGGGCGCAAAGGTGCAGGTCACGTCGTCGAGGATGAGACTCGCAGCGGTGTCGTTCGCGACCTGCTCTGTGGCGCCCGCACCGCCCGCGTCCACGCCGCCCACATAGCTAAAGCTCACATGCTCGGCTGCGGCGCCGGCAAACTCAACGTTCTGTCCATCGGCGACCTCGGCGCACTGGGGCTGCTCGTCGAGCAAATCGAGCACGCGTGCGCCCGAGGCGAGCGTCTCCTGCAGTGAGGCGCCCAGGCGGCTCACGGCCATCACCGAGCCAAACGACGACACAAAGGTAAAGACGGCGACAAACGCTGCGGCAAAGTCAATCGTTCCCGCAGCCACCAGCTGCAGCGCACGCCCGAGCATCACCAGATTAGCCACAAGAATAAGCGCATCGGCTACGGCCTCGCTGACCGCCTGGCGGCGCTTGAGGCGCGCGTCCACGGCGCCGACTTGCTCGGTCAGCTTGCCCAGGGCACGGCTGCGATCGGTGCCACCGGCAAACTGGATGGTCTCGCCCGCGCCGCGCAGACTGTCGAGTACAAAGGCGCCCAGCTTACCGGCGCCCTCGCGGCTCTGGCGGCCGGTGGTGCCGCATGCCTTGGCCGAGGTCAGGGGCAGCAGCACGCCCAGGACCGCGTAGGCCACGAGCGCGATGCCCGCGAGCTCGGGGCTCACAGCCAGCAAAAAGCCCTCAAACACAACGGTGCAGACCAGAGCTATGGCAATGGGCGAGATGGTGTGCGCGTAGAAGACCTCGAGCAGCTCGATATCCGAGGTGACCAGGCTCACGAGCTCGCCCTTGCCGCGGCCCTCGAGCTTGGCGGGGGCGAGCTGGCGCAGGGCGCCAAACACCAGGTCGCGAATGTGTGCGAGCAGACGGAATGCGATGTAATGGTTGCAGAGCTGCTCGCCGTAGTGGAGCGGCCCGCGCGCGATGCCGCAGGCGGCACAGGCCGCGCATGTGACGATAAGACCAAGCCCCAAGGCGTTGCGGCCCAGCGCGGCCATAAGGCCAAGGGCGCCAAAGGCCGGCACGAACGCGGCGGTGAGCATGCCAATGCTGCCCAGCGCGACGGCTAGCACAAGCCAGCCGGCAAGCGGTCGGACGAGCCCCATCATGCGCCACATGATGGACGGCGCCGAGCGACGGGCGCGGCCGGAGTCAGGCACCGCGGCAGCGGAAGACGAGCCGGCACCGTTGAGGCCATCGGTACGGGCGGTGCTGCCGTCAACAGCCTCAACCGCGCCGGCATCCTCGGCATCACCCTCCGCATACGCATATGCCGAGAGCTGCTCCTGGCTGTTCCACATGCGCGCATAGGCGCCCGCGGTTGCCAAGAGCTCGCCGTGAGTCCCGCGCTCGGCAATGCGACCGCGTTCCAGCACCAGAATCTGGTCGGCGTCCACGATCGTCGACAGGCGGTGTGCCACCACAATTACAGTGTGCTCGCCGGCGAGCGATGCAATGACCTCGCCGATTGCGGCTTCGCTTGTGGCATCGACGTTGCTCGTCGCCTCGTCAAACACATAGATCGGCGAGTCGTGCAGCAGGGCGCGTGCCATGCACACGCGCTGGCGCTGGCCACCCGAAAGGTTGGTGCCGCCCTCGTTAATCACCATGTCGAGCCCGCCGTTGGCCTGCACAAAGGCCGCCACGCGCGTGCGGCCGAGCGCGCGCAAAAGCTCGGCGTCGGTGGCGTTGGGCTGGGCGAGCAGCAGGTTGTCGCGCAGGGTGCCGGCAAACAGGTAGCCGTTGGTGGGCACCAGAGTGACGGCACGCATGAGTGAGGCGGCCGTGGCATCGCGCAGCTCGACGCCGCCAATGCGCACGCTGCCACGGTAGGCACCCTTGCGGCCCGCGATAATCCCCGCGAGCGTGGACTTGCCGCCGCCGCTTTCGCCCACGAGTGCCACGAGCGAGCCGTGCGCAATGGTCGCGCTGGCGCTGTCCAGCACCGTGCGGTTGCCGTATGCATAGCTCACGCCCGCGAGCTCGATATCGCCGCGACCGTCAAGCTCAACATCGCCGCGCTCGGGCTCGGGCGTATCCAAAATGCCAAACATGCGGCGCGAGGCGGCCATGCCGTTCATGGCCGTGTGGAACAGCGATCCCAGGCGGCGCATAGGCAAAAAGAACTCCTGTGACAGAAAGACGATGAGGAAGGCAGCCTCAAAGCCGATCTTGCCCGTGGCGAGCTGCAGTGCGGCCACGATAATGCCGAGCGCGGCGCCCATATAGACGACCAGGTCCATAACGCAAATGGAGCGCAGCTGCATCACCAGCAGGTGCATGGTCGCTGTGCGGAAACGCTCGGACTCGGCGTTGATGCGCTCGTGCCAGCTTCGATCGGCCTGGTAGACCTTAAGGGTGGTGAGACCCTGCACGGCCTCCAGGAACATGCCGCCAAGATCGACATAGCTGCCCCAGTACTCGGCACCGATCTTTTTGGCGTTGCGCATGACCATCATAATGGAGACGGGGATGACCGGAACGCAGGCGAGCAGCAGCGCGGCGGGAAGACCCGCCTGGCCCACGAGCAGTACAAACAGCGTGATGGGTGCCAAGCCGGCAAAGAAGAGCTGCGGCAGGTAGCCGCCAAAGTACACCTGGAGTTGCGTGGCGCCCTCGACGCTGGTCTGGACGGCCTCGGCGGTGGGGACGGTCTCGGTGTAGGAGGGGCCGAGTGCGGTGAGCTTGTCGTAGACGAACGAGCGCACGCGGCGGACGGCCTCGAACGCGGCTTTGTCGCCGGCGCGTTGGGCCAGGTAGATGGAGGCGGCGCGCACGATGATGGCGGCGGCGAGCGGCAGGGCCGCCTGTGCGAGGGCATCGACGGCGAGCGCGGCGGAAAGGCCGTCCGTGACGATGCCGCCCAAGATGCGCGCAAGCACCCACATCACCGTGATGTTTGCCATGAGCGCGATCCACTTAAACAGGACGCTTGCCATAATGTAGGGCGTTGCCTGCGGAACCAGGGAGAAGAGCCGCTTCTCGAACATGAAACCTCCTATGCCGTAACGGTGCCGGGTGGGGTCCTCGGCAGCCGCTTAGTTAGCCAAATGCAACTAGAGTAACATCGTGCAGCGGGTAAGTATGCCGAGGGTAATTTTTGGTCGATGAACTGCGTAGAAAGTCCAAAATTGTTGAGTGCGGCGAACTTTGTGGTGGACGGAGTGCGGGCGCAATTCTGATCGTGTGCGGCCCCGCTCCAAAACGTGTACGTCAGTCTCCAAAACCGACAAAAAATGACATGTTTGGAGGCTGACGTACACGTTTAGATAGGGGCGAGGGCGGCGACGGACGAAAGTCACGCCTGCGCCACGTCCGATGTGCTAGCGTTTGGGTGAACAAAACGAGCCCGCGCGGAAAGGATCCGGACCGTATGCAATGCGATAGCACATCCCCGCTGTCTCGCGAGACCGATGCGCCCGAAACTATCGTCAAGCTGGAGTGCGACATCGATGACGCGTCGCCCGAGGTGCTCGCCTACGCCGCTGACCGCCTGCGCGAGGCCGGCGCCCGCGAGGTGCACTGGCTGTCCCTCTACTGCAAAAAGGGCCGCCCCGGATGGCAGTTGCAGGTGATCTGCTCGCACGAGGATATCGAGCGCCTACAGACGATTATCTTTTTGGAGACCACGACCAACGCCGTTCGTCGCCAGGTGATGGAACGCGTCTGCCTGCCGCGTCGTTTTGAGCAGGTAGCGACGCCTTGGGGCGAGGTGGCCGTCAAAGTAGCCACCCTGCCCGACGGCAGTGAGCGTGCGGCGCCCGAGTACGAGGACTGCGCCCGTCTTGCCCGCGAGCATAATGTGCCGCTCCAGCGCGTGATGCAGGCGGCACAAGCCCCAGCACTGCGATTTGAATAGCGCGGCCGGCGACATCCCGCGCCCAGCCCCATCAACCCCACACCGAAAGGACTCCCCATGAAATACCTCATCGCTTCCGACATTCACGGCTCGGCATACTGGACCGAGCGCCTGGTCGCCGCCATCGAATCCGAGCAGCCCGACCGCATCGTGCTGCTGGGCGACCTGCTCTACCACGGCCCGCGCAACGACCTGCCGCGCGACTACGCCCCCAAGCGCTTGATTCCGCTGCTCAACGCCCTGGCCGACCGCATCATCGCGGTGCGCGGCAACTGCGACGCTGAGGTCGACCAGATGGTCCTCGACTTTCCCGTCATGGCCGACTACGTCACGCTGTTCGACGAGGCCGGCCGCGAGCTGTTCCTGACGCACGGCCACGTTTTTGGCGCCGGCATGCACAACAGCGTCGACCACGTGCCCGCGCTGCCCGAGGGCTCCGCGCTCGTCTACGGCCACACGCATATCAAGGTTAACGAGGCAAGCGAGGCACGCCCGGGCCTATGGCTCTTCAACCCCGGCAGCGTGAGCATCCCCAAGGACGGCACGCACAGCTACGGCATCTACGAGGGCGGCGCGTTCCGTCACGTGATCCTGGAGGAGAAATAATCATGGCGCAGCACATGGCTCGGCAAAATGCCGAGGGCTCGCGCGATCTGTCCACGCTGGTCGACGTGTCGGCCGAGCTGCAGCATTTGGTGCAGACTATCTGGCGTCTGCGTCAGCCCGATGGCTGCCCGTGGGACCGCGAGCAGACGCACCGCAGCATTGGCAAGAACATGATCGAGGAGGCCTACGAGGCGCTCGATTGCATCGAGGCGGACGACGTGGCGCATCTGCGCGAGGAGCTGGGCGACGTGCTCATGCAGGTGGTACTGCATGCGCAGATTGCGGCGGACGCCGGCGAGTTTACACTTGCCGATGTGGCACGCGATATCGACGCCAAGCTCATCCGTCGTCATCCGCACGTGTTTGGCGATGCGGACGCCGAGAGCTCCGATGAGGTGCTCAAGATTTGGGACGAGGTTAAGCTTGCCGAGAAGGCTGCAAAGGACAAGGCCGTGGCAGCGGGCGAGGCTGCGCCCGAGGGCCTGCTCGACGGCGTGCCCACGCATCTGCCGGCGCTGATGCAGGCTCAGAAGGTGTCGCGCAAGGCGGCTGCCGTGGGCTTTGAGTGGGAGACAGTCCAGGACGTGTGGGACGAGGTCGCCGAGGAGCGCGCCGAGTTTGAGGCCGAGACTCCCGGCTCGCCCGAGCGCGAGATGGAGTTTGGCGACCTGCTCTTTGCCCTGGTCAACGTTGCGCGCAAGGAGGGCATCGACGCCGAGAGCGCCCTGCGTGCCAGCACGGCAAAGTTCCGCCGCCGCTGGGCCGCGATGGAGCAGATGGCGGCCGACGCCCACGTGGATCTGGCCGAGCTTTCGACCCACGGCCTCAATGACCTCTGGGATGCCGCAAAGGCAGAGGAGTAAGACTGCGGGGGCGACGGGACGGACTTTCTCATCGCCCCCATTATTTTTCAAAAAGATTGTATCCCTTGGCTAACTTAGGGCATAATGCAAAAAGTGCGATAAGGCTAACTTATGAACCTGCGCGCCACTGTAGCGTGCAAGCCGTGTCGCCAAGCATTCAACCCGTTTCCAAGTGAGAGGGAGACAACATGAGCGATATTTTGGATGTCTACGGTCGCGAGGTACTCGACAGCCGCGGCAACCCCACCGTCGAGGTCGAGGTCGTGCTCGAGGACGGCAGCTTCGGCCGCGCGATGGTGCCTTCGGGCGCTTCGACCGGCGCCTTTGAGGCCTGCGAGCTGCGCGATGGCGACAAGGGTCGCTACCTGGGCAAGGGCGTCTCGCAGGCCGTCGAGCACGTCAATAACGAGTGCGCTAACGCCGTCGTGGGCCTCGACGCCTTCGACCAGCGCGCCGTCGATGCCGCGCTGATTGCCGCGGACGGTACCCCCAACAAGACCAATCTCGGCGCCAACGCCATTCTGGGCGTGTCGCTGGCAGTTGCCCGCGCCGCTGCCGAGTCGGCGGGTCTTTCGCTGTACCAGTACCTGGGTGGCGTCAACGCCCACCTGCTGCCCACGCCCATGATGAACATTCTCAACGGCGGCGTGCATGCCGACAACAACGTCGACTTCCAGGAGTTCATGATCATGCCGGTGGGCGCCCCGAGCTTTACCGAGGGCCTGCGTTGGTGCGCCGAGGTATACCACACCCTCAAGGGCGTGCTGCACGAGGCAGGCCTGGGCGGCGGCGTGGGCGACGAGGGTGGCTTTGCCCCCAACCTCAAGACCAACGCCGAGCCGTTCGAGTACATCACCAAGGCCGTGGAGAAGGCCGGCTTTAAGCCCGGCGTCGACTTCATGTACGCCATGGACCCGGCCTCGACCGAGTTCTACAACGCCGAGACCGGCATGTACGAACTCAAGGGCGAGGGCGTGGAGTACACGAGTGCCCAGATGGTCGATTACTGGGAGAAGCTCGTCGACACCTATCCCATCATCTCCATCGAGGACGGCATGGCCGAGGAGGACTGGGACGGCTGGGTCGAGCTGACCCGCCGCATTGGCAACAAGGTGCAGCTGGTGGGCGACGACCTGTTCGTCACCAACACCGAGCGCCTCAAGAAGGGCATCAAGCTGGGCGCCGCCAACGCGATCCTGGTCAAGGTCAACCAGATCGGCACGCTCACCGAGTCGCTCGAGGCCATCGAGACCGCCAAGGAGGCCGGCTACGCCTGCATCGTGAGCCACCGCTCCGGCGAGACCGAGGATTCCACGATCGCCGACCTGGTCGTGGGCGTCAATGCCGGCCAGATCAAGTCGGGCGCCCCGTGCCGTAGCGACCGCATCGCCAAGTACAACCAGCTCATCCGTATCGAGGACGAGCTCGAGGGCAGCGCGCACTACGCCGGCAAGGCCGCGTTCTACAACATTCGCTAGGCAAGCGGCGTGTGCGGGGGCGGGGCTGACTCGGATTCACCTCGCTCCCGCCGGGCACTGTTGAGCACCATTGGGCGCTGGGCCATATGGCTCAGCGCCTTTTTTATGTCGAGCAAGGGCCGCCGAAGGCGGTGCGCGCACTCGTGCTATAACTAAAAGACTTAGCGCAAACAAACCTCAACCGCACAAGGCGCACATGGATCAGATTTACGACAACAGGTACTATTCCGCCGGTTCGCGTGAGCCGTCACCTCGCCGTGCGCATTCGGTGCAGCTTGGCGGGTCCGATTACGCCGGTGCCGACCGCTCCATGCAGCGACCGACAAGTGCCTCACACTCCCGTGCTCAAATGAATATGCTGACGGACCGTCCGCCACGTTCGGTGCGCCCGGCGCATTCGGAGCGTGCTCAGCGTTCCTCGGATCAAACGCACGAAAAGCCGAGTAGGCCCTCGAACCGTTTTTCGGGCTCGGACTTTATGCGCTACGCCAACGACAACGCGGTGGTCAAGGCGATCTATGACTTTACGCATGGCCCTCTGCGTCCGCTGTTTATCGGTATCGTGGTGGCGCTGGTGCTCGTGAGCCTGTATTTCCCCGTGCGCGATCTGTACGTGGCAAAGCGTTCGAGCGATATCTTGGCCAAGCAGGTCGAGATTCGCCAGCAATACAATGATGAGCTGCAAAAAAGCGTCGACAAGCTGCTCTCGGAGGAGGGTATCAAGGACGCGGCGTCCGAGGACCTGGGCCTGGTGATGCCCGGCGAGAAGAAGATTGACGTGCTAGGCTTGGACGACGATTCGGACTCGTCGTCGAGCAAAAAGTCCTCAAACGCCAAGAAGGCCAGCGAAGTGGCCAAGGAAATCGAAGAAGTCGGCAAGGACGCGCCGTGGTACATCCAGGCGCTCGACATGCTGTTTGGGTTTAACGGCGTCGAGGGTCAGACGGTCGTGTCCAACGGCAAATAGCGCCCGGAGGGGAGCCCGCAATGACAAATTGCAAACGCTATAAGGTAGCCGCGATCGACCTGGGAACGGTGTCGTCGCGACTGGTGTTGGCCCAGGTCGAGGGCGGAGCGATTGTGGAATCGTCCAAGCATACCGAGATTACCGACCTGGGCGAGGGCGTGGACACGACGGGGCGCTTTTGCAAGGCGGCTGTCGAGCGTGTGCTCGCTGCGTGTCACATGTTTGTGGACGAGGCCCGTGCCTTTGGGGCCGTGTGCGTCTGCACCACGTGTACGAGTGCCGCGCGCGATGCGTCCAATGCCGCGCTGCTGTTGGACGGTCTGCGCGATCTGGGGCTTGAGCCACAAGTGATTCCGGGCGAGGTCGAGGCGCGCCTGACGTTTTTCGGCGTGGCGCACGACTTTGCCGGCGAGCGCATCATTGTTGCCGATTCGGGCGGCGGATCCACGGAGCTCGCGACTGGCGTGTACGCGCCGGAGCGCGGCGTCTTTGCGCTGGAGGGAACGCGCTCGCTGGACATCGGTTGTCGCCGCGTGACAGAGCGCTTTTTCTCCGCGTTGCCGCCCGCGGATGGCGAGCTTGCTGCCGCTGCCGCGTGGGCAGGCGAGCAGTTTGTCGCCTATTTTGAAGGCCTGCCCAGCGACTTTGAGCGCGCCGAACGCCTCGTTGCGGTGGGCGGCACCGTCACCACGCTCGTGGCACTCGTTCACGAGCTGGAGCCGTATGATTCGAGCTTTGTGCACCTGCGCGAGCTTTCGATGGAGCAGGTTTCGGCTGCCATCGAGCGTATGTCCGCGCTGGATGTGGAGGGTATCGCCGCGCTACCGGGTGTACAGCCCAAACGCGCGGGCGTGATTCTGGCCGGCGCCGTGGTGATTCGCGAGCTCATGCGAGCCGGCGGCTACAAGACGCTCACCGTAAGTGAGAACAGCCTCCTCGCCGGCATGGCCGCCACCATCAACGAGGTTCTCGACGGCGCGACCCCCACCATCGCCTGGACCCCGAGCCTGAGCACCCTTTAACCATCCTTCTCTGAGTTGCGGTGAAATAGTTCCTAAATAAGCTGGTAAACGGTATAAACAGGATCTATTCCACCGCAGCTTAGAGCCCCACCGGCGCCCAAAAAACGGGCCCGCATCCCTGGGGGACACGGGCCCGTAAACAATACGTGGTAGGGGCGGTGGGACGTCTGCGTATTTGCTGCGCAAATACGCACCGGCTTCGGACGCCTGCCGGCGCCCTCGCCGGCTCGCTACAAACGCTCCGCGTTTGTTTAACGCTCGCCCCCTCGCGGGTTCGAGCCCCACCGGCGTGCAAAAGAAACGGGCCCGCATCTCTGGGAGATACGGGCCCGTAAAAGCCAATGGTAGGGGCGGTGGGACTCGAACCCACAATCCTTGCGGCGAGAGATTTTAAGTCTCCTGCGTATGCCAATTCCGCCACGCCCCCGTGAGACTAGAAGTCTAGCACAAGCCGCCCGTTACGCGTTGACAGCCATCGAGTGCCGGCCCGACTTTTCCAAGTACTCGGCAAACTTGGCCTCGTCGCCCTTGTTCTTGTACTGTAGGGCCAACAGGTACTCCAAACGGCAACCCTTAACCTTATCGTCGCCGGCCTCCTCGAGCATGCGCTCCAGCTCGGGAATATCGTTGTGGCGCTTCAGGATCATCGTGTCGTACATCAGTTGGCATTCGTGCGCGACTGCCTCGGCCTGGCCGCCCTCAAAGCCCTTGATTTCGTGCAGCAGCTCCTTAGACTTTTTGCGGTCCTCCTGGCCAACGTAGTAGTTAAAAGCTTTGATCACCAGGTCGACGCGCTGCATTTTGGGCAGGTTAAGCCCCAGCAGCAAATCGAACATCTCGTCGGCGCGCTTGTGGTCCTCGCGCAGCAGATAGGAGTTCAGGCGCAGGTAGTCGCGGTTGTAGCGCGGGTACAGCATGCTGGTGAGCTTGCTGTCGAGCAAACGATCGAACTCGTCCCACTGCTTGGCAGCCATAAGCTGCTGCAGGCGTTTAAACGTGGTGCGTTTTTTGACGCTAAAGAACACCGACACGGCGATACAGATGATGACGACGGCGGTCCAGAGTGTGCGGGAATCGGGCATATTGAGCTCCTCGGTCGCTCGTAAAACAAGCGGTATGACAATGCGTGCTAGATGTATTATACGCAGCGTGCAAGCAAACTGGCACAAAAGTGCATCGAGGCCGAGCACCATCGCTCGCTGCGGTACACTTACTTAAAGTAAACCATGAAGGGAGACATTACCTATGAAGAAGATCGTTTTGGCTTGCGGTGCTGGCGCTGCTACTTCCACGCTCGTTGCCCAGAAGGTCGCCACCATGCTCGACGCCAACGGCTACGCCGGCAAGTACGAGATCGTGCAGTGCGCCATCTCCGAGGCCAAGGACGCTTGCGACGAGGGCGCCGACCTGCTGATCGCCACCACTGTTGCCCCCGAGGGCCTCACCTGCCCGTACGTGAGCGGCGTGCCCTTCATGACCGGCATGAACCGCGTTGCTGCCGAGAAGGCCGTTCTCGACGTCATGGCTCAGTAGGCGCTGCCTGCATGAATGAGCAGAACGCCAATCCGGTCGAGCTCTTTGGCATGCACGTCGCTCATGTGGGCATTAACGCCACCGACCCGGCAGACGCCCTGGAGATCGCGGAGCTGTTCTCGACGATGATGGGCCTGCCCGTCATCGAGACCCCTGTTTCGTACTTTAACGATTCGCTGATCGAGATCATGAAGCAGAACGGTCGTGGAGCCAGGGGCCACATCGGCTTTGCCGTCAACGATATCGATGCGGCGGAGAAGTGGTTTGCCGAGCGCGGGCTCGAGGTTAACGAGGAGTCGCGCGTGCTGCTGCCCGACGGTGGCACCAAGCTCGTGTACTTTAAGCGCGAGTTCGCCGGCTTCGCCGTGCATCTGTGCCGCGAGTAGCGCATGAGCTGCTATAGCTAGCAAAAAGGGATAGGGCCGCATGGCCTTATCCCTTTATTTATGCCGAGGGGCTTCCTACCGTGGTAGGCGAATCGTAAAGCGGCTGCCGACGCCTTCGACCGAGGTCACGCCGATGACGCCGCCGTGGCTATCGACGATCCACTTGGCGATGGCGAGCCCCAGGCCCGAGCCCTGCGCGCCAGCATCGCGTGCGTTGTCAGCGCGGTAGAACCGCTCAAACGCGTGAGCTGCGGATTCCTGGTTCATGCCGATGCCCTCGTCCTCAACGCTTATGTCAATCGCGCCCGTGCCCGCATCGGGCGTTATGGCAAACGTGACGGTCGTGCCCGCGTCCGAATACTTGGCGGCGTTTTGCACGATCACGCGCAGCGCCTGCTTCACGAGTGCCACGTCAACCGATGCGTTGCAGCGCATGTCGCTGGTAAGTGCGGCATCGTACGCCAGCCGATATGTGTGCCCGGCATCGATCATCTGCGATTCTTCGCAAACCTCGCCGACCAGTGCAGCCAGATTGGTATTCACACGATGCAACGCGGTGCGCCCGGCATCGCCGCGTGCCAAAAACAGCAGTTGTTCTACGAGCTCCTGCATGTGCTCGCTTTCGGCCTTGAGCGAGGCGATGGACTCCGCTAGCACGGCCGGGTCGTCCTTACCCCAACGGTCGAGCATGTTTACGTAGCCCTGAATCACCGCGATGGGCGTGCGCAGCTCGTGGCTCGCATCGTTGACAAAGCGCATCTGCTGCAGCTTTGCCTCTTGCATCTGGCGCAGCAGGCGGTTGAGCGCGACCTCGATGCTTGCCAGGTCGGCGTCGCCGGTGGTGACGCTCGGCGAGTCGACGCTTGCGCGCTCGATGGCCTGCTCCAGCGTTTCCATTTTGCCGCCGGAGAGCTGCATGCGGCCGAGCTCGTCCACACGCAAGGCCAGGTCGTTGAGCGGTGCCATGGTACGGCGCACGCGGCGGGCGCCGCCGAGCATGTTGAGCACGCTGATGACCTGCCCACCTGCAACGACAAGATAGAGGGGCCACAGCGCGATGAGGTCCTGCGCGAGGGGGAAGGTCTTGGTGGTGCGCGCAAGCTCGACGGTATAGGTGAGCGTGGCGGGGTCCCAGCCGTGCGCGGGCGTCAGCGACATGCCGTGGACGGCGGCACCGGGGATCCATCCCGCGGTAAACGCGCCGTCGGGCAGCGTTTGGTTATAGCCATAGATGAGGATCGCCGCCGCAGCAACCAGCAGCCACAGGTCGAGCCAGATGTAGCTCGCCAGGCGGCGCCACATGTAGCTCCAGTTGATGGCACGGGCGATGGAGGTGACGCGCTTGGTCTCGGCGTTACGCGCGGCAGACATAGCCCACCCCGCGCACGGTTTGGATGATGCGGGCACCGCCGGCGTCTTCGATCTTGGCGCGCAGGTGCGCGATGTGCACGTCGACGTTGTTGGTGTCGCCCACGTATTCGTAGCCCAGCGCCTCGTGCGCGATGCGCTCGCGCGTGAGTACGGTTTCGGCATGCGTCATAAGCAGGGCGAGGACGTCGAACTCGCGGGCCGTGAGCGCGATGGGCGAGCCGCCGACCGTGACTTCGCGGCGGTCGGGATCGAGCGCGACCGAACCCACGGTGAGCGCGGCGGGGGAGGGCGCGGCAGCGGTCTGGGCCGTGTCGGTTGCCGGGGACATTGTGGCGATACCGGCGGCCGTGCCGCTCGCTACGCCAGCCCCGGCGCTGGCGCCGCCAACGCCCGAAGCCGCTCGCACGGCTTCCGAGCGCTTCAGTGCCACGCGGATCCGTGCGAACAGCTCCTCAATCGCAAATGGCTTGGTCAGGTAATCGTCGGCGCCGGCATCGAGCCCGGCCACTTTGTCCATCACGGCATCGCGCGCGGTGACCATAATCACCGGCACATCCTTGTGCTTGCGGACACGCCGCAAGACCTCCATGCCGTTGAGCTGCGGCAACAGCACGTCGAGCAGAATCAGATCGTAGTCGCGCTCCAGCGCCAGGTCCACGGCAGTGCGGCCATCGGCGGCGTGTTCCACCTGGTAGCCCTCGTGCTCCAGCTCGAGCGTCACAAAGCGGGCGATTTTCTCCTCGTCCTCTACGATCAGGATCCGTGCCATGCGTGCCCCCGTCTGCGATTACTTGTCGTCGTTGAGATTTTGCTTGATGTCGTCCGCGGCGTTAGCAGCGCTATCCATAAGGTTGTTGATGCTGCCGGGCACGTCGCCGTCGCTGTCGATGCGGTAGCGCATGCCAAAGAACAGGCCAATCAGCATCAGCCATATCGTGGCGCCCCAGGCAAACAGCGCGACGATGGGGATCAGGATGGGGATGTTGAGGATGATCGCATCGCGGCGCGTGGCGATAAACTTGGTGTCCAGACTCAGGCGGAAGAGCTTTTTGAGGTACTCCCACACGCTGTCCATCTTCTTGGAGAAGTCGGTCTTTTCGCTCGACTTTTCGTAGGCTGCCTGCGCGGCGACCATCTCGGCAGAGGGCTCATCGACTGGCGCGGACTCGGTGGCGGCTTGCGCCGACGTGGTCTGGGTCTTGCCCTGCGACTCGAGCCAAATGATGGCATCCAAAACGTTGCCGTCGGCAGCGTCGAGCGCCGCCTTGGCATCGGTGTAACTCACGTTGCACTTGGTGCGGATGGTTTCAACTTTTTCGAGGTCGTCCATGACCTGTCCTTTCGTTCGATGGGCGCGACGCCGGGCAATTTGCTCGGGCGCGAGCGTTGCGTTCGGCGGTCTGCGTTGCGCCGCCCCGCCCCGCCCCGCCCTTGGTCGAACTCTATAGTGCAGGTTATAGATTAAGCGATTCTTGAGCCAAGATTAATGTTGGATGAGTTTTTGGGTGGCAGTGGGGAAGGGAGAGGTGTTCTTCTGGGTGGCTAGCAGCGAGGTCTAATACTTTTCCGAGAAGTGAACGAGCTAAATCGGACCCCCGAAGCATCGACACTTTAAGGGCATCGTTTCCTGCGGTTTCGATACTGGAATCCTGCGATTTTGCCGACGAAAAATGCGGATGCTTCAGGGGTCCTAAAACAGACGTTCACTTCGCGGAAAAGTATTAGACCTCGATAGCGGGGGATGGGGTACCGGTGCAAAACGGCGTCAGACATAGGATAAACAAAGCGCTTCGATCATAAGGAATTAAAATCACGTTGCAAAAGTATGAAAATATCCTGCAATTGCAACATGAAGTACTTTAGCAACATAACGGCGATAAGCGAGCTTTCCGAAAGCGAGGGCGTGTTCACCACGGCCCAGGCGGCTCGCATGGACATCTCTCGAGATGCGCTGGCACACTCATGCCGTGCGGGGCGTCTTGAACGGATATGCCACGGCGCCTACCGGATGTTGGGCACACAGTGCCGAGATACCGACGAGCTCAACGCTTTTTGGAAGCTCACCAATCCCTCCCTTTGCGCGTGGGAGAGAAAACGCCAGTGGGATGGCATCGCCGTGAGCGGTACGACGGCGGCGAACCTGCAGCAAATGGGCGATTTCTATCTGTCCCCCTACAGGATGACCGCGCCCACGCGTATCAATACAAGAAACGAATCCCTTTCTTTTGTAAAGCGCGAGATCGCTGAGCAGGACATCGTTTGGCTCGACGGCCTGCCGGTAACCAAGCCCGAGCGCACGCTTGTTGATCTTTGCCTCGATTGCGAGGACCCCTCATTAATTATTAATGCCTATCACGACGCGCTTGGACGCGGGCTCGATACGCAGCGGCTGAAAGATCTCGTAAAGGAGAACTCTAAAACCGCCAAAAGACGCGAGCTCATGAGGCCTTTGCTGATGGTGCTAAACGGGTAATGCGAAACGGAGGACATGGTGAAGTACAAGACGCCTGCCGCATTGGAGATGGCTGTTAGGAATGCCGCAAGACAGTTTTAAATGAGCGCTGAAACGTAAAAACATGCTGTGATTGTCATGTCCGCGCCGGCGAAATTAGCGTTACATAATTTGAGTCCCGTGCTGCGACGGGATGTTGCAAAGGCGAATTGATAATGGGCGCTTTGACTACGATAGGAACCATCGACTTGGATTATCCTGGTTTTATCGAGCGAACAACGTGCGAGTGAGATGATTGGTGTGGCGGAGCGAAGAAAAAACTGGTCGAGGGAAGAAACCCTTGCGGCGCTGTTTTTATATCTCGCCCTGCCTGCAAGGCTTATCGATGACAAAGGCGAAGATATACAGACGCTGGCACATGCCATCGGCAGAACGCCGGCGGCGGTTTCCTTAAAGATATGGAACCTCGCCTCGTTAGACGACCGGCGTCGAGCACGCGGCAAGGTGGGCATGGTTAATGCCAGCAAGATGGATAGATTGGTTTGGGCAGAGTATTCATCGAGCGGCGATAGGTTGGTCGAGGAAGCGGCGGGCGCATTTTTTGACCAGCTTAACTCTGATAATTCGATGAGCAGAGAGCTGAAAGAGGCAATTGGCATCGATTTGCCTGAGGGGCAAGAGCGTGAGGCAATAATCTCAGCGCGTGTTAACCAACAGTTCTTTCGTAATACGCTGCTCGTTAATTATCGCTCGCGGTGTTGTTTAACGGGCCTATCGAACCCGACGTTACTGGTTGCAAGTCATATCAAGCCCTGGAACGTGGCTGATCCCCGGACCGAGCGCCTGGCGCCAGATAACGGATTGCTGTTGAACGCGCTGCACGATAAGGCATTTGACCAGGGACTTATTACCATAACGAAGGATTTCAAGATTGTGGCGTCGAGTGTGGTTGGACATGGGGCTGCCGAGGACGAGTTCTTGTGGCGTTATAGCGGCGAGCGAATTACATTGCCTAAACAATCGAGCCCAAGACCAGATTTTATTGAATACCACAACGATATGGTGTTTAAGGGGTAAATTAGAATTGAATTGCAGCTATACCATTAATGGTGTGACTGTGTACCGCTTGGCTGAAAGCATCCTTTATCCAGCTACCTAGCATTACGATTGGATGGGAAATGAGTACGAGAGTTGCAGAGTATTATGGTCAAAGAACAGACGCTTTGACGCCCATTCACCCCATAGATATTCCATATGCCGGATGGAGCCCGGAAGAGCCGGTTCCGCACTGCCCCTTCTCCGGCGGTAATACGTGCAAGAAGCTTAAAGCAAAAAACGAGCCGGTCTGTTCGGTAAGGGATCAGGACGGAGTGCTTTGGATATCGTGTTCGGAGAGATTGTGCTCCACCAAAAAAGATCTCCCGCTTTGTTCGCATCAAAAGAAAATACTAACCATGGCTGCGCAGCATATATTTGATGGGGGCATTGACCCGTCTGACATCTGCGTCAAACGAGAAGAGTCCCTTCGAGTGAGTAAGGGCAGTGCATATCATGCTGATTTTATAATTACCACGCGCAGCGGGGAGTCGTCGACATCTGGCCCTAATCGACTTGTTCTTGAAATGCAAGGCGGTGGAGAAACATCGGATACCGGCAAAATTACTCAGCGTGTTCGCAAATGGAAAAACATGACTGAAAACGAGAGGACGAATGAGCAGCTGCGTGCCGAAACTACTGCAAATACTTTGGTCACCAATGCTTGGAGAAGACAACAAGAGCAATTTCTAATCAAGGGCAATATCGCCATGAAGACATGGAAAGGCCTTGGGATTGCGTTTTGTGTGGGCACACTGCTCTATGACTATCTTATGGAGCGACTAGAGTCAGTGAATCTGCCTGATTTGAAGGATTACAACTGGACGTTGGCTCTTCTCGCCTTTAAAGAGGATAAGAGCCGCTCTGTTGAGGACGGCCCCATTCCATTGACAATCGATGAAGACCGGACGCTGTATACGAACTACCAGACGTTTGTTCAAGCACTAATCAACCAAGGACAACCGACTCTGGAGGCATTTCAGGGGCAATTCTGCAGTCTTGAAAATGAAAGGATTGACATTCCGTTCTAGCTGTTTTGAGCCTTATCGACCTCGACGATACGGCGCGCAATCCATTCTATAACGGGCACGCAGACAGCGTTTCCTAGAGCTGTCCATCTACGAGAGTCCAGTCGTCCGGAAATCCCTGGAGTCTCTCGTACTCTAAAGGAAGCATGCGTCTGACAAATAGCGTCGGAGCTTCCTCTTGAATCGCAAGTGTAAGTTTCTCCGTCGTTTCTATATCCTTTTGCTTGCGGGCCCGCTGAAGGTTTTCTGCCAATCCCGGCGTGTTGGATAGAGTAGTAATCTGAGACTCGATGCTCTTTTTCAAGTCCTGGGGCATAGGCGTGGTCCGTGCTTCTGCGCGATTTAGAAGAGATTCGAGCTGCTCCTTGTCCAAAAAGTACCTCAGCGGAGCCGAAGTTTCCAAGACTTCCGACAATATAGACGCGGCGACGTCGTTGGGGTGTTCCAAAGTATTTTGCGTCCAGTACTCGCCATGATACGCAATACCCGAGCTCATCCAATTTGGTGAGCAGGGCTCTGAAATCTTCTCCGTTGTTTGAGTTGAGGAGTCCGGGAACGTTTTCGATAAAAATCCATCGAGGCTTTGCGGCAGCGACGAGTTCTGCGAACTTAAAGAAGAGTCCGCTTCGCGATCCGGCAAGACCGAGGCGTTTTCCTTGGTTGGCAAGCGAAAGGTCTTGGCAGGGGAATCCTCCGAAATAGACTTCTGCTTGGGGGATGCTTTCGGGTTGGACTTCATTGATATCTCCTGCTAGCTGGACATCCGGCCAGTGCTTTTGTAGCACTGCCCGCGAAAAATTATTGATTTCGCTTTGGAAGACGATTTCAACGCCGGCACGCTCGAAGCCGAGGTCAATACCGCCGATTCCGCTGAAGAAAGAGGCTGCCTTCACTTTGACTCCCTTCGAACGTGCGTGACAAAAATGCAAAGATTCATTCTATTGGATTTGTCTCAATGCGGCCAGCTCTTATAAAAGAATCCATTTGTCAAGACGATACACATGGGGGACATCGAACTGCGTCGCGTCGTCATTTCTTGCTGCAGTATTTTGAGGCAGGTGCCTGGCGGGGTATTTGACGTCTATGGCGGTCGAGGCGCCAACACGATAGGTGGGAGGTAATTAACTTGCGGGCTTTACATCGGACGTATGGTTGCGTTTGTTGGCTCGGGGACATCTACCTAGATTTGTTGCATTCAAGAGGGGCGAGGTGGCATGGGGACGCTAATGGGGCAGAGGCTCTGTAAAGAGTTGGCATTGGTTGTTGCCACGTGGCCTGCTGCTTTGCATGGCCTCGCCAGAATCCGACCGCAAATGACTCCGAGGAGATTTTGCAAGTTCTTGTCGCTACGTAAGAAAAACTTGCAAAACTCGCAAGTTCTTGTCATGCTGTGAGAAAAACTTGCAGATTGGGGCGGGCGATGGATAAACGGATGGTTCCTAGAAATCGATATCTCGAAAAGTTGATCGCCTTTCGTGATGCGGATGTCATCAAGGTCGTAACGGGTATGCGCCGTTGTGGCAAATCGACGCTTCTGGACATGATGCGCAAACATCTGGAGGATAACGGCGTTCCATCCGAATGTCTTTTGACCTTTAAGATGGAGTCGTTTGAGCTGGAGGGCGTGCGTGATTGGCGAGAGCTTTACCGCCACGTCGACGGCCTAATGCCTGCGGGCAAGAGGTGCTATCTCTTCTTCGACGAGCTTCAGGAGGTTGCCGGATGGGAGAAGGCGATTAACGCACTTCGTGTCGACCGGGACTGCGATATATATGTTACTGGTTCGAATGCTTTTCTCCTGTCGTCTGAGATTGCGACCTTAATCTCGGGCAGGTATGTCGAGATTCGGATGCATCCGCTCGCTTTTTCGGAATATGTCAACTTTCTTGGTCCGACTGACGTCACGAATAGGCTTGCTGTTTTTGGCCGGGAGGACATCGTTGCGCTCGACGATCTTCTCGACCGTTATTTAATGTTTGGAGGTCTGCCGTTCCTTGCCGCCTCAAAGCTGCCGGAACAGGAAATGAAGGACTACATCTGGAGCACGTACCAGACAATCGTCGGGCGCGACATTTTGGCTCGCGAAGCCCGTCGGGGCAGGAGATCGGTGACAAGCAAGGGCGTGCTCGACCGCGTTACATCCTACTTAGCCGATAACATTTCAAACCCGACATCAATTAATAAGATCGTTGGAACGCTGGCGGAGAACGGGCTGAAATCCTCGCATGGCGTTGTGGACACTTGTGTATCCGCCCTTGAGGAGACCTATATCTTTTCGCATGCGCGCCGATTTGATATTAAGGGTCGGGACATTTTGAAGACCGGTGGAAAGTTCTACATTGAGGATCTGGGGCTTCGAGCTTTCTTGGATGGGTATCGCGGCAGCGACAGTGGGCGTGTTCTCGAAAATGCCGTTTACAATCGCCTTGTCTATGACGGATACCGAGTCTTCACAGGTCATCTTCGAGATGCTGAAATCGACTTTGTTGCAATCGGCGACGGCTCGGATCGTAAGTTTATTCAGGTCACGGAGTCGATTGACGAGGAGGCGACGCGTAAGCGCGAGCTGCGTCCATTTGAGCTCAGGTCGCTCGAGAAGATTACCGGCGGTTACGAGAAGATCATCGTCGTTCGCCGGGGAAGTCATCCGACCGATATTGACGGCATCAAAATCGTTTCAGCAGTCGATTTCTTAATGGGTAGGCTTGGGGCTTAGGGCGTTTAGAGCGCGTCTGTTTCCTATGCCTAGCGACATTGCCGCAGTTCGTGACGCCGCCGGCTTCTTCCTCTCCGTCGAGCGGCACCAACTCAGCTGATCCGTTGGGGACGAAGGAAAGCGGATCATTTTCGGCGCGCCGCAGGTGATACGAATCCTGCGGCGCGCTGTTATTTGAGCGAGGGCTTTCAGCTGTGTCCGCGTGGCGTGGGGCACTTAACCTGCCGTCCTGCTCTGCCGCGACGGCACGTACCTGAACAACGACCCTCTAAGGAGCTCGAAATCGATGAGTGACAACACCAAGCATCTCGCAAAGAAGTGCGTCAAGGACGCGGGGCCGTGCCTCGCGCTATGCCTTGCCGGCGCAGCGGTCGCGCTGCTGGCTGTTTTTGGGGCCATTTGACGTGCTTCGAAGCGCCAGCTCTCTACACGTTTGCATGGCTCTTGCCGGCGCCATGATGACCGGCGGCGTGCTCGATCTAGCTTTTTGGGTGTTTGACCCGTTTGGATGGAAGAACGAAGGGTAAGCCCTAAGGGATACAGATGCCGGCCCGGCCTGCAATTTCTTCCATTGATTTGTCCAGAGTCGCACAGCACGGAGGTGTTGTTTGATGTCTATTTTCGTTACCGGAGACGTTCACGGTGTTGCCGAGTATGGGGCGAGTCGCTTCTCGTCGCGCGTTTGGCCATTGGGTCGAACTCTGACGCGCGATGACGTTGTCATCGTTGCCGGCGACTTTGGCTTTATATGGAGCGGCTCGAACACCGACAAATACTGGCTCGACTGGTTTGAGTCCAAGCCCTGGACCACGTGTTTTGTCGACGGCAATCACGAGAACCATCATCTGCTGGCGGGGCTGCCAATGCGTGAGTGGAACGGGGGCCTCGTTCACGAGGTTCGCCCGCACGTGCTGCACCTGATGCGCGGCGAGGTGTTCGACATCACGGGGACCACGGTGCTCGCCATGGGTGGCGCCGCGAGCCATGACAAACAGTGGCGTCAGGAGGGAAAGACGTGGTGGCCCGAGGAGATGCCGAGTGAGCGCGAGATCAAACACTGTCGCGCCTCGCTCGATCGCGCGGGCTGGAAGGTCGACTATGTTGTGACGCACGAGGCGCCGGTCGATTTGGCTGACGAGCTGTGCATGGAGTGCAATCGCGAGTTCTACGACGATTCGCTGCAGGCCTTTTTGGGCGAGCTCGACGGGCGGCTCGACTACCGCACCTGGTTCTTTGGCCATTACCATGACGATGAATGGCGCGATGACAGGCATCGCCTTATCTACCAAGATATCGTGCCGATCGAAGCGCGATGTGCCGATGGGCAGGATGAGACGGCGAGTGACTATTTTGAGCAAGAGCGTTAGGAGGTCCCCATGATCTGGTTTACCAGCGATACCCACTTTGGGCACGAGAACATGCTGCGGCTCGCCGACAGGCCTTGGTCGACTGTTGGGCAGATGAACGACGCCATGGTCGCTAGCATTAATAGCAAGGTCGCTGCGGATGACGAGCTTTACATTTTGGGTGACTTCAGCTTTAAGATGACGGTCCAAGATGCCTACGAGCTGCGCAAAAGCATCGCATGCAAGCGCGTCCATCTGCTGCCCGGCAACCACGACAAAGACTGGACGCAGCCTGCGGTGGCGGATGCCTTTATCGTCGAGCCGCCCATTTGCGTGCTCAAGATCGACCGTCAAAAAATCGTGCTGAGCCACTATCCCATGGTCGACTGGCAGGGCATGTCGCACGGCGGCTGGCATCTGCACGGACATATCCACAGCTGCGGCGGCGCGTACAACAAGTTCAACCTTCGGCAGGGACTGCTGCGCTATGACGTGGGCGTGGACGCCAGCGGCTACGCTCCGGTGAGCTTGGAGGAGCTCAAGTCATGGTTTGCGCAGGTCGACGAGCCGGCGTGTTGCGTTAAGTGGCCGTGGTGGGTCAACGCCACGGGCGATGAGCAGGTCGAGCGCGATCTCGAAGCCTATAAGAGGGAAGTGGTGATCCGATGACAGTCTATGTGACGGGCGATATTCATGGCGGCCTCGACATGCAAAAGCTGCGCGATTGGGACCTTGGGGATAGCCTGACGAGCGACGACTATCTGATTGTCGCGGGCGACTTTGGCTTTCCCTGGGATTTCTCTGCCGAGGAATGTGCCGACATCGCTTGGCTGGAGTCGCGCCCCTATACCGTGCTGTTCGTCGACGGCAACCACGAGCGTTTCGATCACTGGGCGGAGCGTCCCATGGAGCTGTGGCACGGTGGGCTGACGCAGCGTCTGTCGGATACCTCCCCCATACGGCGCCTGACGCGCGGCGAGGTTTTTGAGCTCGACGGCTCAACGATCTTTACCATGGGCGGCGCCACGAGCGTGGACAAAGGATACCGCATTCCCTATTCCAGCTGGTGGCCGCAGGAACTGCCGGACGAGCGCAACTTTGAGGAGGCGCGGGCAAAGCTCGACAGCGTGGGTTGGAAGGTCGACTACGTGGTCACCCACACCTGCCCTACGCGCATGCTTTCGCCCACGCTTTATCCGGCACCCGGCTGGAATTACCCCGCCGTTGATCGGCTTACGGCATTTTTCGATGAGCTGGAAGACCGCTTGGATTACAAGTGCTGGTATTACGGGCATTTCCATCGGGATGCCAACCCGGCCGAGCGCCATACCGTGCTCTACGACTGCATCGTCCGCTTGGGTGACGAACTCCAGCCCTGGGACGTTGCGTAGGGGCAGGCATAGCGAGCTCTTCGTATGATGTCTTGGGTAGTTACCCTACATTTTGGCAATAGTCATTATCTGTAGGGTAACTTAAGACATACTGGGAGCTGGAGGAGATGCTGCTGGCGGTCTAGAGTTTCAACGCCATTCGGTTGGTGCCGGGTAGGGTTGCAAAGCCGAAATGCGCATAGAACGCTGCCGCCTCATCATCTACTGGATCGACAACCAAAGCTCGCGCTCCCGCTAGGGCAGAAATTTTCAAGGCGTTTTCGATGGCATCTTTGAGCAACGATGCTCCCAGACCAAGCCCCTTGAATTTCTCATCAACCCCCATCATTCCAAGCAACACTGCGGGAACTTGGGAGGGGGAGTTCCGAACGAACCATCCTCCGTCAACATTTTCGCGAGCTACGGAGTGCGTACATAGCGTATAGAACCCGGCGACTGCGCCGTCGTAATACGATGCGTATATAACCGCCGACCCTCTTCTTCGCGCCGAGGCTGATCTGTTTTTAGCCCATCCGTCTACAAGGGTATTACCGCAGTGGAAAGCCTCGATGCCTTGACCAACGGGGAGTTGAACGGGCTTGGTAAACGTGCTCATTCCCAAATCGCTTTACGGTCGAGCAACGCTTTTGCGGCTTGGGGCATGGGTGAGTCGAGCATTTCGCAAAATGCATCAAAACCATCAGGAGAAAGATAGGTTGTTGACGCCTCGGCGATGTCACGTGCGGAGCTCTCGTCAAGGTGAGCCGTGGCCCATTGGGTGAGAGTTTGCCCGCGCAAGGCCGCGGCGCGCTCGTAAGTAAGGCGTTGACGCTCGGTCAGCCTTAGATCCATACGGCGCTGTTTCTCAATCGTTGGCATGGTAAAACCTCCTTTGCATCATTGTACGGAACTATTCCGTACATAACAAGATACAGAATTACGCACTCGTCGGGGGGGGGTAGTGAAGGGGGCAGGGCGTTTGACTACTCGGCCATTACGGTGATGTTCTCGCGGTGCGCGCGGATGACGTCCCAGCTAAAGTGCTCGACCAGCTGCTCGGCGGTACGCGGCGTGGTGTCCGGCGCGATGCCTGTTTGCCCGGCGAGCCATCCCAACAGTGCCTCGGGTGTGCCAAAGCGGGTGCGGAGCTCGCTCAGGTCCAGATCGCGATCGCGCTTGGAAAGGCGGCGGCCGTCCGGTGACATGAGCAGCGGAATGTGCGCGTAGCGCGGCATGGGCAGTCCCAGCAGATGCTGCAGATAGATCTGGCGCGGCGTGGAACCCAGCAGATCGCATCCGCGCACGACCTCGGTGACGCCCATGGCGGCGTCATCGACCACCACGGCCAGCTGATAGGCAAACACGCCGTCGCTGCGGCGCACCAAAAAGTCGCCGCACTCAGTGGCGAGCGCCTCGCATTGGGCACCATACGTGCGGTCCACGAATTCGATCACGTCGTCTGCGAGATCATCGACGGTGGGCACGCGCAGACGCGTGGCTGGGGCGCGCAGAGCACTGCGGCGGGCGATTTCTTTGGCAGAAAGGTTTCGGCAGGCGCCGCGGTAGATGGGCGTGCCGTCGCTGGCGTGCGGCGCGCTTGCGGCGTGGAGCTCGGCGCGCGTGCAAAAGCAGGGGTAGGTGAGGCCGGCGTCTTGCAGACGGCGCAGGGCGGCTTCATACAGATCCAGGCGATCGTGCTGGTAATAGGGGCCTTCGTCCCACTCGAGTCCCAGCCAGGCTAGGTCGTCAATCAGTTGAGCGGCAAGTTCCGGGCGCTTACAGCGATCGTCCAGATCCTCGATGCGCAACACGATGCTGCCGCCCTGGCTGCGGGCCGAAAGCCACGCACACAGGCAGCTGAACACGTTGCCCAGGTGCATGCGGCCCGAGGGCGACGGGGCAAAGCGGCCCACGACGGGGGTGGGAGAGGGAGTCGCCGTCGACGTGGCCACGGCGGGCGTTGCTATGTTGCGTGCTTTGATATCCATGCGGACGAGTATAGCGCGGGGCGCGATGGGGAGGCGTCACTGTGGTCCGCAAGTTGTCGAGGCCCCTCATTGCGTATGGCGGGTCGCAGACTCGGTGCTTTGATACCTGTCCATCAACTCGGCACCTAAGACGACAGAAACCCCGGCAGCTCTTCGCAACTGCCGGGGTTTCCGCGGAAAAGGGGGACATGATCCTCGAGCGAACGGGAAAGGGGCAAACCGTTTTCGCTCAACTGCTTTATGCCCTTCGCCCGCAGGCTCAATCAGCGTTTTTAGCGGCAACACAAAGCCGCTACACCTGTGACGGAGCTGTGAAGTGGTGTCTGCTGCTGGCGCGGGCCATGGCAAGGAGTGTCCCAGACTGCCGGCAGATAAGGAACGTCCCCAAGTGCCGGCCGTGGACGTGACTTTCGTCCCGTTTGATACTCCGCTGGCCTAGATGTTCGTCACATGAGCCCGCAAACGTGGGACAATGACGCTACTGGTACCACAGACAAAGGATGTGCCTATGAACGCCCCCGTTGCCCAGCCCTGTCGGCAGCGCCGCCTGTTTGCGCGATTCGCTTCCGTCTGCGCACTCGTCGCGCTTGCGTTGTTGCTGCTGCCTGCCGCCGCGCACGCCGACGGCTACTCCATGAGCCAAACCTACATCGGCGCCACGGTTGAGGCCGATGGCTCGCTGACCGTTGTCGAGGGACGCCAGTTCGATTTCGACGACGACATCAACGGCGTGTATTGGGATATCAATACAAGCTCTAACCAGCAAGGCGGCTCGGTGGTCGTCAATGTGCTAAGCGTCGAGGAAGACGACACTGCGTTTAACAAGGTCGACAGCGCAAACAAAGGCGACGACGGCGTTTACACGGTGGAACAGTCCGACGACGGCGTAAAGATTAAGGTGTTCAGCCCCCACGAGAGCGGCGACAGCGCAATCTACTACGTGAGTTATTCCATGACCGGTGCGGTTATGAACTGGGCCGATACCGCCGAGCTTTACTGGAAATTTGTGGGTGACGGCTGGTCGGCGGATTCCGATGACGTCGAGATGGAAGTGTATTTCGCAAATGCCGCTGCCGGGACGGCTGCCGTCAAGGGCGATAACTTCCGCGCATGGGGCCACGGTCCGCTGACGGGCGACGTGTCGCTCGATGAGGACGAGCCCATGGTCACCTATACCATTCCCTGCGTGCATCAGGGCGAATTCGCCGAGGCACGCATCGCCTTCCCCAGCGACTGGGTGCCGCAGCTTGCCGCCTCGGGCGAAGAGCGCATGTCAACGATCCTGAGCGAAGAGAAGGAATGGGCCGACGAAGCTAACGCCCGCCGTGAGCACGCGCGTGCGGTTGCCAGCGCGATTGCCGTGGTGTGTGTTGTCGTGGCGGTTGCCTATACCGGTGTGATCGTGATGCTTAAGCTGCGCAGGCCCAAGCCCAAGCCGCTCTTCCAGGACGAGTACTTCCGCGATGTGCCCTCGGCCGACCATCCCGCGGTGCTTGCAGCTCTCATGAGCTGGAACGACGTGCCCGATCAGGCATATATCGCCACGCTTATGAAGCTCACCGACGACCGCGTGATCAAGCTGGAAGAAGCGACCGAGACCAAGAAGAAGGGTCTGCTCCGTCGCGAAAAAGAGGAGCAGACGTATCGCATCACAGTGACCGACGAGGCCTGGAAGGCTGCCAAGAAGGACGGCATCGATCGCGATGTGCTCAAGGTCTTCTTCGCCGGCGTTAAGCCCGATAAAGACGGCGTCCGTTCACGCACGTTTAGCGAGCTGGAGGAGTATGCCAGCGAGCGTACTGAATCTGTTGGCAACAAGCTCGAGGACTATCAAAGCACGGTTAAGGGCAAGCTGGAGACGCGCGAGCTTATCGCCTCGGACGGCACCATCGCCCTGGTTGCCGGCTTGGTTCTCGGCATCATCATCGTCTTTGGCATTCTGGGCTCTCTGATCTATACCGACTTTGCGGACGCCAACGTCGGTGCCGCTATGATCTCGATCCCCGTCACGATCGTGGGCTTTGTCCTGAGCTGCACCTTCCGCCGCTACACGCCGGAGGGCGCCGAGGTGGCGGCTCGCTGCAAGGCGCTCAAGCATTGGCTCGAGGACTTTACGCGTCTGAAGGAGGCCGTCCCCAGCGACCTGATCTTGTGGAACAAGTTGCTGGTGATGGGCGTTGCCCTGGGCGTTTCGAAAGAAGTGCTGCGACAGCTGGCCGAAGCCGTGCCTGCGGACCTGCGCAACAGTGACGATTTCTACGACAACTACCCCTGCTACTGGTGGTATTACCATCACTACGGCAACGAGTCCCCGCTCGATTCGTTCAACGATGTGTACCACGAGACCATCCGCGAGCTGGCTTCGAGTTCCGATAGCTCGAGCGGCGGCAGCGGTGGCGGCTTTTCCGGTGGCGGCGGTGGCGGCGTCGGCGGAGGCGGCGGCGGAACGTTCTAGCGAGCGCTTGCTTTGGGGTGGATCTTTCTGGGCGGTTGCCAGGGAAGATTCATCCCATTTTTGTGCATCGAAACGGGTCAAACTTTCCGCTGCGGACCTTCGCGCAAGGGACAGTGGACAAAAAATGCCAAATATGAGTACTGTTGCTGCGTTGGTCACATATGTTTGCACATAATAATGGGCTCCTAACGAGAGTACTTCTCGTTAGGAGCCCATTTTATTGAACATTTGGGGAGTTATGTCAGCTCATGCAGCTGGTCGTCATGCCTACAAGCGTCAAAAATGTCCCAAATCGCTGCTACTAAAAAGGTAACAGTACTCATATTTGATGTTTTTTGACCAGGGCTATCTACAAACCCCCTAGGCCACTCATTGGGGACAGACTTAAATGACTAGTTGTTGGGGATCAGTCATTGGGGACGTTCTTAAATGACTAGGTGTGGCTGCTTGGGCTAGGCTGTTAGGTCGAGTTCGTAGAGAAAGCTTTCACGCGGCATGGCGTGGCGGCGCTCTTCGCGGTTGGCGCGGTGCGTGGCCGTGCGCTTAAAGCCGTGCAGCTCGTAGAACTTCCACGAGCAGTTGGAGTCGGTGTACAGGTGCGCCCTCGTCGCTCCAAGCGAGGACAGGTGCGAGACTGCGGCATCGAGCAGAACCGTGCCAACGCCCAGGCCATGGACATCGCGATCCACGGCAAGCAGCGTGACCTCGTTGTCGTGCGGCAACGGGCTGCTCTCGAGCAGACGGTTGTTGGTTCGGATGGTTGCGCGTACAAACGAGAGATACTCGGCGCAGGCATCGGGCTCCAGCTCACGCATCTGCGATAGCAGCGCGCGTTCGGTATCCATCCAGTGTTCCTTAACGGTGGTGCCGGAGCTCTGTCCCGCACGCGCAAGCGAAATGCCGCGTGCCTTGCCATCTATAACTGCAACCTGCGAAAACGTCGAGGAAGAAAGGCAGTAGGCAAGGTCGCACGCGGCTTCGAGGCGGTTGTACTCATCGTTACCCGAGTTGTTGTGCCAAAGCTGCTGCAAGATCAGCGCGATGGCGTCGAAATCTTCGGTATCAAACGGTCGGTAGAGAACCCGCGAGACCATGGTGCCTCTTTCTATTGCGGATGCATATCGAGCACAGTTCTACCACGCCATTGGCATCTAATTATGGTGCCCCTGTGTTCCATCAACTCACCGTGCTCAGCGGTGCTCCTGCAACCCCCGCTCGCAAACTTTTTCTGCACAGCCGTGCGTTGCGGGGTGCAACGTCGCGCTCGATGCGCTACATTGAATCAGTATTTTCAATGCCGCTGCGCGAGCGCTGCAGATCGACGTATCACCGACTCACAGAGCACGGCGGCGTACCAGACAGGAGGACTGCATGGGATCTGATGTGAAGATCGCACGCGCGTTGATCTCGGTTACCGATAAGACGGGCGTCGTCGATTTCGCACGGACGCTGGTTGACGACTTTGGCGTCGAGATCATCTCTACGGGCGGCACGGCTCGTGCCATCGAGGACGCGGGCGTTCCCGTAACCCCCATCGAGGAGTTCACGGGCTATCCCGAGATGATGGACGGCCGCGTCAAGACGCTGCACCCCAAGGTCCACGGCGCGCTGCTGGCCCGCCGCGATTCCGAGCAGCACATGCAGGAGGCCGCTCAGCACGGCATTAAGCTGATCGACCTGGTCGTCGTCAACCTGTACGAGTTCGAGAAGACCGTCGCCAACCCCGAGGTCACCTTTGCGGATGCCATCGAGCACATCGACATCGGTGGTCCCTCCATGCTGCGCTCTGCCGCCAAGAACGCCGCGAGCGTTACCGTCATCTCCGACCCGGCCGACTATGATGCCGTCCTGGCCGAGATGCGCGAGACCGGTGGCTGCACCACGCTTTCCACCCGTCGCCGCCTGCAGGTGAAGGTCTACCAGACTACCGCCGCCTACGACACGGCTATCTCCCGTTGGCTTGCCGCTCAGGCAAGCGACGTGGCGGACACCTCTGCCAAGCTCGAGATCTCGCTGGAGAAGGTCGACGACCTGCGCTATGGCGAGAACCCGCAACAGAAGGCCACGGTCTATCGCTTTGCCGAGGGCTGCGAGAACACCGCGAGCTCGCAGTTCCCGCTTGTGGGCTCCGAGCAGATCCAGGGCAAGCCGCTCAGCTACAACAACTATCTGGACGCCGATGCCGCCTGGAACCTGGTCCGCGAGTTCGACGAGCCGGCCTGCGTGATCCTCAAGCACCAGAACCCCTGCGGTTCTGCCGTTGCCGAGGACATCACGGCAGCCTACGACCGCGCTTTTGCCTGCGATCCCAAGAGCGCCTTTGGCGGCATCATCGCCTGCAACCGCGAGGTTCCCTATGAGCTGGTTGAGCATTTTGCCGACGAGAACAAGCAGTTCGTCGAGGTCATCATCGCTCCGAGCTACACCGCCGAGGCGCTCGAGCGCATGGCCAAGCGCCCCAACTTGCGCGTGCTGGCGACCGGCGGCGTGGACCACGGCGCCCAGGTGGAGCTGCGTTCCATCGACGGTGGCATGCTGGTGCAGGAGGTCGACCATGTGACCGAGGATCCCGCGACCTTTACGTTCCCCACCGACCGCAAGCCCACCGACGCCGAGATGGCCGAGCTCGAGTTTGCCTGGAAGGTCTGCAAGGGCGTTAAGTCCAACGCCATCCTGGTCTCCAAGGGCAAGGCCGGCATTGGCATGGGCCCTGGTCAGCCCAACCGCGTTGACTCCGCACTGCTTGCCTGCGAACGCGCCGAGGACTTTTGCGAGCGCGAAGGCGTGGAGAAGGGCGGCTTTGCCTGCGCGAGTGACGCGTTCTTCCCGTTCCGCGACAACGTCGACGTGCTTGCCGCACACGGCGTGACCTGCATCATCCAGCCCGGTGGCTCCAAGCGCGACGACGAGAGCATCCAGGCCTGCAACGAGCACAATATTGCGATGGTTTTCACGGGTGCCCGCCACTTCCGCCATTAAGTAGGGAGGTGGCGCTGCGGCTTGCCCAACCACCGCACCTTGCCGCTCATTCGTCGCTCGCGTACCCAAGTACGCGTCGCTCCTCTTTCACGGCAATCTGCGGCACCTGGGCAACCCTCGCCGACCTGTTAGGTTGACTGGGGAGGATGGGATGTTATCTCGTCCCTTGGACCGCCTCGCTTCTAAAATAATCTCTGCAAAAGACGGTCGCTCCGTTTGGAGGGCCGTCTTTTTGGTATAAGAGGACGGAATGACTAACACGAAAGGTACAACCATGCCCCAGATTGATGATGCAGAGCTGTTTGGCAATGCCGAGGACCAGTGTGCGTACGAGGACTTTTGCGCCAATCAGGAGGCGGTCGAGAAGTTTACGCTCGACAAGCCCGCGCTTATCTGCCGTTGGCGCATGTCCAACAAAAAGGTGCCCATGCTCAACCGTCACATTCGCGCGCTGTCCGAGCGCTTGGTGCAGGGCGAGCCGCTTACCCATAACATGCTCAGCTGGGCTAAGCAGCACGTTGAGTGGTCGCTTGCCGAGGGCGATTACACCGCGCACGACGGCGTGCTCATGCTGGTGATCGACGTTAACGGCAATGCCGCCATGACGGTGGGTGAGTACGAGCCGCTGGCCGATACTTCGGCCAAGGCGCTGCGTGCCCGCTCCGCCGAGGCCCGCTCCGAGGCCGACGAAACCGGCGTGGCGCCCGAGCTGCTCGCTGCCGTCAACAACGGCGAGCTGGCCTTTGTGGCGCCGGCGGACGAGTGCCTGTGCGGCACGGCGACGCTCATAGAGCAGCTGGCCCAGACCAAGGGCATCCCGGTCACGCGCGTGGACATTCCCGCACAGCTCAAGGGCGCCTTGTTCCTGGTAAGTGACGAGCACGGCGTGGTGCCTGCCGCCGACGCCGACGCCGCCGAGTCCGACGCCGCCACGGTCGCTTTCTTCGCCGACGGCTACGAAAAGCTTCGTGCCCGTCGCTAAATGATTATTCTGGGACGGGGATTAAAGAATCATTTTGGTTCCCGCCACCGCTGCGAGTGCGAGGCGGACAAAACGCCCCCGCTCGCGAACAGTTCTGTCACCTTGGCGACGTACGTGGCGCGCACCTGCAGTTTCGCAGCCATAATGGTGGCAAGACAACCAAGAGGGGAGCGGAATCCATGGCGCTAATCTATATCGTTGAGGACGACGAGCCCATTCGTCGTGAGCTTGTCGACATCCTTGCCCGCGCCGGGTTTGAAATCGAGGCCTGCGAATCGTTCGAGCATGTCTCGCGCGATATTCTCGCCGCCGCGCCCGACCTGGTGCTGCTCGACCTCACGCTTCCCGTCAAGGACGGCCAGCATATCTGCCACGAGGTTCGCCGCGAATCCGAGGTCCCCATCATCGTCCTCACCTCGCGCACGACCGAGATCGACGAGGTCATGGCCATGACGCTCGGCGCGGACGACTTTGTTCCCAAGCCCTATAGCGCGCGCGTGCTCGTGGCGCGCATCAACGCACTGCTGCGTCGCACCGCGGCGTCAGGCGAGCGCAGCACGCTCGTCCACAAGGGGCTGGAGCTCGACCTCGCCCGCTCTATGGTCACCAACACGGCGACCGGCGACAGCACCGAGCTCACCAAAAATGAGCTGCGCATTCTCTCGCTGCTTCTGAGCCGCGCGGGCAAGATCGTTTCGCGCTCGGCCATCATGCAGGACCTGTGGGACTCCGACGCCTTTGTGGACGACAATACGCTCACCGTCAACATCAACCGCCTGCGCACCACGCTCGAAAAAATCGGCATCAAGGGGTATTTGACCACGCATCGCGGCCAAGGCTATTCGATCTAGGGGACGGCTATGTCGTTTGCCAAGTTCTTTAAAGACGCGCTGCTTCCCGTCGCCGTGTGGGCGTGCGGCGTGCTGCTGAGCTGCTTTGTGCTGACGGTCGCCGGCGCACCCGTTTCTATCGTGGTCGTGGCGGTCGGCGTGTCCTTTATCTTTGGTATGCTCGGCATCGTGATCGAGTACGCGCGCCGTCGTCGTTTTCTGCGCCAGCTGGAGCGTGCGGCCGAGGAGCTCGAGAGTCCCGCATGGGTGCAGGAGATGGTGCAATGCCCGACCTATGCCGAGGGCGAGCTCGAATACGAGGTCTTGCGCCGGGTGGGCAAGGCGGCATGCGACGAGGTTGCCGAAGGCCGGCGTCAGACCGATGACTATCGCGACTATATCGAGAGCTGGGTCCACGAGGCCAAGCTGCCTCTGGCGGCAGCCCATCTGATTTTGGAAAACCTGGACGGCAGCGAAGACGACCTGTCGCGCGTAGATGATCTCGGTCGCGAGCTTGCCCGCGTGGAGCGCTATATTGACCAGGCGCTGTACTATGCGCGCTCGGAAGTCGTGGAGCGCGACTACCTGATTCGTCGCTGGGACCTTAAGACCTTGGTGACGGGTGCGATTAAAGCCAACGCCCGCGAGCTCATCGCGGCGCACGTGGCTCCGGTGTGCGAGAACCTCGACTTCGAGGTCTTTACCGACGAGAAATGGCTGGAGTTCATCTTAGGCCAGCTTATTCAGAACAGCATCAAATATGCGCGCGAGGACGGCGCAAAGATCGTGTTTTCGGGCGCGTTGCTGGACGAGGGCCTGGCGAGCGAACGCATCGAGCTTACCGTCGCGGACAACGGCTGCGGCGTGAGCGCGGCCGACCTGCCGCGCGTGTTCGAGAAGGGTTTTACCGGCGACAACGGCCGCACCACCAAGCGCGCAACGGGCATCGGCCTCTACCTGGTGGCGCGCCTGTGCTCCAAGATGGGCATCGAAGTTACCGCGGCATCCGACGCCGGCGAAGGCTTTGTCGTAACATTCGCCTTCTCAACCAACAAGTTCCAATACTTTGAGTAGTCGGGCTGTCTTGCGGTGCGGACGGCTATGTTCCCGAACATGAACTTAGCTGAGGCAACTGGCGCTATGTTCCCGAACGTGAACATAACTATGAGGCTCAAATGAATCTCCCATAACAAAAAACGTGCCATAAAAAACGTGCCGCCCCGATCGGGGC